>NZ_LGQZ01000065.1 GCF_003116015.1 Azospirillum sp. TSO22-1
GCGGGCGCGGCGGCCGGCGCGGCGCTGGGCGCCGGGGCGGCGGGGGCGGCCTGCGGCGCCGGGGCCTGGGCCGCGGAAGCGTCGGCGACCTCGACGGTCGGCTCGCCGGTGCCGATGCCGAGACCGGCCAGCATGGAGTCCTCGAGGCTGCGGCCGTTGGCCTGGGTGATGATGGCGTTGACGATCGCCGCGGCGCCGCCGATCGGCCCGCCGAAGGCGATGCCGCCGATCACCTGCGAGGCCGGCTTGATGGTGTCGCCGGTGACCGCCCGGTAGATGGTGCCGACCACCGGGATGTGCTGCAGAGGGTTGATCATGTCGAGGAAGTCGCCGAACGACAGGTCCGCCGTTGCGTTGTACGGGTCGTCGGTCGAGCTGCGGACGATGCTGCTGACGGAAGCGCCGATGGGCGTGCCGGCCGGACGCGGGGCGGCGCTGTCGAGCGGCACGGCGGCGATGGACATGGTCGGCACTCCCGGCGGATTGGGTCACTCGGGGTACTGCAACCGCCGTGCCAGCCGATTCCGGCAAAAAAGGCGCCAATGTCCGCTTTCGGTCACGGCGCCCCGGCAACTCCTGCCGGGTGGAGGGTGATTCCTGCCTGGACCGTCCGTCCCCGCAACACTCAGAACATATGCCCGCTGCGTTCGGCCTTGGTGCGCAGGTAGGCTTCGTTGTGGGTGTTCGAGGGGAAGACGTGCGGGACGCGCTCGACCACCTCGATGCCCCAGCGGGCGAGCTGGCGCATCTTGTCCGGGTTGTTGGTCATCAGCCGCACCGCGCGGAAACCCAGCTGGCGCAGCATCTCGGCGGCCGGCAGGTAGACGCGCTCGTCGGATTCGAAGCCGAGGATCTCGTTGGCATCGACGGTGTCGAAGCCGCGGTCCTGGATGCGGTAGGCGCGCAGCTTGTTGACCAGCCCGATGCCCCGCCCCTCCTGCGCCAGGTAGAGCAGCACGCCGCTGCCGCGCCGGGCGATCTCGGCGATGGCGCCGCGCAGCTGGTCGCCGCAGTCGCAGCGCAGCGAGCCCAGCAGGTCGCCGGTGAAGCACTCGGAATGCAGGCGGGCCAGCACCGGCTGTTCGGGATCCGGGTCGCCGATGATGATGGCGAGGTACTCCGGCCCGCCGTCGGCCGGGCGGAAGGCGACGACGCGGGTGTTCTCGGCGCCGCCGACCAGCGGCACCCGCGCGTCGGCCACCTGGCGCAGCGTGCGCACCACGTGCGTGCGGTAGTCGGCGACGTCGGCGGCGCGCACCCACAGCAGGTCGTTGCGCTTGGCCCACGCTTCGAGACCACCCGGCGTGGAGCGCACCGGGACCACCACGGCGGAGGGGATCAGGCGTGCCAGCTTCATCAGGCCGACCGCGGCGGCCTCGCGCGAGCCGGGCTCGGCCGGGGTGGCGCTCAGCCCGGCGGGCAGCGGGCCGTCCGGGCGCTGCTCGGCGTCGGCCAGCGCCACCGCGTCCCCGGCGGTCAGGCCGGCGGCGACGGCCAGGGTCACGGCGCCGCCCTCGCCCGCCTGGAAGCCGTCGGGCATCACGCCCAGCACCAGCGCGCGGCGCCGGGTGACGGCGAGCACCGGCTCGCTCCCCGACAGGCGCTTCAGCCGGGCCAGCGCGTCGGCGCCGACCGTCTCCACCGCCAGCGCCAGGGCGACGCGGCCGTCGGTGCAGGCGATCGCCACCGCTTCGCCGCGGCGCAGGGCGGCGAGCGCGCGGTCGACGGCGCGCATGGCGGCCTCGTCGAAGGGCTGGGTGGGTTCGGGGCGGAGGTCAGCGTACATCGTCAAAAACCGGATCCAGGTACCGGGCCGGAACCCTAGCGGCCCGGGCGGAGAAAAGCAAAACCGTCCGCACCATCTGGGCGGCCGGTTCCCGCTTTCCAAGGGTGCCCCGACCGTCCCACGCCGGCGCGGGCAAGGCAAGCGGAGTCCCCGCGCAAGTCCGTTGCGCGGCGTGCAACGGTGCGACGCCCTGTCGTCTGTGGAAGCCGGGAGCGTCTCCCTATGCTGCCGCGATGCGTCCAACCAGCGAAATCGAGGCCGCCGTACGCCGCCGCACCCGTTCCGGCGGCTGCCCCGGCCTCGTCGTCGGCCTGTGGCACGAAGGCCGGGCGGAGATCGTCGCCCACGGGGTGGAGCCGGACGCGGCGTTCGAGCTGGGCTCGCTCACCAAGGCGCTGACCGGGGTGTTGCTGGCGCTCATGGTCGAGGCGGGTGAGGCGGGCCTGGACGAGACGGTGGGCCGCGTGCTCGCCGGCCGCCTGCCCACCTGCCCGGCCGGGGTGGTGACGTTGGAGGCGCTCGCGACACACGCGAGCGGCCTGCCGATGATGCCGCCGGAGTTGCAGACCGTGGACCTGGAGGCGCCGCACCCCGACTATCCGATGGAGGCGCTGTACCGGTTTCTGTCCGGGTTCACGCCGCCACCCGGCGCGGGGCGCCGCACGGTCTACAGCAATCTCGGCTTCGGGCTGCTCGGCCATTGCCTGTCGGTGCGCGCCGGCCGGCCCTTCGCCCGTCTGCTGCGCGAGCGGGTGCTGGAACCGCTGGGCATGTTGGCCACGGGCTTCGATGTCGCCACCGCGGCCGGGCACGGGCCCGACGGCGCGCCGCGGCCAGGCTGGACTCTGCCCGAGGCGATGGAGGCGGCCGGCGGTCTCCGCGGGCCAGTCGGCGATCTGCTGCGCCTCGCCGCCGCGAGCGTTTCGCCGCCCGACACCCCGGTGGGACGGGCCCTGGCCACCGCGCAACGGCCGCGCCGGCACGCCGGAGATTCAGAGGAGCGGGGCCTGGGATGGGACGTCCTGCGCGGCTTTCCGCCGGACGTCTTCGTGCAGAAGGGTGGGCTCACCGCCGGCTTCTCGGCCAATCTGGCGATCTCTCCAGCGCGCGGGGAGGGCGTGGCGGTCTTGGCGAACGCGTTCCAGTGCGTCGCCGACCTGACCTATTTCGCGTTCGACCGGCGCTTCGGCCTGCACCCCGAGGCGTGCTGGGAGCCTGCCTTCCTGGCGCCGCCGCGCCAGTCCGTCGCGCGGCATGCAACGGTGACGGGCGGCGTGCCGGCGTCCTAAATGAAGTCCGGCTGCTGCTGGAGGAACGCTTCGGCCAGGTCGATGCCGGCGGCCGCCCCGTAGAAGTTCTCCCAGTTTCTCTCCAGATGGGCGTTCCGTCGGAACTCCGTGTCGATGAGGGTGGCGGCGGTCCGAAACCGGGCGTTCGCCAGCGCGCATGCCAGCGACGGCGCGAAGGCGCCGCGATGGCGGCGGTGCATTTCCTCCACCCCGGCCAGGAGCGCGTCGGGGCTGCACTCCTCCAGGTAGACGCCGGCGTTTTCAAAGACCTTGGCCTGGCCGGACTTGATCAATCCGGTTTGCGCCAGTTCCTGCAGCGACAAGGGACGATGGTCGTCCAGCCGGCGGACGCGCTTGGGCAACAGCAGGTCGTCCACGCTCAACCCACAGTAATAGGGCGTGGCGTTGGAGGCGAGACCCGGCCGGCCGTACGCGAAGGCGAGGCTCGTCGGACCGGACAGCGTGTGCACCATGAAGGCCGAGCGCGCCGTGAAGTACACGTCGCCATGCCGCTCGTACGCGGTGTTGAACGGGGCGTCGATCAGACGCGGGTGGCTGAGCGGCAGCGGCCGCATGGACGGATCGCCCATGCGCACGACGGTGTAGCCCTCGCGCAGCAGGAACTCGACGGCGGGGACGTAGTTGCCGATCGCAGCGTTGCGGAAGTCCAGATGCTGCGCGTTGATGTAGCCGCTGTCGCGGGCATGCAGCGCGACGATCTCGGCGTCCGGGTCGATGCGCAGCGCCTGCATCAGGCGCCGTCCCTCCGCCTCCTCCTCCCCGTCCAGGGTGAAGAAGCGGCATTGCCGCGTGTCGACGTACCAGTGCAGGAACTGCTGCCGGATCACCAGGGCGCCGAGGCCGAAGATCACCTTGACGGTGGCGCCGGACAGGCTGAAGTCCTCGATGAAGCGGCCGTCGATGCCGCTCCAGGCGAGCGTGACGGCGAGCCGCCGCTTGTCCAGGGAATCCGGCATCAGCACGTCGACGTGGCGCATGGCGGCGCGGAAGGCGGCCGGGTTGATGGCGGCGTCGGTGTCCGGCGTGTCCGGCACGACGACGATGAGCTGTTGGTCCTCCGGCGGGTAGACCGAGGCCAGCCAGAACATCTCCATCACCAGCTGGCCGATGCGGCAGGGTTGGGGGAGGAAGTAGACGACGGCCTTGTCGCGCCGGATCCGCCCGAGGATGTCGTCGAACAGCGATTGAACCAGTTCGTGCATGGGGCTCCCGGAATCCTGCCGCCGGGCGAGGCTAGTGCAATTCCCTCCTCGGCGCCTAACGGAATCCTGTTCCCCGCCCCCAGTGGTCAGACCGTGCCCTGACGACAAGGCCATCCGCGCGTGCTAAGGTCCGCGCCGTGGGACGAGACGGCAAAGACCTGAGCGCATGACTTCGGCCAAACGCATTCTTCTGGTCGACGACGACGAGGCGCTGCGCCAGTCGCTCGCCGAACAGCTGCAGCTGCACGAGGAGTTCGAGACCGCGGAGGCGGCGGACGGCGCGTCCGGGCTGGCGGCGGCGCGCGAGGGCGGATTCGCCGCGGTGCTGCTCGACGTCGGGCTGCCGGACATGGACGGGCGCGACCTGTGCCGGCTGATGCGGCGCGAGGGCGTGCGCTGCCCGATCATCATGCTGACCGGCGCCAGCACCGACGCCGACACCATCCTCGGCCTCGATTCCGGCGCCAACGACTACATCGTCAAGCCGTTCCGCCTGGGTGTGCTGCTGGCCCGGCTGCGCGCGCAGCTGCGCCAGTTCGAGCAGAGCGAGGATGCCACCTTCACCATCGGTCCCTACCTGTTCCGTCCGGCCGCCAAGCTGCTGCTGCTGGAGGAGAAGAACCGCAAGGTCCGCCTGACCGAGAAGGAAACGGCGATCCTCAAGTATCTGTACCGCGCCGGCGACGCCGTGGTCGGCCGCGACACCCTGCTGGGCGAGGTGTGGGGCTACAACGCCGGGGTCACGACGCACACCCTGGAGACCCACGTCTACCGCCTGCGCCAGAAGATCGAGCGCGACCCCTCCAACGCCGAGATCCTGGTGACCGAGCCCGGCGGCTACCGGCTGGTGCCCTGACCGCGCCTACTTCAGGAAACGCCCGGCGATGGTGACGCCGGCGGCGTAGCCGGCCCAGCGGCGGCGCGGCAGGTCGAGCGGCGCGATGCGCGCGCCCTGCGGGCGCCACAGGCCGCGGCCGCGCGGCTGCACCGGGATCAGCCGCACCTTGCGGCCGACGATGGCCAGCCGGCGGCGCCAATGCGCCACCACCTGCACCGAGGCGCCGACGCGACGCGCGATCTCCTGGTCGGACAGCATGGCGCTGCCGGGGTCCTGCAGATGGTCGAGGATGGCGCGGCGCTTGTCGGCCGAGGTGTGGCGGACACGCCGGCGCTCCAGCGCCTTGCCGAGGTCCCACAGCTTCTCCGCCGTCTCGCGGGCGAGCGAGCGCCAGCGGTCGACTTCCTCCTTCTGCTTGTCCAACTCGCCGGTCGCCTTGTCGAGCGCGCGCTTCAGCGACGCCACCTCGCGCTCCAGGTCGCCGACCTGACGGCGCAGGCCGAGAACCAGCTCGTCGGGCGGCGGGGCCTTGGCGGGCGGGGGCGGGGGCTCGACGGGTGGGGCGCTGGGCGCGGCCGGGCGCGGGCGGGCGCCGTCGGCGAGGTCGCGGAAGTTCATCCCGGCGCGCGACAGCATGATGCGCGCGGCGCGCAACGCGGACAGAGCCTCGCCCTGGTGCTCCGACTCGGCCATGGCGAGGACTTTGGCGAGCTTGTCAGGGTCCATCCGTGACGATCCCGGCGCCGTCCTACGGGCGGCAAAGAAGAGGTGCGCGGGCAACCTACCACATCTTATGGGTTTGGACATCCCAGATATAGGGGCTCTCCGGCTGCGCCGCTCCCCGTCCGGACGGATAGTTTTCACTCGACTTGGGTATCGGGTCCGGGCAACCATGCGACACGATGATGTCCGGTTCATCCACCAATCCGTCGCGATCCTTGCGTGCGCGCTTCTGGGGCGTGCGCGGCAGCATCGCCTCTCCCGGTCCCGACACCGTGCGCGCCGGCGGCAACACCGCCTGCCTGGAGGTGCGTTGCGGCGACGCGCTCCTGGTGTTCGACGCCGGCACCGGCCTGCGCGGGCTGGGCGAGGCGCTGCGCGCCGGGGGGCCGGCCGACCTCGACCTGTTCCTGACGCACAGCCACCTCGACCACATCTGCGGCCTGCCGTTCTTCGTGCCGATCTTCGACCCGGCCAGCCGGGTGCGCGTGTGGTCCGGCCACCTGCCGCCGGGGCAGAGCATGCGCGAGGTGGTGTGCTCGATGATGAAGCCGCCGCTCTACCCGATCCCCATCGAGACCTTCCGCGCCGACCTCAGCTTCCGCGAGTTCGACCGTGGTGCTGTGATCGACCCGGCGCCCGGCATCCGCGTGCGCACGGCCGAGCTGAACCACCCCAACGGCGCCGTCGGCTACCGCGTCGAGTACGCCGGGCGCAGCCTGTGCTTCATCACCGACACCGAGCACACGCCGGGCACGCTCGACCCGGAGGTGCTGGACCTGGTGCGCGGCGCCGACGTGATGATCTACGACAGCACCTACACCGACGCCGAGTTCCCGCGCCACGTCGGCTGGGGCCACTCGACCTGGGAGGAGTGTCTGCGCATCGCCGAGGCCGCCGGGGTGGGGCGGGCGGTGATCTTCCACCACGACCCGGCGCGCACCGACGACGCGCTCGACGCCATCGAGGCGGAGGCGGCGCGCCGCCGCCCCGGCACGCTGGTGGCGCGCGAGGGGCTGGACCTGGTGCTGGACGCCCGATAAGGCGAGTCCCTGTAAGGCGAATTGGCGCGGCGGACTGACGCAGAAATCCCACAGAGCCGGTGTATCTCGCGTGCCGTGCTAAGTCCGCCCTGTAAGCGATTGTGACATTTATGGTATGAAGGCCGGTCGCAACCTCGAGGGGAACCGGAGGTCGCCGTGCCGTCTTTCCTGCGTATCGCTGCGCTGCTGGCGTTGGCCGGCGCCCTGCTGACGGGCTGCGCGAGTTCCGGGCCGATGGGCGAGGGGGGCCGCTCCATCGTGCTGGTGCACCCGGCGAGCGGCGAATCCGTTGCAACCACCTACTGGCGTTCGCCCGGCGGCTACGACCCGCAGGCCATGGCCGAGCTGTCCAGCCTGTTCCGCGACCGCCGCACCGGGCTGACGGCGCCGGTCGACCCGACGCTGATCGACACGCTGACCGAGCTGCGCCAGCGCGTCGGCCTGCCGGAGAGCGCACCGATCCACCTGACCTCCGGCTACCGCTCGGCGGCGACCAACGCGTCGCTGGCCAGGAGCAACCCCAACGTCGCCGAGAACAGCTACCACATCCGCGGCCAGGCGGCCGACATCCGCATCCCCGGCGTGGCGCCGGAGCGCGTCGCCGCGGCGGCGGCGGAGATGCGGCGCGGCGGCTACGCGCTGTACCCGCACACCGGCCACGTGCACGTCGACACCGGCCCGTACCGCACCTGGACGCCGAAGACCCCCGACAACCGCCAGGACGGCATCCTGGAGGCGAAGGCGCCGCCGCGGGCGAAACCGGCTCCGGTCGAGGTGGTGGAGGCCGCCAAGCCGGCGCCGAAGCCCGCCGAGGTCCGCGTCCCCGACGGTCCGGTGCTGGCGGCGGCCAAGCCGCCGGGCGGTGTCAACGAGGCCGATGCGCAGAGGCTGCGCTACATGCTGGTCAACTTGGCGGCGCAGGACGCCGAGGCGAAGAGCCGGCGGCCGACGGCGGTGCGGTGAGGCGCGGCGGCCACAAGCGGCTTACACGAACATGATGTCCACGGCTCCGACCACCCGGTCGCGGCCCTGGTCCTTGGCGCGGTACAGCGCCTCGTCGGCGCAGGACAGCATGGCGTCGAGGTCGCGCCCGTCGCCGTGGCTGGAGGCCCAGCCGATGCTGACGGTGAGGTGCACCGACTCGGTCCCGGCCGGCACCGTCAGGCCGCGGACGCGGGCGCGGATGCGCTCGGCGACCCGGCGCGCGCCCTTGCCGTCGGTCTCCGGCAGCAGCACGGCGAACTCCTCGCCGCCCATGCGGCCGAGCACGTCGTTGGTGCGCAACGTCGCCCGGCAGGCGGCGGTGAAGGCCCTCAGCGCCTCGTCGCCGATGGCGTGGCCGTGCGCGTCGTTGATCCGCTTGAAGTGGTCGATGTCGAGCGCCAGCAGGCTGAACGGGCGGGCGTAGCGGCGGCTGCGCTCCACCTCGGCCTCGGCGAGGTCGATGAAGTGGCGGCGGTTCCAGGCGCCGGTCAGCGAGTCGGTGTTCGACAGCACGCGCAGCATCGCCTCGGTCTGCTTCAGCGCGGTGACGTCGTTGATCAGCACGTAGAGCACCGGCAGCCCCTCCCAGGGCAGCGGCGACATGCTGACCTGCACGCTGGTCTGCCGGGTGTCGGCGCCGATCAGCACGCAGTCCTGCGTGCGCACCAGCGTGCCCTCGTGCAGGCAGCCGGCGAACAGGGCGTGCTGCGCCTCCAGGTCGGCGTCGGCGACGAAGTCGAGGAAATGGCGGCCGACCAGCGCCTCACGGCTCAACCCGAGGACCCGTGACGCCTCGACGTTGGCGTAGACGATGCCCTGCTCCTGGTGGATCAGCAACCCGGCCGGCAGCAGGTCCAGCAGGTCGCCCAGCTTCGAGCGGGTGACCGAGAGTTCGCGGCTGGTGAGGACCGCGTCGGCACCATCGTCCGGATCGAAGAAGTCGAGGGCGGCCGGCGGGTCCGGCGCGAGCGGCGGGTGCATGGAAAGGGTGGAGCGGATCATGTGTCGGTTATAAAACAAAGTGTATAGCCTGCTGACCAGTTTCGCAACGCGTCCCCGGGTCGCGGGCGATGCGCTACCATGGGCGGTACGCC
Organism: Azospirillum sp. TSO22-1; assembly: GCF_003116015.1. Taxonomy (GTDB): domain Bacteria; phylum Pseudomonadota; class Alphaproteobacteria; order Azospirillales; family Azospirillaceae; genus Azospirillum. The sequence goes on from NZ_LGQZ01000065.1 coordinate 8,978, forward strand.
CCACCAGGATCGGACCAGCATGACCACTCAGAACAACGGATCAGGGCAGAACGGATTCGGCCAGCCCATCGGCTTTCCCGTGCCCGGCTGGACGCCGCGGCCCCGGCCGCCGCGCACCGCCATGGAGGGACGGTACTGCCGCGTTGAGCCGCTCGACCCTGCCCGCCACGCCGACGACCTGTTCGCCGCCAACGCCGAGGACGTGGGCGGGCGCAACTGGACCTACCTGTCCGTCGAGCCGCCGGCAACGCGCGAGGCCTACCGCGCCTGGACCGAGAGCATGGCCGCCGGCGAGGATCCGATGATGCACGCCATCGTGTCCAAGGACACCGGCCGCGCCGTGGGGGTGGCCGCCTTCATGCGCATCGACCCGGCGAACGGGGTGGTCGAGGTGGGGCACATCAACTACAGCCCGCGCCTGCAGCGCACCCGCGCCGCCACCGAGGCGATGGCGCTGATGATGCGCCGCGCCTTCGACGAGCTGGGCTACCGCCGCTACGAGTGGAAGTGCGACTCGCTGAACGAGCCGTCGCGCGCCGCGGCGGAGCGGCTGGGCTTCCGGTACGAAGGGCTGTTCCGGCAGGCGCTGGTCACCAAGGGGCGCAACCGGGACACGGCGTGGTTCTCGATCCTCGACCGGGAATGGCCGACCCTGCGCGCGGCGTTCGACCGCTGGCTCGACCCGGCGAACTTCGACGAGGCCGGGCGGCAGAAGGCGCGGCTGCCGGAGCTGATTCGTTCCGGATTGTAAACGGTCACTCCCCCGCCTCCGGCGGGGGAGTGACTCCCATCAGATAACGTTCCGTTTCCGAAACGTATTCTCAGATCGCCAGCTCGACCACCACCGGCACATGGTCGGACGGCTTCGGTTCCCAGCCGCGGGCATCCTTCAGCACGCGGTGGCTTTTCAGAAGGGATTCCAGCGGCTTGGTCACCCAGATGTGATCCAGGCGGCGGCCGCGGTTGGAGGCCGCCCAGTCCCGCGCGCGGTAGCTCCACCACGTGTAGAGCTTTTCAGTTTCGGGAACGAAATGACGAACCGCATCCACCCAGCCGATAGAGTTCTGCATGGCCGTCAGCTTCTCCACCTCAACCGGCGTGTGCGAGACGACGTCCAGCAACTCCTTGTGACTCCACACATCTTGCTCCAGGGGCGCGATGTTGAAGTCGCCGACCACCACCATCGGCGTGTCGGCGTTGCGCTTGGCGGCCCACCACTCGGTCATTTCGTCAACGAAACGAAGCTTGTGGGCGAACTTGTCATTTTGTTCCGGATCCGGAATGTCTCCGCCGGAGGGGATGTAGACGCTGTGGATCTCGATGCCATTGGGAAGCGTCGCCAGCACGTGGCGGCAATCCTCCTTCCTGCACCAGTGCTGGATGTCGCGGGTCTCCAGCGGCAGCCTGGAGAGGATGGCGACGCCGTTGTAGCTCTTCATCCCGTGCACGTGGTTGTGCACGAAGCCGCGCTCCTCCAGGGGCTTGTGCGGGAACTCCTGGTCCACGCACTTGGTCTCCTGCAGGCAGATGACGTCGGGGTTGGCCTCGTCGATCAGGCGCAGCAGCAGCTCCATCCGCAGGCGGACGGAGTTGATGTTCCAGGTGGCGATGCGCATTGATTTTCTTTTCCCGGGGCGGCTCAGCCGATGGTGATGGCGAGGGTGCCGACGCCCTCGACGGCGCCCTCCAGCCGGTCGCCCGTGACCACCGGGCCGACGCCCTCGGGCGTGCCGGTGTAGATCAGGTCGCCGGGCTTCAGCTCGACGAGGCCGGAGAGGTACGAGATCGTCTCGGCGACCGACCAGATCAGGTCGTTGAGGTCGCCCTTCTGGCGCAGCTCGCCGTTGACGGTCAGCGTCACCGCGCCCTTGTCGGGGTGGCCGATGTCGGCGGCGCGGCGGATGGTGCCGCACGGGGCGGAGGCGTCGAAGCCCTTGCCCATGTCCCAGGGCTTGCCTTCCTTCTTGGCGGCGTTCTGCAGGTCGCGGCGCGTCAGGTCGAGGCCGACGGCGTAGCCGTAGACGTGCTCCAGCGCGCTCTCCACCGGGATGTCGGCGCCGGCCTTGCCGATGGCGACGACCAGCTCGATCTCGTGGTGCAGGTTCTTGGTCTGCGGCGGGTAGGGCACGGTGGCGCCGTCGGCGACCACGGCGTCGGCCGGCTTGGCGAAGAAGAACGGCGGCTCGCGGTCGGGATCGGCGCCCATCTCGCGGGCGTGGGCGGCGTAGTTGCGGCCGACGCAGTAGATGCGGCGCACCGGGAACGGGTCGCCGCCGGCGACGGCGACCGTCGGCTGGGGCCACAGGGGAACGGCGTAGGCCATGGCGGCTCTCCTCATGCGGAACTGCGGTCCCAAGAGGTACCGGGCCGGCCGCCGCTTGCCAAGGCCGCAAAGACCCCAAAGCAAACCCCGGAAACGAGGACGCCCGGCCTGGGGGAGACCGGGCGTCGGAAGCTCCGTGGGGGAGCCCGGGCGCGGCAGGGGAAACCGCGGGTCGGGCGACCGCTCCCGGGGGAGGAGACGGCCACTTCTTGAGCAATCAGGTTGGGTGAGCGGCGACCGCGGACCAATGCGCATCACGAATATGCGCTATGCAATGCAGGTGGTACGCACTGTTCTTGCTGACAAATGAAGCCGTTGCCTGCATTTTACCGGCTGACATGAGTCCTATAGAAAATAAGTGGTCCTCCCCTTGAGCGATACCGAAGGCAACGCGCCCGCCGAGCGGCGCACCCGCGCCCGTCCGGGCCGCAACGGCAAGCTGGGCCTCGGCCCCCTGCCGGAGCTGGTCGGCTACAACCTGCGCAAGGCGCAGGTCGCCGTGTTCCAGAGCTTCCAGAACGCCGTCGCCCCGCACGACATCACGCCCGGCCAGTTCGGCGTGCTGATCATGATCCACGAGAACGAGGGCCTCAGCCAGTCCGACCTGGGCGCCGCGGTGGGCATTGACCGCTCCACCATGGTGGCGGTGATCGACCGGCTCGAGTCGCGCGGCCTCGTGGTCCGCGCGCCGTCGCCGAACGACCGCCGTTCCTACGCGCTGAAGCTGTCGGACGAGGGCGAGAAGCTGCTCGGCGATCTGGTGCCGCGCATCAAGGCGCACGACCAGGGGATGATGAAGGACCTCTCCCCGGCGGAGCAGGCCCAGCTCATCGACCTGCTGCGCAAGGTCGCGCGGGCCGGCTAAGGATCTACCGCCGCCGGGCGCGCCCGGCGGCGGCTTTCCCGAAGGCCGCGAACAGCGCGGCCGAGAACGGGTCTTCCCAGAAGCGCCACTCCGGGTGCCACTGCACCGCGGCGGCAAAAGCCGGCGCACCCTCGACGCGCACCGCCTCGACCAGGCCGTCGGGCGCCGTCGCCTCCACCGCCAGGCCGGGCGCCAGGCGGTCGATCCCCTGGCCGTGCACCGAATTCACCGTCACCTCGCCACGGCCGGCGAGGCGCGCCAGCAGGCCGCCGGGCGTCAGCCGCACCGGATGGGCCGGGCCGTACTGCACCTCCACCGGGGCGGTGTCGTCCTCGCGGTGGTCGGACAGGCCGGGCACCTCGTGCACCCGCTGGTGCAGCGTGCCGCCCAAGGCCACGTTCAGCTCCTGGCAGCCGCGGCAGATGCCGAGCAGCGGCATCCCCTTCTCCAGCGCCAGCCGGATCAGCGGCAGCGTGGTGGCGTCGCGCGCCGGGTCGTGCAGCGTGCCCTCGGCGCTGGGCGGGCCGCCATAGAGCTGCGGCGCCACGTTCGACGCGCTGCCGGTGATCAGCAGGCCGTCCAGCCGGTCCAGCAGACCGGCGAGGTCCAGCGAATCGCCGAGCGCCGGGATCAGCAGCGGCAGCGCGCCGGCGCCGTCGGACACCGCGCGGATGTACTTGTCGCCCGTCACGTGGAACGGGTGGTCGCCCATCAGGCGGGCGCAGGCGGGGATGCCGACCAGCGGCGTGGGGTGCGTCCGTGTCATGCCGCCACTATGCCCGTTCCGCCGGGCGGGCGCACCGTCGGCATGCGAATTGCTGCGGTGCGTCGGCTGCCGAGACACGAGGGAGAGACGGGCATGCACGGAAACGGCACGCCGGCCTACGCGGCCGGACGGTTCCTGCTGGCGACGCGGTACCAGCGGATGCGCGATCTGCAAAGGCTGGCGGCCATCGCCGACCTGGTCTCCGACATCGGCGCGCTGATCCACGAGCTCCAGAAGGAGCGGGGGATGTCCAACGTCTTCCTGGGCAGCCAGGGCGGCGCCTTCGCCGCGGAACTTGCCCAGCAGGCGGGCAATTGCCCCGTATACGAACAGACGGTGCGCGCCGGCTTCGCCCGCATCGACCGCCTGAGCGGCCGGCCGACGCTGTTCGCCGACATCGCGGCGGTGCAGGCGGCGCTGGGCGGGCTGCCGGACCATCGGCGCCGGGTGCGCGAGCGGACGGTGGCGCCCAAGGACTGTGCAGCGGTCTTCTCCGACCTGATCGCCGACCTGCTGCTGGTGGTGTCCGGGCTGACCGACGTGGCGGATCCCGGCATCCAGCGGGCGCTGGTGGCCTACGTCAACCTCGTGCAGGGCAAGGAGTTCGCCGGGCAGGAGCGCGCGGCGGCGGCGGCCGGCTTCGCCGCCGGGCGGTTCGACACGGCGCAGCACCGCCGCTTGCTTCAGTTGATCGCCGCGCAGCAGCGCTCGTTCGACGCCTTTGCCGCCGCCGCCACGCCGGACCAGGCGGCGGTGCTGGCGGACGCGCTGAAGGGGCGGGCCGAGTTCGAGCGGATGCGGGCGGCGGCGCGCGACGGCGGGCTGGCCGGCGACCTCCAGGGCATCGCCAGCGCGGCGTGGTTCGAGACGGCGACGGCGCGCATCGAGGCGCTGCGCGGGGTCGAGAACCGGCTGGCCGCCGCCCTGCGGACCGGCTGCGGCGCGGCGCTGGCCGAGGCGCGCCGGGCGTTCGAGGGCGACCTTGGGGAGCTGCCGCCGTTCGCCCGGCTGCGCCTCGCCTGGGTGCGGCGCGGGCTGCGGGCCGAGGCGCGGGCTGCCGACCGCATGGCGGAAGCGATGGGCGCGCTGGCGCTGGGCGGCGCGGGCGACCCGGCGGCGCCGGTGGTGCGCGAGGCGCTGCGGCTCTACACCGCGGGGACCGGGGAGGGCGGGGCGCTGGCGGCGCAGCAGCGCGCCGAGCGCCGGGCCGAGCAGCGCCGCCGCGACGAGCTGGAGGACGCCGTCTACGCCTTCAACACCACCGCCGACTCGGTGATGGGCGACATCCTGTCGATGTCGCGCGCCATGCACGGCAACGCCGGGCGCATGGCCGCCATCGCGGCGGAGACCGGGCGGCGCTCGGTGGACATGGCGGCGCTGTCGCATCAGTCTTTGGCCGGCATCCAGACGGTGGCGCAGGCGGCGGACGAGCTGTCGGAGGCGGTCGGCGAGATCCACCGGCAGGCCGACCAGTCGCTGGTGGCGGCGCGCGCCGCGGTCGCCGACGCCGGCACCGCGCAGGGCGTGGTCGGCGGCCTGTCCTCGGCGGCGGCGCAGATCGGCGAGGTGGTGCAGCTGATCACCGGCATCGCGGCGCAGACCAATCTGCTGGCGTTGAACGCGACGATCGAAGCTGCCCGCGCGGGCGAGGCCGGCAGGGGCTTCGCCGTGGTCGCCTCGGAGGTGAAGACGCTGGCCAACCAGACAGCCAGCGCCACCGAGCGGGTGGGCGAGCAGGTGCGCGCGATCCAGAGCATCGCCGCCACGGCGGTGGACGCGGTGGCCGGGATCCAGGCGGCCATTGCCGGCATGGACGGCATCGCCACCCGCATCGCCGCCGCGCTGGCGCAGCAGGAGGCGGCGACGGCGCGCATTGCCGCCAGCATCCAGCAGGTCGCCGCCGGCACCGGCACCATCGCCAGCAGCACTGACGGCGTCAGCACCGCCGCCGCCGAGACTGGCAGCGTTGCCGACGAGGTGCTGGACGCCGCCGCCAGCCTGTCGGCGCTGGCCGACACGCTGCGCAGCGGGCTGGACGACTTCGTCGCGAAGGTGCGGGTGGGGTGACGAGGATGGGGGAGCGCGGTCGGCGCTCAACCGCCTTCCCAAACCGTCATCCCCGCGAAGGCAGGGATCCAGTGCTCGCGTCCGCGAGCCACATGAGTCATGTCGCCCCTGCCGGGGCTCTCCCTGGATCCCCGCCTTCGCGGGGATGACGGCAAAAAAAGGTGCTTACGGCCGTTACCTGAAGCCACTCTTACTTGAAGATATCGCGCCGGCGCGCCGGTTCCCGGAAATAGAAGAAGTCCGAGGCGAACTGCACGCCGGCCTTGGGGTTGAGCAGCGCGACCTCGGTGGTCAGGCCCTGGGGGTCGACCACGCGCCACTTGCGCAGCTGGAACGGCCGGTCCTCGAACACCAGGGTCAGCGTGCCCTTGCCGGGGTCCTTGGTCTCCAGCAGCGTGACCTCCACCGCGCCCTGGCCGCGGAACACGTTGGTCACGGTGACGTCGCCGGACAGCCGGATGTCCGGCCGCAGGATGAAGGCGGCCAGCGTCGAGCCGATGGGCGTGCTCGACTGCTGCTCCATCTCGCCGTCCCAGTAGGTGAGGATGGTGCCGTCGGCGACCACGAAGTCCTTGACCGGTGGGTCGTACTCCAGCCGCATCCGCCCAGGCCGCGACAACGAGAAGGTGCCGCCGAGCTGCCGTCCGTCCGGGCCGACCTGGATGAACTTCGACTGCAGCGTCCGGATGCCGTTCAGGTACTGCTCGGCCTCGGACACGACGGCGCGGTCCTCGGCCGTCAGCGGGTGGCTCCTGGGCGCCGCGGCGGCCGGCGCGGCCAGCGCCGCGAGGAGGAGCAGGGGGGCGAGGATTCGGCGAAGCACGGTCGTCATGTCTCCATAGCTGCCCGACATTCGTGGCGGAAACGCGGCGAACCGGCAAGCGGCCCGGCACCAGAACCAAAGTAGTAGGCCACCCGGGCCGGTCACGCCGTTTGGATGGTGGATTGTTGGCCGATAAAATGAAACTGTACGGATGCGAAGCAGCCCGCTGTATTGTACCGCATAAGAGTGTCGTATGGGATCGTCAGGCAAGGAACGCGGCGCGCGCCTGCACTGGTGCGAGAGCTACCGAACCGGAAACCCCGTCCTCGACGAGCAACATCTGACCATCTTCCTTTTATTTAATGACGTGATGCGGGCAATCGAGACGCGGGCGTCGCAGCATATGATCGCCGACACCATCGACTCACTGATCTATTTCATCCGTAAGCACTTCGCCTGGGAAGAGCGGATGATGACGTCGGCCGGCTGCGACGAGGCCGCGGCGCATGCGGCGGGGCATGCCCGCTTCGACGCGGTGGCCCAGGCGCTCTACCAGTGTCTCGGCCCGTCCGACGGCGGCGAGGCGTTCGCCGGCTTCGCCCGCGAGTGGATCCTCGACCACATGGCGGCCGACCGCACGATCCCGGTGCTCCTGGCGGCGGAGTAGGCAGGCTTCCCCGCCTACTCGTCGATGTTCCGCGCCAGCACCTCGCGCTTGCCGGCGTGGTTGGGCTTGGAGACGACGCCCTCCTGCTCCATGCGCTCGATCAGGCGGGCGGCCGAGTTGTAGCCGATGCGCAGCTGGCGCTGGATGAAGCTGGTGGAGGCCTTGCGCTCGCGGCAGACGATGGCGACCGCCTTGTCGTACATCTCGTCGCCGGTCGCGCTGGCGCCGCCGGATCCGCCCTCGTCCTCGAAGACGCCGTCCTCGTCCTCCTCGGTGATGGCATCGACGTAGTTGGGCTCGCCCTGCGCCTTGAGGAACTTGACGATGTGCTCGACCTCGTTGTCGGAGACGAAGGGGCCATGCACGCGGGTGATGCGGCCGCCGCCGGCCATGTAGAGCATGTCGCCCTGGCCGAGCAGCTGTTCCGCCCCCTGCTCGCCCAGGATGGTGCGGCTGTCGATCTTCGAGGTGACGGCGAAGCTGATGCGGGTCGGGAAGTTGGCCTTGATGGTGCCGGTGATGACGTCCACCGAGGGGCGCTGGGTGGCCATGATCAGGTGGATGCCGGCGGCGCGCGCCATCTGCGCCAAGCGCTGGATCGCCGCCTCGATGTCCTTGCCGGCGACCAGCATCAGGTCGGCCATCTCGTCGACGATCACGACGATGTAGGGCAGTTCCTTGAGGTCGAGCGGCTGCTCCTCGAACAGCGGCTTGCCGGTGTCCGGGTCGAAGCCGGTCTGCACGCGGCGGGTCAGCGACTCGCCGTTGGTGCGGGCTTCGCGGAGCCGCGCGTTGTAGCCCTCGATGTTGCGCACGCCCAGCTTGGACATGTTGCGGTAGCGGTCCTCCATCTCCCGCACCGTCCACTTGAGCGCCACCACCGCCTTCTTCGGGTCGGTCACCACCGGCGTCAGCAGGTGCGGGATGCCCTCGTAGACCGACAGCTCCAGCATCTTCGGGTCGATCATGATGAAGCGGCAGCGGTCCGGTGCCAGCCGGTACAGCAGCGACAGGATCATCGTGTTGATCGCCACCGACTTGCCGGAGCCCGTCGTGCCGGCCACCAGCAGGTGCGGGAAGCGGGCGAGGTCGGCGACCACCGGCTGGCCGCCGATGTCCTTGCCCAGCGCCAGCACCAGCTTGCCCTGGTTGCGGTCGAAGTGCTCGGCCGCCAGGATCTCGCGCAGCAGCACCGTCTCGCGCTTGGCGTTCGGCATCTCGATGCCGATGACGTTGCGGCCCGGCACCACGGCCACGCGCACCGACACCGCGCTCATCGAGCGCGCGATGTCGTCGGCCAGCCCGATGACGCGGGAGGACTTGGTGCCGGGGGCCGGCTCCAGCTCATAGAGCGTGACCACGGGGCCGGGGTGGACCTTCTGCACCTCGCCGCGCACGCCGAAGTCGGACAGCACGCGCTCCAACTCCTCGGCGTTGCGGCGCAGGCTGGCCTCGTCCAACTGCTCGGCCCGCATGGCGGGGGTGGGCATCTGGAGGAGGTCGAGCGGCGGCAGCTCGTAGCCGTCGCCCTCGCCGGCCTCCAGATGCAGCGCCGGCTGGCGCGGGTCGGGCCTGCGGGCGGCGGGCTCCGCCTTGGGCTTGGGCGGGGTGACGACGGGGACGGCGCGCGGCGGCGGCTCGGCGGGCCGCTCCTCCACGAGGTCGCGGCGCGGCGCGCGCAACGCGTTCGGGTCCCCGGCGGACGAATCAAACGCGGGGGCGTCGAAGACCGGCGCGTCGAAGGAGGGGGCGTCGAACGCCCGTGCGTCGAAGGTGGGCGCGGCGGGGGCGGCGCGCTCCCCGGGGCCGAGGGTCGGCTCGCGGCGCATCATGTCGCCGGCGGCGGTGCGGGCGGCGCGGGCGGCCTCGGCGCCGCGCTTGCCCAACTCGCCGGCGCCGCTACGGGCCAGCGTGCCGGCCTTGCCGGCGAGGCCGCCCATGGTGCGGAAGCCGCCGAGCCACTCGCGCAGCGAGAAGCCGAAGGCGAAGAACAGCGTGAGGCCGGCCAGCGCCGCCGCGGTGGTGCCGATCATCTCGCGCCCGCCGCCGGCGAACAGCGCGCGCGCCGTCGCCTGCATCAGCATGGCGCCGGCGAGGCCGCCGGGCTGGCCGTGCACCCCGACCTGGATGTCGAAGTAGCCCTCGAACGCCACGGCGGCCAGCAGCACGCCCCACAGCGCCAGCATCAGGCGGAACAGCGGGTGGCGGATGCTCTTCTGGTTGCCCAGCCGCCAGCCCCAGGCCAGCGGCACGATGGCCAGCACCCAGGCCGCCCAGCCCAGCGTCTGGCGCAGGATGTCGGCCACCCAGGCGCCGGGCACGCCCAGCAGGTTGTGCGCCTTGGCGACGGTGGCGGTGTTCCAGGACGGGTCGGCGGCGTTGTAGCTGCCCAGCACGACGAACAGCAGCAGGCCCAGGCAGCCCAGCGCGAAGCCGGCCAGCTCCTTGGCGCGGGCGGCGACGAAGGCGCGCGCCTTCGGCGACAGCAGCGGCGGCCGTTCCGACCGGCCGGCGGGCTTGGCGGCGCGGCTGCCGGGCATTGGCTTGGCCGTGGGGGGCTTGGCCATGGGGTGCTTACCCGAGGATGCGGGGGAAGGCCGAACAGGCGCGGGCGATCGTCTCGGTGTCGTGCACCAGGGCCACGCGGATGTAGGGGGCGCCGGCGTTTGGCTCGCCGGGCTGCGAGCGGGTCAGGTAGGCGCCGGGCAGCACGCGGATGCCGCCCTCGGCCCACAGCTTGCGCGTCGCCGCCTCGCCGTCGCCGACGTCGAGCCACAGGAAGAAGCCGCCGGCCGGCCGGTAATAGCCGTAGCGGCCCTGCAGCGCCTCCTCCGCCGCGTCGAACTTGGCGCGGTAGGCGGCGCGGTTCTCCACCACGTGCGCCTCGTCGCGCCACAGCGCGGCCGAGGCGGCGAGCAGCGGCAGCGGCGTGCCGGCGTTGGAATAGCTGCGCAGCCGGCTGAACTTGGCGATCAGGTTCGGATCACCGGCGACGAAGCCGGAGCGCAGGCCGGCGGCGTTCGAGCGCTTGGACAGGGAGTGAAAGACCAAAAGGTTGGCCCACGGCTCGCCGCCGTGGTCGAGCGTGGCGGCGACCTCCAGCACGCCGGTCGGCGGCGTGTCCAGGTAGATCTCGGCGTAGCACTCGTCCACCGCCAGGACGAAGCCGTACCGGCGGGCGAGGGTGATGGCGCGCGTCAGGTAGGCGGCGTCGGCGGCGGCCCCCTGCGGGTTGGCCGGCGTGCACAGGTAGAACAGCGCGGTGCGGGCCAGCAGCTCTGGATCGAGCGCGTCCAGGTCGGGCAGGAAGCCGGTCTCGCGCGTCGCGGGCAGGAACACCGGCTCGCCGCCGGCCAGCAGCCCGGCGCCCTCGTACACCGCGTAGAACGGGTTGGGCATCAGCACGGCGGGGATCTGGCCGTTCTTGCGCTCCGGCACGGCGAGCAGCGCGGTCTGGAACAGCGCCTCGCGGGTGCCGGCGGCGGGCAGCACCGAGGTCTCCGGGTCGAACAGGCCGGCGGGCAGGGCGTAGCGGCGGTTCAGCCAGCCGGCGGCGGCGGCGCGCCAGTCGGGGGTGCCGGCGACCGGCGGGTACTTGCCCCAGAGATGCGCGTTGGCGCGCAGCACCTCGTCGATCAGGGCCGGGGGCTGGTGCTGCGGCTCGCCGATGGACATGACCGTCGGCTCGACGTTGGCGCGCGGCGTGATGCCGGACAGCAGGGCCGCCAGCCGGGTGAACGGGTAGTCGGTCAGCCGGTCCAGACGGTCGTTGGCAAGGGCCGTGGTCATGATGGTCCGCGCGAAAGGGGGATCGGGCGCGGAGTTTACCGGCGGCACAAAGGCGGTACAAGGGCGGCGGGGGCGCCAGGGGTGGGGACAACGGTGGGGCTGGGCTTGGGCGGCAGGCCATCATCTTTGCAAGCCGTCATCCCCGCGAAGGCGGGGATCCAGCGTGAGCCGCGACAGCGGCGATATGAGTCATATGGCTCGCGGACGCGAGCACTGGATCCCCGCCTTCGCGGGGATGACGGAAAAGAGCGCCTGCGGTGGAGGCGCAACGCTCCTTCGAGCAAACAAAAAGCCCCGCGAGCCCGGAGCGGGCCGCGGGTGCTCAGGCAGGGGTGCCGGGCCGAAGCGGATCCCCGGAACCTCGTCAGCAACGACGGGACACGGGCCCAGGGCGCGCTTCGGGGGCCATCAACCCTTACAGGGCCTCGGCGTTGGTCTCGCCGGTGCGGATGCGGACGGCCTGGGCGATCTCCAGGACGAAGATCTTGCCGTCGCCGATGCGGCCGGTGTTGGCCGCCTTCTGGATCGACTCGACGACCTGCTCGGCCTGGTCGTCGGACACCGCCACCTCGATCTTCACCTTGGGCAGGAAGCTCACCGAATACTCGGCGCCGCGGTAGATCTCGGTCTGGCCCTTCTGCCGGCCGAAGCCCTTGACCTCGCTGACGGTGAGCCCCTGGATGCCGAGCGACGTCAGCGCTTCGCGCACTTCGTCGAGCTTGAACGGCTTGATGATGGCCATGACGAGTTTCATGTGGCTCCCCTTGAAGCAAAATGGTCCGGCCCGGTCCCGCCCGGCTGGATCCGGCGCGTGCCGAATTCAGCCCGAGCGTGTTCGCCCCGGCCGCAAAAAGCAACGTTTACAAGAATCGTGCCGGAGGTTCTGCGCCGGGGAATCCGCCTTCCGCACGCGTCAAGCCTGCCACATTCCAAGGCGTCTGCCCATATTCTGTGCAGTGGCGACTCGTCGTCGCTACCCCCTCTGGACAAGCAGGCGCCCAGCGCCGATTGTTGCGTCCGGACAGTCTCAAGCCAGGGAAGGACGGCACCGGTCATGACCGACTCGGCGCGCGGTACGGAATCGGAGATCAGCACGGAGGTCGTGGTGCTGGGCGGCGGGCTCGCCGGCCTGACCATGGCGGCGGCGCTCGCCACGGCGAAGGTGCCGGTGGTCTGCATCGACCAGGACAGCCCGGAGAACCACCAGCGCGACGACTTCGACATCCGCACCACCGCCATCGCCTACGCCTCCATGAAGGTGCTGGAGGGGGCGGGCGTGTGGCGCCACATGGCGGAGCAGGCCGGGCCGATCCTCGACATCCGCGTCGCCGACCAGTTCTCGCCGCTGTTCGTGCACTACGACCATCGGGAGATCGCGGTGGACGGCGAGAACCGGCCGTTCGGCTGGATCCTCGACAACAAGGACATCCGCCGCGCCCTGTTCGCCCGCGTGCACGAATTGCCGGAGCTGCTGCACCTCGCCCCGGCGCGGGCGGTGGCGGTGGAGCGCGACCGCGCCGGAGCGCGGGTCCGGCTCGCCGACGGGCGGACGGTGAAGGCGCGCCTCGTGGTCGGCGCCGACGGGCGCAAGTCGCTGGCGCGCGAGGGCGCGAGGATCAAGGTGCGGCGCTGGGCCTACGACCAGAGCGCCATCATCTGCACCATTCGCCATTCCGAACCTCATGGCGGCGTGGCGGTGGAGCACTTCCTGCCCAACGGCCCGTTCGCCGTGCTGCCGATGACCGGTGACCGCTCCTCGATCGTGTGGAGCGAGAAGACCGAGCTGGTGCCGATGTACCTCGGGCTGTCGGACGCGGAGTTCGTCGGGGAGCTGCGCCGCCGCTCCGGCGACTACCTGGGCGAGATCGAGCTGCTGACCCGGCGCGAGGCGTGGCCGCTGTCGGTTCTGCTGGCCGAGGACTTCGTGGCGCAACGGCTGGCCCTGGTCGGCGAGTCGGCGCACGCCATCCACCCGATCGCCGGGCAGGGGCTGAACCTGGGCCTGCGCGACGTGGCGGCGCTGGCCGAGGTGATCGTGGATGCGCACCGGCTGGGGCTGGACGTCGGCGGCGAGAACGTGCTGGCGCGCTACCAGCGCTGGCGGCGCTTCGACACGGTGCTGCTGGCGGCGGTGTGCGACGGGCTGGTGCACCTGTTCTCCAACAATTTCGGGCCGGTCAAGCTGGCGCGCGACGTCGGCATGGCGGTGGTCAACCGGCTGCCGCCGGTGAAGCGTTTTTTGATGCGGCACGCCATGGGGATTGTGGGGGATCTGCCTAGGATGATTCGGGGGGTGCCGCTCTAACGGAAGTCCAGGGTCGCCGGATTCGGCTTGTTTTCGCCGTCGGCGAGGCCCACGTTGGTCGGGTCATTCTGCTTCGGACGTTCGGCCTGTTACGCCCATTGGGCACTGCGACCGCTGCGATTCCTGGAATACAGATGATGCGCCCCGCCGGTGGTGGGGTGCTACCCCGCATCATTGGAGGACAGCGATGCCCACTGGCACCGTGAAGTGGTTCAACGGCACGAAGGGCTATGGTTTCATCCAGCCCGACAACGGCGGCCCGGACGTCTTCGTCCACATCTCCGCCGTCGAGCGCGCCGGCATGCGCGGCCTCAACGAGGGACAGAAGGTCTCCTACGAGGAACAGCGCGACCCGAAGCGTGGCAAGACCTCGGCCGAGAACCTTAAGGCCGTCTGACCCAGCCGGGTGTATCTTGGTAAGGGGGGCACCGGGCGTCCGGTGCCCCTTTTTCGTTTGCCCGCGTACCGGAGAAGGTCCCATGGCGTTCAAGCCCAACTACAATCAACAGCGCGCCGAGCGCAACCGCGCCAAAGAGGCGAAGAAGCAGGAAAAGCTCCAGCGTCGCGAGGAAGAGGCCGCCAAGCGCAAGGCCGAACAGGACGGCACCGACCCTGTTGTCGATGCCGAGTCCGAAAACACCTGAGTTCCGAGGGTCCCATGGCCAAGAAGAAACCCCTGCGCGCCGACACCGGCTTCGTGCTGTTCGACGTCCTCTATGAGGACGGGGCGCGCACCTCCAACCGCAAGGTCCCGGCGGAGCTGGTGAACAGCCTGGACGGCGACGGCCCGATCCGCGGCTTCATCGAGGAGCAGGACCGCAAGATCGCCGAGATGTCCGGCAACCCGCGCGGACCGATCAAGTCGATCGCGCGGTCGGCGTGAGTGCCGTCAAAGCCCTCCCCCTGCTCCGCAGGGGGAGGGTTGGGTGGGGGCAAGTTGTTTCCGCGAAGCCGCAGCCCTCACCCTCCCCAGGCTTCGCCTGGGTCCCCTCCACCGGTCGCCCGCAAGTCGGGCGACCGCGCGTCGCCTACAACCGCCTTCGGCGCTTGTTGCCTTTGGCATCGGCTCCACGCCCCCGCCGGAGGCGGGGGAGGGCTTGATTAGCCCAACCCATACTCCCGCAACGCCTCATACACCGCGCCGCCTTTGCCCAGGTGGCTGCGGTACAGCGTGAAGTGGCCGATGCGCATCGGCCCGGCGCGGAACAGGCCGCGGTCCTCCAGGAAGCGGCCGAGGCGGTCCTTGGGCGCGTCCTTCAGCCGCGCCAGCGTCACGTGCGGAGAGAACTTGCGCTCCTCCGGGGCCAGGCCGCAGCGCACCAGCGCGGATTCCACCTTGCTCTGCAGGTGGGACAGCGCCTCGCTGCGCTCCACCCCGGCCCACAGGACGCGGGCGTTGCGGCCGGAGCCGTACATCCCCACCCCGTCGAGCACGAGGTCGAAGCCCGGCGCCGCGATCTCCGCCAGGGCGGCGTCGATGTCGTGCGCGGTGTCGTCCGGCACCTCGCCGATGAAGCGCAGGGTGAGGTGGAGGTTGTCGGATTCGGTCCAGCGCGCGCCGGGGACGCCGCCGGCCAGGCCGGCCAGACGCGCGCGGACGTCGGCGGGGAAATCGAGCGCTACGAAGAGTCGGATCATCCGGGCCACGGGACGAGGGGAGGGACTCCCCTTATCTAGGCCGCTTTCTCGTCCAGCGCATACCCTGCCGAGCGGACCGTGCGGATGATGTCCACCTCGGTCTCCTCGTTCAGCGCCTTGCGCAGGCGGCGGATGTGCACGTCCACGGTGCGCGGCTCGACGTAGACGTCGTGGCCCCAGACCATGTCCAGCAGCTGCTCGCGCGAGAAGACGCGGCCCGGGTGCTGCAGGAAATGGCGCAGCAGGCGGAACTCGGTCGGCCCCAGGTGCACGTCGCGGCCCTGGCGGCGCACCCGGTGCGAGGCGAGGTCCATCTCCACGTCGCCGAAGCGCAGCGTCTCGTCGTTCAGCGCCGGGGCGGCGCGGCGCAGCACGGCGCGCATGCGGGCCACCAGTTCGGTCGGCGAGAACGGCTTGGTCAGGTAGTCGTCGGCGCCGGAGTTGAGGCCGCGCACGCGGTCGCCCTCCTCGCCGCGGGCGGTCAGCATGATGATGGGGATGTCGCGGGTCTTCGGGTTGCGGCGCAGCTGGCGGCAGACCTCCAGGCCCGACATCAGCGGCAGCATCCAGTCCAGCAGCACGATGTGCGGCGTCTGCTCGCCGGCCAGCAGCAGGGCCTCCTCGCCGTCACCGGCGGCGACCACGCGGAAGCCTTCCTTCTCCAGGTTGTACTTCAGCAGGGTGACGATGTCGGCTTCGTCCTCGACGACCAGGACGAGCGGCTTCAGCGCCGAATTCATGGATTCCCCATCTCCTGCGGTGTCTCCCCGGCGCCCACGACGGTGACGCTCGAGGTGTCGCTCTTCGGGCGCTCACCCGCCAGCGGCTCGCCCACCACCAGGAAGTGGATGGTCTCCGCCACGTTGGTCGCGTGATCGCCGATGCGCTCCAGATTCTTTGCCATGAACAGAAGGTGCGTGCACGGGGTGATGTTGCGCGGGTCCTCCATCATGTCGGTGAGGACCTCGCGGAACAGGCTGGTGTAAAGGTCGTCCAGTTCCTGGTCGCGCTCCCAGGCGGAGACCGCCTTGGCGACGTCGCGCTCGGTGTAGGCGTCCAGCACGTCCTTCAGGATGCCCTCGACCAG
Organism: Azospirillum sp. TSO22-1; assembly: GCF_003116015.1. GTDB lineage: Bacteria > Pseudomonadota > Alphaproteobacteria > Azospirillales > Azospirillaceae > Azospirillum. The sequence goes on from NZ_LGQZ01000065.1 coordinate 25,248, forward strand.
CTTGCCCATGCGCGGGATGCCGACCACCGGCCGCACCACCGGCACCTGCGCCAGCGCCAGCGAGCGCTTGGCGATGTTGGCGGCGTAGTCGCCGATGCGCTCCAGGTCGGCGGCGATCTTGAGCGCCGAGACGATCTCGCGCAGGTCCTGCGCCATCGGCTGGCGCAGCGCCAGCAGGCGGAACGCCTCGGCGTCGATCTCGCGCTCGTACTCGTCGAGGCGCTGGTCGGCCTGGGTCACCTGTGCGGCCAGGGCGACGTCGCGCTTGGCGACCGCCTTGACGGCGGCGGCGACCTGCGCCTCGGCCACGCCGCCCATCTGGGTGACGAGGTTGGAAATGCGCTGAAGCTCCTGCTCGAAGGAGCGGACGATGTGCTCACCGGACATGGGCCCTGCTTTCACGCCTCGATGCGGTCGGGCGGGACGTTAGCGGGGGACGGAGACCGGAGTATTGCGGTTTGATGACTGTTTTGTGACGACCGACATGGAGTTGTCATGGTGATGCCCTCCCCCGCCTCCGGCGGGGGAGGGGTGGGTGGGGGCAGCGGCGTGCACGAGAATCGACGCTTGCCGCTTACGCCGTTGCCCCCACCTTCCCACGCCTGCGGCGCGGGCCCCTTCCTCCCCCAGCGGGGCTGGGGGAGGGGTCAGGCCGCATCCCCCGCCCGGCGCTGCTTCGCCGGCTGCGCCGCCGCAACGCCAACGGGGGCCGCGACCGGCAGATAGACGGTGAAGGTGGTGCCCGTGCCGACTTCGCTGTCGATGGTCAGGCGACCGCGGTGGCGGTTGACGATGTGCTTGACGATCGCCAGCCCCAGCCCGGTGCCGCCCATGGCGCGCGAGCGGGCGGCGTCGACGCGGTAGAAGCGCTCGGTCAGGCGGGGCAGGTGCTGGCGCGGGATGCCTTCGCCGCGGTCGATCACCGCCACCGCCAGCGAGCGGCCGGGCGGCGCCCGGCGGGCCGGCGCGGCCGGGGCCGGGCCGGCCGCCGCGGTGTCGGACAGCGCGATGGTCACGGTGATCTCGGTGTCGGGGCGGGTGTACTTGACCGCGTTGCTGATCAGGTTGCTGAACACCTGGGTCAGCTGATCCTCGTCGCCGACCGCCGCGGGCAGGCCGTCCGGCGTCTCCAGCCGCAGCGCGATGCGGCGCGCGGCGGCCTTCAGCTCCAGCGAGTCGAGGACGCCCTGGATGCAGGCCGGCACGTCCACCTGGCCGGCGGGCGGCATGTGCTCGTCCAGCTCGATGCGCGAGAGCGAGAGCAGGTCGTTGACCAGCCGGCTCATCCGGCTCGCCTGGTCGTGCATGATGCCGAGGAAGCGCTCGTGCGCCTCCAGGTCGTCGCGCGCCGGCCCGCGCAGCGTCTCGATGAAGCCCAGCAGCGAGGACAGCGGCGTGCGCAGCTCGTGGCTGGCGTTGGCGATGAAGTCGGCCCGCATCTGCTCGGTGCGGCGGATCGTCGTGATGTCGTGCAGCGTCAGGATCGCCATGCGCGGCGAACCGGGGGCGCGGCGCTGGAAGGGGGTGACGCGCACCTCGAAGGTGCGCTCCACCGGCACCGGCTGCGCGAACTCGACGATGCGGGAGGCGCCGCCGGCCAGCACGGCGTCCACCGCCTCCAGGACGGTGGGGTTGCGCACGCTGGCGGCGAGGTCGCGGCCGGCCACCTTGTCGCCGAACAGGGCGCGGGCGGCGGCGTTGGCGCGCGCCACCTGACGCTCGGCGTCGATCAGCACCAGCGGATCGTGCAGCGCCTCCAGGATCGCCTCGTCGGCTTCCAGCTGGGCCTGCGCCTCGGCCGCGTCGTCGCTCAGCGTGCGGCGCAGGCTGGAGATCGCGGTGGCCAGCTCGTGCGCGGCGGGGGAGGCGAGCTCCTCCTCGTCCTCGGCGCCTTGGGCGACGCTGTCGGCGAGAACCGTGAGGTCGCGGCGGTGCTGGCGCAGCAGCAGCCCGACGCCGGCCACGGCGGCGAGCAGGGCGACGAGGCCGAGGGGAAGCAGCGGCTGGTCGGTCAGCGCCGCAGCCGCCAGCCAGACGGCGGCCGGCAGCAGCGCCAGCGTGGCGGCGAGGCGGGAGCGGAGCGGCAGCGGCGGGGTCATGACGTACCTCTACACCATCCCGCGGGCGGCGGGGCGGGCGTCATGAAAGATTCACGGAATGCGAGGGGGCCGCTACTCGAACTTCTCGTCCGGGTAGACGCCCCAGACGTCGCCGCGCTTCAGCCAGCCCTTGTAGCCCTTGAGGTCGACCTGGCACCACTCGCCCTTGCACTTGGACAGCCAGCCCATCACGCCGGGCTGGGCGCGGGCCACGGTGGCGGCGTCGGTGGCGGGCTCCTTGCGGACGGCGCGCTGCTCGCCCTTGATGATCACGCCGCGCTTGCCGGAGAGCATGCTCTGGTGCACCCAGCCCTCGCTGCCCTCCCAGTCGCGGATGCGGCGCCAGGTGTCGAATTCCGCGGTGATCTCCACCGGCATTTCCTTGCGGGTGAACACCCACTCCACCGGGTAGCGCACGCCGGGGCCGGTGCGCAGGTTCACCTCGCCGGAGCGCAGCGTGACGAAGCGCGGCACCGGCAGGCCGGTGACCTGCGTCGGGTTCTTCTCGCGCGCCTGCGCCGGTGCGGGCAGACCGCCGGCCAGCATGGCCAGCAGCAGCGCGGCGGTGGGCAGCAGACGTCCGGACGGCATCGGGCGGGCCTCGGCAGGGGCGGGAAAAGCGGGTCGGTGGCTGTTTCGGGGGCCACTATAGTTAGGGGTAACTCGTCGGGGCAAGGCCACCGCGGGCCGCACGTGCGTTCGTCACAGGCGACTGCGACGGCGGCGCGTCTGGACAGCGCGGCGCGGGGCCTGCTATGCCAGACACAGAATCAGGGGGGAGCGTCCGTTCGATGCCCGAACACAAGAAGCCGCTGGTCGTCGTCACGCGCAAGCTGCCGGACGTCATCGAGACCCGGATGATGGAGCTGTTCGACACCCGGTTGAGCCCCGACGACGACCCGATGACGCAGCAGCAGCTCATCGACGCCGTCAGGCTGGCCGACGTGCTGGTGCCGACGGTGACCGACCGCATCGACCGCGCCGTCATCGAGGCGGCGGGGCCTCAGTTGAAATTGATCGCCTCCTTCGGCACCGGCGTCGACCACATCGACAACAAGGCGGCGCGCGAGCGCGGCATCGTCGTCACCAACACGCCGGGGGTCCTCACCGAGGACACCGCCGACATGACCATGGCGCTGATCCTCGCCGTGGCGCGGCGCCTCGCCGAGGGCGAGCGTCTGGTGCGCTCCGGCCAGTGGAAGGGCTGGGGGCCGACAACCATGCTCGGCCACCGCATCTGGGGCAAGCGGCTGGGCATCCTGGGCATGGGCCGCATCGGCCAGGCGGTGGCGCGGCGCGCGCGCGCCTTCGGCATGTCGATCCATTACCACAACCGCCGCCGCCTGCACCCGGACATCGAGAACGAGCTGGAGGCGACCTACTGGGAGAGCCTGGACCAGATGCTCTCGCGGATGGACGTCATCTCGATCAACTGCCCGCACACGCCGGCCACCTACCACCTGCTGTCCGAGCGCCGGCTGAAGCTGCTGCGGCCGCACTGCTACATCGTCAACACCTCGCGCGGCGAGGTGATCGACGAGAACGCGCTGACCCGCATGCTGGCGAAGGGCGAGCTGGCCGGCGCCGGGCTGGACGTGTTCGAGCACGAGCCGGCGGTGAACCCGAAGCTGATCAAGCTCGACAACGTGGTGCTGCTGCCGCACATGGGCTCGGCCACCATCGAGGGCCGCATCGACATGGGCGAGAAGGTCATCGTCAACATCAAGACCTTCATCGACGGCCACAAGCCGCCGGATCGGGTGCTGGAGGGCTTGGTCTGACATCCGGCACCGCCATCTCCGTCATCATCCCCGCCTACGACGCGGCGTCCTGCATCGGCAAGGCGATCGCCAGCGTCCGGCTGGCGGTGGCCTTCGCGGCGGGGACGGAGTGGCCGGTGACGGCCGAGGTGGTCGTCGTGGACGACGCCTCCAGCGACGCCACGGCGGTTCTGGCCGAGGCGTTCGCCACCCCCGACTGTCCGGTGCGCGTCGTCCGCCACGCCGCGAACCAGGGGGCCGGAGCGGCGCGCAACACCGGTGTGGACGCGGCGGTGCACGATATCCTGTGTTTCCTCGATTCCGACGACGTGTACCTGGCGCCGCACCTCGCGGCGGTCGCCGCCGCCTTCGCGCAGCGGCCGGAGATCGACTTCGTCAGCACCCGCTTCCAGACCAGCCGGCCGATCCACCCGAGCTGGATCCCCGGCGTCTCCGCGGCCTCGTCCCTGACGCTCGGCATCCGCAAGGCGGCGCATGAGCGGCTGGGGGGCTTCCCGCCGTTCCGCTTCTATGAGGACGTGGTCTACCGCCGTCTCGCCGACCGCTTCCTGACCGGCTGGTATGTCGAGAACGAGACGGTGGTCTACATGTGGCGGCCGGGAAACTCCTTCGACCGCCAGCTCGCGGCGTTCGAGCAGCCGATGCCGGAGAGCGGCTCCGGCCCGGCCGAGGGGCCGCCGGCGCACGTGTGGGAGGAGTTCAAGCGGCGGGTGGAAGCGCTTTCCGCGGGACACGTGCCCCCACCCCTGACCCCTCTCCCGCTTCGCAGGGGAGGGGAATAAGGCTCCCTCCCCTGCGAAGCGGGAGAGGGTTGGGGTGGGGGCAATACCTCACACCGCCGCCCGCGCCTTCTCCAGGTCGATCTTCACCTCCACCACGCCCGGCTCGTCGAGGTTCTCCTTGCGCACGAAGCCCAGCGCCCGGCACATGCCGAGCATGTTGGTGTTCTCGCGCAGCACCTCGCCGTACACCTCCTTGATGCCGCGCGAGCGGGCGTAGTCGAGGATCTTGCTCATCAGCAGGAATCCCAGCCCCTGGCCCTTCATGTCCGAGCGCACCATCACCGCGTACTCGGCGCGCTGGTTGTCGGGGTCGGCGGTGATGCGGACCACGCCGTACATGATGGTCTTGCCGGTCTCCGGGTCGGGGCCGACGGCGACCAGGCCCATCTCGCGGTCGTAGTCGATCTGCGTCAGCCGCGCCGCCGCCTGATGCGACAGCCGTTTGAGAGGCGCGAAGAAGCGCAGCCGCAGATCCTCCGGCGTCTGGTTGGCGACCATGTGGTGCACCAGCGGCTCGTCCTCCGGCAGGATCGGGCGGACGAAGAACTGCCGGCCGTCCTTGATCCGGATGTCGCCCTCCAGCGACTTCGGGTAGGGGCGGATGGCGAGGCGCTTGGCGCCCGGCAGCTCCGGCACCGCGATGCGGATCGCGGCGTCGAGCGCCAGCACCCCCTCGTGGTCGGCGAGCAGCGGGTTGACGTCCAGCTCGGCGATCTCCGGGAAATCGACGATCAGCTGCGAGATCTTGTTGAGCGTCAGCGCCACCGCGTCGATGTCCACCGCCTTCATCGAGCGGTAGCCCTGCAGCCGCCGCCAGATGCGCGTGCGCCCCATCAGCTCGGTGGCGAGGCGCATGTTCAGGGGCGGCAGCGCCAGCGCGTAGTCCTCCACCACCTCCACCCCGATGCCGCCCTCGCCGAACAGCAGGACCGGGCCGAACAGCTCGTTCTCGGTCATGCCGACGATGAGTTCGTAGGCGTCGGGGCGGACCGCCATCTCCTGCACGGTGAAGCCCTCGATGGCGGCGTCGGGGGCGAGCGCGCGCACGCGGGCCAGCATCGCCTCGGCCTCGACGCGCACTTCCGAACCGTCGGTCAGGTGCAGCGCCACCCCGCCGACGTCCGACTTGTGCGAGATGTCCGGCGACAGGATCTTCAGCGCCACCGGGCCGCCGATCGCCTCGGCGCAGCGCGCGGCCTCCTCCGGCGTCTCGGCGCGGCGGGTGTCGACCACCGGGATGTTGTAGGCGGCGAGCACGCGCTTGGCCTCGTACTCGGTCAGCCAGTCGCGCTTCTCGGCGATGGCGCGGGCGATGATCTTGCGCACCATGATGCCGTCCGGCGCGAAGTCGTTCGGCACCGACGGCGGCGTCTCCATCAGCAGTTCCTGGTTCCGCCGGTACTCGACCAGGTGCATGAACGCCTTCACCGCGTGGCTCGGCGTGTCGTAGGTGGGGACGCGGTTGCCGGCGAAGCGCCGGCGCGCCTCGGCGGCCGAGGTGTCGCCCAGCCAGCTGGTCAGCACCGGGTGGCGGCGGCCGGTCGCCTTGTGGATCGTCTCGACGACGGCCTGCGCCACCGCCGTCGAATCGGTGGTGGCGTTCGGGCAGTTCAGCACCAGGATGGCGTCGTTGCCGGTGTCGGCGAGCAGCGCCTCCAGCGCGTCGGCGTAACGCTTGGGCGGCGCGTCGGCGCCGATGCGCAGCGGGTTGCCGCGCGGCGCCGTGGAGGCGCCGAGCGCCGCGTCCAGCTTGGCCTGCGTCTCCTCCGACAGCGCGGCCAGCCGGCCGCCGGCCTTGACCAGGCTGTCGGTGGCCATCACGCCCATGCCGCCGCCGTTGGTCAGGATCATCAGCCGGTCGCCGGAGATCGCCGGCACGCCGGTGGCCAGCGTGTTCACCGCGTCGAACAGCTCGTCCAGCTCATCGACGCGCAGCAGGCCGGCGCGGCGGAAGGCGGCGTCGTAGACGGCGTCCGACACCGCGAGCGCCCCGGTGTGTGAGCTGGCGGCCTCGATCGCCTCCTCCGAGCGGCCGGCCTTGATGACGATGACCGGCTTCTGGCGGGCGGCCGAGCGGGCGGCCGACATGAACTTGCGCGCGTCGTTGATCGATTCGATGTACAGCAGGATGGCCCGCACCCCGCCGTCGGCGGCCAGATAGTCCAGCAGGTCGCCGAAATCGACGTCCGCCTTCTCGCCCAGCGAGATCAGGTGCGAGAAGCCGATGCCGCGCGCCGTCGCCCAATCGACGATGGAGGTCACCACCATCGACGACTGCGCCACCAGCGCCACGTCGCCCTTCTTCGGCGACACCGGGCCGAAGCTGGCGTTCAGCCCGCGCCCCGGCACCATGGCGCCCAGGCTGTTGGGGCCGAGCAGGCGGATCAGGTGCGGGCTGGCCGCCTCGTAGACCTTCCGCATCTGCTCCGGCGTGAAGCCGCCGGAGAGCACCATCGCCGCCTTGGTGCCCTTCTGGCCGAGCTGCTCCAGGATGCCGGGCACCTGGTCGGCCGGGTTGCAGATCACCGCGAGGTCGGGGGTGATCGGCAGGTCGGCGATGGTCTTGTAGGTCAGCACCCCCTCGACCGCGCGTTCGGTGGGGCTCACCGGCATGATCGGGCCGTCGAAGCCGGCGTGGAACAGGTTGCGCGCCACCAGCGCGCCGATCGTGCCCGCCTTGCGGCTGGCCCCGACCAGCGCGATGGAGGCGGGCTTGAACATGCGGTCGAGGTTGCGAACGGTCATGACCGGTTCCGATCTGGCGTGGGTAAGCGGGTTGACGGATGCGGCAACAGGGGTGGACCCGATACCATACCCCCGTAAACGCGACCAAACGCCGCTCATGTTGCGCTGCACACGAATCCTAGCCGTTTTTGCGGCCGGGTGCGACAGTGTGAATCAGTCGCAATCCGTTGCGGAAAGCCTTGATCCAAAGCAATTGTTGTTCAAGCGGAATGGATGAATCGCAAAGGTTTTTCGTGGAACGCTTCTCCCACGTCCCCTGTTTGCGCCCTGAAGGCATATAGCAAAGGGGGATCGACGGATGGATCACGACTACCTGCGCCACACGCTGGACTGCCTGGAAGAGGCGCAAGCGGCCCTGCATCTCGCCCAGCGCCGGGGGCAGATCGAGCGCAAGGACGAAGCCAAGCTGATCCGCTGTCTCGACACCCTCACCGAGGATCTCAGCCGGGTGCAGCAGACGCACTGAGCGCGGGGGTTCAGCGCCCGGCCAGCTCCGCCCGGTACAGCGCCGCCGTCTCCGCGTCGAAGCAGACGAAGCGCACGTCGGCGACCGCGTCGTCCCTGGACAGCTCGTCCAGCGCCGCGGCCACGGCGATGCGCACCGCGCGGTCCTTGGGAAAGCCGTAGATGCCCGTGCTGATCGCCGGGAAGGCGAGGCTCGCCAGGCCGTGCCGGCGGGCGAGCGCGAAGGCGGTGCGGTAGCAGGATTCCAGCAGGGAATCCTCGTTCGCCGCGCCGCCGCGCCACACTGGGCCGACGGCGTGGATGATCCACGGGGCGGGCAGGCGGTGGCCGCGGGTGATCCGGCACTCGCCGGTCGGGCAGCCGCCGATCTGGTCCAGCTCGGCCTGCAGCCCGGGGCCGGCGGCGGCGTGGATCGCGCCGTCGACGCCGCCGCCGCGCTTCAGGGCGCTGTTGGCGGCGTTGACGACCGCGTCCACGGCGACCCGCGTGAGGTCGCCTTCGACGACGCTCACCCGGGTCGCCGCGGGGCTCATCAGACCACGGGCCCCGGCTTGCCCTTGTTCTCGGCGACGGCGCGCTCCAGCCCCTCGACGACCAGACGCGCGGCCTCCTCGGCGTCGCCCCAGCGGATGATCTTCACCCACTTGCCCTTCTCCAGGTCCTTGTAGTGCTGGAAGAAGTGGGCGATCTGCTCGGTCAGGATCGACGGCAGGTCGGAGTAGTTCTTCACGTCGCTGTAGAACGGGTGCAGCTTGTCCACCGGAACGGCAAGCAGCTTCTCGTCCAGGCCGGCCTCGTCCTCCATGATCAGCACGCCGATCGGGCGCGAGCGCAGGACCGCGCCGGGGATCACCGAGTGGCGGCCGATGACGCAGACGTCCACCGGGTCGCCGTCGCCCGACAGCGTGTGCGGGATGAAGCCGTAGTTGCAGGGGTAGTACATCGCCGTGTGCATGAAGCGGTCGACGAAGACGGCACCCGAATCCTTGTCGACTTCGTACTTGACCGGCTCACCGCGCAACGGGATCTCGATGACCACGTTCACGTCCCACGGCGGCGCCTTGCCCGCCGGAACCTTGCTCAGATCCATAGAACGGTCCCTTGTCTTTGTATTGCCCGGGATGACCGGCCGAAAGGCCTATGTCCCCGGCGCCCATGGCGGCGGAGTTTAGGCGGATCATCCGCGGAGTCCAAGGTGCTTGCGCAAATTTTGCTGCACTGCGACAGTCGGTGTGCCATGCGAACTATCCTTGCCGCCCTGATCCTCGTCGCCTCCGCCCTGCCGGCCGCGGCCGAGCCCGCCCACGGCATCGCCATGCACGGCGATCTCAAGTACCCGGCGGGCTTCAAGCACTACGACTACGTCAACCCCGACGCGTCGCGCGGCGGCACGCTGCGCCAGGCGGTGGTCGGCACCTTCGACACGCTGAACCCGTACATCGTCAAGGGCATCCCGCCCTCGGGCCTGAGCGCCGTGTACGAGACGCTGCTGGCCCGCGCGCAGGACGAGCCGTTCTCGCTCTACGGCCTGCTGGCGGAGAGCGTGGAGGTGCCGGACGACCGCTCCTCGGTGGTGTTCCGCCTGAACCCGAAGGCGCGCTGGCACGACGGCACGCCGGTGACCGCCGACGACGTGCTGTTCTCCTACGAGGTGCAGCGGCAGTACGGCACGCCGAACCGCCGGCTGTTCTACGCCAAGGTGGCGCTGGCCGAGAAGCTGGACGGGCGCACCGTCCGCTTCGCCTTCCTGCGCGAGCCGGACGGCGGCATCGACCGCGAGATGCCCATGCTGATGGGCCTCTTGGGCGTGCAGCAGAAGGCATGGTGGCAGGGCCGCACCTTCGACCGCACGACGCTGGACCCGCCGCCGGGCAGCGGCCCGTACCGCATCAGGCAGGTCGAGCCGGGGCGCCGCATCGTCTATGAGCGGGCGGCCGACTACTGGGGCCGCGATCTGCCGGTGCGGCGCGGGCAGAACAATTTCGACGCGCTGGTCTACGACTACTACCGCGACGACACGGTGGCGCTGGAGGCGTTCAAGGCGGGCCAAGCCGACGTGCGGCGCGAGTCGGAGCCCGGCAAGTGGGCCACCGGCTACGAGGGGCCGGCGCTGCGCGCGGGGAAGATCGTCCTGGAGGAGCTGGCGACCGGCCGGCCGGAGTACGCGCGCGGCTTCATCCTCAACGCCCGCCGGCCGCTGTTCCGCGACCGCAAGGTGCGGCAGGCGCTGGGCTACGCGGTGGACTTCGCGTGGATCAACCGCACCCACTACCACGGCGCGCTGAAGCGGACGGCGAGCTTCTACCCGAACTCGGCGCTGGCGGCGACCGGGCTGCCCGGGCCGGACGAGCTGAAGGTGCTGGAACCGTTCCGCCCGATCCTGCCGCCGGAGGTGTTCACCACCGCCTTCACCCTGCCGCAGACCGACGGCAGCGGCCCCTACGCCAGCCGCGCCAACCAGCGCGAGGCGCTGCGCCTGCTCGCCGAGGCCGGCTGGACGATCCAGAACGGCAAGCTGCTGAACGGCGCCGGGCGGCCCTTCGTCTTCGAGATCCTGCTCGGCGACCCGGCCGACGAGCGCCCGGCGCTGGAGTTCGCCCGCGGGCTGGAGCGGCTGGGGATCACCGCCAAGGTGCGCACGGTGGACAGCGCGCAGTTCCAGGCGCGGCTGGACGAGTACGACTACGACGTGGTGTCGCGCTGGTGGTCGTCGACGCTGTCGCCGGGCAACGAACAGGTCTACTACTACGGCTCCAAGGCGGCGGACACGCCGGGCACCCGCAACTACGCCGGCATCAAGGACCCGGCGGTGGACGCGCTTGCCGCCTCCATCGCCTCGGCCCGCACCCGGCCGGAGCTGGAGGCGCGCGTCAAGGCGCTGGACCGGGTGCTGCTGTGGGGCTTCTACATGGTGCCGCTGTTCCACTCCCCCGTCGACCGCATCGCCCGCTGGAGCGGCGTGCAGCGCCCGCCGCTCACCCCGGTGTACGGCGCGATGACCGAGACGTGGTGGCGGGAGTAGCTCCCGTCATTCCGCGGCGGCGTCGGCACCCCAGACCACCGCGCGGTTCTTGCCGGCGCGCTTGGCGGCGTAGAGCGCCTCGTCGGCGCACCGCATGGCGCTCGCCAGGTCCTTGCCGTCGGCCGGCCAGCGCGCGATGCCGATGGAGCAGCCCACCCGCACGCGGTCGCCGGGCACGGCGATCGGCTCGTTGACGGCGGCGATGATGCGCGCGGCCAGCGCCTCCGCGTCCGGCGCGGCGGAGTCGCCGGGCGCGCCGACCAGCACCGCGGCGAACTCGTCGCCGCCCAGCCGCGCCACCACGTCGTCGCCGCGGAAGCACGCGGCGAGCCGCACGCCGACCTGCCGCAGCACCGCGTCCCCGGCGTCGTGGCCGAGGCGGTCGTTCACCGGCTTGAAGCCGTCCAGGTCGATGTACAGGAAGGTCAGCGCGCTGCCTCCGGCGCCGCCGCTCACCGTGGCGGCCTCCAGGTACTGCTCGAAGAAGCGGCGGTTGGGCAGGGTGGTCAGGCGGTCCTGGTAGGCGATGTCCTCCATCCGCGTCAGCGCCGTGCGCTGGTTGGTCAGGCTCTCCACCAGGTCGTTCAGCGAGGCGGCCAGCGAGCGGATCTCGCGGGTGCCGCCGAGCGTCGGGATGCGGTGGCTCCATTCGCCGTCGCGGATGCGCTCGGCCGCCTTGGCGATGCGGTGCAGCGGCCGGGTGATCCGGCGCGCGGCGACCCAGCCCAGAGCGCTGAACACCAGGGCCATGACCGCGCCGGCCGCCACCGTCTCGCGGGTCTGCGCGTCGGCGGCGGCGAAGGCGACGTCGAGCGGCTGGCGGGCGAGCACCGTCCAGCCCAGCCCCTTGTAGTCGTTCACCCCCTTGCCGAAGGCGTAGCCGGTCAGCGCGCTCCGGCCGTCCGGCCAGGTCTCGACCAGCCAGCCGCTGCCGCGGCCGGCCTGCGCGCGGCGGACCGACTCGAGGTCGAGGCGGGAGCCGATCGTTGCCTTGGGGCCGACCAGGGCGGTCCTGTCGGCGGCGACCACGTGCAGGGTCAGCTCCTCGCGCCCGCGCAGCGCCTCCATCAGCGAGCGCTCGGTGTCCTGCATCCACTCCCAGCTCAGGTGCGCGGCGAGCACGCCGAGCAGGCGGCCGTCGGCGTCGTGCACCGGCGCCGAGATGTCGACGAACTTCATGGGCTCGCCGCTGGGATTCGGCAGCAGCTTGGCCAGCAGCACGGCGTCGTGCACGTCGCCGATGAACATGCCGTCGCGCGCGTTCATGTAGACCGGGCGGCGGGAGATGTCCTCGCCCTGCAGGATGCCGCCGGTGGCGGCCAGCACGCGGCCCTTCGGATCGGTGAAGCCCATCCACGACACGGTGGGGAACGCCGCCTGGAACTCGTCCAGCAGCCGGCGCATCTCGACCGGGTTCGCCGCCTCGCGCCGGGCGACGAGCTGCGTCAGCACCCCGACCTCGCTGGAGCGCGCCCACATGGAGCGGTCGAGCTTGTCGGCGAGCTGCCCGGCGATCTCGGCCAGGGAGCGGCCGACCTCGTCCTCCAGGCGTTCGCGCGAGCGGACCTCGGTGAGCGCGGCGAGGATCACCGACACGCCGATCACCAGGGCGGCGCAGGTCAGCGCCACCATCGCCCTCAAACCGATCTGACGGCGTTCCATCCGTTCGATTCCCAACCCGGTCACACGGTGCCCGCCGTGGCGGCGGATTCGCATGTTTAGCGGATCATCGTGAACAGGTGGTTACGGCGGCCGCCTAACGCCGGTGCGCCCTGTAGGCCTGGACGATCAGGTCGGCGACCTCGTCCAGGTCGGTGAAGCGGTCGGTGTTGACGATCAGGTCGTACTGCAGGGCGTCGTGGTTGGAGAGCTGGAACGTCTCCTTGAAGAAGCGCTCGCGCGCGGCGTTGACCGTGCGCACCTCCTCCAGCTTCGCCGGGACGGCGGCGGGATCGCCGCCGGCCAGCCGCAGCGCGCACACGTCCTCCGACCCGACGACGCGCACGCGGAAGCGCAGCTGGCCGCGCAGCAGCAGATGCGCGCCGCGGCCGAGGATCACCCCGCCCTGGAACGCCACGCCGTTGACCACGCGGGTCAGCAGCCGCTGGTACTCGTTCAGCGGGTCGGTCAGGCCCATCAGGCTGGCGTAGAGGAACATGCCGGCCCGCTCTGGCAGCTTCTCGTCGAGCTGGCGCATCAGCTGCGGGTCGCTGGTCGCCTGCTTGACGACCGCCTCCAGGATTTCCTTGTCGTAGGCGCGCACGCCCAGTTGCCCGGCCACCCTGGCGGCGATCTCCTCGCCGCCGGCGCCGTGGTCGCGCGCCAGGGTGACCACCGGCGGCGGTGTGCGCTCCACCGTGCGGGACGCCTGATAGTCGTCCACGTGCTTGGCGGTCAGCATCGCGTTGAGGATGTCGTAGGCCATGGCCGCCCCTGCGGGATCCCGGATGGAACCTCGACTCTGCCCCCGGGCAGGGGGAGGGTCAAGGGCGCGGGCAAGTGAGGCGCTACAGCCGCGCCAGTTCCACCGCCAGGAAGGCCAGCAGCGCGACGATGGCCCACAGCGCGACGCGGTCGGAGGTGCGGCGGCGGTTCCAGGACTCGATCAGGTGGCGCGTGGTCTGCGGGTGCAGGCGCAGGCCGGCGTCGGCGATCTGCGTGGCCACCCGCTCGGCGTCGCGGACCAGCATGGGCAGGCGGCGGATGGTGCGCACCGCCGCCTCGCCGGCGTCGAGGATCTGCGCCTCCGGGCCGCGGTTCTCGCGCATCCAGTCCTCGATCAACGGGCGCGCCAGCTCCCACATGTTGATGCTGGGGTTCAGGATGCGCCCGACGCCCTCGGCGGTCAGCATGCTCTTCTGAAGCAGCAGCAGCTGCGGCTGCGTCTCCATGTCGAACTGCTCGGTCACCGCGAACAGCTGGGCCAGCAGCCGGCCGACCGAGATCTCGTTCAGCGGCTTGTCCTGCAACGGCTCGCCGATGGCGCGGCAGGCCTGGGTGAACAGCTCGATGGACTGGTGCGCCGGCACGTAGCCGGCCTGGAAATGCACCATCGCCACCCGGCGGTAATCGCCGGTCAGGAAGCCGATCAGCATGTCGGCGAGGTAGGTGCGCGTCGCCCGGTCCAGACGCCCCATGATGCCGAAGTCGACGGCGGCGATGTTGCCGTCCTCGATCACGAACAGGTTGCCCGGGTGCAGGTCGGCGTGGAAGAAGCCGTCGCGGAACACCTGATTGAAGAAGGAGGCCGAGGCCTTGGCCAGGATCTCGTCGCGGTCGTAGCCGGCGGCGATGATCTTCTCCACCTCGTCCACCTTGAAGCCGACGATGCGCTGGAGCGTCAGCACGCGCTGGGCGGTGCGGTCCCAGTTGACCTTGGGGATGAGGAAGGTCTGGTCGCCGGCGAAGTTGTCGCGCAGCTCGGACGCCGCGGCGGCCTCCATGCGCAGGTCCATCTCCAGGCGGGACGTGCGGGCGAAGGTGTCCACCACCTCCACCGGCTTCAGCCGCTTCAGCTTCGGCAGCACGCGCTGGGCCCACTCGGCCAGCCAGAAGAACAGGTCGATGTCGCGCTCGAAGGCGCGCTCGATGTTCGGGCGCAGCACCTTGACCGCCACCGGCTCGCCTTCGGTGGTGACGGCGAAGTGCACCTGCGCGATCGAGGCGGCGGCCACCGGCACCTCGTCGAAGCTGGCGAACAGCGCCGCGATGGGCTGCTCCAGCTCGGCCTCGACGATGGCGCGGGCCTGGGCGCCGGGGAAGGGCGGCAGCTTGTCCTGCAGCTCGGCGAGGTCGGCCGCCATCCGCTCGCCCACCACGTCGGAGCGGGTGGACAGCATCTGCCCCAGCTTGATGAAGGTCGGCCCCAGCTCCGCCAGCGCGGCGGCCAGCCGCTGGCCCTCGCGGCCGTGCACGTTCTTCCTCGCGACGACGCGCCACAGGAAGGTGAAGCCGGGCGCGATGTCGGAGAATGCCTCGGGGATCGCGTTGTGGCGCGCCAGCGTGCGCGCGATCACCAAGAGGCGGAGCAGATTGCGGATCAGCCGGAACAACGCCTAGACCCGCCAGCCGGAATGGATCGCCGCGATGCCGCCCGACAGGTTGCGCACCCGCACCGACGCGAAGCCGGCCGCCTCGATGCGCCTGGCCAGCGACGCCTGGTCGGGGAAGCGGCGGATGCTCTCGACGAGGTACTGGTACGACTCGGCGTCGCCCGCCACCAGCTTGCCCAGCCGGGGCAGCAGCTGGAAGGAGTAGACGTCGTAGATCTCCTTCAGCACCGGCAGCACCACGGTGCTGAACTCCAGCACGAAGAACTTGCCGCCGGGCTTCAGCACGCGGTGCGCCTCGGCGATGGCTTCGTCGATGTGGGTGACGTTCCGCAGGCCGAAGGCGATGGTGTAGCTGTCCACCGAGCGCGGGGCGACCGGCAGCTTCATGGCGTCGCCGACCACCCAGCTCAGCCCCGACAACAGCCCGCGGTCCACCGAGCGGTCGCGCCCGACGCGCAGCATCGCCTCGGTGATGTCGCAGACCACCACGCGCCCGCCGCCGCGCTCCAGGAAGCGGAAGGCGATGTCGCCGGTGCCGCCGGCCACGTCCAGCAGGGTCTGGTGCGGCTTCGGATCGACCAGCGAGATGAGCGTGTCCTTCCACAGCCGGTGGATGCCGCCCGACATCAGGTCGTTCATCAGGTCGTACTTGCCCGCCACGCTGCCGAAGACGGCGCGCACGAGGCCGGACTTGGCGTCCGGATCGACGGGGCGGAAGCCGAACCACTGGCCTTCGTTTCCAGAAACAATGGGGCCAGCACCGGGCTTGTCGGGTGGGGTGGTTTCGCTCATGGCGCGCACCATAGCGCGGGGCTCCGGCTTCCGCCAGCGGGGGCGTAGCGGTGCGCGCTTGTCACGAGCCCTGCGACAATTCGTACTTGTGCATACGGTTCCGCTCGGGCATTTGTCATATTAGTATATTAATAAATCCGAACGAGCCGGGTCTCCCCCATGCTGCCCTCCCTCGCCTCCCTCAAGGTCGGCACGCGCGTGTACGCGGGTTTCGCCCTGGTCCTCGCGCTGATCCTTGTGACCTCAGCCCTCGGCGTCCGCGCGCTGCAAAGCGCCCGGAACGATGTGGGGCGGATGGCGCGCGAGGCGGCCGAGACCGTGAACACCCTCGACCTCGACGGCGACATCGGGCGGATCAGCCGGCACGCGCGCGAGTTCGCCCTCACCGGCGAGGAGAAGCGGATCGGCGAGGTCCGCACCGGCCTGAACGCCGCGCAGGGCAAGGTCCAGAAGGCCCTCGACGGCATCGACGAGCCGGAGTCGGCCAGGGCGATGCGCGACATGGCCGACGCCTTCCGGCGCTACCGGGAGGGCTTCGAGACGCTGGTCGGGCAGCGGCGCGCCTTCGATGCGGTGCTGGCCGACGAGATCCGCCCCGGTGCCGCGGACCTCGGCAAGCGGCTGGAGTTCTTCGTGCGGCACGCCGCCGACGAGGGGCAGGCGGACATCGTGTTCCTGTCGGTGGCCGCCATGCACCGCTTCCTTGGCGTGCGCGTCGCCATCGAATCCTTCGTCGCCGACTTCGGCGACGTCGCCCGCACGGCGCTGACGCTGCAGAACGATCTGGCCGAGGTGCAGCGGGCGCTGACCGTCCTGGCGGCGGAGGCGACCGCGCAGACCGCCGAGGCGGCGGAGATCCAGCAGATCCTCGGCACATACGTCGCCGCGTTCGGCCGCCTCGCCGAGCGGAAGGCCGAGCTGAACGCCACCGTGTCCACGGTGGTCGCCGGCCACGGCCAGCGGATGACCGACGCGCTGGAGATCATCAAGACGGCCGGCAAGCGCAGCGTGGCGGCGATCGAGCAGGAGGTCGCGGCGACCGCCGACTCCAACCGGAACGTCCAGATCCTGCTGTCGGCGGGTGCCCTGCTGCTGGGCGCGCTGCTCGCCTGGATGACGGCGTCGAGCGTCGTCGGGCCGGTGCGCGGCATGACGGCCACCATGCGGCGGCTGGCCGAAGGCGACCTGACGGTCGCCATCCCGGCGCTCGCCAAGCGGGACGAGATCGGGCAGATGGCCGCCGCCGTGCAGGTCTTCAAGGACAGCGCCATCGAGAAGCAGCGGATCGAGGCGGAGCAGGACCGCCTCAAGGCCGACACGGAGGCCGAGAAGCACCGGGCGATGGAACGGCTCGCCGACCAGTTCGAAACGACGGTTCGGGGCGTGGTGACGCAGGTGTCCTCGGCGGCGACGCAGATGCAGGGCAACGCGCAGGCGCTCTCGTCCATGGCCGAGGAAAGCCGGGCGCAGGCCACCGCGGTCGCGACCGCCACCGAGCAGACCTCGGCCAACGTGCAGACCGTCGCCGCCTCGTCCGAGCAGATGGCCAGCTCCATCGGCGAGATCACCCGGCAGGTCAACGAATCGGCGACCATCGCCCGCCGCGCCGCCGAGCACGCCGAGACCACCAACGGGACCATCCAGGCGCTGGCCGAGCAGGCCCAGCGGATCGGCGAGGTGGTGCAGCTGATCAACTCCATCGCCGGGCAGACCAACCTGCTGGCCCTCAACGCCACCATCGAGGCGGCGCGGGCCGGCGAGATGGGCAAGGGCTTCGCCGTGGTGGCGAGCGAGGTGAAGTCGTTGGCCAATCAGACCGGCAAGGCGACGGAGGAGATCGCGGCGCAGATCGCGGCCATGCAGCAGGCGACCGGCAACGCGGTGGGGGCGATCGGCGCGATCACCCACACCATCGCCGACATCAACCAGATCGCCGCCGCCATCGCCGCGGCCATCGAGGAGCAGGACGCCGCCACCCGCGAGATCGCCCGCAACGTCCAGCAGGCGGCGGCCGGCACGCACGAGATCTCGACCAACATCGCCGGCGTGCAGCACGCCGCCGAGGGCACCGGCAAGGCGGCCTGCGAGGTGCTGGAGGCCGCCCGCGAGCTGTTCCGCGACTCCGAGACGCTGTCGTCGGAGGTGGACCGCTTCATCCGGCAGGTGCGGAGCACCTGAGTCCGGCAGGTGCGCAGCACCTGAGTCCGATAGGGGGCGCAGCACCTGAGTCCGACGGGTGCGGAGCGCCTGACGGCCACGGCGGCCGGTACCTCATCAGCCCCCTTGCGCCGCGCCGCGGCATACTCCACCGTATCGGCCATGCCGGAACTGCCCGAAGTGGAAACCGTCTGCCGCGGCCTTGCCCCCCACCTGGAGGGGCGGGTGCTGACGCGCGTGGTGCAGCGCCGGCCGGACCTGCGCTTTCCCTTTCCGCCGAAGTTCTGCGAGCGGCTGACCGGCCGCCGGGTGGCGGCGGTGCGGCGGCGGGCCAAGTACATCCTGATGCACCTGGACGACGGCACGGTGCTGCTGGCGCATCTGGGCATGTCGGGCCGCATGGTCATCAGCCCCGCCCCGGCGCCGGAGCCCGCCACCCACGACCACGTCATCTTCGAGACCGACGAGGGCACCGTCGTCACCTTCAACGACGCCCGCCGATTCGGCATGATGGACCTCACCGAGGAAGGCGCGCTGGCCGAGCACCCGATGCTGCGCTCGCTGGGGCCGGAACCGCTCGGCAACGACTTCTCCGGTCCGGTGCTGGCCGAGCGGCTGGCGGGCCGCATGAGCCCGATCAAGGCGGTGCTGCTTGACCAGACCGTCGTCGCCGGCCTCGGCAACATCTACGTGTCGGAGGCGCTGTTCTGCGCCGGCCTCAGCCCGACCCGCATGGCCGCCACGGTGACCGGCGCCAAGGCCGAGCGACTCGCGCGCTGCATCCGCGACGTGCTGGCGCGCGCCATCGAGGCCGGCGGCTCGACCCTGCGCGACCACCGGCAGGCGACGGGGGAACTCGGCTACTTCCAGCACCAGTTCTCGGTCTACGACCGCGAAGGCGAGCCCTGCCCGGGCTGCACCTGCAACCTCGCCAAGACCGGGGGGATCCAGCGGATCGTCCAGTCCGGGCGTTCCACTTTCTATTGTTCGCACCGCCAACGCTGATATACCTGACGCCCATGACGGCCCATTCCGCCCTTGCGCGCGCGGCGCTCGCCGCCGCCCTCCTCCTCTCCGCCCCAGCCGTGGCTGCGGCGGCGGAGCCCGCCTCCTTCGTCACCGGGATGGGCGACGTGCCGGCGATGCCCGGCCTGACCTCGGCCGAGAACGGCGCGCTGGTCTTCGACAAGCCCGGCGGGCGGATCGTCGAATCGGTGATGCACGGCGCGGTGGATCGCAAGGCGGTGCTGGGCTTCTACGCCCAGACCATGCCGCAGCTCGGCTGGAAGCCGGTCGGCAACAGCCGCTTCGTGCGCGACGGCGAGGAACTGCGCCTCGAGTTCCCCGGCGGCGAGGCCAAGGCCGGCCTTACGACCGTCCGGTTCGTTCTCAAGCCGAAATAATCCTCAACCATAAAGATTTCCGGGAGCTAGCAGGACCATGGCCTACGAAACGATTCTCGTCGAAACCCGCGGCCCCGTCGGGCTGATCACCCTGAACCGTCCGAAGGCGCTGAACGCGCTGAACGACCAGCTGGTGACCGAGCTGGGGCAGGCGCTCGACGCGCTGGAGGCCGACGACGCCATCGGCGCCATCGTGGTGACCGGCTCCGAGAAGGCCTTCGCCGCCGGCGCCGACATCAAGGAGATGGCCGGCTTCGGCTACATGGACGTCTACACCTCCAACTTCATCACCGCGAAGTGGGAGCGCCTGGCCAAGTGCCGCAAGCCCACCATCGCCGCGGTGGCCGGCTTCGCGCTGGGCGGCGGCTGCGAGATGGCGATGATGGCCGACTTCATCCTGGCCGCCGACACCGCCAAGTTCGGCCAGCCGGAGATCACCATCGGCACCATCCCGGGCGCCGGCGGCACGCAGCGCCTGACCCGCTTCGTCGGCAAGTCGAAGGCCATGGAGATGGTCCTGACCGGCCGCATGATCGACGCCGCCGAGGCGGAGCGCAGCGGCCTCGTCAGCCGCGTCGTGCCGGCCGCCGAGCTGGTCGAGGAGGCGGTCAAGGCCGCCACCAAGATCGCCGAGCTGTCGCGCCCGGTGGTCATGATGGCCAAGGACATGGTCAACGCCGCCTACGAGACCACGCTGGCCGAGGGCGTGAAGCTGGAGCGCCGCGTGTTCCACTCCACCTTCGCCGTCGAGGATCAGAAGGAAGGCATGGCGGCCTTCGCCGAGAAGCGGAAGCCGGTGTGGAAGAACCGCTGATACGGACGACGCCTGAAGGCTTTGTCCGTATCACCCTCTCGCACTTTGCCTGTGGCAAAGCGCTGCCGGGTTGGATCGAAGGCGCTTGATGGAGCCCATCAAACGCCTTCGATTGGGAGTCAAGCCTGAGTCTTGGCAATTGCCGGCCTGTGGAAAAACCCCGGGCCGGCGCCTTGACTCAGGGTCTTCGTTATCATATAAGGCCCCCTCGCATTTGGGTCCGGGGTCTCGAAACAAGGTTCGTTATGGCCAACCACAAGTCCGCTGAGAAGCGCATCCGTCAAACCGCGCGCCGCACCGAAATCAACGGTGCCCGCGTCAGCCGCATCCGCACCTTCGTCAAGAAGGTCGAGAGCGCCATCGAGTCCGGCGACAAGACCGCCGCGGCCGAGGCCCTGAAGGCTGCCCAGCCCGAGATGATGCGCGGCACCTCCAAGGGCGTGCTGCACGCCAACACGGTCGCCCGCAAGATCTCCCGCCTCTCGGCCCGCATCAAGGCCCTCTGAGGTCCAAGATCCCAAAAAGCCGCGCCCGGAATGGGGCGCGGCTTTTTGCATGGGCTCGAATGTTCGCGATATGCGAATATTCGATTCAAAACTTGATAAAGTCTAGTGAACCCCTCCACGCACGATCTTTGCTTTTTGATCGTTAACCTTATGTCCCAGTTGCAGGGGGCGCGGCAGCGAGGGTAGACTTTATGAGCAAGCCGGATCGGGCGATGTTATCGAATACAGATAATTGTCGGTCAATTCGTGGTTGCAGAGTCTGCTGAAACGCAGGTTGCACAAGTAACGCGGGTCAGGACTCACACCAAAGTCGGTTTTTTACTTAAAAATTGGGCAGGTCCTTGGCGAAAATGATTTCGCCTGAGGGGTTAGCCATGCCTGTCGATTCGGGGGCGCCCATCTGCGGGAGTCTTCCGGAGAGGCGCAGGCGGGGTCGCGAAGACCCACGTTCGGGATGACGACGCTCGCCCGCACCCGCGGGTGCGGGTCGATTTGCGTGTGACCGGGGGTGCCGGTGCGCGCCGATCGCCTGGGGTGCGGTGGCGTTTTCCCGTCTGGTGGATGTCACCCCGGGGCCTGTGTGCCCGGGGTTTGGGGCAGGAGCGGGAGTTGGGAAGCATGTCGGTCGGCGCGTCTTTGGATCAGCAGTGGGTTCGCATCCGTGGCCGACTCAAGGACGAGGTGGGTGAGATCGCGTACCGCAGCTGGCTGCAGCCGCTGACCGTCGCCGGCCTCAAGGAGGGCGAGGTGCGCATCCTCGTGCCCACCCGCTTCATGCGCGACTGGGTGAACACCCATTACGCCGACCGCATCCGCGCCCTGTGGTCGGGCGAGAACCCGGCCGTCCAGTCCATCGACGTGGTGGTCGCCGCCGCCGCCGTGCCCGCCGTGCTCACCGCCGACAACGACGAGCAGCCGGTTGCCGTGGCTCCGGCTCCCGCGCTGGTGGCCACCGCCCCTTCCTCGCCGCTGCGCCCGCGGCTCGGGCGGGTGCCGGCGGAGCCGGTCTCCGAGTCGATGGGCGACGCCGGGGCCGATTCCGGGGCCGACGAGTTGGTGGCCACCGACGACGGCGTCTCGGCGCTGCTCGACCCGCGCTTCACCTTCGAGAACTTCGTCCCCGGCAAGCCGAACGAACTGGCCTACGCCGCCGCCCGGCGCGTCGCCGAGTCGAGCACGGTGCCCTTCAACCCGCTGTTCCTCTACGGCGGCGTCGGCTTGGGCAAGACGCACCTGATGCACGCCATCGCCTGGGCGATCCGCAAGAAGGATCCGGGCCGCAAGGTGATCTACCTGTCGGCCGAGAAGTTCATGTACCAGTTCATCCGCGCGTTGCGCTTCAAGGACACCATGGCCTTCAAGCAGCAGTTCCGCTCGGTGGACGTGCTGATGATCGACGACGTGCAGTTCATCAGCGGCAAGGACTCCACGCAGGAGGAGTTCTTCCACACCTTCAACGCGCTGGTGGACCAGAACCGGCAGGTCATCGTCTCGGCCGACAAGAGCCCGTCCGACCTGGAGGGCATGGAGGAGCGGCTGCGCTCGCGCCTCGGCTGGGGGCTGGTGGCCGACATCCACCCGACCACCTACGAGCTGCGCCTGAGCATCCTCGAATCGAAGGCCGACGCGCTGGGCGCCGACATCCCGCTGAAGGTGCGCGAGTTCCTGGCGCACAAGATCACCTCCAACGTCCGCGAGCTGGAGGGGGCGCTGAACCGCATCGTCGCCCATTCCGAGCTGGTCGGGCGCGCCATCACGCTGGAGACGACGCAGGAGGTGCTGCACGACCTGCTGCGCGCCAACGACCGCCGCGTCACCATCGACGAGATCCAGAAGCGGGTGGCGGAGCACTTCAACATCCGCGTCGCCGACATGCACTCGGCCCGCCGCGCCCGCGCGGTGGCGCGCCCGCGTCAGGTGGCGATGTACCTGGCCAAGCAGCTGACCGCCCGCTCGCTGCCGGAGATCGGCCGCAAGTTCGGCGGCCGCGACCACACCACGGTGATGCACGCGGTGAAGAAGGTGGAGGAGCTGCGCGCCACCGACTCGACCTTCGCCGAGGACGTCGAGCTGCTGCGGCGCATGCTGGAGAACTGAGGGGAGCTGTTGCCCCCACCCCATCCCTCCCCCGCTTCGCAGGGGAGGGGGGCTGTCGCCGTTTTTTTCCCCTCCCCTGCGAAGCGGGGGAGGGGTCAGGGGTGGGGGCAGTACCCCCGAACCTAAACGCCGCTAAACGTTACTCGTCGTCGTCCGCGTCGGCGTCCTGCTCGATCTGCGAGGCGAGGTCGCGCAGCATGTCGACCACGTCCTCGTGGCTGGTCTCGTCGACCGCGGCGTTGACGGCCGCCTCGATCATCGCCACGGCCACGTAGGGGCCGAGCGGACCGCCCTCCTTGATCGCCGCCTCGAGGTGCTTCTCGGCGACGCTCAGCGCCTTGTCGAACAGGGCTTCGGCGGTCTGGTTGCTGTCGTTGCTCATGGATCGGTCCGTTGGGAGTGGTGGACACCCTCCCTATAACACCGCCAAACCGGGGTTGGCGCGCGAATTCTCAGGGGATCCCCCGCATGGCCGAGATCCGGTCTTGTGCGCGCCCACCCGCCCCGCCACATTGGCCGCATGACCGCCAGCCCCGTCCTCACCGACCCCGCCGCCTACCGTTTCTGGATCGAGGAGCGCGTGCGCTTCGCCGACCTCGACGCGCTGGGCCACGTCAACAACAACGCCATCGGCGTCTATTTCGAGAGCGGCCGCGTCGCCCTGATGGAATCCTGCGGCGGCTTCCGCTCCGAGTCGCCATGGAGCGTCGTGCTCGCCCGCAGCCTCATCGAGTACAAGGCGGAACTGCTGTACCCCGCCACCGCCCGCATCGGCGTGCGCGTGCTGCGTCTGGGCAACAGCTCGGTGACGCTGGGCTCGGCGGTGTTCAACGGCGACGCCGTCGTCGCCACGCAGGAGGCGGTGTGCGTCATCGTCGACGCCGCCACCCACCGCCCCACCCCGCTGCCGCCCGCGCTGCGCGCCGGGCTGTCCGAACATCTGGTCCCGGTATGATCCTCACCCGCCGCCGCCTGCTGGCCGGTACCGCCGCGCTGGGCGCCTGCGCCGCGCTGCCGCGAGGGGTGCGCGCCGGGAATGCGGTGACTCTGGCCGCCGCCCCGGCGCGGCTGGCGCTGGTCGGCAAGGGCTATCCGGAGACCGACGTCTGGGCCTACGGCGGCACGGTGCCGGGGCCGGCGCTGCGCTTCCGCCAGGGCGACACCGCGCGCATCGCCTTCACCAACCGCCTGCCGGAGCCGACCACCATCCACTGGCACGGGCTGCGCGTGCCCAACGCCATGGACGGCGTGCCGCACCTGTCGCAGGCCGTGGTGCCGCCCGGCGGCACCTTTCATTACGAGTTCGCCCTCAAGGACGCCGGCACCTTCTGGTACCACCCGCACCAGAACAGCGCGCAGCAGCTGGCGCGCGGCCTGTCCGGCGCCTTCGTGGTCGAGGAGCGCGAGCCGCCCCGCGTCGACCGCGACCTGCTGTGGGTGCTCGGCGACTGGCGGCTGGACAAGCAGGCGAGGCTTACCGGCGACTTCGGCCACCCGATGGACGGCAGCCACGCCGGCCGCCTCGGCAACACGCCGACGCTGAACGGCGCCATCGTCGAGGAGGTGCCGGTGCGCGCCGGCGAGCGGCTGCGGCTGCGCCTCGTCAACACCGCCAACGCGCGGGTCTTCGGCCTGGATTTCCAGGGCCACACGCCGCAGGTGATCGCGCTGGACGGCCAGCCGGTCGAGCCGCACCCGGTGGCGGGCAAGCTGGTGCTGGCACCCGGTCAGCGCGCCGACCTGATCCTCGACATGGCCGGCAAGCCCGGCGAGCGGTTCGACGTGGTGGACTCCTTCTACCCGCGTCAGACTTACCGCCTGACCCGGCTGGTGTATGGCGCGGAGGCGCCGCTGCGCGAGTCGCCGCTCGACGCGCCGATCCGGCTGGCGCCCAACCCGCTGCCGGCGCCCGACCTGTCCGCCGCGGTGCGCCAGGACGTGGTGATCGAGGGCGGCGCCATGGGGCGGCTGCCCAACGGCATGCGCATGACGCCGGAGGGACCGTTCTGGGCCTTGAACGGCGAGGCTCCTTTGGGGCATGCCATGAAGCCGCTCATCACCGTCAAACGCGGCCAAACGGTGGCCATGCAGTTCGTCAACGACACCGCGTGGTGGCACCCCATGCACCTGCACGGGTTCCCGTTCCGGGTGCTGAAGCGCAACGGCGAACCCGTCGCCCGCGCCGAATGGCGCGACACCGAGCTGCTGCCGCCGCAGGGCACCGCCGAGATCGCCTTCGTCGCTGAGGAGGCCGGCGACTGGATGCTCCACTGCCACGTGCTGGAGCACCAGGAGGCCGGCATGATGGCCGTGCTGAGGGTGTCGTGAAGCCCCGCCGCTCCAAGCCCCAGGGGCCCCCGCGCACCGTGGACCTCACCATCACCGAGGTCGGCGCCCGCGGCGACGGCCTCGCCGTGGCGGGGGGTACCCGCGTCTTCGTGCCGCTGACCGTGCCCGGCGACCGCGTGCGCGTGCGCGTCCGCCTCGGCGAGGCGAAGGGCGACGGCGTGCGCGGCGAACTGCTGGAGGTGCTGGAGCCCGGCCCCGGCCGAGGCGATCCGGCCTGCGGCCACTTCGGCACCTGCGGCGGCTGCACGCTCCAGCACATGGCCGACGACGCCTACGCCGCCTGGAAGGTCGGGCTGGTGCGCGGCGCGCTGGCGCGGGTGAAGCTGGACGAGGTGCCCTTCGCGCCGCTCGCCCGCACCGCGCCCGCCGCCCGCCGCCGGGCGCGTTTGGCGGCGTTGCGGCGCGGGAAGAGGGTCTGGCTCGGCTTCAACGAGCGGCTCAGCCACCGGCTGGTCGACGTCGCCGCCTGCCCGGTGCTGGTGCCGCGGCTGGAGGCGCTGCTCGCCCCGCTGCGCGCCGTGCTGGCCGAGGTGTTGCCGGACGGGCAGGGCTGCGACGCCGTGCTCGCCGACCTGGAGGGCGGGGTGGACCTGCTGCTGGTCGGGCCCAGGACGATCGACCTCGCGGCGCGCGAGCGTTTGGTGGCGTTTGCCGAATCGGCTGGGGTGGCGCGCCTGTCCTGGCAGCCGGACGACCGCGGCACGGCGGAGCCGGTGGCGCACCGCGCCCCGGTGGTCGTCCGCTTCGCCGGCGTGCCCGTCGTGCCGCCGCCCGGGGCCTTCCTTCAGGCCAGTGCCGCCGGCGAGGCCGCGCTGGTCGCCGCGGTGCTGGAGAACGTCGGTTCGGCCGGCAAGGTGGCCGACCTGTTCGCCGGCCTCGGCACCTTCTCGCTCCCGCTGGCGCAGACGGCGGCGGTGCACGCGGTGGAGGGCGACGCCGCGGCGGTGGCGGCGTTGGGCCGCGCCGTGCAGGGCCTGCGCCTGACCACCGAGCGCCGCAACCTGTTCGAGGACCCGCTGACGCCCAAGGAGCTGGCGCGCTTCGACGCCGTCGTCTTCGATCCGCCGCGCGCCGGAGCGGCCGAGCAGGCGAAGGCGCTGGCCGGGTCCAAGGTGCCGCTGGTGGTCGCGGTGTCCTGCAACCCCGCCAGCTTCGCCCGCGACGCGCGGACCCTGGCGGACGGGGGGTATGCGTTTAAGCGCGTTTACCCGGTGGACCAGTTCCTCTGGTCGGCGCACGTGGAGGTGGTCGGGGTGTTCGCGCGGCCGTGATCGGAAGAGTGCGCCGCCCCCTCCGAAGCGCGCCGCCGGGCGTCGTCGGCGACGGCTACGCTGACCGTGTCACCACACGGGGGACGTGCCATGACCAGCGCCGACAAGGCCTTCGCGGGGTCGATCCCCGCCCTGTACGACCGCCACCTCGGGCCGATGCTGTTCGCGCCCTACGCCGCCGATCTGGTGCGGCGCCTCGGCGCGGCGGAGCGGGTGCTGGAGACGGCGGCCGGCACCGGCATCGTCACGCGCGCCCTGGCCGGCGCGCTGCCGGACGCGGCGATCACCGCCACCGACCTGAACCAGCCGATGCTCGACCTCGCGGCGCAGCGTCTGGACTCGCCGCGGGTGGCGTGGCGCCCGGCCAACGCCCTCGACCTGCCGTTCGAGGACGACGGGTTCGACGCGGTCGTCTGCCAGTTCGGCGTGATGTTCTTTCCCGACAAGTCCGCCGCCTTCGCCGAGGCGCGCCGGGTGCTGAAGCCGGGTGGCCGCTTCCTGTTCAACGCGTGGGACCGGCTGGCGGAGAACGACATCGCGGCGACGGTGCACGAGGCGGTGGCCGCGTTCTTCCCGGACGATCCGCCCGGATTCATGCCCCGCGCGCCGCACGGCTATCATGACGTGGAGCGGATCCGCGACGACCTGCGCGCCGGCGGGTTCGAGCGGGTCGAGGTCGAGACGGTGGCGCTTCCCGGCCGCGCGCCGTCGGCGGCCGACCCGGCGATCGGCTTCTGCCAGGGCTCGCCGCTCCGCCACGAGATCGAGGCGCGCGATGCCGCCCGGCTGGACGAGGTGACGGAGCGGGTCACCGACGCGGTGGCCCGGCGGTTCGGGAGCGGGCCGATCGAGGGACGGCTTCAGGCGCACGTGGTGCTGGCGACCGCCTGATGGGTGTCGCTTGCCCCCACCCTACCCCTCCCCCGCTTCGCAGGGGAGGGGGAAAGGCGACGGAGTTCCCTCCCCTGCGACAGCGGGGGAGGGTTAGGGTGGGGGTACCTCGGCCACCTCAATCCAGCTGCAACGTGATCGCCTTCAGGTACGCCGATTCCGGCAGGTGCGGGTGCACCGGGTGGTCCGCCCCGGCGCCGGACGAGCGCAGGATGCGCCCCGTCCGCTTAGCGTCCACCAGGCCGCGGGCCACCTGCTCGGCGAAGGTCGGCGGGTCCACGTTGTGGCTGCACGACGCCGCCAGCAGGAAGCCGCCCGGCGCGGTGATGCGCGCCGCCAGACGCGTCATCTTGCGGTAGGCGCGGCAGCCGACCGCCAAGTCCTTCTTCGACTTCACGAAGGCCGGCGGATCGACGATCACCACGTCGAAGGTCTCGCCGGCGTTGGCCAGCCGCTCCAGTTCCTGGAACGCCTCGGCCCGGCGCGCCTCGAAGATGCCGGCGACGCCGTTGGCCTCGGCCGCCCGCGTCGCGTTGTCGAGCGCCGGCTGCGAGCGGTCCACCGCCACCACCGACGCCGCGCCCCTGGTCGCGCAGGTCACCGCGAAGCCGCCGTTGTAGCTGAAGAAGTCGATGACCCGCGCGCCCTGGCACAGCGCGGCGATGTACGCGCGGTTGTCGCGCTGGTCGTAGAACCAGCCGGTCTTCTGGCCGCCCAGCGGGTCGCAGAAGAAGGCGTTGCCGTTCTCCTCCAGCCGCAGCGGGCCGTCCAGCTCGCCCTTGGCCAGCCGCGTCTCCTCGGCCAGCCCCTCCAGCGCGCGCTGGGTGCTGTCGTTGCGCAGGATGACGGCGCGGGGCGCGATCACCGCGTCGAGCGCGGCCAGGATGTCGTCGATGCGCCGGTCCATGAAGACCGAATTGGCCTGCACCGTCACCACGTCGCCGTAGCGGTCGACGATCAGCCCCGGCAGCCCGTCGGCCTCGGCGTGCACGACGCGGTAGAACGGGCGGTCGAACAGCCGCTCGCGCAGCTTCACCGCGCGCGCCAGCCGCTCGGCCAGCCAGGCGCTGTCGATGACGGCGCCGGCGTCGGGGGTCAGCAGCCGCGCCGCGATCAGCGTGTGCGGGTTGAAGGTGGCGATCCCCAGCGGCGTGCCGCCGGCGTCGACCAGCCGCACGGCGCTGCCGGGCGGCACGGCCTTGGCCGGCTGGTCCATCTGGACCTCGTTGGAATAGATCCAGGGGTGGCCGTGCTGCACGCGCTTCTGGCGGCCGGCGTGCAGGCGGATGGTCGGAAGTTTCACGGTATCGGTCATGGCGCCGCATCCTAGCGACTCCGCCGCCGCGCGCAATCGGAGTCGCGCGGGCGTTCTTCAAGCCCCTGGGCAAAATGCCGCACCCGGTAGGCTCACAGGGTCAAGGACGCCCCGTCATTCACCATCATGGGCGGTCGGCAGCGGGGCGGACCGGTTGTCGTTGGCGCCGTCCAGCGGCTTGCACAGGCGCAGTGTTTCCAGTGCGTGCCCTTCCTCACGGAAGCAATTCAGCACCGGGTTGCAGTAATTCACCGAGGTCGAGTACGCCTGCGGCAGATTCGTGTGAATGGCCGCGCAGCCGAGACCGCGGGCGATGCCGTCCATGGCGCGCAGCAGCGCGGCCGCGGCGCCCTGAAGATTGAACAGGTCGTGGACGGTGAAGTTATCAACCGTGAGAATTCGGCCGTGATGCAGGTTCTCCTCGGTGGCGTAGGAGAACAGCCCATGGATGTAGCCGCGCTCGTTCTGCACGGTCATGATGCCCGTGCGTGGCATACCGGCGCCGGCCGTGCCTTGAGTTTGGTCAAGTACGGCTGCGGCAAAAGCGCGCCATCGCTCCACCCCGAGGTCGGGGAGGACCGCCCGCACGACGGGAAATGCCTGGTCGATCTGGCGCTTTCCCAGGGGTTTGGCGATGAATCCGTCGTCCATTCCCACTTCCGAGACCTGGAGCATAGGCCGAACGATGGCCGGGTACGCCGAACCGGTCGTTGACGTAGATCAATGTTCTTAACCATTGCCTTCCATAGTGTGCCCGCATTGGTGGCAGCCGGGTTTCGGCGCGTGCGTGCGCGGCCGTTTGCGCGGCTTCCACCCTCCTCAACGAAGACCCAGCGGTAGTGCATCCTCACGGGCGTCGCCCGAGCCGCCCGGGGCAAACGGGAGAGATTGTATGGCATCAGCGACTCTGACCCCAGGGGCCGCCCTGGGCAGCCAGCGGGTGTCGGAAGACGTCCGTTACTACGAAGACGTCATTCGGCTCTTCGTCATCGCGGCTGTGTTCTGGGGCGTCATCGGCTTCCTCGCCGGTGTGTTCATCGCGCTCCAGCTCGCGTTTCCGGCCCTCAACCTCGGTCTGGAGTGGACCAGCTTCGGCCGTCTGCGGCCGGTGCACACCTCGGCCGTGATCTTCGCCTTCGGCGGCAACGTCCTGTTCGCGACGTCGCTGTATTCGGTGCAGCGCACCAGCCGGCAGTTCCTGTTCGGCGGCGAGGGGCTGTCGAAGTTCATCTTCTGGAACTACAACATCTTCATCGTGCTGGCGGCGCTCTCCTACGTCCTGGGCTTCAGCCAGGGCAAGGAATACGCCGAGCCGGAGTGGATCCTCGACCTCTACCTGACGGTCATCTGGGTGATCTACGCCGTGGTATTCGTCGGCACGGTGATGACGCGCCGCGAGTCGCACATCTACGTCGCCAACTGGTTCTTCATGGCGTTCATCCTGACCGTCGCCGTGCTGCACCTGGGCAACAACGTCAACCTGCCCGTCTCGCTGTTCGGCATGAAGAGTTACACCTTCGTGTCGGGCGTGCAGAGCGCCATGGTGCAGTGGTGGTACGGCCACAACGCGGTCGGCTTCTTCCTGACCGCCGGCTTCCTCGGCATCATGTACTACTTCGTGCCGAAGCGCGCCGAGCGTCCGGTGTACTCGTACCGCCTGTCGATCGTGCACTTCTGGACCCTGATCTTCCTCTACATCTGGGCCGGCCCGCACCACCTGCACTACACCGCGCTGCCGGACTGGGCGCAGACGCTGGGCATGACCTTCTCGGTCATGCTGTGGATGCCGTCCTGGGGCGGCATGATCAACGGCATCATGACCCTGTCGGGCGCCTGGGATAAGCTGCGCACCGACCCGGTCCTGCGCTTCATGGTCGCCTCGGTGGCCTTCTACGGCATGTCGACCTTCGAGGGTCCGTTGATGTCGGTGAAGGCGGTCAACGCGCTGTCGCACTACACCGACTGGACGGTCGGCCACGTGCACTCGGGCGCGCTGGGCTGGGTGGCCTTCATCAGCTTCGGCGCCATCTACTTCCTGGTCCCGGTCCTGTGGAAGCGCCAGCAGCTCTACTCGCTGCGTCTGGTCAGCCTGCACTTCTGGACCGCCACCATCGGCATCGTGCTGTACATCACCGCCATGTGGGTCTCCGGCATCATGCAGGGCCTGATGTGGCGCGCCTACGACAACCTCGGCTTCCTGCAGTACTCGTTCGTGGAGACGGTTGCCGCCATGCACCCGTTCTACGTGATCCGTGCGATGGGTGGCCTGCTGTTCGTCGCCGGTGCCCTGATCATGGTCTACAACCTGTGGCGCACGGCCAAGGGCGATGTCCGCATCGAGAAGCCCTACGTTTCGGCCCCGCACAAGACCGCCGTCGGCGCGGCCTGAGCCGAGAGGACCTGAGATATGGCTGAGGAAAAGAAGGGTTTTAGCCACGATACGATCGAGCGGAACACGCTCCTTCTCATCGTGCTCATCCTGATCACGGTGTCCATCGGCGGTCTGGTGCAGATCGTCCCGCTGTTCACCATCGAATCGACCATCGAGAAGGTGGACGGGGTTCGTCCCTACACGCCGCTCGAGATGGCCGGCTTCAACATCTACATCCGCGAAGGCTGCTACAACTGCCACA
Source organism: Azospirillum sp. TSO22-1 (assembly GCF_003116015.1). Classification (GTDB taxonomy): domain Bacteria; phylum Pseudomonadota; class Alphaproteobacteria; order Azospirillales; family Azospirillaceae; genus Azospirillum. Next base: position 56,422 of record NZ_LGQZ01000065.1, read on the forward strand.
GCCAGCAGATCCGTCCGTTCCGCGACGAGGTGGAGCGTTACGGCCACTACTCGCTGGCGGCGGAGAGCATGTACGACAAGCCGTTCCAGTGGAGCTCCAAGCGCACCGGTCCGGACCTGGCCCGCGTCGGCGGCAAGTACTCCAACGACTGGCAGGTCGCCCATCTGGTCAACCCGCGCGCCGTGGTGCCGGAGTCGATCATGCCGGGCTACGCCTGGATGAAGGACCGTCCGCTGAAGTTCGACGACGTCGCCGATCACTTCAAGACCCTGAAGGTCGTCGGCGTCCCGTACTCGGACGACCAGATCGCCAACGCCAAGGCCGACCTGGCCCTTCAGAAGAACCCGGACGCCGATTCCAAGGCGCTCGCGGCCTTCCAGAAGCGCTACCCGAAGGCCGTGGTGGCCAACTTCACGGGCAACAAGGACGTCACCGAAATGGACGCCCTGGTCGCCTACCTGCAGGTGCTCGGCACGCTGGTGGACTTCACCAAGTACCAGTCGCCCAAGCAGCTGCAGCAGTAAGCGGCGGAGGAATCCATGGACTTGGATTCGATCACGATTGCCCTGCGGTCCTTCTGGACGGTCTGGCTCGCCCTGTTGTTCACCGGAATCATCGTCTACGCGATGTGGCCGGGCAACCGCGGCAAGTTTGACCGGGCCGCCCAGATCCCGCTCAAGGAAGATGGCCAGGAGTTCTGAACCATGGCGCGCAACATCGAAAAGGACGCTCTCTCCGGCGTCGAGACCACCGGTCACGAGTGGGACGGCCTGAAGGAGCTGAACAACCCGCTGCCCAAGTGGTGGCTGTACATCTTCTACGTCTGCATCGCGTGGTCCATCGTGTACTACGTGCTGTATCCGGCCTGGCCGCTCGGCAAGACCTACACCAAGGGTCTGCTGGGCTGGTCGATGCGGCAGGAGATCGCCGACAACATGGCCGCGGCCAAGGCCGGCCAGGCCAAGTACCTGACGGCCATCGCCGCCAAGTCGGTCGATGAGATCCAGAAGGACAAGGACCTGCTGTCGTTCGCCATGGCGGGCGGCCGTTCGGTCTTCAACGAGAACTGCGCCGCGTGCCACGGCGCCGGCGGCCAGGGTGCCAAGGGCTACCCGACGCTCGCCGACGACGTGTGGCTGTGGGGCGGCACCACCGCCGACATCTACAAGACCATCCAGCACGGCATCCGCGCCGATGACGGCGACACCCGCGCCACGGTCGGCGTCGGCATGACCGCCTTCGGCAAGGACGGCATCCTGACGAAGGAGCAGGTCGACCAGGTGTCGGACTACATCCTGTCGCTCAACAAGAAGCCGGCCGACGCCGCCAAGGCCGCCGCGGGCGCCAAGGTGTTCGAGGAGAACTGCGTCGCCTGCCACGGCGACAAGGCGCAGGGCTCGCTCGCCGCCGGCATCGACGTCGGTGCCCCGCCGCTGGTCCAGGCCAACTGGATCTACGGCGGCGACAAGGCCACGCTGGTCGAGACCATCGCGAACGGCCGCGCCGGCGTGATGCCCGCCTGGGCCAAGCGCCTGGACGACACCACGATCAAGCAGCTGGCCGTCTACGTCCACAACCTGGGCGGCGGCAAGTAAGCCAAGGCCTAGGGCTGTGAAGGACTGGTGCCGGGGAGGCGACTCCCCGGCACTTTTCTTTTGCGGGCAATGGTTTAGGTGCGTTGGAGGCGTTCCTAAACCTCTCCTGGCCGTCATCCCCGCGAAGGCGGGGATCCAGGATGAGCCCCGATCAGGGGCGATGTGAGTCATGTGGCTCGCGGACGCGAGCGCTGGATCCCCGCCTTCGCGGGGATGACGGTGAAGAAGGTTCGCGGTCGTATGCGCCCGACCCCCCGGAAAAATTGACGCGCGTCAAGGGGAGTGGTTGATTCAACGCAATGCCCCTGCGACGTTCCGCCGCCATAGTCGCAGCGCGGGCCCGGCCCATGTCGGCTGCGGCACCCGCAAAACAAAAAAGTGCAGGCATCCTCATGAGCACGGCCACCGAACCGCCCGCCGCACCGGCGTCGGCGCAGGACCCGGTCCAGACTCCGCCCGGCACGCCGGCGCGGCCGCCGCGCCGCACCGCCAAGTCGCTGTACGCCAAGCACGACAAGGTCTATCCGAAGTCGGTCGCCGGTCCGTTCCGCACCATCAAATGGGCGGCGCTGGTGGTCCTGCTCGGCATCTACTACGTGCTGCCGTGGGTGCGCTGGGACCGCGGGCCGAACGCGCCGGACCAGGCGGTGCTGCTCGACATCGAGGCCCGCCGCTTCTACCTGTTCTTCGTCGAGCTGTGGCCGCAGCAGATCTACTATCTGACCGGCGCATTGATCCTCGCCGCGCTCGGCCTGTTCCTCGCCACCTCGCTGGCCGGCCGCGTCTGGTGCGGCTACGCCTGCCCGCAGACGGTGTGGACCGACCTCTTCCTGTGGGTCGAGCGGCTGACCGAGGGCGAGCGCAACGAGCGCATCCGCCTCGACCAGGGCAAGTGGTCCTTCACCAAGCTGCGCCGCAAGGCGACGAAGAACGCCGTCTGGCTGCTGATCTCCGCCGCCACCGGTGGCGCCTGGATCTTCTACTTCACCGACGCGCCGACGCTGCTGCGCGACATCCTGCACTTCCAGGCGTCGGCCACCGCGCTGGGCTTCATCGGCCTGTTCACCGGCACCACCTACCTGCTGGCCGGCTTCGCGCGCGAGCAGGTCTGCTGCTACATGTGCCCGTGGCCGCGCTTCCAGTCGGCGATGCTCGACGAGGACAGCCTGATCGTCACCTACGAGGACTGGCGCGGCGAGGGCCGCGGGCCCCTGCGCAAGTCGCAGTCCTGGGACGAGCGCCAGGCCGAGGGGTTGGGGGACTGCATCGACTGCTTCAACTGCGTCCAGGTCTGCCCGGTCGGCATCGACATCCGCGACGGCCTGCAGATGCAGTGCATCGGCTGCGGCCTGTGCATCGACGCCTGCGACGACATCATGACGAAGATCGACCGGCCGAAGGGGCTGGTCAAGTTCGACACCCAGACCAACCAGATCGCCGTCGCCACCACCGGCACGCCGGCCAAGTACCGGCTGCTGCGCCCGCGCACGCTGATCTACTCGCTGATGATGGTGGTGCTCGCCGGCCTGATCGCTGCCGGCCTGCTGCTGCGCCCGGGGCTGGACATCACCGTGCTGCGCGACCGCGCGCCGCTGTTCGCGGTGCTGTCCGACGGCTCGGTCCGCAACGCCTACACCTTCAAGATCGCCAACATGACGCGCGACCCGCGCGACTACACCCTGACCGTCGAGGGGGTGGCCGACGCCACCATGTTCACCGCCGGCGAACGGCAGGATCCGGTGACCTCGCTGCGCCTCGCCGCGGCGCCGGACACGGTGTCCACCTATCGAATCCTGGTGACCGTGCCCAGCCCGCGTTTGAAAGACGCCTCGACGCCGCTTACCTTCAGACTAACCTCGGCCAATGGTGAGACCGCCAAACGGGATACGGTCTTCATGGGCCCCGGCAACTAGCGCCCCTTGGGAGAGCAGGAAACGATGAGCATGACGACCGACGCCGCCAACCGCGTGTCGCGTTCGGGGCTGCGCCCCGGCTGGTACATCCCCCTCTTCTTCTTCGCCTTCTTCGGCGTGGTGATCGCGGTGAACGGGGCGATGATCTACTTCGCCACCTCCACCTTCAACGGGCTGGAGACCGAGGATCACTTCATCAAGGGCATCAAGTACAACCAGGACCTCGCCGGCGCCAAGGCGCAGGCGGAGCGCGCCTGGAAGGTCGACCTCGCCTTCGACTCGCCGGAGCCCGGCAAGGGCAAGGTGACGCTCAACCTGCACGACAAGCATGGCAACCTGCTGAAGGACGCCAAGGTGCGGATGAAGTTCATCCGCCCGACCATGCAGGGCTACGACCGCACCATCACGCCCGAGTACGCCGGCGACGGCCGCTACGTGGCGGCGCTCGACCTGCCGCTGCCGGGCATCTGGGACGTGCGTCTGGTCATCGAGCACGCCACCGGCGACTACCAGGACCAGCAGCGCGTCTTCGTCAAGTAACCGGGTCCCGTCATGTCCGTCTGTCTCCACTGCGGGCAGGAGATCCCTGCCGGCGCGGAGCCCGTATCCAGCGACCAAACGGGCCCCTTCTGCTGCTCCGGCTGCGAAGCCGCGTACGACCTCGTGCGCGGCCTCGGGCTGGAACGCTATTACGAGCGGCGCAGCGTCGATCCGCAGGCCCGCCCGCTGCGCCCGGAGTCCGACGCCCCGGCGGTGGACTTCGCCCCGCACGCCAAGCCGGGCGCGGACGGCACGGCGACTCTGCACCTGATGGTGGACGGGCTGCACTGCGCCGCCTGCGTCTGGCTGATCGAGACGGCGCTGGCCCGCACCGCCGGCGTGACCTACGCGCGTCTCAACATGACGACGCGCCGGCTGACCATCACCTGGCGCACGGCGGAGACCGACGCCAACACGGCGGTCGACACCATCACCCGCCTCGGCTACCGCGCCGTGCCCTTCGATCCCGAGCGGCTGGGCAGCGACCAGCTGAAGACCGAGAAGGAACTGCTGCGCTCCATGGCGGTCGCCGGCTTCGCCGCCGGCAACATCATGCTGTTCTCGGTCTCCGTGTGGTCCGGCTACAACGACATGGGCACGGCCACGCGCGACCTGATGCACTGGCTGTCCGCCCTGATCGGCCTGCCGGCCATCGCCTACGCCGTGCGGCCCTTCGCCCGCTCGGCGCTGGGTGCCTTGAAGCGCGGCCGCACCAACATGGACGTGCCGATCACCATCGGCGTCACGCTCACCGCCGCGATGAGCCTGTTCGAGACCACGCAGAGCGGTCTCCACGCTTATTTCGACGGCGCAACGATGCTGCTGTTCTTCCTGCTGATCGGGCGCTACCTGGACCAGCGGGCGCGCGGCCGGGCGCGCTCGGCGGCCGAGCAGTTGATCGGCCTGCGCGCCACCCAGGTCACCGTGCTCCAGCCCGACGGCCGCTCGCTCATCGTGCCGCCGGAGCAGGTCACGCCCGGCGCCACCGTGCTGATCGCCACCGGCGAGCGCGTGCCCGTCGACGGCCGCGTGTCGGACGGCGTCTCCGACCTCGACACCGGCCTGATCACCGGGGAGAGCGTGCCGACCACCGTCCGCTCCGGTGACCAGGTGTTCGCCGGCGTGCTGAACCTTTCCGCCCCGCTGCGCCTGACCGTCACCGCGGTGGGCGAGGGCACGCTGCTGGCCGAGATCGTCCGCCTGATGGAGGTCGCCGAGCAGGGCCGCGCCAAGTACGTCGCCATAGCCGACCGGGTGTCGCGCCTGTACGCGCCGGTGGTGCACGTGTCGGCGCTGGCGACCTTCCTCGGCTGGATGCTCCTGATGGGCGCCACGTGGCAGGATGCGCTGATGAACGCGGTGGCGGTGCTGATCATCACCTGCCCGTGCGCCCTGGCGCTGGCGGTGCCGGTGGTGCAGGTGATCGCGTCCGGCCGCTTGATGCGCCAGGGCATCCTCCTGAAGACCGCCACCGCGCTGGAGCGGCTGGCCGGAGTCGACGCCGTGGTGTTCGACAAGACCGGCACGCTGACCGAGGGGCGGCCGGTGCCGCAGCTCGACGGCCTCGACCCGCACGCGCTGCGCGCCGCGGCGGCGCTGGCCGGGGCCAGCAAGCATCCGCTGGCCCGCGCCCTGGTGCGCGCCGTGCCGAACGTTCCGGTGGCGGAAGGGGTGCGCGAGATCCCCGGCGCCGGCCTCGCCATCGACACGCCCGACGGCGAGGTCCGCCTCGGCAGCCGCCGCTTCACCGGCGCGCCGGATCCCACGGAGGAGGCCCCCGGCCCCGAGCTGTGGCTGGCCCGCCCGGGGCAGCCGCACCTGCGCATCACCTTCCTCGACGCGCCGCGCGCCGACGCCGCGGCGGTGGTGGCCGCGCTGAGGGCGCAGGGCAAGGCCGTCAGCCTGCTGTCCGGCGACCGCCGCGCCGCCGTCGCCGCGGTGGCGCGGAGCCTGGGCATCGACGACTGGAAGGCGGAGCAGACGCCGGCCGACAAGGCCGCAGCGCTGCACGCGCTGGTGGACCAGGGCCGCACCGTGATGATGGTCGGCGACGGCCTGAACGACGCGCCGGCGTTGGCCGCCGCCTCGGTCTCGATGTCGCCGTCCACCGCGGTGGACGTCAGCCAGACCGCCGCCGACGTGGTGTTCCAGGGCCGCCGGCTGGCGCCGATCACCGAGGCGCTGTTCGTCGCCCGCCGTTCCGGTGCGCTGGTGCGCCAGAATTTCGCCATCGCGCTGGTCTACAACCTGTTCGCCGTGCCTCTGGCCGTGTGCGGCCTGTTGACCCCGCTGATCGCCGCCTTGGCGATGTCGTCGTCCTCGCTTATCGTCATCGCCAACGCGCTGCGGCTGGCCCGCACCCGTCGGCCGGGAGACCTGAACCATGACCGAGCTTCTGTACATGATCGCGGCGGCGCTCAGCCTGGGCGGCCTGGGGCTGATCGCGTTCCTGTGGGCTCTTAAGTCCGGCCAGTTCGACGACCTGGACGGCGCCGCCAACCGCATCCTGTTCGACGACGAGCCCCCGCCGCCCTCCTCCGAACGGCGCTGACAGGGCACGGCGATTGCGCGCCCAGAAAATCCCACGCTGTGAGTAAGGTTGCGAAGTCGTGGGATTCTGCCCATGATGAGGGCTTGGGACGGTTAGGGCCGAGTTGCCATGCCTCCGTTTGATCTGAGCCGGCCCCGCGACACCGCGGCGGCATCCGACATGAACCCCTGCGGGGCGTGCCCCGTCCGGAGTCTGACCGTCTGCGCCGCGCTCGATCCCGAGGAACTGCGTCGTCTCGCCGAGATCCTGCAGACCATCCGCGTCGAGGCCAACCACACCCTCTTCTCCGAGGGCGAGGCCGCCGACGCGCTCTACAACGTCACCTCGGGCACGGTGAAGCTGTACAAGCTGCTGCCCGACGGCCGCCGGCAGATCACCGGCTTCCTGATGACCGGCGACTTCCTCGGCCTCGCGGTGAACGAGAGCTACGCCTACACGGCGGAGACGGTGACCAGCGGCTCCGTCTGCAAGTTCCCGCGGCGCAAGATCGACGCGCTGATGGACGAGTTCCCGAAGATGCAGCGCCGGCTGTTCTCCATGGCGTCGAACGAGCTGGCGGCGGCGCAGGACCAGATGCTGCTGCTGGGCCGCAAGACGGCGAAGGAGAAGATCTGCTCCTTCCTGCTGATGCTGTCGCAGCGCGCGGCGCGCCGCGGCCACAAGGAGAACCCGGTCTACGTGCCGATGAGCCGCGCCGACATCGCCGACTACCTGGGCCTGACGACGGAGACGGTCAGCCGCACCTTCACCCAGCTGAAGACCGCCGGCGCGATCTCGTTGCAGGAAGGCAACAAGGTGATGATCGCCGACATGGACGCCATCTACGACATGGCCGAGGGCTGCTGAAGCTCACGCGGAGCGACCGCCATGAAGACCCTCGACGATATTCTGGATACGTTGCGGGCGATGCAGCCCGCCCTGCGCCGCCGCATCGGCCAACGCATCCTCGCCGGAGTGCGGATGCTGTGATCCGCCAATCTCCCTCCCTCGCCTCCGGCGGGGGAGGGAAGGGGCCCGCAAAGCGGGAAGAGTGGGGGCTACGGCCTCTCTGGCGACGGAAATCCTTGAAAATCCAAGCGCCGCACGATAGGATCTAGATCCTAATTGCTTCGGCCGCGAAGGACGTACTGAACACCCCCTGCACACTGTTCCATAGTGTTCCACGGTGTTCCATTCCCCGTCCCAGCAGGCCGCAGCCCCCACCCTCCCAAGCTTCGCTTGGGTCCCTCCCTCCCCCGCCGGAGGCGGGGGAGGGCAAGAAAGGCACCCATGCGCCCAGGCCCCCGCAACCTCATCACCGACGTGGACGGCCTGCGGGTCGGCAACGCGGCGGACGCGCGGGTGCGCACGGGGGTGACCGTGGTGCTGCCCGATGCGCCGGCCGTCGCCGCGGTGGACGTGCGCGGCGGGGCGCCGGGAACGCGGGAGACCGACGCGCTGAACCCCTCCTGCCTCGTCGACCGGGTGGACGCGGTGGTGCTGTCCGGCGGCTCGGCCTTCGGGTTGGAGGCGGCAAGCGCCACCGCGACCTGGCTGGCGGCGCAGGGGCGGGGCTACGCGGTCGGATCGGTGCGTGTGCCCATCGTCCCGGCAGCCATTCTGTTCGATCTGCTGAACGGCGGCGACAAGGACTGGGGCGAGCGTCCACCGTTTCCGGACCTTGCCCGTTCCGCCTGCGAAACGGCGTCGTTGGCGTTCCCGCTGGGCAACGTCGGTGCCGGGTTCGGTGCCAAGGCGGGCACGATCAAGGGCGGGCTGGGCAGCGCGTCGCTGGTCACCGACGACGGCCTGCAGGTCGGCGCGCTGATCGCCGCCAACCCGTTCGGCTCCGCAACCATGCCGGGGCAGCCGACGCTGTGGAGTTGGGCGCTGGAGCTGGACGGGGAGATGGGCGGCCAGCCGCTGCCCACCGGCCCGATTCCGCCGGACCCGGGCCTGCCCGATCACGCCATAGCCCGCGCCGCCGCCAACACCACCATCGGCGTCGTCGCGGTGAACACCGACCTGACCAAGGCGGAGGCGCTGCGTCTCGCCACCATGGCGCACGACGGGCTGGCCCGCGCCGTCCGCCCGGCGCACACGCCGTTCGATGGCGACACGCTCTACGCGCTGGCCACCGGCACCCGGCCGCTGCCGGAGCCGCGGGCGTACCATCTCGCTCGCCTCGGTTCGCACGCCGCCGACGTGGTGGCGCGGGCGATCGGCCGCGCGGTCTATCACGCGGAGGGGCTGGGGCCGTTTCCCGGATACCGGGAACTCCACGGTCCGGCGCTCCAGCGGCCTTGAACTCGGCACGGCCGCGCCGCATCATCCGCTCAAATCACGATGTCGGGGGAGGTCGGGTCATGCGGGGTTGGACTCTGGGGGCCGCGTGCGCGGCGGTGCTGGCGCTGCTGCCGGGCTACGTGCAGGCGCAGGCGCGCACCGACCTCGTGGTCGGCATGCAGCTGGAGCCGCCGAACCTCGACCCGACCGCCAGCGCTGCCGCCGCCATCGCCGAGGTGACGCTGGTCAACCTCTACGAGGCGCTGACGCGCATCGACGCCGACGGCAAGGTCGGCCCCGGCCTCGCCAAGGGCTGGACGGTGTCGGACGACCAGACCACCTACACCTTCACGCTGCGCGACACCGCAAAGTTCCACAACGGCAAGCCGGCGACCTCGGCCGACGTGACGTTCACCCTCGACCGCGCCCGGGCGGCCGATTCGACCAACCCGCAGAAGGCGTGGTTCAAGGCCATCGCCGACGTGCAGGCGCCCGACCCGAAGACGGTGGTGGTCACGCTGTCGCAGCCCGACGGCCTGTTCCTCTTTCACATGGGCCTGGGCGCCGCGGTGATCATGTCGGCCGAGACGCAGCCGACCAACAAGCAGGCTCCGGTTGGCACCGGCCCCTTCAAGTTCGAGCGCTGGATCGCCGGCGACCGCGTCATCCTGGTGCGCAACCCCGACTACGACGGGCCGAAGCCGGCGCTGGAGCGCGTGTCCTTCCGCTTCATCGCCGATCCGGCGGCGCAGGTCTCCTCGATCCTCGCCGGCGACGTCGACACGGTGCCGCAGTTCAACACCTTCGAGGCGCTGCCGCAGTTCCAGAACAATCCGCGCTTCCGCGTGATGACCGGCGTCGGCGAGGGCGAGACTCTGCTGTCCACCAACAACGCCAGGAAGCCCTTCGACGACGTCCGCGTCCGCCGGGCGCTGGCGCACGCCATCGACCGCAAGACGCTGATCGACGGCGCCATGTCCGGCCTCGCCACACCGATCGGCAGCCACTTCGCGCCGAACCGGCCGGAGTATGTTGACCTTACGAATGTCTATCCCTACGACGTCAACAAGGCTAGGGCGCTGCTGGCCGAGGCCGGCTATCCCCAGGGCTTCGAGGTGACGCTGCGCCTGCCGCCGCCGATCTACGCCCGCCGCTCGGGCGAGCTGATCGCCGCCATGCTGGCCGAGGCCGGCGTCCGCGTGAGGATCGAGAACCTGGAATGGGCGCAGTGGCTGGAGAAGGTGTTCCGTGGCAAGGACTTCGACCTGAGCATCGTCGCCCACACCGAGGCGCTGGACATCGAGATCTACTCCCGCCCCGACTACTACTTCGGCTACAAGAGCGACCGCTTCAACGCGCTGAGCGCCGAGCTGGAGCGCACCCTCGACCCGGCGAAGCGCAAGGAGCTGTACGGCTCCATGCAGCGCATGCTGGCGGAGGACGCGGTGAATGGCTTCCTGTTCCAGCTGCCCATCGTCACGGTGGAGAACGCCAAGCTGGCCGGCATGTGGAAGAACCGGCCGTACCAGGTGAACGACGTCACCGGCGTGCGCTGGCAGTAGCCGCCGGGGACGGCGGGAGGGACCCGTGATCGCCTTTCTCTCCCGCCGTCTGCTGACGCTGGCGGTGACCGCGTGGCTGGCGACGCTGCTGGTGTTCACCATCCTCAACGTGCTGCCCGGCGATCCGGCGCTGCTGATGCTGGGCACCGAGGCGCGGCCGGATACGCTGGCGGCGCTGCGGACCCAGATGGGGCTCGACCAGCCGGCGGTGGTCCGCTACCTGCGCTGGGTGGCGGGGATGCTGACCGGCGACTTCGGCGTCAGCTACACCTACGCCCGGCCGGTGGGGGCGTTGATCCTCGAGCGGCTGGCGGTCACCCTGCCGCTGGCCGGGTTCGCGCTGGTGCTGTCCACGCTGATCGCGCTGCCGCTCGGGCTGTACGCCGCGGCCCGGCACGAGCGGGCGGGGGACTGGGCGGTGATGGCGTTCGGGCAGGTCGGCATCGCGGTGCCCAGCTTCTGGTTCGCCATCCTGCTGATCCTCGGCTTCGCCGTGCAGCTGGGCTGGTTCGCGGCGGGCGGCTTCCCCGGGTGGCAAGGCGGTGCCGGGCCGGCGGTCAAGGCGCTGGTGTTGCCGGCGGTGGCGCTGGCGTTGCCGGAGGCGGCGATCCTGGCGCGCGTCACCCGCTCCGCCGTGCTTGACACGCTGCGCGAGGACTACGTGCGCACCGCGCGGGCCAAGGGGGTGTCGGCGTGGGCGCTGATGGTCCGCCATGTGCTGCCGAACGCGCTGATCCCGATCTCCACGGTGCTCGGCCTGCAGTTCGCCTTCCTGGTGGCCGGGGCGGTGGTGGTGGAGAACGTCTTCACCCTGCCGGGCCTGGGCCGGCTGGTCTATCAGGCGATCAGCCAGCGCGACCTGATCGTCGTGCAGGGTGTGGTGGTGCTGCTGGCCGTGCTGGTGGTCGCCGTCAACTTCCTGGTCGACGTCGCCTACGCGGTGATCGATCCGCGCCCGCGGGTGGAAACATGACCTCCGACGCCGATCTCGACGCCCCCCGCCGGCGCCTGCCGCGCAGCCTGCTGCTGGGCGCCGCGCTGACCGGGCTGGTGGTGGTGGTGGCGCTGCTGTCGCTGCTGTGGACGCCGCACCCGGCCGAGCAGGTGCGCGTCATCGCCCGCCTGCGGCCGCCGAGCGCCGCCAACTGGCTGGGCACCGACCATTTCGGGCGCGACGCGTTGTCGATGATCATGGTGGGCGCGCGCAACTCGCTGGCGGTGGCGGCGGCTGCGGTGGGAATCGGCATTCTCGGCGGCGTGCCGCTCGGCTTGGTCGCCGCGGCGCGGCGCGGCTGGCCGGACGAGGGCGTGGCGCGCATGGCCGACCTGCTGTTCGCCTTCCCGGCCCTGCTGACGGCGATCCTGCTGACCGCGCTGCTCGGCCCCGGCGCCATCAACGCCGTGCTGGCGCTGGGCGTCTTCAACGTCGCGGTGCTGGCGCGGGTGACGCGCGGCGCGGCCTTGCAGGTCTGGCGGCGGGAGTTCGTGCGGGCGGCGCTGGCGCTGGGCCGCGGGCCGACGGCGGTGACGGTCGTGCACGTGCTGCCCAACGTCGCCGGGGCGGTGATCGTGCAGGCGACCATCCTGTTCGCCGTGGCGATCCTGAACGAGGCGGCGCTGAGCTACCTCGGCCTCGGCATCCAGCCGCCGGCGCCCAGCTGGGGCAAGATGCTGGGCGACGCGCAGACCTACCTGTTCACGGCGCCGATGCAGGCGGTCTACCCCGGCGCCGCCATCGCGCTGGCGGTGCTGGGGCTGAACCTGCTGGGCGACGGGCTGCGCGACCTGCTCGACCCGCGCCACAAGACGACGACGCTGGGATAAGGGCTGCGACCGCAGCCCCGCACACACGTGTGCGCGAAGGCAAGCGCGCGGAGGCGCGCGCCCGCCGTCTGAGGGAAAAGAAAAACCGCTTATCCCTGGCGCTGCTTGGCGAGCGGCGTGGCGTACTGCGGCTCGACGTCCCAGGGGAAGAAGATCCAGGTGTCCTGGCTGACCTCGGTGATGAAGGTGTCGACCAGCGGCCGGCCGGCCGGCTTGGCGTAGATGGTGGCGAAGTGCGCCTTGGGCAGCATCTTGCGCACGATCACCGCGGTCTTGCCGGTGTCGACGAGGTCGTCGATGATCAGCCAGCCCTCGCCGTCGCCCTCGACGCCCTTGAGGACGCGGGCCTCGCGCTGGTTCTGGTGGTCGTAGGTGGAGACGCACACCGTGTCGATCAGACGGATCTCCAGCTCGCGCGAGATGATCGCCGCCGGCACCAGGCCGCCGCGGGTCACCGCGATGATGCCCTTCCACGGCCCCTTGTCGATGAGCCGCCACGACAGCGCCTTGGCGTTGCGGTGCAGCTCTTCCCAGGACACCGGGAACCCACGTTCGTACGATTTTTCGCCCACGGCTCGACTCTCCTCTGCGATGCGCGGTGATATAGCCCAACCCCACCCGCGCGTCCATGGGCGCGGAAAAACGGCGGAAACGCTGGGTTCCGGGTGTCTGAAAAAAAATCGAAAAAAAGGTTTGCGTGGGTAGGGCGATTTGGCTAAGTTGCCGGCCTCCACGGGGAGCGACGCTCCTCGGTTCCGGAGAACAGGATGCGCCCGTAGCTCAGCTGGATAGAGCACCAGACTACGAATCTGGGGGTCAGGAGTTCGAATCTCTTCGGGCGCGCCATCCTGCTTCACCGTGTTGTTCGACACAGGGCCACCTCCGGGTGGCCTTTGTCGTTTCCGGCACCTGCGCAGTCGTGACGGTATTAATACCGGGCGCCGAAGGTCCAGTGGCAAACCGCCCCATCCCCCGCGCGATGCCGGCGGCGTACGGTGCCGGCGAATCAGGCCCCGTTTCCCGCAGGCGCACCATGAGTGACTCGAATCGGACCCTCGCCACCACCGTCCTGGCGCCGCTGGTCCTCGGCTCCCTGGCCGCGTGCACGCCGCTGGTGTGGGGCGGGACCTACCATGCGGTCGAGAAATCGCCGCAGTCGATCACCGTCGAGTACGAGAACAGCCTGACCAGCCGCGACACCGTCCTGGTGTACGCGAGCGAGCACTGCGGCCGCTACGCCAAGCGCGCCGCGCTGGCCGACATCGACCGCAACCCGCGCACCGAGTTGCTGCGGTTCGAGTGCCGCTGACCGTCAGCGGTACGGACTGCGCCGGAATTCCTCAATCCGAATCAAGGGCATAAGCCGCTTTTGGTCACCGCGGTGTTCATAACCGCTTAACCCTCCGCGCCTAGGTTCCGCCCCTTCTTGCTGCGGCGCAGCAAAACCGGAGCCAACAAGGGGGGCCACCATGGTGATCCTGTCCGACGTCCTTCCGGCGCTCTCGCTGACCACCGCGACCGGGTGTGCCGGACTCGTCCTCGGAACCACGTCGACGCTCATCGCTGCGCGGCGCGCGTGCCTCGCCGTGCAGGCGGCGGGTGCGCTGCTGTTCGCGGCGCATTACGGCCTGCTGGGGGCGAGCACCGGCACACTGATGTGCGCCCTCGGGCTGGTGCAGATGGCGACCGCCTATCCGGAGGAACGGCCGGCGTGGAGCCGCGCGCTGTTTCTCGCCACGCTGCCGGCCGGGCTGTGCGTCGCCGCGGTGACGTGGCACGGGGCGATGACGGCGTTCTCCGCCATCGGCTTCGTACTGGGGACGGTCGGGCGCTGGCAGACCTCGATGGGGGCGATGCGCGGCTGCTACGCCACCGCCACGCTGTTCGGTGCCGGGCACAACGCGCTGACGGGGTCGATGTTCGGGTTGGGCTCCGACGCGCTGGCACTGTCCGGCCACCTGTGGAGCCTGTGGCGCCTGAAGACGAAGCGGCCGCCGGTGGGGACCGGCGGCCGCGTCGGCGCGGCGGATCGCGTCAGCGCTTGGCTTCCGCCGCGGCGCCTTGTTCCTTGCGTTGCCGGTAGGTCCTGGTGACCCGCTCTCAACAGCGGCGGTGCGGATCCGTCACAGGAGGGAACCTCTGCCTGGGCCGTGGGTTGAGTCTCGGTGTGTCGGGCTGGGCGGGGTTGTGGCCATGATGGGCAAGAACGAGATCGTCGATACCCTCAACGACCTCATCCGGATCGTCCAGGACAGCCACGAGGGCTATCAGCAGGCGGCGGAGAGCGGCGAGGACGACGACCTCCAGGCGCTGTTCAGCGACCTCGCCGCGCAACGCGGCGCCATCGTGCGCGAGCTTCAGCGCTTGGTCGCCGGGCAGGGCGGCGCGCCGGACATCGGCGGCACCCTCGTCGGCGGCGCCCACCGCTTCTTCCTCGGCTTGCGCGCAGCGGTGATGGGCCACGACCGCGAGGCCATCCTGGGCGAGGTGCAGCGTGGCGAGGCGGAATGCGTGCGCCTCTACGACGAGGCGCTGGCCAAGGACCTGCCGCCGGAGATCGCTGGCGTGGTGCGCCAGCACCTCGGCCGCATCCGCACTGACCTCGACCGCATGGCAGCCTTGCGCGATACGGCGGCATGAATCCTAAGTGGTAGGCGTTAATCGCATTGTGCAGCGCGGCAAGCCCTCTTGCTGTTTCGCTGCGGAGCGGCTATTCCTGTATCAAAGGGTCGCTTTTTGCGAGGTATGAAACAATGATGAACGATGAGTTGCTGAACGTCGGTGCCTTCGCCCTGTACCGTGCCGAGAACCCGCACCGTGTGGACGAATTCTCCAAGCGCCCCGACGCCGAGAAGGCGATCGCCGCCGACTTCGAGACCTATCGCAGCCGCTACGTGCGCAAGTTCAAGGACATCCGCGAGAGCCTCGCGGCCGAAGGCCTGACGGTCACGCGCGCAGCGTAAGATACCGTGTCCCTCTCCCCTGCCTCCGGTGGGGGAGGGAAGGGACCCAAGCGAAGCTTGGGAAGGGTGGGGGCTACGGCTTCCCGGGAACACCTTGCCCCCACCCATCCTCCCCCAGCGGGGCTGGGGGAGGAGCTATTGTCTTTCCTTGATCACCTTCAGCAGAGCTCGTTTCGCATTCGAATCGAGGCTGCGCCACACCTTGATCTCGTCCACCGTGCGCTTGCAGCCCAGACAGACACCGGCGTCGTCCAGCGTGCAGACGCGGGTGCAGGGGGAGGGGACGTGGTCTTCGTCGAACGACATCGCAAGCCTAAAAACGACAAGGGAGCCCGAAGGCTCCCTTGCGTTTAACTCAGCACTGATTCCGCGTCACTCGGAATAGTTCGGCGGGTCGGGATCGTCGTCCCAGCCCTCGGGCGGGGCGGGGTAGCGTTGCAGCCACTGGCGCACCAGTTCGACATGGCCGCCCTCCTCGTCGGCGAACTCGCCGGCGAGCTTGGCGACGGTCGGGTCCTTGGTCTCCGCGGCGACCGCCGCGTAGTACTTCTGGCCCTGGATCTCGCAGATCAGCGCCACCTTCAGCGCGTGGTGCGCGGTCATCAGGTAGTGCGCGTTCTCGAAGGCCGCGGCCTCGGGCGACTCCGCGGTGTTGTCCCACTGGAACTCCCACGGCTCGACCTTGGGCAGCGGGCCGAACTCGGCGGCGATGCGCTTCACCTCGTCCCGGTGCTGGCGCGAGTAGCCGGCGAGCTTGTGGAACAGCTCCCCCACCTCGCGGTTGTTGTGGGCCTCCATGCTGTCGGCCAGTTCGTCGTAACGCTCGGCGGCTTCCGACTCCAGCTCCATGGCGTGGGCGAGGAACAGACCCACGCTGGTAGCGCCGTTGGCGATCTTGGTGACGGTCATACGGCGAACTCCCGCTCCAGCTGGTCGAGGGTCGCGACCGGCTTTCCAGCCGGAGCGAAGGGGCGGCGGTT
>NZ_LGQZ01000003.1 GCF_003116015.1 Azospirillum sp. TSO22-1
GAAGGGGTAGGATTCGAACCTACGTACGCTGACGCGGGCAGATTTACAGTCTGCTGCCTTTAACCACTCGGCCACCCTTCCGGCCAGGGCGGCGAGACATAGCCGCTCCGGGGCACGGCCGTCAAGCCGGCGCTGCTGCACGCCGCGAAAAAGCGTGCGGCCCTCACAGGCTCGCGTCGAGCCTGAAGGCGGCGACGGCGTCGCGGAATTCCGTCAGGAAGTCCTGGGCGAGCGTGGACAGGGACCGCTGCGCCGAGGTCAGCACCGCCATGTCGATGTGGATGGCCGGGTCGAAGGGACGGATGGCGATGCCGCGCCCCTGGTATTCCTGGGCGGTGAACGGATCGACGATGGCGACGCCGCTGCCCTCCGCGACCATGGCGCAGGCGATCATGGTCAGCTGCGTCTCGACGCGCTGCTGACGGCTGACGTCGTGGTCGGCGAACGTCGCGTCGATGCGGTAGCGCAGCAGCGTCGACTGGCCCAGCGAGATGAACGGCTCGCCAGCGAAGTCCCGCGGCGCGAGGCGGGCCTTCTCTGCCAGCCGGTGGCCGCTCGGCACCACGGCGACCGCGGCGACCGCCGGCAGCTTCTCGCTCAGCACGGTGGCGTGCTCCACCGGCGTCTGCCCGAAGCCCAGCTCGCACTGCCCCGCGGCGACCCAGTCGAGAACCACCGTCGAACTGCTGCCCCACAGGGAGACGTCGACGCGCGGACGCTGCGCCAGGAAGCGCGCGACGAAGCGCGGCAGGAAACCGATGGCCAGCGCTGGCATGGCGGCGACGCGCAGCGTGCCGGCGCGGCGCGCGTGCAGGTCGCGCGCCCGCTGCTCGATCCGGTCCAGCCCGACGAAGGAGCGCTCCACCTCCTGGTACAGCGACTGCGCCTCGCTGGTCGGCATGATCCGCGAGCCGCGGCGCTCGAACAGGGTCAGCTTGAGCGCGTGCTGCAGGTCGGTGATCAGGCGGCTCACCGCCGGCTGCGAGACGTTGAGCAGCTCGGCGGCCGAGGTGATGCCGCCGGTCAGCATGACCGCGCGGAAAGCCTCGATCTGGCGCGGGTTGAGCATCGGCGTTGGTCCGTCCGCTGGGTGAGGGCGGGCACAGCATAACATTTGCGTATGGTGGACCCCAGCAATTCGATTTGACGGTTATAGATGCGTGGGGCCAGCATTCGTCCGCGACGCATCGCGCCTTGCGGGGCGCCGGGACAACGAAGGGGGGCAGAGGAATGCGGTATGCGGTTTACGGCCTGATGATGACCGCCGCCATGTGGTGCGGCGCGGCCCAGGCCCAGCAGAAGACCCTGTACGTCGCCGCCTACGGCGGATCGTTCGAGCAGACCATGCGCAAGGACGTCATTCCCGCCTTCGAGCAGAAGCACAGCGTGAAGGTGGAGTACGTCGCCGGCAACTCGACCGACAACCTCGCCAAGCTGCAGGCGCAGAAGGGCAACCAGCAGATCGACGTGGTCATCCTCGACGACGGCCCGATGTATCAGGCGGTGGCGCTCGGCTTCTGCGGCGACCTCGCCAAGGCCCCGGTGTACGACGACCTGTACGATCTGGCGAAGATCCCCTCCAACAAGGCGGTCAACTTCGGCGCCGTCGGCACCGGCATCGTCTACAACAAGAAGGTCTTCGACGAGAACGGCTGGCCGGCGCCCGCCTCGTGGAAGGACATCGAGGACGCCAAATACAAGAAGAAGCTGGTCGTCCCGCCGATCAACAACTCCTACGGCCTGCACGCGCTGGTGATGATGGCGCGCCTGAACGGCGGCGGCGAGAAGAACATCGAGCCGGGCTTCAAGGAGTTCCGCGACAAGGTCAACCCGAACGTCCTGGTCTACGAGCCGTCGCCCGGGAAGATGACGGAGCTGTTCCAGAGCGGTCAGGCGCTGGTCGCGGTGTGGGGCTCGGGCCGCGCCAAGGCGCTGGCCGACACCGGCTTCCCGGCCGCCTTCGCCTACCCGAAGGAGGGCGGCATCGTGCTGGCCTCGGCGGCCTGCCCGATCGCCGGCAGCGCCAAGGCGGCGGAGGCGCAGGCGTTCGTTCAGCACATGCTGGCCCCCGAGGTGCAGACCGCGCTCGCCACCGGCGCCGGCTTCGGCCCGGTCAACCGGACGGTGAAGCTGGCGCCGGAGCAGCAGGTCGGCCTGCCCTACGGGCCGGAGCAGATGGGCAAGCTGCTGGTGGTCGATTGGGACACCATCAACGCCAACCGCGAGGCCTGGAACAAGCGCTGGACCCGCGAGATCGAGCGCTGACGCGGGCGCTCGGGGCGCGGAGTGGGAGACGGAACGATGCCATACTTGGTTCTCGACAGACTGACGAAGCGGTTCGGGCACTGGACGGCGGTCGATGAGCTGTCGCTGACGGTGGAGAAGGGGGAGTTGATCTCCCTGCTCGGCCCCTCCGGCTGCGGCAAGACGACGACGCTCCAGATGATCGCCGGCTTCCTCGACCCGAGCGCGGGGCGGGTCACGCTGGACGGCACCGACCTGCTGGCGAAGAAGCCGAGCCAGCGCGGCCTCGGCATCGTCTTCCAGAGCTACGCCCTGTTCCCGCACATGACCGCGGCGGAGAACGTCGCCTTCGGGCTGGAGATGCGCGGCATCTCCCGCGCCGAGCGCGACCGCCGGGTGGCCGACGCCCTGGCCTTGGTCGGGCTCGGCGCCTTCGGCGACCGCTACCCCCGGCGGATGTCCGGCGGCCAGCAGCAGCGCGTGGCGCTCGCCCGCGCGCTGGTCATCGAGCCGAGCCTGCTGCTGCTCGACGAGCCGCTGTCCAACCTCGACGCCAAGATGCGCGAGGAGATGCAGGTCGAGCTGCGGCGCATCCAGCGCCGCGTCGGTACCACCATGATCCTGGTCACCCACGACCAGGCGGAGGCGATGGCGCTGTCCGACCGCGTCGTCGTCATGAACAAGGGCCGGGTCGAGCAGATCGCCGCCCCGCAGGAGGCCTACGACCGCCCGGCCAGCGCCTTCGTCGCCAACTTCCTCGGCCGCACCAACCTGCTGCAGGGCGTGGTGCGGCACGAGGGCGGCGCGCCGGAGGTCGTCGTGGCCGGCGCCCGCTGGCCGGTCGGCGCCGAGGTGCCGGCCGGCCCCGGCGTCATCACCGTCCGCCCGGAGAAGATCGTCTTCGTGCCGGAGGGCGTCCCCGGCGTGGTGCAGGCCCGCGTCTTCCAGGGCACGCAGTGGCTGTTCGAGGTGACGACCGAGGCCGGCCCGCTGACCGTCATCCGTCAGCACGACGGCCAGCCGCTGCCGTCGGAGAGCGAGTGCGTCAGCCTCGGCTGGCGGAGCGAGGACATGCGCGTGATGGCGGGGACCGCCCGGGCGGGTGCGTCGTGACCGCGGTGCCGAACGCCGGCGCGGCGGCGCCCGATCCCGCGGCGGCCACGACGCCGCCGGCCGCCGGAGCCGCCGCGCCCCGGTTGTGGGCGCCCTACCTGCTGAGCTTGCCGGCGCTGATGCTGTTCGGCGGGCTGCTGGTGGTGCCGCTGGCAATGACGGTGCTGCTGTCGCTGAACAGCTTCGGCTTCTACACCGGCATCCAGGACGTCTGGCAGCTCGGCAACTACATCGACATCCTGACCGACGGGTATTTCCACGAGGTCTTCCTCCGCACCTTCCGCATCGCCGTGTCGGTGACTCTATTGTCGGCCGTGCTGGGCGCGCCGGAGGCCTACGTCCTGCGCCGCATGAACACGCCCTGGCGCGGCATCTGCCTGCTGATCGTGCTGGGGCCGCTGCTGATCTCGGTGGTGTCGCGCACGCTGGGCTGGGCGCTGCTGTTCGGCTCCACCGGGCTGATCAACCAGGGGCTGATGGCGGTCGGCCTGATCGCCACGCCCATCGAGTTCATGTACACCGAGACCGGCGTGGTGATCGCGCTGACCCACGTGCTGGTGCCGTTCATGGTGCTGTCGGTGTGGGCCTCGCTGCAGCGCATCGACCCGCAGGTGGAGAACGCCGCGGTGTCGCTGGGCGCCGGCCCCTTCACCGTGCTGCGCCGCGTCGTGCTGCCGCAGGTGGTTCCCGGCATCCTGTCCGGCTCGATCATCGTCTTCGCGCTGGCGGCCAGCGCCTTCGCCACCCCCGCCATCATCGGCGGCCGGCGGCTCAAGGTGGCGGCGACGCTCGCCTACGACGAGTTCCTCAACACGCTGAACTGGCCGCTCGGCGCCGCGGTCGCGGTGCTGCTGCTGCTCGCCAACATCCTGATCATCGTCGGCTGCAACCGGCTGGTCGAACGTCGCTACAAGCAGGTGTTCGAATGACCCGCAACGGCCCCCTCGCCCTGACCTTCCACGTGCTGTTCCTGGGCTTCCTGCTGGCGCCCATCCTGGTCGTCTGCGTGGTCGCCTTCACGCCCGAGGGCTATCTGTCGCTGCCGACGCGCGGGCCGTCGCTGCGCTGGTTCGCGGCGATCGGCAACAACCCGGAGTTCGTGCGCGCCTTCCGCGACAGCCTGCTGCTCGGCGCCGTGTCCTCGACGCTGGCCATCGCCGTCTCGATCCCGGCAGCGCTGGCCATCGCCCGCCACCGCTTCCCCGGCCGCGAGGCGATCACCGCGCTGTTCCTGTCGCCGCTGATGGTGCCGCACATCGTGCTGGGCATCGCCTTCCTGCGCTTCTTCACGCAGATCGGGCTGGGCGGCACCTTCGCCGGGTTGGTGCTGAGCCACGTCATCATCATCCTGCCCTTCGCGCTGCGCCTCATCCTGGCCGCCTCCACCGGCATGGACCGCGCGGTGGAGAACGCCGCCATGTCGCTGGGCGCTTCCGCCTGGACCACCTTCCGCCGGGTCACGCTGCCGCTGATCCTGCCCGGCGTGGCCAGCGGCTGGGTGCTGGCCTTCATCAACAGCTTCGACGAGGTGACGATGACCGTCTTCATCGCCTCGCCGGAGACGACGACGCTGCCGGTGCGGCTCTTCCTCTACATCCAGGACAACATCGACCCGCTGGTGGCGGCGGTGTCGGCGGCGCTGATCTTCCTGACGGTCGCCGCGATGCTGGCCCTCGACCGCCTGTACGGGCTTGAGCGGCTGCTGGTCGGCCGCGGACAGGAGTGACGATCACCATGTCTGACCTTTCAGGAAGCGAGTACGACGTCGCCGTGGTCGGCGGCGGGCTCGTCGGGTCGGCGACTGCCTGGGGCCTGGCGCGCCTCGGCCAGAAGGTCGCGCTGCTGGACGAGGGGGACGTCGCCGTCCGCCCGTCGCGCGGCAACTTCGCGCTGGTCTGGGTGCAGGGCAAGGGCCTGGGCATGCCGGAATACGCCGGCTGGACCAAGCGCTCCGCCGACGGCTGGACCGAATTCGCCGCGCTGCTGCGCGACCAGACCGGCATCGACGTCGCCTACGACCGGCCGGGCGGCTTCTTCCCCGCGCTGTCCGAGGCGGAGCTGGAGGCGCGCGCCCAGCAGCTGCAGCGGCTGCACAACCAGCCGGGCGTGGTCCGCTACGATTACGAGATCCTCGACCGCGCGGCGTTGAGGCAGGAGTTGCCCTTCATCGGCCCGGACGTGGCGGGGGCCAGCTACTGCCCGCTCGACGGGCACTGCAACTCGCTGCGGCTGCTGCGGGCGCTGCACGCCGGGCTCCAGCATTCCGGCGTCGCCTATCGGCCGAACCGGCGGGTGGAGCGCATCGAGGCGCGCGACGGCGGCTTCCGTCTGGCGACCGGGGGCGGGGAGGTCGGCGCCGGCAAGGTCGTGCTCGCCGCCGGGCACGACAACATCCGCCTCGCGCCGATGGTCGGCCTGGACGCGCCGGTGCGGCCGGAGCGCGGCCACATCATCGTCACCGAGAAGACCATCCCCTTCCTGCGCCACCCGGTCGGCTTCATCCGCCAGACCGACGAGGGCGGGGTGATGATCGGCGATTCCTTCGAGGACGCCGGGCTCGACGTCGGGGTGCGGGTCGGTGTCGTCTCCACCATCGCCGAGCGGGCGGTGCGCATCTTCCCGCTGCTGGGTCCGCTCAACGTCGTGCGGACCTGGGCGGCGCAGCGGGTGATGAGCCGCGACGGCTTCCCGATCTACGAACAGTCAGCGACGGCGCCCGGCGCCTTCCTCGCCACCTGCCACAGCGGCGTCACGCTCGCCGCCAACCACGCCCTGGCGCTGGCGCCGCACATCGCGGCCGGCCGCCTGCCCCAGGAATTCGACGTCTTCAGCGCCCGGAGGTTCCATGTTCCAGAGGCTGCCTAACGCCGCGGCGGAGCGCGTGCCCTTCACCATCGACGGCCGCCCGGCGGAAGCGCAGGCCGGCGACAGCGTCGCCGCCGCCCTGCTGGCGAACGGCGTGCAGACCTGCCGGGCCACGCCGGTGTCCGGCGCGCCGCGTGCCCCCTACTGCATGATGGGCGTGTGCTTCGATTGTCTGGTGACCATCGACGGCGTCGGCAACCGGCAGGGCTGCCAGGTGCGGCTGGAGCCGGGGATGCGCGTCGAGACCCAGGACGGCAAGCGGGAGATCGGGCTGTGAGCGCGACGAAGGACCAGTATGACCTCGCGGTGATCGGCGCCGGCCCGGCCGGCCTCGCCGCCGCGACCCTGGCGGCCCAGCGCGGCCTTTCCACCGTGCTGCTCGACGAGCAGGAGGCGCCCGGCGGCCAGATCTACCGGGCGATCACCCGCACGCCGCTGCGCAACCCCGGCGTCCTCGGCCCCGACTACTGGCACGGCGCCGAGTTGACCGGGCCGTTCCGCGACAGCGGCGCCGACCACCTGCCCGGCACCACGGTGTGGAGCGTGTCGCGCGACCTGGAGATCGGCCTGTCGCGCCAGGGCGCGGCGCGGATCCTGCCGGTGAAGCACGTCATCCTCGCCACCGGCGCGCTGGAGCGGCCGTTCCCCATCCCCGGCTGGACGCTGCCCGGCGTGATGGGCGCCGGGGCGGCGCAGATCCTGCTGAAGGCTTCAGGGCTGGTGGCACAGGGCAACGTGGTGCTGGCCGGCAGCGGGCCGCTGCTCTGGCTGTTGGCGTGGCAATACCTGCGCGCCGGCGCCCGCATCGACGCCATCCTTGACACCACCCCGCGCGAGAACTGGCGCGCCGCGCTGCCGCAGCTCGGCGCCTTCCTGCGCTCGGACTATGTCGGCAAGGGTGTGCGGCTGCTGTTCGAGGTGCGCCGCAAGGTCAAGGTCTACAGCGGGGTCAGCGAGTTGAAGGCGCTCGGCGACGGGCGTGTGCAGATGGTCAGCTTCCGCCAGGGCGACGGCGAGGAATGGCGGCTGCCGGCCGACACGTTGCTGCTGCACCAGGGGGTGATCCCGAACATCAACCTCGCCAACGCCATCGGCTGCGCCCAGACCTGGGACGAGACGCAGCGTTGCTGGACGCCGCAGGTGGACGCGTGGGGCGCCACCACGGTGCCGGGCGTCGCCGTCGCCGGCGACGGCGCGGGCATCGGCGGTGCGCTGGCGGCGGAGCACCGCGGCCGGCTGGCGGCGCTCGACGCGCTGCTGCGCCTCGGCCGCATCGATCGGGTCGAGCGCGACCGCAGCGCCGCCCCACACCGCGACGCGCTGGAGCGGGCGCAGCAGGGCCGCGACTTCCTCGACACGCTGTACAGCCCGGCCAAGCCGTTCCGCGTGCCGCCGGACGACACCATCGTCTGCCGCTGCGAGGAGGTGACGGCGGGGCAGGTGCGCGAGGCGGTGGCGCTCGGCTGCAGCGGCCCCAACCAGACCAAATCGTTCCTGCGCTGCGGCATGGGGCCGTGCCAGGGCCGGCTGTGCGGCCCGACGGTGACCGAGGTGATCGCCGAGGCGCGCGGCGTCTCGCCGGCCGAGGTTGGCTACTACCGCCTGCGCCCGCCGGTGAAGCCGATCACGCTGGCCGAGCTGGCCTCGCTGCCCAAGAGCGAGGCCGACGTCGCCGCCGTGCTGGGCCGGCACTGACCATGTCCCGACCCGATGCCATCGTCATCGGCGGCGGCCTGCACGGCTGCTCCACGGCGCTCCACCTTGCGCGGCGCGGCGTGCGGGCGCTGGTGCTGGAGAAGGACCACGTCGGCCGCCACGCCTCGGGCGTGAACGCGGGCGGTGTGCGTCAGCTCGGCCGCCATGTGGCGGAGATCCCGCTGTCGGTCGCCGCCATGGTGCTCTGGCACCGCATCGCCGAGTTGGTGGGCGACGACTGCGGGTTCGAGAGCCACGGCCAGATCAAGGTTGCCGAGAACGAGGCGGAGCTGGCGGCCGGACGCGACCGCGTCGCGCAGCTCAACGCCCTTGGTTTCACGCACGAGGAGGTGGTCGACGAGGCCGAGCTGCGCCGTCTGGTGCCGGCGATCGCCGACCATTGCGTGGGCGCCGTGGTGTCGCGCGGCGATGGCGCGGCGCTGCCGTACCGCACCACGCTGGCCTTCAAGCGCAGGGCCGAGAGCCTCGGCGCCCGCTTTGTCGAGGGCGCGGCGGTGAGCCGCGTCGCGCGCGCCGGCGGCGGCTGGCGCGTCGAGACCGCCGCGGGCGAGGCGCACGAGGCGCCGGTGCTGGTCAACTGCGCCGGCGCCTGGGCCGACCGCGTCGCGGCGCAGCTCGGCGAGCCGGCGCCGCTGGAGCCGATGGCGCTGATGCTGATGATCACGGCCCGCATGCCGCCGTTCGTCAAGCCGGTGGTCGGGGCGACCGGGCGGACGCTGTCGTTCAAGCAGTTCGCCAACGGGACCGTGCTGATCGGCGGTGGCATGCGCGGGCGCGCCTGGCGCGACGAGAACCGCACCGAGCTGGACTTCGCCAGCCTGTCGATCAACGCCCGGACGGTCTGGGACCTGTTCCCGATCATGCGCGGCGCCACGATCGTCCGCGCCTGGGCCGGCATCGAGGGGCGGATGCCTGACGATATCCCGGTGATCGGCCCGAGCGCCACCGAGCTCGGCGCCTTCCACGCCTTCGGCTTCTCGGCGCATGGCTTCCAGCTCGGCCCCATCGTCGGGCGGATCCTCGCCGACCTGATCATCGACGGCCGCACCGACCTGCCCATCGAGCCCTTCCGCATCCAGCGCTTCCGCCAGATGGCGGAGGCCTGACCAACCCCGTCCTTCAGGAGAGCGTCCGTGCCCATCCAGCGCTTCCACCCCGGCCCGCGCATGAGCGAGATGGTCGTGCACAACGACACCGTCTATCTCGCTGGCCAGATCGCCGACGACGGCTCGACCGACGTGGAGTCGCAGACCCGCGACGTGCTGCGCCAGATCGACGCCCTGCTGGCCGAGGCCGGCACCGACAAGAGCCGACTGCTCACCGCCACGGTCTATCTGGCCGATATCGGTGCCTTCGCGGCGATGAACCGGGCGTGGGACGAGTGGGTGGACCGCGCCAACCCGCCGGCCCGCGCCACCGTCGAGGCGCGCCTCGCCGCGCCCGAGTACCTCGTCGAGATCCAGGTCATGGCGGGGCGCTGAGCGCCGTCCGTTTCCCCACCCTGCAAACTTTGGGAGTCTTCCGTGGTCAAGCGCATCGAAAAGACCAAGATTATGCACCGCGCCGTCGAGCACAACGGCATCGTCTTCCTGGGCGGCATCATCGCCGACGACGTGAGCGTCGGCATGCATGGCCAGACGCAGCAGATCTGCAGGAAGCTCGACGCGGTGCTGGCGATGGCCGGCACCGACCGGACGAAGCTGCTGTCGGCGCAGCTCTACATCACCGACATGGCGCAGAAGGAGGAGATGAACGCCGCATGGCTGGAGTGGCTGGATGGCGGAGACCTTCCGGCGCGCGCTACCATCGGGGTGGCCGACCTCGGCAGCCCGTCGGTTCTCATCGAGGTGGTGGTGACCGCCGCGGCCTAACTGTGCGTTAACGCATAAGCTGAGACAACCGAGTAAGGTGCGGCGGGCATTTTGGAGACGGCCTGACAGCATAAGTCGCGACTAAAATGCCCCATAAGGTGAGAATTCCCGCATTGATTTGCGCAAATCCTGAGATTTTCCGCTGAGGCCCACCCATCCGGAGGCCCATCGCATTTGGCGGGATCGATCATCAGCGATGGGACTTTCAATTTTCGGCTACACGGGCGCAAACGCCGCCTTTTGCCACACCGGCGACCCGGAACCCAAGCCCCTGGAGACGTGTTGCAAAAGTCGTGGCGAAATCATGTGGTGAAAGGGCATGGGGAGGGCCGCCGCCACACGTACCACTCCACGCCTGATCGGGTATGCCCGAGTGTCCACCGATGATCAGCGGTTGGATCTGCAGATGGACGCCCTGACCAAGGCGGGGGTGGAGCCCGAGGACATCTGGACCGATACCGCGTCCGGCCTGACGGTAGCGAGGCCCGGTTTGGCCGGCGTGCTGAAGGCCGTGCAGCCCGGCAACGTATTGGTGGTTTGGAAGTTCGATCGTTTGGCACGTTCGACCCTGGAGTTGCTAAAGATCGCCGATCAGCTCAAGCGGAAGGGCGTCGGTCTGCGCAGCCTGACGCAGGGCATCGACACCAGCGGTCCGGCGGGGGCTCTGGTCTTTGCGGTGCTCGCCGCTGTCGCGGAGATCGAAGCCACGATGATCTCGGAGCGAACCATTGCCGGGATGGAGGCGGCGAGGATCCGCGGCGTTCACCTCGGGCGGCCTCGAAAGCTCACCGACAAGCAGTGTGCGATGATCGAGACGCTGCTCAGGAACCGGCATGGTTGCCAGACGGCGCGGCAGATCGCCGAACAGTTCGGAGTGGAGCGCACAACGATGTATCGCGCGCTCCGGGAGCGCCGTGCTCGAATGGGCAAGGGGTGAAAAGTGGTTTGCGCGGTATCGAACTGATTATAGCGGAAAGTACGGACAACCCATTATTCTCACTGCATACCCTGGTGTGGCGCCAAAATGCCGCAGCTTGGCGTCGACACGTCCAAGGAATGATCCGATAGGGTGCGCAACGCGATTGAGCACTTCTTGGATGGTTGCCGAAACTTGGGAGCCTCCTTTATAGGCTCAGATCTAATAAGCGAAACCCTACACCCCTACCGCAACACAGGAATATAACATGAGTGGCATACATTTGAAATTAGAAGATGTGATTGTTCCGGAAATTCATCAATACGAGTCCACTATCGGTTCTTCGGTATCGGAAGATGACTTGCCGTACGAATACAGCGAGATTGATAGAACGCTGCCAGTCTATACGACCGTAACGGAACAAAGCCGCTCTGACGGGGCTCGGAGCTATCAAGTGACCGTTAATGTAAAGATCGAGGAGCCTGGCAAAGCAGCTCGACTTGAGACACGTCACTTTGATGTTGATCACAACACGAATGACGGCTCATTTAGATTTAAACGCACCAGATAACTTTAAGTAGGTAGGCCCGCCCGTGTCGACGCGCTGGATACCGACCGGTGTCCCACGATATTAATCTGTAGTGAAATGGAACGGGCGCGCGGGCACGGGACTCACTCTTTTAGACAAATCGTAATCATTCAAGGGAAAGGTGCTGTTGTGACGAAAAATATCAACTATACCACAATATTAACTGCTGCAATTGCCTTTTTAGCTCTACTCCAGATCCCTCAGTCTCAAGCGCAGACTGCACCCATCACGTCACAACAGTCCTCATCCTCCAGTTCAGCCAGCGTGAGCCAATCAGCAACGGCGCTGGCCGCATCTCAACAGCCTATTGCTTCTCAGCCCTCCACAGGGGGCGGTGTTTCCTCGATTGCGGCCAAACCTGCATCCGGCAACGATGATTGGCATTTCCGTACCGTTGCTACCATCATCGCTGCCCTGATCGCTGCTGTCGCAAGTGTGGTGTCAGTTATTTGGAATTCTCATTCAAATCGGAAGTTACAAGAGATCGTGTTGCGCGAAAGTGGGAAAATAAAAGAAAAAGAAATAGAAATCAATAGGATTTCAAAAGAAAGCGATCTAAAGAAAGAGATATCCCTTAAAATGGCGCAATTCAGGTTGGAGTGGATTAATAATTTAGGCGACCAATTCGCAATATTTCATTCATGCGCTATCAGGCTTGGCTTTAAACCAGTTGAATCAGGCAACGGAGAGGCGTCTGATGTTCATCAACAGATGTTCCAAGCGGCCACAAGGATCGAGTTGTTGATGAACCATCAAGATCCTGCATTCGCCGACCTCAAGCGGGCGATGCACAGAATTGACCAGCTGGTATGGGCGCGCCTTGAAGGGCGAAAAGATCTCAAAGGCGCCATCAAGGAAATGAAGGAACTTGACAGCAATTATGTCGAGCTCGCTAACGGTATCCTTAAGAGAGAATGGCAAAGGACGAAAAAGCATTTGCGTGAAGATACTGTTGAAGTCTCTGCCCTCAAGTCAGATACAGAGTCGCCCTCCAACCAAGTTGCGGTTGTGCGGGATCTTGTCGAAATTCCTATGCGCTGATGGTGCCGGGCCCAGCACCACCTGAGAGGTGATGGGATCGATTGCAGCGAAAAGGGGATGCCACACTGGGCTGTGGAGGGGCCGCTGCTCGACGCAAGCGGCCAACATACGAGCACGGGCAACTCGCTGCTATGGATTGTCCTCGCGCCGAGGAATCGGGACGTCGCCAGCACGAGGAAATTCTCCCTAGCGCCGCTTGCGCCCATCGATCATGGCGATGCGCTGGTTCACCGTCTCCGGGACCGCCAAGCCGCTGCAGACGTTGAGCATGAACGTCAGGCATTTGTATTCGGAACTGATGGCCCGCTTGTAATATGTGAGTGCCGCGTCGTGCAGCCCCAGGCCTTCCGCGCTTCTGCCCAGATAGTACCAGGAGATGTCCTGGTTGTACCCGATGGTGATGACCAGCTTGGCCAGATCGTCCCATCGGCCGGCATCGTGAAGGTTCCGCATGGTCGCCTGACCGGAGCCGAACCTGGTGGCGCACGCCAGATAGCAGTCAAGTTCCGCCTTGCCCGACACAAACTCATCGACAATCTGGTCAACGTTCTTCGTGTTGATTTCGTCGATGCGCGCTGAGCACGCCCCCACTACGGCCATTGCCGCCGCGGCAGCACAAACACCCAGGGCATGTGAAAGCGGGACCGGAGTCATGGCGCACCTGTCGTGTTGAGCGCTATTTCAGCCAATTTTCCTTCAGCTTCTTCTTCAGCATGCCGACGCCCTCGTCGGCGCCCCCGGCCGGCGCGGCGCTTTCGGCGCTTAGGGGGACCACTGGCTGGGCACGGCCGGCGGGCACAGGACCCGCATCGCTGCCGCTCTGGGCGACCGCTTGATCGAGCCGTTGCAGCGCCTTTCCGGCGTCCGCATGGCCTGCCTCCGCCGCCTTGCGGAACCAGGTACGCGCCTGGGCAAGGTCACGCTTCCCGCCCCGGCCTTGCTCGTACAGGACGCCGATCTGGTACTGGGCGGCGATGTGCCCCTGGTCGGCCGCCTTGCGGAACCACTGCCTCGCCTGGGTATGGTTCTTCTGCCGGAGCGCCTCCTCGCCCCGGCGAAACGCCTCCTCCATCGAGACTGGCTGTTCGGCCGGTGGTGGCGTCAGCGCCAGTTGCTGCGGCTCGTCCTTGCGCGGCAGCGCGCTTGTGGCGGCCGGCGGTGGCTTGCGCTCCAACTCCTCGATCCGGAGCCGGGCCAGCGCAGCGAAGGTCCCCGTCGGGTATTGCTCCAGATAGGCGCGGAACAGGGCCGGGTTTCCGCTGCCGGCGATCGAGTTCCAGTAAGTGAGCTCGATCTGCCGCTCGTCGAAGGCGCTGACCGCAGAGGGCGGTGTCACGTTGATGGTGAGGTTGAATACGAAGTCGCCGGTCAGAGACGACGATTCCCACGGCGTCTGCGCCCCGCCCGTGCGTTTGACGACATTAGCGCGCACGCGCTTGAACACCTCCTCGGCCTTGAGGTCGGGCTGGGCCAGCATTTTGAGGAGTTCGGCGGTGTAAACGCCGTTCCCGCCATCGCCGTCCAGCGCCACCGAACCCGGCGCGGTGGCGTAGGCCACCAGCGTGCCGCGCGCGGCGTCCATGGCCGCCAAGCCGCGGGCGCCGCCGCGGAAGCGGCGTTCAAAGGGGTTGTTGCGGCAGGCGTCGAGGATGATGAGATTCACCCGGTTGTCCGCCTCGCCCATCTGCTCTGTGACGGATTCGACCGCCACCGCCTCGAACCGCACGGCGGCTTCCGAGGCGACCGTGGCGTCCACCGGCACCAGGTAGT
The DNA here is from genome assembly GCF_003116015.1 of Azospirillum sp. TSO22-1. Classification (GTDB taxonomy): domain Bacteria; phylum Pseudomonadota; class Alphaproteobacteria; order Azospirillales; family Azospirillaceae; genus Azospirillum. Next base: position 14,126 of record NZ_LGQZ01000003.1, read on the forward strand.
TCTGCCCACGCACCTGCACCCCGTGTCCGGCGTAGTAGAAAAGGCCGACGCCGCCCCCCTTGAGGTCTGCGCCGAAGTCGAGGATCGCCTTCTGCATCTGCCGCAGCGAGGCGTCGGTCACCAGCGCCACCTTGAAGCCGAGGCGGTGCAGCGTCGCGGCGATGGCCTTGGCGTCGTTCACTGGGTTCTTGAGCGGCGTCTCCTTGTAGGCGGCATTGCCGATAACCAGCGCCAAGCGCTGCTCCGCATCGGCCGACAGCGCCGGCCGGATGGGCGGGCCGCACCACACGGCCACGAGGGCAATCGCAATGATGAGGCGCCGCACCATGGCCCGCCGCGTGTCGATCCGAAAGGGTGTAGTCCGCAACGATGCGCCGGCCTTGCAGCGATTTCCACAGCGGAGACGGGGGAGCCGCGACGCGTTGGAGTTGATCCGGCATCGGAACCGCCCCTCCCGGCGTGCCTAGGCAGGTCGGTCGATCGGCCCCCGCTCTTTCAACGGCCCAAATGCCGAGGGCACTTGGCAGGGCGCATCTCGCCCGGCAGCGTCGAAATAAATTCCGAGACAAGGGGGTGATTGGCACGACGCGCTGGAGCACCGTATAACGCCTGCTTCAGGTCTCAGAGCTGCCGCCACCGATGTGGCGAAAGGGGACGGCGGCTCCCCGGTCGATGATGGTCCGCTTGGCGCCAATAGTATCGAAAAATTGGCGGCCGGGCTCTGTTGCAAAAGACTCGGTGCAGCGGGGAGTAGTCTTCGCTAAGAGTCGTCATCCGGTGCTTTGCTATTGCCTTCTGGCATCAAGGAAAGTGCGCACTACGGTGGTGGTTCCCTGCGGATTTTCTTCCATGATCCAGTGACCGGAGTCCGGCAGGATGGCTTCCTGAACGTTCTCGGCGGCGAAGCGCATCACCGTCGCCATCGTCGGCCCGAAAGACTTTTCGCCGCCGACGGCAAGCACCGGCATCGTGAGCTTGCCGCGGCCGGCCAGGAATCCCTTGTTGTCAGCGGCGTCCTGGTCGAAGGCCGCGAACTGCGCAAAACCGGAGTGCATGGCGCCGGGCAGCGCGTAGAGCTTGGCGTAATGGTCGCGCGCCGCCTCGCCGATGCGATCAGGGTGGGCAGCGAACTCGTTCCAGAAGCGGTCAAGATAGATGCGCTCGCGCCCGGCGACGAGATGCTCCATGTCCGGGCCGCCAAACCGGAAATGCCAGAGCAACGGCGTCTTTAAGATCTCCTCCCAGGGGCCGATGCCCGGCAGCGGCGCGTCGATCAGCACGAAGCGACCGACACGCTCGGGATGCTGCGCGGCGAAGGCGTAGCCGACCATGTTGCCGATGTCGTGGGTGACGAGGTCCGCGGTGGCGATCTTCAGCGCGTCGAGCACGCCGGCGACGTCGCCCGCCTGGGTCTTCTTGTCGAAGCCGCCGGCCGGCTTGGACGACAGCCCGAGGCCGCGCAGATCCGGCACGACCACCGTATGGTCGCGGGCGAGGTCGGCCGCCAGCGGCGCCCACATGTTGCCGGTCGAGGCATAGCCGTGCAGGAGCACGACGGCCGGACCCGTGCCGCCGACGCGCACGTGGATGGTGGCGCCGTTCGTCGCGATCTCGTGAGTGTGGAAGGTTGCGGGGAATGTTTGGACCTGCGCGGACGCTGGGGCGGTCAGCGCCAGTATTGCGACGGCGCCGGTGGCCAGTAGGGTGCGGAGCATGTCGGATCTCCTCGAGAGTCGGGAATATGTCGGATCAGGCGCCGAAGCCGCCGTCGATGGTCTGGAGCGAGCCGGTGATCATCGCGCCGTACGGGCCGGCGATGAACGCGGCCAGTTGGGCGATCTCGCCGGTGCGGGCATGCCGCTTGATGGCCATAAAACTGTGCATCAGTCCCGCCATCGGCCCATCGGCGGGGTTCATGTCGCTGTCGGTCGGTCCCGGCTGGATGGCGTTGACGGTGATGCCGCGTTCGCCGAAGTCGCGGGCCAACCCACGGACCATGCCCTGCACCGCCGATTTGGTGAGCGCGTAGGCAGCGCCGCCGGCAAACGGCATGCGGTCGCCGTTGACCGAGCCGATCACGATGATGCGACCGTTCGCGTTCATCCGCCGCGCCGCCTCGACCGCGGCGTGGTAGGGCGCGCGGACGTTGACGTCGATCATCCGGTCGACGGCGTCGGGATCGAGCGTGAGCGGGTCGCCCAGGACCAGCGCGCCCGCGTTGACCACGAGGATATCCAGCGCACCACGGTCGGCCACGGTGGCCACCAGCGCGCCGCGGTCGGCGTTGTCGGTCCGGATCGCCTCGGCGCCCGTCTCCGCAGCCAGCGCCTCGGCCGCGTCCTTCGACCCGGCGTAGGTGAAGGCGACGGTGCCGCCGTCCTCGGCGAAGCGCCGAACGATCGCCGCGCCGATGCCCCGGCTGCCGCCGAGGACCAGGATGTTCTTGCCCGTAAAACCAGCCATGATCGGCCCCTTGTGTTTGTGTAGTGGGTACTATAAATTAGCCGGACAGCAGACGCAAGAGGATGTTTAGTGAGCGCTACAAAAATACCTGGAGCGCGCGGGCGGCCACGCTCCTTCGACCCCGAGCGGGCGGTCGAGACCGCCATGAAGCTGTTCCACGCGCGCGGCTACGACGCCGTAGGCGTGGCGGAGCTGAGCAGCGAACTGGGCATCAAGCCGCCGAGCTTCTACGCCGCCTTCGGCAGCAAGGCCGGGCTGTTCGAGCGCGCCCTCCAGCGCTATGCCGCGGGCGAGGGCAACGTCTTTGCGCACGCGCAGGCCACAGGCGGCAACGTCGGCGCGGTGCTGGAGCGCACGCTGTTGCGGGCGGCACACGTCTACCCCCGGCGAGACGGGGCTGCCGGTTGCCTGGTGCTCGACGGAACGCGCAACAGCGCCGATCCCGAGGCGAGCGCGCTGAGCGCCGCCGCACGGAAGGCGAGCTGCGCCACCATCCGGGACTTCGTCGCGGCGCATGCGGTCGTGCGCGCAGAGGAGGTCGCCGACTTCGTGATGATCGCGCTTCTCGGCATGTCGGCGGCGGCGCGCGACGGCGCGGACGAGACGACACTGCGGACCTTCGCCGAAAACGCTGGCCGCGCGTTGCGCCGCGAGTTCGGGCTGGAGTGACGGCCAAAGGCCGGCCAGCCTCACAAACGGATGTCAGCCAAGCATGCACACGTCGTTCCGGGTGATTGACGGTCCACTGTACTGTCGCGAAAGGGGAGTTGCCTTCCTCCGGCTCACCGGTAGGGCAGCGACGCCCCGACGGGAAGCGTCGCTGCAAGCCGAGCATTAAGTCTTTGGGTTTTTGGCGGGCTTTTCGTTGGCTGGGCTCGGCGTACCCGCTCCGCCGACTGGTGCGGTGGTCGGAACGCCCTTGCAGGATTTCGAGAGAACGGAGATGTGCTCCGTGAGCCCGCCGACGTTGAACGTAAAGTCGATATACGCACTTCTGCGCGGCTGGATGCGGATGAAGAACTTCTTAGCCTTGAGAATTCGAGCGATGAACTCGCTTTCCTTGCCTGGATAGAATACGGCCTTACTATTGGTAGCTTCATTCCAATTGCCTGATTTCGCAGGCTCGTCGTCGTACCGGTAGGTAACCGGTATCTTGTCGTTGTCGCCGAATAGCAGATCTCCTCCGGCCGTGATCAGAACGTCCAGATTGCGATCGCGGCAACGAATGAAGAGCGTCCCTCGGCTGGCCGCCGCCCCATCGGGCGCCACAGCATTCAGCATGAGGGTTGCGTTCGTGCTGTCGTCCAGGGGCGACTTTTCTTCCAACACGATCCATGTGGGCGACGAAGGCGCCGGCGTGCTGGACGAGTCCGATTCGGGCTGGCTCGGCAGTCCGCCGTCCGCCGGCTTAGCAGTCTTATTGGAGCCTGGAGCGAAGAGAGCGCTCAGGGTCGCACCGCCGTTGACCGACCGCACCCTAAATGTCATCGACTCGGTTGATTCCGTCGGCCAGTGACTTTCTCTGAGCTTCGCGCACTGCTGGGTCAAGGTCATGCTGAGCAGACGCTCTTGAAGCTTGCTTCCCTTTAGAAGGTCCCCTCGGCTATCGGTGGTTTCAATATCCACATCTCCTCCGGCCAGTCGCGTCACCTTGAAGTATTCACTATACGTAGACCGAGAAGTCTCAAGCGAGGCGAGGCGAGGCACGCGGAGATTGTCCTCGTCGCGGCACAGGCCCAGCGAGTACGTATAAATATAACCGTGATCGCCCACTCCGAGGCTCGAGACGGTTAGTTTTTCGATTTTGGGCGCGAGCTCATTCCAGTTCATATCGAGCTTGAATCCGTCGTGCGGCGAGGGATCCTGCGCAACAGCAGGCCCTCCAGCCATCAGCATCGTTGCACATAAAGTGATCAGCGCGCCTATGGCGCTGAGTCGCGGTTTCTGGGACATCTCCGGTCCTCTCTAACCAGTCAGTCTGCAGCGACTATGATCACGGCAACCAGGGCGCGACAAGGGTGCCAACCGCTCGTCTGAGTTGGTCCTGGGTAGTAGGGACCAGTTTAGTGGCGAAAGGGGACGCCGGATCCGGAGCCGCTTGATAATCCGCTTCGCGCCGAAAATCTTGGAACAGTCGGCGGTAACCGCGCGCCGGTGGGTGGGCGGTCACCCTTGCGCGTCGCGCCGCCGCCGTTCCCGCTCGGCCAGCATGTCGACGAAGATACGGACCTTGGTGGGGCGGAAGCGGGCGGCCGGGAAGACCGCGTGGATGCCTCCGGAAGGCAGACTCCAATGCGGCAGGACCCGGACAAGGCGGCCCGAGGCAAGATCGTCGGCAACCGCATAGTCAGGCAGCACCGAAAGCCCGGCTCCCTCGCGCACCGCCTCCCGGACCGCGAACGTCGCGTCCAGGGAGATCGCCGCCCGCGTCGTCACTATCCGCCGCTCGATCTCGTTCCGTGAGAACTGCCAGTTGAGCGGCTCCCGCAACGCTGTGTTGGCGACAAACGGCAGGGTCGCGATGTCTTCGGGGCCGGAAAGCCCGGCAAGTCGGTCGGCCAGCACCGACGCCGCGACGAGCAACTGGCGGAACGAACCGAGGCGGCGGGCCTGGAAACTGGTGTCGGTCAGCCAGCCGACCCGGATGGCCAAATCGATGTTGCGGGCCACGAGGTCGAGGGACTGGTCGGCCAGCACGACATCGGCCTTGCAGGCGGGAAAGCTTCGGGTGAAGGCAGTGATGGCCGGCACGACGACGGACACGCCGTAGTCGAAGGGCGCGGTCAGCCGGATGAGGCCGGACGGCGTCGCCGCCGTCTCGGCCAATTCCTCGAACGCGTCCTCCGCTTCACGCAGGACCAGGGCGCAACGCTGGTAGAAGGTCCGTCCGGCTTCGGTCGGCTCCACCTTGCGCGTGGTGCGGACCAGGAGCGTAGTGCTGACGTCCTCCTCGAGCCGTGCGACCTGCTGGCTGACCACGGCCTTGGTGATGCCGAGCCGCTCCGCTGCTCCGGTAAACGAGCCCGTCTCCACCACTGCGGCGAAATAGGTGAGACGGTTAAGGTTTCTCGGTTCGTTCATGGCCTGGATACGCGAATTTGTATGCTGATAGCATACAGTATGTCTGCTTTGCGTGGCCTACACCACACAACTGCGAAAGGCTAGTGTCACAGCTGGCACGGAGGCTGACATGACGCCGCCCAAGACCCTGACCTATCTGTTCGATCCGCTCTGTGGCTGGTGCTACGGCGCCTCGCCGGTGATCGCGACCCTGGCCGACGCCCAGGGCGTCACGTTGGAGATGGCGCCGACCGGGCTGTTTTCCGGCGACGGCGCCCGGCCGATGGACGACCGCTTCGCGGCCTACGCGTGGTCGAACGACCAGCGCATCGCACGTCTGACCGGTCGGCACTTCACCGAACTCTACCGGACCCGCGTGCTCGCCGATCGCCGGCAGATGCTTGACAGCGGCCCGGCGACCTTGGCGCTGACGGCCGTTTCGCTGTCCGCACCGGACCGCGAAGCCGAGGCGCTCAGTGCGATTCAAGCCGCACGCTACGTCGACGGGCGGGATGTCACGGCGTTGTCGACGCTGACCGAGGTGCTGACGGCCCTTGGGCTTGTGGAAGCCGCCGCCCTGATCGCGCAGGCGGGCGCCGGGCTTCTGGCCGCAAACCGGTCGCGCATGGATCGCGCCCGGGCGCTCATGACCGAGTTCCGCGCCGACGGCGTGCCGGCCCTCGTCGTCGATGACGGGGCGAAACGCTGGATGCTGCACGCGAGCGCCCTCTTCGCCGCCCCCGACGCCCAGGCCGTCCAGTTGGGGGCCGCCCGGCTGGGTGCCGCATAACCCGCCCCGCCCCTGATTTTCAACGAGGGAGAATCACCATGCTCACGCGGAGAGACATCATGAAGACCATCGCCGTCGGAGGCACCGCCATCACGTTCGCTCCCCTGAACGAATCCGCGGCGGCCGGCGGCGGGCTGAGCTGGAAGCACTTCCCGGCCGGCGAACACGGCTTCTTCCGCGCTCCCGTCCTGATTTCGGGTACTAATGACACCATCCTCATCGACGGGGGCTTCACCCTGGCGGATGGCAAAGCCCTAGCCGACGCGATCAAGGCGACGGGCAGGACGCTGACCGCGGTTTACGTCAGCCAGAGTGACCCGGACTATTATTTCGGTCTTGCCCCCATCAAGGCGGCTTTCCCAGCCGCCCGCGTTATCGCCGCCTCCGCCACGATCGACGCGATCAAGGGCAACGTCGAGAAGAAGCTGGCCACCTGGGGGCCGCAGCTCAAGGAGAACGGCCCGCAGACGCTCGCCGACGTGGTGATGCCCGAGGCCTTCGACGGACGCTCGCTCAGCCTCGATGGCCAATCCATCGAGATCGTCGACGCGGAGGGCCTCACCAATCGCCGCTATCTCTGGGTGCCCTCGCTCGGGGCGATCTTCGGTGGCGTCATGGTCTTTTCCGGCCTCCATGTCTGGACCGCGGATACGCAGAGCAAGGAGTCCAGGGCGGCCTGGGTGAAGACACTCGACACCATGGCGGCACGCAATCCGAACATCGTGGTCGCCGGCCATCAGGCGCCCGGCGCAGCCTCAGACGCCGCGGCCATCACCTACACAAAGGCCTACCTTCTCGCGTTCGAGGAGGAATTTGCGAAGGCGGCGAACAGTGCCGACCTCATCGCGGCGATGACCAAGCGCTATCCCGACGCGGGTATGGGCATCGCCCTGCAGATCGGCGCCAAGGTGGCGACCGGTGAAATGAAATGGGGATGACGCCGCACCGTTGTGCCGGTTCCTGCCGCGGTTTGAACACCAGACCCAGGGACCGGCCCGGCATGCAGCCGTCCTCACAGAGGCTCTCGGCGGCCCCGCGGCGGCATGCCTGTGGGTCTATGCGCGCGACAACCGCGCCAACGCCGACACCACCGCTCCGGCTGTGCTTCACCGCTATACGCCGGTCGCAAGGGGGAGCATCCGCCGATAGGGCTGTGGTGAAAGGGGAGGGCCTCAGCATGAGGTACCGAAAAGCAGCGGAGGCAGCACCGCTACGCCAAACTCCCAGATATTGGTAATTAATGGTTTGTATATTTACACTATCGTTTCCGTCAATGAAAGACTATTTCAACTATATGGCAAAAAAAGGAGGGGGCGAGCCCCTCAGTTTCAGGGAGGAATACGACTGAACCTTCGGGAACGCACGTTGAAGGCTCAGCGTTTCAGGCGAACACGCGCCTGAGCTCTGAACTCAAATCAACAGCCGCTGCGTCATCGATGCTGGCAGGCGAAACAACAGCAAGCTCGCGTTGCCTCAGACACGTGAACCAAGCCGCTGCACAACCAAGTTTGCCAACGCGACGTCCTCAACCCCTACGCCGACCGACTTGTAAACGATGATCTGTTCGTCGTCGCTCCGCCATGCGGCGGGACTGGCAACAACAGCACCCAGTTCCTCCACACGCCCCCAGTCCACCGCGTCGCCGGCGAGGATCAGGTCTCCCGCCTCGCGACGGGCCTGCGGTTTCCATTCCACCACGATGCGTCCGGCGCGTTCCAGCAGCAGCGCATCGATCTCACGGGCGACGGGCTTGCTCGACCCGATCGCCGCAACGAAGGCCCCCGGCTTCACGGCATTTCCGGAGAAAAGCGGGGCCGTGGCGCGCGTGGCGGTCACGATGATGTCGGCATCCTGCAGGGCGTCCGCCGCGTTGGTCGCCGTTGCATGCACGCCAAACCGCTCGCGGACCCAGGCGGCACACGCATCGGCCGCGTCCAGGCCGACGATGCGCACGGTGCGGAACGGGCGGGCGGTCACAAAGGCTTCCAGATGAGCGCGGGCCTGGACCCCGGTGCCGAAGACGGCGAGCACCCCGGCGTCGCGCCGGGCCAGGGCGTTGGCGGCCACCACGGTGACCGCGGCGGTGCGGTACTCGGTCAGTGCATTGCCTTCCATGACGGCGATCAAACGCCCGTCCACGTTGGAAAACAGGGAGAGGAGGAAATTGAACTTGCCGCCGACCGTCGGGTAGACCTTGGCGCCCATGACGCCGGCGCCGGAGAGGATGGCGCCCATCATGCTGAGCGACACGCCGTCGCCGTGCGCCCGGACACGCTCCTGCATGGCGCCGCTGCCATGACCGTAGTCCCGAAAGGCATCCGTCATGGCGGCGACCGCATCGGGAAAGGTAAGGACGCTGCGCACGTCCGCGTCGCTGATGAACACCGTCACCTCCTGAATTCAAGGAAAAATGGTCGCGGGTCGGCCACGGCACACGTCAAACGGATGGGGGCCTCGACGCGCCGGCGCGGTCCAATCCCAATTTGGCGTAGACAGAGTGGTGGATGAGCGTGCCCGTCTTCAGGTCACGCAGTTCAATCGTGAATCCGATGCCGCTGCCCGAAAAGATCTCTTCGATCCGTTTGACACAGATCTTGACCGTTTCAGATGCATTCGGAGACACCGCGATACTGTCCTGGACAAAGCAGCTGATTTCATATCGCATCGCTTGCTCCCTGGGTTGTTCATGCAACAAGGCGACAACGCCCCTATCACGGCGGGACGGCGGCTACGATGCTACGGCGAGCCGTGCCCCAGCGGCGGGCTGCGCTTCCGTCACCGTGAAGCCGGCGAGCGGAATGGCGGGACGCCGTCCGGCGACCAGATCGCCAATGACCCGTGCCGATCCCATGGCCAGGGTGAAGCCAAGCGCGCCATGCCCGACGTTGAGGAGCAGGTTGCTCATCGGCGTGTGCCCAAGCATAGGCTTGCTGGTCGGCGTCGCCGGCCGCAGGCCGCACCATGGCTCGACCCGCCGGTAGTCCGAGGCCTCGGGGAAGGCAGACTTGGCCTCGCGGATCAGCAGGGCCAGCCGGTCCTGGTCCAACTCCCGTCCGTACCCGACGACATCGGCCATGCCGGCGACGCGCAGCCGGTCGCCGAGCCTGGCATAGACGATCTTGCGCGCGTGATCGGTGACGCTGACGCGGGGCGTCGCCGCGGGATCACGCACCGCGACCGAGAGGCTGTATCCCTTCAGCGGGTAGATCGGCAGGCCGAGCCCCGCCGTACGAGCCAGCGTCCGGCTTCCAGCGCCGAGAGCCAGCACATAGGCGTCGGCCTCGACAACACCCTGGTCGGTTTCCAAAGCCAACACGCGCTGACGGTCGCACACGAACCGGCTGGCCGTGCGGCCGTAGGCGAAGGTGACCCCGTAGGTCTCGGTGCGCAGCAGCGATTCCAGACCCGCGCAGAACCGGTGGCAGTCGCCAGCCTGCTCACTTGGGGTGAAGATCCCCCCGACCAGACGGTCGCGGATGTGGAGCAGCGCCGGCTCAATCTCCAGGCATACCGCGGCGTCCACGGCGCGCTGCTCGCAGCCGAGGCGCTCCTGGAAACGCATCTGGGCGACCCCGCCCCGAAAACCCTTCTCGGTCGAGTAGACGACCAGCTTGCCCGTGCGGGAGTGGACGAACTCCACCCCTGTCTGGGCCACGAACTCCTCCATCAACGCCCGGCTGTACAGGGCGAGCGTCAGCAGGCGCTCGGTGGTGCGTCGGCTCTGCGTGCTGGTGCAGGCCATCAGGAACTGCAGGCACCAGCGCCATTGGTGCGGATCGAGCTGCGGCCGGAAGCGCAGGGGTGAAGTGCGGTCCAGCAGCCAGAACGGCAGGTCGAGAAGCGCGCCTGGGCTGGCCAGCGGCGCCACATAGCTGTAGCTGAGCTGCCCGCCGTTGGCGTAGCTCGCGCCAAGCCCCGGACCACCCTCCCGATCGACGACGGTCACCGTGTGGCCGTCGCGGGCAAGGCAATAGGCCGTGGTCAGGCCGGTCACCCCGGCTCCGAGAACGAGAACGTGCATGTGCGCACCTTTCGTGAAGAGGTCGGCGTCCGCTCAGGCGGCGCGCAGCTGCGCCAGAAACCGCGCCACGGCTTCGTGCAGGTGTTTGGCCTGGGTGACGAACTCGTTGGCGACCGCCTGCGCCTCGCGCACCGTCGCCGAAGAGGTCTCTGCCGCCGCGCTGACGTCGGTGATGTGCTGGGACACCTCCCGCGTGCCCAAAGCCACCCCCTGCACGTGCCGGGCGATGTCGGCCGTGGCGGCGCCCTGCTGCTCGACGGCCGTCGCGATGGTGGTGGAGATCTGCTGCATGGCGGTGATCGTCTCAGCGATCTCGCGGATGGCGGCCACGGCGCCGCCGGTGGCGCTCTGCATTGCCCCGACCTGGGCTTTGATCTCGTCGGTCGCCTTTCCGGTCTGCGACGCCAGATTCTTCACCTCCGAGGCGACGATCGCGAAGCCACGGCCCATCTCACCGGCCCGCGCCGCCTCGATGGTGGCGTTCAGCGCCAGCAGGTTGGTGCGATGGGCGATCTCACTGATCAGCGTGACGATGCGGCCGATGCGTTGCGCCGCCTCCTCCAGGCTCGCGACCATGGCGTTGGTATGGTGCGCCTTTGCGTTGGCATCGCGCGCCACGTCGGCGGCGCGGCTGACCTGGCTGGACACCGCGCCGATGGACGAGGACAGCTCCTCGGCACCACCCGCCACCGCGTCGACGCGCACCGACGCCTCGTCGGCCAGGGAGGCGACCTTCGCCGCCTCCCGGCTGGAGCACACGGCGGCCTCGAAGACGACGCTGAATCGGGTCTGGAGTTGGGCCGCGCGCTCGTTGAGGACCGTCACCACACTGTGGACGCTGCTTTCCAGGCGGTCCGAGATGTCGGCCAGCAGGCTGTGCTGCTCGGCCGCGGTGCGGTCGGCCTGCACCGCGGCCTCGGCCGCAAGCCGCCCGCGTTCCAGCAACGCGTCGCGGAACACCTGCACCGACCGTGCCATGGTGCCGATCTCGTCGGCGCGCGCGGCGTGCGGGACGTCGACGCTCGTATCGCCGCCGGACAGGTGTTGCATGGTCTGGGCGATGCGCAGCATCGGCCGGGACACCAGGTACGCGACGAAGGCGTAGAGGATGATCGCTCCCAGCACCGACGCAGCGGCGCCCAAGGCCATGACGATGCGCTGCTCGGCGAAGCGGTCGGCGGCCGTTTGGGATTGCAACGCGAGCGCCGCGCGCTCCGCCTCGATGGTCTCGCTGACGGAGCGGCGGATCCGCTGGCTCGCCGCGCGGGATGTGTCGGTGGCGGTCATGATCCGGATGTCGCCCTGCACCGCCTCGCGCCACAGCGCGAGGGACTCGGCGGTGGCCTCCAGCCGGTCGCGGTGCGGCAGGTCCGCCGGCCGGAGCGCCTTGGTCTCCTCGATCAGGGTGTCGAAACGACGCTTCAGCGTGTCCTTGAAAGGGGCCAGAACGGCGGAATCAGTGGAGGCCAGGTAAAGGCTGACGGCCATCTCCTGCTCGGAGACGTTCTGGAGGATCTGCTGCAACCGGACGATCACCTCGTAGCCTTGCACGGTGGCTTCGCCGCTGCGGCCGATCGCCTCCAGGCCGCGCAGATTGACGCCGGCCACAGCGAACGACGCCGCAACGAAGACACCGAAGAGAAGGAACAGCTTGGACGCGATGCCACTGACGCGGTTGCTCAGGCCTTTGCTCATGATCGCCTCCTCCGCGCGTCAGGCCGCGCTGGTGATAGGGTTGCGGATGACCCGTCCGGGACGCACGGCGGCCGCGCGGCCGCCCCGCAACACGGGCTGACCGTTGACGAGGACGTGGACGATGCCGTCCGCCGGCTCGGTGGGGTTGCGGAAGTCGGCGCGGTCGCGCACCGTGGCCGGATCGAAGACGCAGAGATCGGCGTAGGCTCCGGCGCGGATCACTCCGCGGTCGGCGATGCCGAACTGCCGCGCCGGCAGCCCGGTCATCCGGTGAACGGCCTCTTCCAGGGTGAACAGGCCGGTCTCGCGGCAGTAGTGACCAAGCACGCGCGGGAAGGTGCCCCAAAGCCGCGGGTGCGGGTGCTGGTCGTGCGGCAATCCATCCGAGCCGATCATGCACAGCCGGTGCTTCATGATGTGCCGGACATCCGCCTCGTCCATGTTGACGTAGATCGCGCCGGCCGGGCTCAGGCGCCGCGCGGCCTCCTCCGGGGTGCAGCTCCAGTCCGCCGCGACGTCCTCGACCCGTCGTCCGCTCGCCTCGGGAAAGGGGCTGGACCAGGTCACCCAGGTCTCGCTGGAGCGCTTGAGCTTGCCCGGCAGCAGAACGGTGGAGCTTGCGGTGTAGGGGTAGGCGTCGAGGCCGATGTCCATCGACTCCGCCGCCGCATCGATCGCCGCGAGCGTCATGGCACTGCGTCCCCACACCGACACGCCAAGACACTTGTGGTGGGAGATGACCAGCCGCACCCCCGCGGCCCGCGCGGTGGCGAAGGCCTCCTCCAGGGACACCAGCACGCCCTCACCCTCATCGCGCATGTGGGTGGTGTAGATCGCGCGGTGCCGACCGGCGACCGAGGCGAGCGCCACCACTTCCGCCATCGACGCGTTGCGGCTGAAAGGATAGGCTAGGCCCGTGGAGAAACCGAAGGCTCCGGCTCGCAGCGCGTCGTCCAGCATCGCCTGCATGCCGGCGACCTCGCCATCCGTGGCCGCCCGCGCCGGGTCGGCGCCGACCGACGCGCGCAGCGCCATGTGCCCGACCAGCGGCACGACGTTCACCGCGGGCGACGCCCGCTCCACTGCCGCAAGATAGGCGGTGAAGGTGCCGAAGAAGTCGCCGGCCGCCTTGCCCAGGAGGTTCAGCGGCGCCGGTACGGCGTCGTCGAGGAGCACGGGGGCGAGGCTGATACCGCAGTTGCCAGTGACCACCGTCGTCACGCCCTGGGTGACCTTCGGCTCCGCCTCCGGCTGGATGAGCACCAGCCGGTCGTCGTGGGTGTGCACGTCGATGAACCCGGGGGCCACCACCAGCTCGGCCGCGTCCAGTTCCAGCGCGCCGCAGGCCGGGGGCAGCGCTCCGACGACGGCGATGCGGTCCGCCGCGATGGCGACGTCCGCCGCGAAGACGGGTCGTCCGCTGCCGTCCGCCACCATCCCGTTGCGCACGACCACGTCATAGGCCGGGCGCGTTTTCCCGGTTCCGTCCCCGCCGCACGTCCGCGGCGGGAACGGATCGATGAGCTTGTCCATGGGGCGCCCCTATACCTTGGCCCGGCGCGCCGCCCGCGCCCGCAGTCCCTCGATGGTGCCCATCAGCAGCACCGACACGACGATGATGAGCGTGGAAACCACAGCGATGGTCGGCGACAGGTCGAAGTCGATGTCCTCGAACATCTTGCGCGTCAGCGTCTTCTCGGTGCTGCTGGACAGGAAGTACGAGATCACCGCTTCGTCCAGCGAGGTGATGAAGGCGAAGGCCGCGGAGGTGGCCATGCTCGGCCCCAGCAACGGCAGCGTGACGTGCCGGAACGCGCGCAGCCGGTTCGCCCCCAGGCTGGCCGCCGCCATCTCGAGGCTGGGGTCCATCTTCTGCAGGCCGGCCGAGACGTTGATGACCACGAACGGCACGCAGACGACCGTGTGGGCGAGCACGAAGCCGGTCAGCGAGCCCAGCAGGTTCCACTTCATGTAGACCATGTACATGGCCACGGCGATCACGATGTGCGGCACGATCATCGGCGCCAGCACGACGGCGCGCATGGCGCCCTTCAGCGGCATCCGGCCCCGCATCAGCGCCAGGGCGCCCATGGTGCCGAGCACCACCGCCGCGACGGTGGTCAATCCGGCGACCTTCAGGCTGAACAGCGTGGCGGCGATCCACTCCGGATCCTGGAAGTACGCGACGTACCAGCGCAGCGACCACTGCGACGGCGGGAACGACAGGTACTGGGTCGCGCTGAAGGACGCCGGCATGACGATGACGGTCGGCAGCAGCAGGAACAGGAAGATCAGGCCGCAGACGCCCTTGAACAGCGCGTTGCCGAGGTGCTTCGAGAGGTTCAGGCGCGGAGCGGTCGCGTTGGCCGTCGGCGCGGATTGCGCGTGCGAAGTCATGACGCGGCCTTCTTGTCGAGCCCGAGGAAGCGGTTGAACACCGCGACGAGCAGCAGGGTGATGCCGAGCAGAAGCGCGGCGAGCGCGCCGGCGAAGGGCCAGTTGAGCAGCTCCGTGGTCTGCTGGCCGATGAGCGTGGCGATCATCAGCGTCTCCGGTCCGCCGACCAGCGCCGGCGTGACGTAGAAGCCCAGCGACAGGATGAAGACCATCAGCACGCCCGAGGCGACGCCCGGCAGGCTCAGCGGCAAGACCACCAGGAGGAAGACGCGCACGGCGTTGGCGCCGAGGCTCTGCGCGGCCAGCGGAAGCTCGCGCGGAATGGTGCGCAGCGCCGCCCAGATCGGCAGGATCATGTAGGGCAGCAGCACGTGGGTCATGGCGATGGCGACCGACAGCTCGTTGTAGAGCAGCGGCAGCGGCGCGTCGATCAGCCCGAGGCTCTTCAGCATGGAGTTGAGCAGGCCGTTGCGCTGCAGGATGATGATCCAGGCGTAGCTGCGCACCAGCACGCTGGTCCACAGCGGCACCATCACGCAGGCCGCCGCGAGGGCGAGGCGCCAGCCGGTCAGCCGGGCCATCAGGAACGCCACCGGATAGGCCAGCACCAGCGTCAGGATGGTGACCACGGCGCCCAGCAGGAAGGTCCGGCCGAGGATGCGCAGATAGAGCGGCGTCTCGGCGATACGGACCAACTCGGCTATGGTGAAGTCCGGATTCCAGACGCTCACCTCGAGCAGGCGGCCGACGGGCAGGATGAACGCCACGCACAGGCCGATCACCAGCGGGCCGACCAGCAGCAGGGAGAGCGGCGCGGAAAAGCCCCGCCAGTCGGGCCGCCACAGCGTGGCCGCGAGCCGTTTGAGCGATGCGGTCATGGCCGGTCCCCTCAATAGACCAGGGCGTTGGCGGAGTCCCAGGTCAGGGACACGGCCTCGCCGCGCGCGGGCTTCAGGGCGTCGCTCTGCACCGGGACGCGCACGGTGATCTCGGGCAGGCTCCCGGAGCGCAGCAGATAGATCCGCGTCGGACCGGCGTAGATCACGTCGGTCACCGTGGCGGCCATGCCGCCGACCTCCGCGGGCGCCAGCACGATGCGCTCCGGACGGACCGCCAGGCGCACGCGCGACGTCACCGCCGCCCCGCGGCGGGCCGCCGCCGCGGGCGTACCCCGCACCACCGTCCCATCCACGAGCCGCACCGCCCAGTCCTCGTCGGCGGCCGCCAGAAGCTCGCCGTCCATCAGGTTGGTCTCGCCGATGAAGCTGGCGACGAAGGGGTTCGCCGGCCGCTCGTACAGCTCCGCCGGGGTGCCGACCTGCTCCAGCTGGCCGTGGTTCATGACGGCGATGCGGTCGGCCATGGTCAGAGCCTCCTCCTGGTCGTGGGTGACGTAGATCACCGTGGCGCCGAGCGATTCCTGGAGGTGTTTGATCTCGATCTGCATGCGCTCGCGCAGCTTCTTGTCCAGTGCCCCCAGCGGCTCGTCCATGAGCAGCACCGGCGGGCGGTAGACGATGGCGCGGGCCAGCGCCACGCGCTGCTGCTGGCCGCCGGAGAGCTGGGACGGCAGCCGCGTGTGCATGCCGTCCAGCCCGACGACATGCAGCGCATCCAGCGCCTTGAGCCGGCGTTCCCCGGCGGCGACACCGCGCATGCGCAGCGGGAACGCTACGTTGTCGAGAATGGTCATGTGCGGGAACAGCGCGTACTTCTGGAACACCATACCGACGTCGCGGCGGTGCGGCGGCATGCGCGACACGTCGACGCCATCGATGCACACGGCGCCGTGGTCGGGGTGTTCGAAGCCGGCGATCATCATCAGGAGCGTCGTCTTGCCCGAGCCGCTAGGACCGAGCAGCGCCACGAACTCGCCCCGACCGATGGAGAGGCTGACGTCGGTCACCGCCGTGAAGCTGCCGTAGCGTTTGACGATGCCCTCCACCGACACCGTGCCGCCGCGGATGCGCTGCAGGCCGGAATAGTCCTCGTGGATGGCGTGGGCTGCGGTCATGGAGGTCTCCTCCCTGGAGATGCCGGCCGCCGTTGAGGGGCTGGCAGGGTTCTTGTTTCGGTGATGGCGGAATCCCGGGCCGCCGTGCGTCACGCCGCAACGTGGCACAGCATGGCGCGGTATTTTGGAACCGGACTGTCGAGACGGCGCTCTGTCTCCGACCCGAACGACAGCAGCATCGCGTCGTCATCGCGCCGCGCAGCGAACTGCAGACCCACCGGCATGCCCTGGGCGGTGAAGCCGATGGGGATCGACAGGGCCGGGAGGTCGAGGTAATTGGCGAACCGAGTAAAGGCCGTCGGCAGGCGGCTTTCGTCCACCTTGGACACGGCGATCGCCCCGTCGGGGCACGTCGGAAGTGCGATGACGTCGAACCCGCGCATCGCGGCGTCGAACCGATGCTGGTGCTGCCGCCGATCTTCGATCATTGCTTCATGCGGTGGCTTGGCACGACCGCTCAGGATTCGGTCGCGGACAACCGATCCGAATAGGTTCGGCGCCGCTTCGATCGCCGCCCCATGCACGGCGTAGGCTTCCCGCAGGGCAAGATCGCCCGCCAGAACCGAGTAAGCCTCGAAGCGTTCCGGGCTGTGGAACCGACCGATCCGGTGTCCGGCGTCCGCCAGCTTGGCCAGGGCCGCACGGTAGAGCGCGCCGACGTCCGGGGATGCCGTATGCAGATCGGCGTCGTCGAGTTCGCCAATCCGCACCGCGCCCACGGTGCCCTGTAATGATCCGCCAGGAGTCCCGCCGCCGCGCCAAAGCGCCATGAACACGGTCCGGACATCCTCGACCGTCAGGCCGAGCAGCCCAATTGCGTCGTGCGTCGGGCTATAGGGGATCGCCCCGTCGAGCGGCACCAGCCCCGGGGACGGCTTGAAACCGACGATGCCGCAGAAACTGGCGGGAATACGCACCGACCCGCCCGTGTCGGACCCCAGGGCGAAGGGCACCAGCCCGGCAGCGACTGCGACCGCGGACCCGCTGCTCGACCCGCCGGGAACGCAGTGTTCCCTAGCGTTCCAGGGGTTTCGCGGGATCGGGCTCGCGCTCTGGGTGCCCCAGCCCCCGCACCCCAGTTCGACCGTCGCCGTCTTGCCGAGGACGATCATGCCCGCGTCCTCCAGCCGCTTCACCGGCCAGGATGACGCAGTTGCCGGCGTCTGCGGACGGGCGTTTGATCCACCGTGCGTCGCCAAGCCGGCCACGTCGAACAGATCCTTGACCGCCAGCGGAATGCCGTCGAGCGGGCCACGCGCCAAGCCGCTACGGCGCCGGGCGTCGGCATCGCGGGCCAGTGACCGGGCGTTCTCGGCCAACGCGACGAAGGCGTTCAACATTGGATTGGCACGGTGAATGCGATCAAGACACCCGGAGACGAGGGCTTCGGACGACAGACCGCCCTCGGTCAAAGCCGTCGCCAGCTGAAACAGAGTCAGACCGGATCCGTTTGGGCAGGAAGCGTTCATGGTCAATGCGCCTATGATCGGTCACTTGCTGAGCCACCGGTTCCACCGTTCGATGACCGCGGCACGGTTGACGGCGACCCACGCCGCATCGATCACGGCCATCTTTGCGACGTTTTCCGGCGTCGATCCCCGGACGGCGCGCTCCTCGGCGCTAAGGAGTTCAAGCGCGTTGCGGTTCGACGTGTCGTACTTGAACGCGTTCGCAAAGGCGACGTGGGCTTCCGGGCGGGTCAGGTAATAGTTGAGAAACGCGTAGACCTTCTCCTCGTTCGCTCCACCCTTGAGCACCGACCAGTAGGCGACGTTGGGTACGGCCTCGTTCCAGACGACGCTCACGGGCATCCCCTGATCCTTCAGGACGAAGCCGCTGCCCGACCACATCATGGACATGACGACCTCGCCGGAGCGGAGCAATTGCATGCTCTGGTCGCCGGTGCGCCACCAGACGGCGATCGACGGGCGCAATTCATCCAGCTTCCTGAACGCGCGATCGAGGTCGAGCGGGAAGAGCTTGTCTCGCGGCACCCCGTCCGCCATGAGCGCCGCCATGAGCGGCCACCACGGCGCCCCGGCGTTGGGCATCGCGCGCGGACCGGGAAAGCGCTTCACGTCCCAGAAATCGGCCCAGTTCTGCGGTCCTCCCTGGGGGAACCGGTTGGCGTCGTAGACGATGCTGACGCCGCCTATCGTGCGCAGAAGGCCCCGTTCGGTGCAGGCGCCGTCCACCGCCTGGGAGGCGAGGTTCGAGAGCCTGGAGCAGTCCAGCTTCGCCAGGCTGTCGGCCTGCGCCACCAAGTCCTCCGGCCATGCCGTGACGATGTCCCAGCCGATGGCGTTCGCCTCGCGCATGGCCTTCACCTTGGTCCAGGTCTCGGCGTTGCTGGCTGCCACCGGACGGATGCGAACGCCGGTCTGTTCGGCGAACGGCTCATAGAAATGCTTGCGCAAGGATTGCTCGAACGCGCCGCCCGTCGCGACGACAACCAGTTCCTTGTCCTGCGCCCGTGCCGGGGCCGCGCCGGCGAGCGCAACGACCAGTGACACCGACAGGAACGTGAGAGACCGCAGTGAGTTCAAGGTTTCCTCCCTTCGTGGGCGTGATGCACAGTTACAGATTTATGTATTTCGTCAACGTCGATATGTGAAATGAACGTTACATCGTTGCGCCGAGGAGTGCAATGTGTTTTTCATTGCGGTGAGTGCGTGAAAGCCGCTCGACAGATGCACATGGGAATGCCAAGAGATGAACCTACTGGAGCGGATCGGCCAACGTCGTGACGACCTGACGGAAAGCGAGCAGGCGCTCGCCCGCTACGTTGCGATGAACTACGCCGGCCTCGCCTATGAGCCGGCGGCCCAGATCGCACAGAAGTGCGACGTCAGCGCCGCAACGGCGACGCGGTTCTTTACGAAGCTGGGTTACGACAGCTTTGCCGACGTGCAGCGTGAGGTGCGCGAACAGATCGAACAGCGCCTGAGTTCGCCGCTTGGCCGTCTCGGAACGATGGCGTCCGATGCGGCGTCGATGACGGACCTTGTTGCCCAGACCCTCGAGCGCGACCTGCGCAGCATTCAGGAAGCCGGTGCCGGCATGCAGCCAAGCCGCGTCATCGGTATGGCTGAGATTCTGGTGCAGTCGAAGGGGACGCTCTACATCTACGGGGAAAAGAAGGCGCATGCCGTCGCCTTCTACCTGTACGCGCAGCTTAACCTCTGCCTGGACAGGGTCGTGCTGCTGACCTCCGATCAGTCGCTGCTGGCCGACCGGTTGCTTCAGGTCGGCTCCGACGACATTCTGCTGGTCGTTGATGTCCGACGCTATGTCCGCTCGACGCTCTACGTGGCGCAAACTTTCAGTGAACGCTCGGCCCAGGTGCTGCTGCTCGGCGACAGTGAAACGTCGCCTCTGGCCGCGACGGCCAATTTTGGCATCTACTGCCCGGTCGAAGGCGCCTCACTGTTCGATTCCTATGCGGCTCTGATGTTCGCGGCAAACGCCTTGAGCAACGTCGTCGCCGCCCACCGCAAGGCTGAAATAGCCGACCGCCTGAAGGAAGCGGAGCGGCTTTGGGCACGCTTCGAAACATTCGCAATCAAGAGCAAACAATCCGATGAGCATTGAGCCATGTCTCCTATGACCAATCATCGGCCCGCCGGGCATTGACGGAATGACCGCTCAGCATGGCATGTGTCGTGTGAATCGCTGGTCGATTTGCCTTGGTGCGTTCGATCAGATCATGTTTGCGACAGATGGTTGAGAGCACAGCCATGAGTCACAGGGGAAGCTGCCTTTGCCGTGCCGTACGCTACGAGGTGGACCACCTTGATGCGGCCATTGGGCACTGCCATTGCACGACATGCCGCAAGGCACACGCCGCCGCCTTTGCGACGACAGCCCGTGTGCGGCGCGAGCACTTTCGATGGACAACAGGAGAAGACAACCTCAGCGCCTATGAATCATCCCCGGGAAAGCTGCGCCGGTTCTGCTCAACGTGTGGCACCCATCTCGTGGCCGACCCGTTAGCGCAGCCACATATCATTCTGCGGGTCCCAACCCTGGACGATGACCCTGGCGCAAGACCAGCCGCGCACATCTGGACTGCGCATGATGTCGCTTGGTTGGTGGATGGCGAGGATGTGCCCCGCTATGCCGAGTGGCCACCGGGGCGGTGATGCAGGCAGGCCCGCCGGCGCTCGCGCCTTCACCACCTAGTGCAAGACAGTCGACGTCACCCAGATTGACCTTGCCCGCGTGCGACGCCTCCCATAGCCGGCTAAAATCGGCGACGGACTGGAGGCAAGATGGCGAAGGCGACACGGGCGCGGTACACGCTTGAATTCAAGGAAGAGGCGGTTCGACTGGTCACCGGCGGCCAGCGGGTGGCGACGGTGGCCAAGACACTGGGCTTGGCGGAGCAGACGCTGCACAACTGGGTCAAGGCTGCTGAAAGCGGCGGCTTGAAAGGGGCGGCGGCGCCGAAGGTCAGTGCCGAGCAGATGGAAATCAGCCGTCTGCGGACGGAACTGGCGCGGGTGAAAATGGAGCGCGACATCCTAAAAAAAGCGGCGGCGTACTTCGCCAAGGAGTCGCTGTGAAGTACGCCTTTATTCAGCGGCATCGTGATCAGTGGCCGGTTTGTACTCAGTGTTCGGCTCTTGGCGTCAGCGCCCGCGGGTTTCGCCAGTACGTACACCGCGAGGCCGACACGGCGTCTTCAATTCGGCGGCGAGTGGGTAACGTGGCCCTGCTGACGCACATCAAGGCGATCCACGCCGAAACCCGCGGCGCCTATGGCTGGCCGCGGATCTGGCGG
The DNA here is from genome assembly GCF_003116015.1 of Azospirillum sp. TSO22-1. GTDB lineage: Bacteria > Pseudomonadota > Alphaproteobacteria > Azospirillales > Azospirillaceae > Azospirillum. The sequence continues at coordinate 35,349 of NZ_LGQZ01000003.1, forward strand.
GAGTTGCGCCAGCGGCACGTGCGCGTCGGCAAGGAGCGGGTGCGGCGGATGATGCGCGAGCATGCCATCCGGGCGCGGGGAAAGCGGAAGTTCAAGGCGACAACCCACAGCAACCACGGCCTGCCGGTGTCCGACAACCTGTTGAACCGGGCGTTCCGGCCGGAGCGGCCCGATCGGGTGTGGACGGGCGACATCACCTGCATTGCCACCCAGGAGGGCTGGCTGTACTTGGCCGTCGTCATCGACCTGTTCAGCCGACAGGTGGTGGGCTGGGCGATGGGCGAGCGCATGACCCGCCAGTTGGTGATCGACGCCCTGACCATGGCCTGGTTCCGGCGCCGGCCGGCGGAGGGGCTGATCTTCCATTCCGATCAGGGCTCGCAATACGCCAGCGCCGATTTCCAGGCACTCCTGCGCCGCCATGCCATGCGCGGGTCGATGAGCCGCAAGGGCAACTGCTGGGATAACGCGGTGACGGAGACCCTGTTCGGCTCCTTGAAAGTCGAACGCCTGCATGGCATGCGTTTCGAAACCCGGCGGCAGGCCAAGGACGAGGTCATCGATTGGCTGGGCTTCTACAATCGCAAACGGATGCATTCCACCCTGGGCTACACCAGCCCCATGGCATTCGAGGAAACTTGGCGTCGCCAGCACGGCCCGCTGGCGGCATAATCTCCCGGCTATGGGAGGCGTCGCACGCGGGCAAGGTCAGAAAACAGGCAAACCGTTGTTCTCAAACGGGCTCTCAGGCTTTCCCACCGAATTCTCATTTTATGGGGTTTCGGTTCTCAGCTTATGGGGTGTTATTCCCAATTTATGCGTAAACCGACAGGTCACCCGCACTTCGAATAGCCGCACTCCGGGCAGAGGTCGCAGCCCTCCTGGCGGATCAGGCCGGGTTGGCCGCACTTCGGGCACTGCATGGCGCGCGGCGTGTCGCCGCCGGGGACCGGGCCGCCGGCCACCTTGCGCAAGACGCCGGTGTCCAGTCTCTCGTCGTCCACGGGCAGGAAGCCGGTGGCCTTCATGTGCTTTTCGATGACGTCGCCGATAGCGGCGAGCAGCGACGGCACGTAGCGCCCCTGCATCCAAGCGCCGCCGCGCGGGTCGAACACCGCTTTCAACTCCTCGACCACGAAGCTGATGTCGCCGCCGCGCCGGAACACCGCCGAGATCATGCGCGTCAGCGCCACCGTCCAGGCGTAGTGCTCCATGTTCTTGGAGTTGATGAACACCTCGAACGGCCGCCGCCGCCCGGCCTCGACGATGTCGTTGATGGTGATGTACATGGCGTGGTCGCTGTCCGGCCAGCGCACCTTGTAGGTCTCGCCGGGCAGCGATTCCGGCCGGTCGAGCGGCTTCGTCATGTAGTGTACGACGCCGCCGGGGTCGGCCGGGAGCGGGGCCTGCGTCGGGGGGGCGGGCTTCGCCTCCTCCTTCTTCACGCTCAGCACCGCGCCGGTCACCGGGTTCGGGCGGTAGGTGGTGCAGCCCTTGCAGCCCAGCGCGTAGGCTTGCCGGTAGACGTCCTTGAACGCCTCGAAGGGCAGATCCTCCGGGCAGTTGATGGTCTTGGAGATCGAGCTGTCGACGTATTTCTGCGCCGCCGCCTGCATCACCACATGCTCGCTCGGCGTCAGCGACTGCGCGTCCACGAACCAGTCCGGCAGCGGCGCGTCGGCGCCGAAGCGCTCGCGGAACAGGCGGTAGGCGTGGTCGCTCACCTCCTCCGTCCGGCGCGTGCCGTCCGGCATCAGCACCGAGCGCTCGTAGGTGTAGGAGAACACCGGCTCGATGCCCGAGGAGATGTTGTCAGCGAACAGCGAGATGGTGCCGGTCGGCGCGATGGACGTGAGCAGCGCGTTGCGGATACCGTTCGTCGTGATGAGCGTCCGCACGTCGGGATCGAGCGCTTGCACCATCGGGGCGGCGAGGTACTTGTCCCTGTCGTAGAGCGGGAAGGCGCCCTTCTCCCCCGCCAGCTCGGCCGAGGCGCGGTAGGCCTCGTTCTGCACCACCGACAGCCAGTGCTCGGTCAGCGCCACCGCCTGCTGGCTGCCGTAGCGCACCCGGCACAGGATCAGCGCGTCGGCCAACCCGGTGACGCCCAGCCCGATGCGCCGCTTGGCCTGCGCCTCGTGCCGCTGTTCGGGCAGCGGAAAGCGCGAGGCGTCCACCACGTTGTCCATCATGCGCACGGCGGTGGCGACCAGCGTCTTCAGCCGTGGAATGTCGAGGTGCGCCGACTCGCCGAACGGATCGCGCACCAAGCTCGCCAAGTTGATCGAGCCGAGCAGGCAGGCGCCGTAGGGAGGCAACGGCTGTTCTCCGCACGGGTTGGTCGCGGAAATCTCTTCGACGTACCTTAGGTTGTTCAGCGCGTTGATGCGGTCGATGAAGATGACGCCCGGCTCTGCGTAGGCGTAGGTGGCGCGCATGATGCGGTCCCACAGCTCGCGGGCGCGCACTTCGCGGATGACCGTACCGTCGAACACCAGCGGCCAGGGGCAGTCGGCGTCCACCGCCTCCATGAAGGCGTCGGTCACCAGCACCGACAGGTTGAACATGCGCAGCCGGCCGGGCTCGCGCTTGGCCTCGATGAAGGCTTCGATGTCCGGGTGGTCGCAGCGCAGCGTCGCCATCATCGCACCGCGCCGTGTGCCGGCCGACATGATGGTGCGGCACATGGAATCCCAGACGTCCATGAAGGACAGCGGTCCCGACGCGTCGGCACCGACCCCGCGCACCGGCGCGCCCTTGGGACGCAGTGTCGAGAAGTCGTAGCCGATGCCGCCGCCCTGCTGCATGGTCAGCGCCGCCTCGCGCAGGTGCGCGAAGATGCCGGCCAAGTCGTCCGGGACGGTGCCCATGACGAAGCAGTTGAACAACGTCACCGAACGCCCGGTGCCCGCCCCGGCGACGATGCGGCCGGCCGGCAGGAACTGGAAGCCGGACAGCGCCTTATGGAACGCCGGCTCCCAGCGTGCCGGGTCCGATTCGCAGGCCGCCAGCGCCTTGGCGACGCGCGCCCAGGTGTCTTCTATGGTTTTGTCCACAGGCTCGCCGGCCGCCGTCTTGAGGCGGTACTTCATGTCCCAGATCTGCTGGGAAATAGCGGCGATGCCGGACATGGACCCTCCCAATGCGGCCGGACCCCCGTGCCATCGGACGGGCGATCAAAGGGAATTTCGAGAAATTCCAGATATTTGTGCGCAGTCCCAGCAAGTGTAGGGACGGACCGTGGCGGGAGCAAGCCGTGGCGCGGCGGCCACGGCGTGCGGTGCGACGGCGGCAGGCGCATCTGTCCCCTTGACGGACCGATTGCCCACAATTTTATCCACAGGGTTACTCAGGAGGTGGTGGAAGCCATGGCGCCCTTGGGCTCCGGCCGCGGGCGCGCCGTCGGGGGGCCGCCCGCGGCGATCACGAGTCGGTCGGTGGCCTCCTCCAGGCGGGTCTCCATCTCCTGCATGAGCTGGGCGCGGGTCAGGCCCGGCGCGATGGGCGGCAGGATCTCGACCACGATGGTGCCCGGCTTCTTGAGGAAGCTGCGGCGTGGCCAGTACAGGCCGGAGTTGAGCGCCACCGGCACGACCGGCAGCTTCAGTTCGTCGTACAGCACGCCGACGCCGACGCGGTAGCCTACGTACCGGCCCGGAGCCACCCGCGTGCCCTGGGGGAAGATGACGATGGGCCGGCCCTCGGCGACCACCGGCTTGGAGTTCTCGATCATCGACGTGAGCGCCCGGCCGCGCGCGCCGCGGTCGACGGCGATCATCCGCGACTTTTTGGCGTACCAGCCCCAGGTCGGGATCCAGGTCAGCTCGCGCTTCAGGATCACCGCCGGGTCGTGGAAGATCAGGTGCAGCTTCATCGTCTCCCACGCCGACTGGTGCTTGGCGGCGATGATGAAGGAGCCCTGGGCCGGCAGGTTCTCCAGCCCGCGCACCTCGTAGCGCAGGCCGAGGAAGGTGCGCTCCATCCAGGCGATGGAACTCAGATACCAGCGCACCACGGCCATCATCTGGTCGCGCGGCAGCAGCAGCATCCACAGCAGGCCGACGCACATCAGCGCGGTCCAGACGATGAAGGCGGTGTTGAAGAGGAGCGAGCGGAGAAAGGTCATCGGCGGAAACTGTCAGGAATCGAGGGCTTTCTCAAGCTGGTAGCGCAGCAGCGCCACCAGATATTTGTTGTACTCGGTGGCCAGCAGGCTGGCGGTGCCGGGCCAGCGCCACCACTCCGCAAGGTGGACGTTGGCCGGCGCCACCGCGTGCGGCACCACCGCGGTGCGGGGCGCCGCCATGGCGAACTCCAACAGGCTGCGCCGCATGTGGTAGTTGGCGGTGACGAGGCGCAGCGACGCGTACCCCTGCTCCTCCATCCAATCGGCCGTCTCGAAGGCGTTGCCCACGGTGTCGGCGGCGGCGTAGCCCAGCACGATGCAGCACTCCACCTTGTCCGGCGACAGCTGCGACAGGTTCAGCAGCTCCTTCACGTCGACGCTGGAGTAGACGCCGGAGACGAACAGCTTTTTGGCCAGCCCGGCCTTCAGCAGATCCAGCCCGGTGGACAGCCGGCCGCTGCCGCCGGTCAGCACGACGATGGCGTCGGTGTGCTCCAGCGAGTCGAGGGCGGCGGCGCCCGGCGGCTCGCGCGGGATGGTGCCGGCGAACCACACGAGGCCTCCGGCCCACGCCGCGGCCAGCAGCAGCGCCACGACCGCCAGCCGGCCGAGCGTGCGCGCGACGCGGTCGCGGCGGCGGCGCGCCGGGCTCACGGCATGGTCTCCAGGGTGCGCATCACCGTCCAGCGCGCGGTCAGCACCGCCAGAGCGCAGGCGATCAGCGGTACCAGCGCCAGCGCCGCCCATTGCCCGACGGTGAGCGAGGCGTCGGGCAGCAGGCTGGCGCGCAGGGATCCGGCGGCGCGGGCGACGGCGAACAGCGTCAGCGCCGCCAGCCCCAGCCCGCAGGCGCCGCCGCGCAGGCACAGGCCCAGCACGTGCGCTTCGAACTGCCGCGAGACGTAGCGGTCCGGCGCGCCCATCAGGTGCAACAGTTCCACCACGTTGCGGTGGATGGCGAGGCCGGCGCGCACCGCGAACACCACCGACGCCACCGCGGCGGCGCCGACCAGCAGCACGATGCCGGCGGCGGCCAGCTCGACCGAGCCGGCGAAGGCGCGCAGGTCGGCCAGCCACGCCGCGTGGTCGTCCAGCGTCACCCCCGGCACGGCGGACAGCCGGCCTTGCAGCGCCGTGACATCGACCGGGCCGGAGGCCACCACGTCGACCAGCGTCGGCACCGGCAGCATCGGGTCCTTGGCGCCTTCGTGGCCCAGCCAGGGCTCCAGCAGGTGTGCCACCTGCTCCTGTGACAGGGCGGCGGCGCTGCGGATGCCGGGCGTGCCGCGCAGGATGGCCAGCGTTTTCTCCAGCCGCTCGGCCACCGGTGCGGCGCCGGGGCCGGACAGCGGCACCACCTGCACCGTCAGGCCGCCGGCCAGCCCGCTGTCCCAGCGTCGCGCCATGTCCGACACCACCAGCGCGCCGGCCAGCGCCAGCGCCGCCAGATAGACCATCACCGCGGTGATCAGTAGCAGGAAGCGCGCCGTCGGATCCTTGGCGAGCGGCAGGTCGAAGCGCTTGCGGAAGGGCAAGGCGGAGAGGGCGGCCATGGTGGTCCTCACGCCCAGCTCGACGCGGACTGGTGCAGCACGTGCAGCCGCCCGTTCTCCAGGTGCAGGCGGGGGTGCTCGAAGCGGCGGATCAGCGTCTCGTTGTGGGTGGCAATCACCACGGTGGCGCCCAGCTTGTGCATCTCCTCGAACAGGTAGAGCAGGCGCATGCCGATGCCATCGTCGACGTTGCCGGTCGGCTCGTCGGCCAGCAGCAGGCGCGGGCGGTTGATGACGGCGCGGGCGATGGCGACGCGCTGCTGCTGCCCGCCTGAGAGTATCGACGGCCTGGCGTCCAGGTGGTTGCCGAGTCCGACCCATTTCAGCAGTTCGGTGCAGTGCTCCACCACCTCGTTCTCGCCGGCTCCCGCCATGCGCAGCGGCAGCGCCACGTTGTCGAGCGCCGAGAGGTGGTCCAGCAGCGCGAAGTCCTGGAACACCACGCCGATCTGGCGGCGCAGCTCCGGCAGGTCCTCGCGCTTCAGGCGGGCGATGTCCTGGCCGAAGACGGAGATCAGCCCGCGCGACGGGCGGTGCGCCAGGTACATCAGCTTCAGCAGCGACGATTTGCCGGCCCCGCTCGCCCCCGTCAGAAAGTGGAAGGAGCCGGGCATCAGCGTGAAGGAGATGTCGCGCAGCACCTCCGGTCCGGTGCCGTAGCGCAGGCCGACGTTCTCGAAACGAATCACGTGTGCGCACCGTGCGGTTGAGCAGCGCCCCGGCGCACGATGCAACGGCCGCAAAGCGGCGTCCAGCGCCGCGCCGAGGGGGCTTCCTTGCTTCATACCGCATGAGTCCATATAAGACTCCAGCAATTTCCGTGACCGCGGCGCTCCCCCGACATGCTGATCACCTGCCCCAACTGCTCCACGCGGTACACCGTCGCCGACAAGGCGGTGCCGTCGCAGGGGCGCAAGGTGCGCTGCAAGAGCTGCGGGCACGTGTGGTACCAACGCCCGGTGGTCGAGGAGCCGGAGCGCACCCTCCTCGCCGAGGACCTCGCTCCGCCCCGCCGCCCGGCGGCGAAGCCGGGCAAGGTGAAGAAGCCACTGTCGCGTGGAGTCGTCGCCGGCTGGGCGGCGTTCGCGGTGCTGCTGGCGGCGATCCTGGCCGGGGGCTACTTCGGGCGCGCCCATGTGGTGCGGCTGTGGCCGCCGGCGGCGCTGCTGTACGAGACCGTCGGCTTGGCCGTGGACCCGCCGGGGACGGGGCTGCAGTTGCAGAACGTCCGCTCCGAGCAGCGCGCGGAGAACGGCGCCACGCTGCTGGTGGTGGAGGGACAGATCCTCAACGCGTCCGACGTGATGCGCCCGGTGCCAAAAGTGCGCGCGGTGTCGCTGGGCTTCGACCGCAAGCCGGTGCAGACCTGGACCATCGAGACCACGTCCGACCAGCTCCTGCCCGGCGAGATCGCCACCTTCCGCTCCACCCAGCGCGACCCTGGAGCGGTTGCCGAGGTGATGGTGACGTTCGAGGGCGGGTGACGGGGGCTTCGTCACCCCAGGTGTCGCGCCACCAAGACAACAGTCACACGGATTTCACGGATTTTGGCACGGGTTGCACGGATTTTCTTCTTCGTGCCCAGACCACAGCTTACTGGTAGGCCAAGGTCTCGTATAAGACAGTAGATCCGTGCAATCTGTGTCTCAATCCGTGCAATCCGTGCGGAATCTTGTTTTCACTACAGTGCGGATCACCGCTTCCACGCGATCAGCCGCCGCGCCGCCTCGGCGATGGTCTCCTCCGCTCCCGCGAAGCTGAAGCGCATGAAGCGCCGGCCGCGCGCCGGGTCGAAGTCGATGCCGGGCGTGGCGGCGATGCCGGTCTCGGCCAGCAGACGCTTGCAGAACGCCTCCGAATCGTCGGTCATCGCCGAGACGTCGGCGTAGATATAGAAGGCGCCGTCGGCCGGGGCGATCCTGTCGAAGCCGGCCTTCGGCAATTCGCGCAGCAGCAGTTCGCGGTTGCGGGCGTAGCGGGCTACGTGGCGGTCCAGCTCCTCGGTGCAGTCGAAGGCGGCCACGGCGGCCATCTGCGACAGCGTCGGCGCGGAGATGAACAGGTTCTGCGCCAGGCACTCCACCGAGCGCACGAGCGACTCCGGCAAGATCATCCAGCCCAGCCGCCAGCCGGTCATCGAGAAGTACTTGGAGAAGCTGTTGACCACCAGCGCGTCCAGGCTGATGGCGGCGGCGGTCACCGCCTCGGTGCCGTAGGTCAGGCCATGGTAGATCTCGTCCGACACCAGCCGCACGCCGTTGCGCGTGCACCAGTTGGCCAGTTCGGTCAACTGGGCGCGCGACAGCATGGTGCCGGTCGGGTTGGCCGGGCTGGCGACGATCAGGCCCTTGATGGGCTTGTCCAGCGCCTCCAGCATGGCGACGGTCGGCTGGAAGCCGGTCTCCGGTCCCGCCTCGATCTCCACCGGCTCGACGCCGATGGCGGTCAGCGTGTGGCGGTAGGCGGGGTAGCTGGGCGAGGCCATGGCGACGCGGTCGCCCGGATCGAAGGCCGCCAGGAAGCCCAGCTGGAACGCGCCCGAGGAGCCGACGGTGACGGCGATCTGGCTCTCCGGGATCTCTACGCCGTAGCGGTCGCGGTACCAGCGCGCGATGGCGGCGCGCAGCGGCGGGATGCCCAGCGCGTCGGTGTAGCCGAGCTTGTCGGAGGTCAGCGCGCGCTGCGCCGCCGCGATCACCCCCTGGGGGGCGCCGGTGGACGGCTGGCCGACCTCGAGGTGCAGCACCTCCAGTCCGGCGCGCTCGCGCTCGAAGGCGGCGCGCATGACTTCCATCACGAAGAAGGGAGGGATCTGGCCTCGTCGGGAGATTCCAACCACGTCGGACACCTTGTGCGCTGGGAATGGGAAAGGCGCGATTCATAGCGTGCGGGGCTGCAGGCCGCCACCCCCAACCAAAGGCGGGGGGCGGTCTGCGACCTTCGGCTCTGTGACAATCCGCATCCTGGGGGCGACTCGCGGCTCAATCTTACAGTTAGAAAACTACCCAAAGGGTAGCTGTCCTAACGCAGGAGAGCACAATGCGCGCAGGTCTCATCGCCGCCGTCCTGTTGCTGGCGGCTTCCGGCACCGCCCAGGCGAAGGATCCCCCGGTCAGCTTCTCCGAGGACATCCATCCCATCCTGCAGATCCGCTGCCAGAGCTGCCACCAGCCCGGCGGCGACGGCTTCGAGAAGAGCGGCTTTGACGTCCGCAGCTACGACGGCATCATGAAGGGCACGAAGTTCGGCCCCATGGTCGTCGCCGGCGACCCGACCACCAGCAACCTGCTGATGCTGCTGGACGGCAAGGTGCAAGGCCTGCAGATGCCGCACGGCAAGCGCAAGCTGTCCACCTGCGACCGCGACCTGATCCGCAACTGGATCAAGGCCGGCGCCAAGAACAACTGACCCGCGTGCTGCTGTCCCGCGCTAGTCGCGGGGCAGCAGCATATCGTGGGCGATGCCGCGGGCGCGTGGATCGGCGGCCGTCTGGCAGTCCTTCAGCAGGTTCTCCAGCGACACCTGGCAGGTGACGAGGTCCACGCGGCCCGGTCCATCGCCGCGCGCTGCCAGGACCTCGCCGGCCGGCCGGTCATCGAGCACCGCCGGCAGGGCGCCGGCCAGCAGCGCCGCCGGCCCGGCGGCCGGGCCATCGTTGCCGGTGGCGGTGCCGACGCCGCCGAACAGCGCGCGGCCGACGATGGTGTTGGCGACCACGCCCGGCGCCCCGAAGCCGGCGCGGTCTACGCCGGACGCCCCCAGCACGCCGGTGCCCGGCGCCACCTTGCCGGTGCCGAACAGCCCACCCATGGTGAAGGCGCAGGCGACGGCGTTCTCTCGCACGTCCATGGCGACCAGCCCGGCGCCCGGCGCCACGGCACCCGTCAGCGCCCCCAGCGCCTGCGCGGCGCGGGCGGCGCGTTCGGCGGGCGGCGCGTTCTCGGCGGCGGCCCAGGCCTTGGCGATGGCGGCGCCCGCGTCCGGCTCCGGCAAGTCGGCGAGGTGCAGGTTGCGCGTGCTGTCGATTCGCACGGCGACGGTGTCCCGCCACTGCGGCGTCGCCGCGCGCAACGCCGCCGGGTCGAGGTGGAAGGCGCCGGCCAGCGCCTGTCCGGTGCTGCCGGCGGCGAGAGCGTTGGGGCCGTTGCGGCGGACCTGCGACAGCACGGCGGCCAGCTCCGGCTGGCGCAGCCGCGCGCCCTCGGCCAGCGGGCGGCCGTCGGGCAGGAACAGGCGGCGCGCCTCGGCGTCGGTCAGACGGGCGGACGCCGCCTGGATGTCCTGGGCGAGTGCGCGGGTGACGCCGGGGCTCTCCAGCGCCAGCGTCTCCGCCGGCACGACCGCCTGCTCCCAGCGCAGCGTGCCGCCGCCGGTGGCCTGCAGCGCGTACAGCGCGCGCAGCAAGCTCGGTGCGGCGGTGCCGCCGGGGGCGGCGCGCGGCAGGAAGTCCAGCGTGCGCACGCGCTTGGCCGTGGCATCGAACACCACGCACACGCCGCCGCCGGCCACCCCGACGCGCGAGGGCAGGGTTGCGGTCATGGCCAGCGCCATGCCGGTGGCGGCATCGGCGGCCGAGCCGCCCTGGAACAGCAGGTCGCGCCCGACGGCGGCGGCGAGCGGCTCGTCGGCCACCGCGAACGCCTGTCCGGGGGCGTTCGACTTGAACTTGGTGTTGACGCAGCCGGGCAGAAGCGCAGCTACTATCGCAAACGCGCCCAAACCTCGCCAAATTCGGCGGGTAGAGGTCGTGTTGCAGGTCGGTCCACCGGAGGTCGGAAAGGTGCGTGAGCCCAGAAGGCTGGTGTCGGTCGTCGCCATCGTGTCCATGCTGGCCGTGTCGTGGACGGTGCCCGCGGGCGCCCAGCGCCAGCCGGAGCTTCAACTGCTCAGCGACGCCGAGACGGAACATACCATCCGCGAGATGGCGCGGCCAATCTTCAACGCGGCCGGAATCGACCCGCAGGCGGTCAACATCGTGCTGGTCAACGACCGCACGCTGAACGCCTTCGTGGCCGGCGGGCAGAACATCTTCCTGCACACCGGGCTGCTGCTGCAGACCGACCCGAACCAGCTGGTCGGCGTCATCGCGCACGAGACCGGCCACATCGCCGGCGGACACCTGATCCGCGGGGCGGAGGCGATGGAGAACGCCTTCCTGTCCTCGCTGATCGGCATGGGCATCGGCGTCATCGGCGGGCTGGCGGCGAAGAACGCCGGGGCCGGCATGGCCGGCATCATGCTGGGCCAGGCCATGGGACAGAACCAGTACATGTCGTTCTCGCGCGCCCAGGAATCCTCGGCCGACCAGGCCGGGCTGAGCTACATGGAGCAGGCGCACCTGTCCTCCAAGGGGCTGCTGACCTTCCTGGAAAAGCTGAACGCTGAAGACCCGGTGCTGAACGACCGCGACGCCACGTACGCCCGTACCCACCCGCTGACCCGCGAGCGCATGGACAGCGTGCGCCAGATGGTGCAGCGCTCGCGCTGGAACGACGGCATCGTGCCGGCCGCCCAGCAGGAGCACTACGCCCGCATCCAGGCCAAGCTGTACGCCTACCTGGACCCGCTGGGCGCGCTGCGCCGCTACCGCGCCGAGGACGGCAGCGTGGTCGCACGCTACGGCCGGGCCTACGCCTATTTCCGCCGCGGCGAGGTCAAACAGGCGCTGCCGCTGGCCGATGGGCTGATCCAGCAGGAGCCGCAGAACGCCTACTTCCACGAGATGAAGGGCGACCTGCTGCTGCAGAACGGCCGGGCGGTGGAGGCGGTGGGGCCGTACCGCAAGGCGGTGGCGCTCGCCCCCGACGGCAACCCGATCCGCGTTTCGCTGGCGCACGCACTGCTGGAGCAGCATGATCCGAAGCAGGCGGACGAGGCGATCAAAAACTTGCAGGTCGCCGCCAAGTCGCAGCAGGGGCAGTCGGCCTTCCTGTGGCGGCTGATGGCGCAGGCCTGGAGCATGAAGGACAATCCCGGCATGGTCGCCTACGCCTCGGCCGAGGAGGCGTTCGCCCAGGGCGACCGGCCACGCGCCATCGCCATGGCGGAGCGCGCCGAGAAGCTGCTGCCCGCCGGCTCACCCGGCTGGCTGCGCGCCCAGGACATCCGCAGCCAGATCGGCCCGCGCACCGCCGGCAAGAAATGAAGGACGACGAAAAGCGCCGGATGATGGTGAACTTGGTCGCCGGCGCCGTGGTGGCGGCGATCGTCGGCATCGGCTTCTGGATTGTCGACGGGCTGGCGCGGCAGGCCAAGCTGGAGGACTGCATGATGGCGCACCGCCGCAACTGCCGCGGCTTCGAGGTGCCCGATCCCGGCCGCCGCGGCCCCTGACGGCGCGCGGGCCGCTTGCCCTGCGGCCGGTGCCGGGTCATCTTACGCTCGCAACGCTCATCAGAGGCTCGTTCTCCATGCTCCGCATCCGTCCCGCCCTGCTCGCCGCCGCCGCGGTGGCACTGGCCGTCCTCTCCCCGGCCGCGCAGGCCCAAAGCGTCCCGGCCGAACAGCGCCAGGCCATCGAACAGGTGGTGCGGGAGTACCTGCTGCAACACCCCGAGGTCATCGTCGAGGCCATCGAGGAGCTGCAGAAGCGCGAGCGCGCCGAGGAGGAGCGCAAGGGCAAGCAGGGCCTCGCCCAGAACAAGGACAAGCTGTTCAACGACCCGGCCTCGCCGATCGCCGGCAACCCGAAGGGCGACGTGACGCTGGTGGAGTTCTTCGACTACCAGTGCGGCTACTGCAAGTCGGTGCAGGCCGACGTGCAGAAGCTGATCAAGGATGACGGCAAGCTGAAGTTCGTCTTCAAGGAATTCCCGATCCTCGGGCCCGCGTCGGTGACGGCGTCCAAGGCGGCGCTGGCCGCGCGCGCCCAGGGCAAGTACGAGGCCTACCACAACGCGCTGATGGGCCATCGCGGCCAGCTCGACGAGGCGACGATCCTCAAGCTGGCGTCGTCGGTCGGGCTCGACACCGACCGGCTCAAGAAGGACATGGAGTCGGCCGAGGTGCAGCAGGCGCTGGGCGCCAACCTGGCGCTGGCCGAGCAGCTGGGCATCCGCGGGACGCCGGGCTTCGTCGTTGGCGACCGCATCGTGCCGGGCGCCATCAAGCTCGACGACATGAAGAAGCTGCTCGCCGAGGCCCGCAAGGGATGACGATCCGGGCCGTCGTCTTCGACATCGGCAACGTCCTCATCGAGTGGGACCCGCGCCACCTCTACCGCGAGTTCTTCGACGACCAGGACGCGCTGATGGAGGACTTCCTGTCCACCGTCTGCACGCCGGCCTGGAACCTCGAGCTGGACCGCGGCCAATCCTGGGACGAGGGGGTGGCGGCGCTGGTCGCCGAGTACCCGGACTGCGCCGAGCTGATCCGCGCCTACCGCGAGCGCTGGCACGACATGGTGCCCGGCGAGATCCCCGGCACGCCGGAACTGTTGGAGGAACTGAAGGCGCGCGGCGTGCCGCTTTACGCGCTCAGCAACTTTTCGCGCGAGAAGTACGTGGAGACGCGGGAGCGCTACCCCTCCTTCGACCTGTTCGATGGCCTCGTCATCTCGGGCGAGGTCAGGCTGGTCAAGCCGGACCCGGCGATCTGGCGTCTGCTGCTGGAGCGCTACGGCCTCGACCCGGCGGCGGTGCTGTACATCGACGACCTCGTGGAGAACTGCGCGGTGGCGGAGGGGCTGGGGATGAGGACGCACCGGTTCAGTGGCGCGGCGAAGCTGCGGGCGGAGCTGGAGGAGCGGGGGGTGCTGTAGGGGGCCAACGCGATCACTTGATCCAAAAAGAAAAGGCGCCGTGAGGCGCCTTTTCCCTTTCATTCGTCAAACCCTTACCGGTTCCACCAGCCGCGCTTGGGCTTTTCCGGGGTTGGGTTGACCGTCTCTGCAGCGCGCGCGGCGGCGTTCTCCTCCGCCGTCGGAGTGGTGGGAGCCGCTTCGGCCGGCACGGCTTCCGGCACCGCTTCGGGAGCGGCGACGGCGGCGACTTCCTCGACGACCGGCTCGCTCAGCGTCACCGCGGGCGCCTCGGCGGGCTCGGCGGCCTTCTTGCTGCGCGACGGGCGCTTTTTCGGCTTCGGCGCTTCCGCTTCCGGTGCGGCCTCGACCGCCGGAGCGGGCACGGCCTCGGCGGCCGGCTCGGTCGCGGCCTTCTTGCTGCGCGACGGACGCTTCTTCGGCTTCGGAGCCTCCGCTTCCGGCGCGGCCTCGGCCGGTGCTTCGGCGACCGGCTCGGCCGCGGCCTTCTTGCTGCGCGATGGGCGCTTCTTCTTCGGAGCCTCGACCGCGGTGTCGGCGGCCACTTCCGGAGCCGCAGCCTCGGGCGCCGCGGCGGCCGGGGCCTCCTCGGCAGGGGCTTCGGCCGGAGTCTCGGCGGGCGGCGGCTCGCCGGTCAGGATCCAGTCGAAGTCGATCGGCTCCAGCGCCGGGGCCGGCGGCACCGGCTTCGGCGGCACCAGGGCACGCACGCGCTGTTTCGCCGCCGGTGCCGGCGTTTCGGGAACGTCCGCGGCCGGAGCCTCGGCACCATCCTCGGCGCCTTCCGCGCCCTCGGCGGTCTCGCCCGGCGCCAGCTCGCGCTGGCGCGACCGGCGGCGCCCGCCGCGCTTGCCGCGACGGCGCTTCTTGCGGCTGTCGGCGTCGTCACCCTCGCCGCGCTCGCCGGCCTCGACGCCCTCATCGGCCTCGTCGCCTTCAGCCTCGTCCTCGTCGCTTTCGGCCTCGGACGACAGGGCCTCGGCGTCGGTGCGCTGCTCGCCACCCTCGCGCTCGCCACGGCCGCGGCGGCGGCGGCGGCGGCGGCGGCGGCGGTCGCCGTTCTCACCGGCGTCAACCGCTTCGGCCGGACGCTCGGCGGTCTCGGCCTCGCTCTCGGCGGCCTCGTCGTCCGCGTCCTCCTCTTCCTCCGCCTCCGCCTCGGCGGCGAGCACACGGTCGGTCTCGGCCATGACGCGGTCGGCGCTGACCAGCGGCGCGGTCTCGTCGCCCGGCTGCTTGGCCTTGACGCGCTCCAGGCGCAGGTCGGGGGCGATCAGCGTGTCGTCGGCCTGCACCAGCACGCGGAAGCCGTACTTCGTCTCGATGCGGGCGAGGTCCGTGCGCTTCTGGTTCAGGATGTAGAGCGCGATGGCCGTCGGCACGGTCACCGTGATCTCGGCGGAGCGCTTGCGGATGCCCTCCTCCTCGATGTGGCGCAACACGTGCAGCGACGCCGATTCCACCGAGCGGACCACGCCGGTGCCGGCGCAGTGCGCGCAGCGCTCGAAGTTGGTCTCCAGCAGCGACGGGCGCAGGCGCTGGCGCGACAGCTCCAGCAGGCCGAACGGCGAGATGCGGCCGAGCTGGATGCGCGCCCGGTCGTTCTTCATCGCCTCCTTCAGGCGGCGCTCGACCGACGCGTTGTTCTTCGCGTCCTCCATGTCGATGAAATCGATCACGATGAGGCCCGCGAGGTCGCGCAGGCGGAGCTGGCGGGCCACCTCCTCGGCGGCCTCCAGGTTGGTCTTGTACGCCGTCTCCTCGATGTTGCGCTCGCGCGTCGACTTGCCCGAGTTGACGTCGATGGCGACCAGAGCCTCGGTCGGGTTGATGACGATGTAGCCGCCCGACTTCAGGTGCACGACGGGATTGTGGATGGCGTCGATCTGCGGCTCCACCTGGTAGCGGTGGAACAGCGGGATCTCCTCCTCCTTGTAGGGCTGCACGCGCTTGGCGTGGCTCGGCATCAGCATCCGCATGAAGTCCTTGGCGGTGCGGTAGCCGGCGTCGCCCTCGACCCAGATCTCGTCGATGTCGTTGGAGTAGATGTCGCGGATCGAGCGCTTGATGAGGTTGGCTTCCTCATAGATCAGCGCCGGTGCCGTCGAGCTCAGCGTCTGCTCGCGGATGTCGTCCCACAGGCGCAGCAGGTATTCGAGGTCGCGCTTGATCTCCTGCTTCGAGCGTTCGAGGCCCGCGGTGCGCAGGATGACGGCCATGCCCTCGGGGATGTCCAGGTCGGAGAGCATCTCCTTCAGGCGCTTGCGGTCGGCCGGGTTGGTGATCTTGCGGCTGATGCCGCCGCCGCGCCCGGTGTTGGGCATCAGCACGCAGTAGCGGCCGGGCAGCGACAGGTAGGTGGTCAGCGCAGCACCCTTGTTGCCGCGCTCCTCCTTGGTCACCTGCACCAGCATGATCTGCCGGCGCTTGATGACTTCCTGGATCTTGTAGCTGCGCAACGGGCGGGCGCGGCGGCGGTGGGAATCCTCCACCTCGTCGCCGCCGACCACGTCGACGCTCTCCGACGTGGGGCTAGGCTCGTGGGCGGCGCCGTTCTCGTCGGAGGCGGCCTCGCCGTTCGACTCGGGCTGGGCCTCCCGGGTGTACGTCTCGCTTTCGGCGTACGCGTACGCGCCGCCGTTGTCCTCGCCGTAGCCGGCGGCCGGCTCCTCGAATTCCGTGGCGGCCTCGGCTTCGGCCTCGGCGATCGGCGTGGGCATCGGCGAGTCGTGCTCAATGACGTCGCCGCGGCGGAGGTCCTCCTGCAGGTTCTCCTGGATCTCGCTCTGGATCTCGGCGGTGCTCTCCGCCGCCTCGGCCATGGCGCGCCGGTTGCGGCGCCCGCCGCGCTCGCGGGATTCGGCCTCGCGCTCATCCTCGCGGTAGCGGCGCTCCTCCTCGGCCAGCAGCGCCTCGCGGTCGGCGACCGGGATGCGGTAGTAGTCCGGGTGGATTTCCGAGAAGGCGAGGAAGCCGTGGCGGTTGCCGCCGTACTCGACGAAGGCCGCCTGCAGGGACGGCTCGACGCGCGTCACCTTGGCCAGATAGATGTTGCCCTTGAGCTGTTTGCGGGTGGCGATCTCGAAGTCGAGTTCTTCGAGCCGGTTCCCGTTGACCACGACGACCCGGGTCTCTTCCGGGTGCGTGGCGTCCACAAGCATACGCTTGGCCATTCATGATCCCCATGACGCAACCCGTGCACCCGCGCGACCAGACAGGCGCCCAGGCAGCGTCATCGCTGTGTGAGAAGCGTTCGGAGCCTTACCCGACGGATCGTCGAACGGCGCTCTGGTGAGCAGCCAGGACGGGTCGAGCCCAGCATCCGGGCTCCGGCCTTGCGGCCGAAGCCTGCTTCAAGGTTTCTCCTCATTTTACCGGCCGATCCGTAAGCGTCCCGCACCGGAACGCGACCGAAAGCTAAGCACGGTCGAACTCCCTCCGGGCGCGACGCCGCCGCTTCCCACTGGGAATCGGGCGGACCTCGGTATGTCGCACAGACACCATAGACAAGCGATCATCCGTGCACAACCGGGGAATTCGGCGGAGCGTACGGTCCGCCGATCCTCCGGCCAATGCTCCGGTCAACGGCGTGCTGGCGCGAAAGCCACAGTCGCCGACAATTGAGTCGTTGTCTCACCTTGTCCGTTGAGTGCCTTGATTTGCCTAAGCTATAGGTAGGTGTGGGGTGATCGGAGTAGGGTTCCCGTGGATTTCGTGCGGCGAATGCTCGCGCCGGTGGTCGCGATGGTGTTTCTGCTGGGCGCCGCCCACGCGCAGACCACGGCCGCGCTGCCCGCGCCGCCGCCGCGCCCGGCGGTGGTCGATGCGCGCCTGGGCGTACACCCCGACAAGACCCGTTTCGTGCTGGAGTTGAGCGACGCCGTCGCCTTCAAGGTCAGCACCACCGCCGCCCCCTACCGCGTCATCGTCGATCTGCCGGACCTCGTGTGGCCCGGCGGCGATGCGCCGGCCGCCGGCCGCGGCCTCGTCCAGCGCTACCAGCGCATGGCGGGCGACTCCGGCGGTCTGCGCGTCGTATTCGAGACCAGCGGGCCGGTGCAGGTGCGCGAGGCGTACATGTTGCCGCCGAAGGACGGCCACAAGCCGCGCTTCGTGCTCGACCTGGCGCCCACCACGCCGGACGCGTTCGCCAAGTCCGTGCAGCCCGCGGCCCAGCCGGCCGCAAAGCCCGCCGTCGTCCGGCCGGAGCCGGCGCCTGCGGCGATCCCCGCCCCGCTGCCCCCGGCGCGCGTCGTGCCCGTGGCGCTGCCGGCGGCCCCGCCCGCGCCGTCGCCGCCGCGCGGGCCGGAGAAGCCGTTGATCGTCCTCGATCCCGGGCACGGCGGCGAGGATCCGGGCGCCGTCGGCGTCGGGGGCGTCTTCGAAAAGGACATCACGCTGGCGGTGGCGCGCGAGCTGCGCCGGCAACTGGAGGCGACCGGCCGCTACCGGGTGATGCTGACCCGTGACAAGGACGTGTTCATCCGCCTGCGCGAGCGCGTCGGCATGGCCCGCGATGTCGGCGCCGACCTGTTCCTGTCGCTGCACGCCGACAGCATCGCCACCGGCTCGATCCGCGGCCTGTCGATCTACACGCTGTCCGACAAGGCCTCCGACCGCGAGGCGGAGATGCTGGCCGCCAAGGAGAACCGCGCCGACGCCATAGCCGGCCTCGACCTGTCCGGCGAGAACGACCTGGTGGCGAGCATCCTCATCGATCTGGCGCAGCGCGACACCATGAACCATTCCAAGCGCTTCGCCAAGGCGGTGCTGGAGAGCGTGCGCCACGACATCACCCTGTTGCCCAGCAAGCCGCACCGGCAGGCCGGGTTCGCCGTGCTGACGGCGCCGGACGTGCCGTCGGTGCTGGTGGAGATGGGCTACCTGTCCAGCCCCCAGGACGCCAACCAGCTCAAGTCGCCGCAGCACCGCGAACGCCTCGCCCGCGGCGTGACGCGCGCGGTGGACTCGTATTTCAAATGGCTGGGCGGGCCGCAGAAACTCTAGCGCCGCCTTCTTTCCCTTCCCCGAACGCATAGCCGCTACCCCTTCGTGGTAGGCGCCTTGCGGGTGTCACATTTTCCTGCCAATCGAACGTAGGAGTCGGCGCGTCCCCCCTCCGGGTGTAGGATGCGCCGCTCAGCCCGGCGCCGCGCGACCGGGCTTCTGGTGCGTTGGATCGGGTTCGGGACATGCGTCTGCTGCTGCGGCTTCTGATGGGTCTGTTGATGCTGGCGATCGCCGGGGCGGGCGCTCTGGTGTGGCTCATCGACCACTACAACCACGACCTGCCGGACTACACCAAGCTGGCCAACTACCAGCCGCCAGTGACCACCCGCGTCTACGCCGGCGACGGCCGCCTGCTGGCCGAGTTCGCCGCCGAGAAGCGCGTCTTCGTGCCCATCGACGCGATTCCGAAGCGCGTCAGCAGCGCCTTCCTGTCCGCCGAGGACAAGAGCTTCTACCAGCACAAGGGCATCGACCCGCTGGGCATCGTGCGCGCGGTGCTGACCAACGTCGAGAATTTCGGCTCCGACCGCCGGCCGGTCGGCGCCTCGACCATCACGCAGCAGGTCGCCAAGAACATGCTGCTGTCCGGCGAGGTGTCGTTCAACCGCAAGATCAAGGAAGCCATCCTCGCCGTGCGCATCGAGCGCGCCTTCACCAAGGATCGCATCCTCGAGCTGTACCTGAACGAGATCTTCCTGGGCTTCCGCTCCTACGGTGTGGCTGCTGCCGCCCTGAACTACTTCAACAAGGGGCTGGACGAGCTGTCCGTCGCCGAGGCCGCCTATCTGGCCGCCCTGCCCAAGGCGCCCAGCAACTACCACCCCGAGCGGCAGAAAGACGCCGCCATCGCCCGGCGCAACTGGGTGATCGGCCGCATGGCCGAGGACGGCCACATCACGCCTGATGAGGCGCGGGCCGCCCAGGCCGAGCCGCTGACCATCCGCAAGCGCGACGAGACCGAATACGTCACCGCCGAGTACTTCGCCGAGGAGGTCCGCCGCGAGCTGATCAAGCTGTACGGCGAGCGCGCGCTGTACGAGGGCGGGCTGACTGTGCGTGCCTCCATGGATCCCAAGCTGCAGGACACGGCGTCGCGCGCGCTGCGCCAGGGGCTGATCGACTACGACCGCCGGCATGGCTGGCGCGGCCCGATCACCCGCATGGAGAACTTCGACGGCTGGGCCAAGAAGCTGGCCGCCATCCCGATGCCG
The DNA here is from genome assembly GCF_003116015.1 of Azospirillum sp. TSO22-1. Classification (GTDB taxonomy): domain Bacteria; phylum Pseudomonadota; class Alphaproteobacteria; order Azospirillales; family Azospirillaceae; genus Azospirillum. Next base: position 55,008 of record NZ_LGQZ01000003.1, read on the forward strand.
CCGGGCGGCGAGGCGTGGCGCTTGGCCGTGGTGCTGAAGGACGATGACGCCACCGGCACCGAGATCGGCCTGGGCGACGGCATGCGCGGGCGCATCCCGCTGTCCGAGCTGAAGTGGGCGCGCGCCTGGAAGGAGGGCGAACTCCTCGGCGCCGAGATCCGCAAGCCGGTGGACGTGCTGAAGCTCGGCGACGTGGTGCTGGTCGAGCCGGTGGCCAAGGACGAGCGCGGCAAGGACCTGCCGCAGGGCAGCTTCGGCCTGCGCCAGATCCCGGCGGTGCAGGGCGGCTTCGCGGCGCTCGACCCGCACACCGGGCGCGTGCTGGCCATGGTCGGCGGCTTCTCGCCGCACATGAGCGCGTTCAACCGCGCCACCCAGGCGATGCGGCAGCCCGGCTCGTCCTTCAAGCCGTTCGTCTACCTGACGGCGCTCGACAACGGCTTTTCCCCGGCCTCGCTGGTGATGGACGCGCCGTTCGAGTACGACCCCGGCGGCGGCCAGCCGATCTGGCGGCCGGAGAACTACAGCCACCAGTTCTACGGGCCGACCCCGCTGCGCGCCGGCATCGAGAAGTCGCGCAACGTCATGACCGTCCGCCTCGCCAAGCACATCGGCATGGACAAGGTGAAAGCCACCGCCGAGAAGTTCGGCATCGTCGACAACCTGCAGCCCTTTCTGCCGATGTCGCTGGGCGCCGGCGAGACGACCGTGCTGCGCATGGCGACGGCGTACGGCATGCTGGTCAACGGCGGGCGCAAGATCGTGCCGACCTTCATCGACCGCATCCAGGACCGCACCGGCAAGACCATCTTCCGCCACGACAACCGGCCCTGCCAGGGTTGTCAGGACGTTGCCTGGGCGCCCAACCTGCCGGTGCCCGCGGTGCCCGACACCCGCGAGCGCATCGCCGACCCGCGCACCGTCTACCAGATGGTGTCGATGCTGGAGGGCGTGGTGCAGCGCGGCACGGCGGCCAAGCTGCTGTCGCTCGGCAAGCCGGTGGCCGGCAAGACCGGCACCACCAACGACAGCAACGACGCGTGGTTCATGGGGTTCTCCTCCGACCTCGCGGTCGGCACCTACATCGGCTTCGACCAGCCGCGCTCGCTGGGCGGCAAGGAGACCGGCGGCTCGGCCGCGGTGCCGGTGTTCAAGGACTTCATGGAGGTGGCGCTGAAGGACCGCCCGGCCACGCCGTTCCGCGTGCCGCCCGGCGTGCGCCTCGTGCGCGTCAACCCGGAGACCGGCCAACTCGCCCAGCCCGGCGAGCGCAAGGCGATCTGGGAGGCCTTCCTGCCCGGCACCGAGCCCAACCCCGACGTTCCGCCGGCGGTGCTCGACGGCTCGGCGCAGTCGATCGGCATGGGCGGGACGCCGGGCGCCGCCTACGGCGGCAGCCTGCCCACCGGCGCCCCCGCGGCACCGCCGCCGGCGGCGACGTTGGGGACGGGCGGGCTGTACTAGGCCTGCTCAGCAGATTGGCTCACCGGGCGGTGGCGCCGGGCGCGTCCAGGTGGGCGACGGCATCGACCGGGCAGGTGCCGAGCTGGCGCAGCTCCGGCTCCAGCGCGGCGAACAGCGCGCGCACACCCGCATCGTTCATGTGCAGCGGGTCGGCAAAGTGCTCGTCGCTGGTCAGCGCGCGTCGCGCGTCGATGAAGGCGACGTCCGCCGGCAGGTGCCGCTTCAGTTCTGCGAAGAAGGCGTCGAAGTTGCCGACCTTGGCGGCGTAGGCCGGCAGGTAGGGCGTCACCACCACCGCCACCCGCGTGCCGCGGTCGCGTGCCGTGCGGATGATGGTGTCCAGCGCCTGCCAATTGGCGGGCAGGTCGGGCATGGTCTCCTCCGGCAGGCGGGCGACGTGGGCGCGCTGCTCCGGGCCGATGGTACCGTCCAGCGTGCGGTCCTCCGGCGCCGGGCGGACGCGGCCGACCAGCATACGCAGGGTCTGGTTGTTGTTGAACGCCAGCAGGGTGAACAGGCGCTGGGAGGTCCACAGGTCGCCGTGCGTGCGATGCAGGAAATCGTCCACCCGCGGCGAGTAGTGGGCCAGCAGCGGCACGTCGGCAAGGTCGGTCGGCGGATCGACGAGGCTGGTCGGCTCGACGATCAGCAGGCGCGGCGGCGCGTGCCGCTCCAGGTAGTCCTGCCACAGCAGGGCGTTCACCGTGGTCGGCGCGCCGCCCATGCCGATGTTCAGCGGCTCGCCGCAGGTCGTTTGGCGCAGGACCGACGGCGGGAAGTGGTTGTCGGCGCGGCTGTTGCCGACCACCACCACATCCGCCGCCGTTTCCGGCCGGTAGACCGCCATGAAGCGGTCGTTGGAGGCCAGCAGGGTGGCCCCGAGCTCGGGAGCCAGCACGCGGTCCATGGCGAACACCGTCGCCGCCATCAGACCGAGGGATGCGAGAAGGCGCAGCATCGGTTGGGCTCCCTTAGAACTGGAAGTAGATGAAGGCGCGGTTGTCGAAATTGCCGAGCAGCAGCAGAAGCACGATCAGCGACGAGCAGGCGACGGTGCGCGCCACCACGCCGGTGCGCACCCAGCCGGGCGCCGCGCCGGCCTCGATGGCGGCGTCCACGGTGAACACGACCAGCCCGATCACCGCGACGCGCAGCAGCGTGCTGACCTGCTGCATGCCGTGCGGCAGGCTGAAGTCGCCCTGGGCAATGATCGACAGGATGGTGCCGACCGTGTGCAGGCCGTCGGCGCGGAACGGCAGCCAGGTCAGCGTCACCAGCAGGAAGACCAGCGGGATCAGCGCCAGCCGCCCTATCGTCCGCACGGGCCCCGGAAGGCGGATGCCGGAGCGGCGGCCGAGCCAGCGCAGCGCGTCCTCCGCCAGCATCAGTCCGGCGTGCAGCGCCCCCCACAGCACGAAGGTCCAGGCGGCGCCGTGCCACAGGCCGGAGATCAGCATGGTGATGGTGACGTTGCGCAGGCGCAGCCATTGCGTCCGGTTGCCGCCCATCGGCATATAGACGTAGTCACGGAACCACGTGGACAGCGAGATGTGCCAGCGCCGCCAGAAGTCGCGCATGCCACGGGCGAAGTACGGCCGGGCGAAGTTCGGGCACAGCGTGTAGCCGAAGATCTCCGCCAGCCCGATGGCGATCAGCGAATAGCCGGCGAAGTCGCCGTAGATCTGCAGGCTGAAGCAGATCAGGCCGATGACGTGGTGAAGAGAGTTGTAGAACTCCGGTTGGGTGAAGCGGGCATCGACCACCGCCGCCGCGTTGTCGGCCAAGCCGAGCTTGAGGAAATAGCCCCAGACCATCTTCTCCAGGCCGGCGAACTGCATGGCGAAGGTCGGCTTCGGCCGGCCCTCGCTGATCTGCGGCAGCAGGTCGCGCGCCCGCACGATGGGGCCGGCGACCAGCTGCGGGAAGAACGCCACGAAGGTCGCGTACTTGATGAAGGAGCGCTCGGCCTTCAGCTCGCCGGCGTAGACGTCGATGGTGTAGCTGAGATTCTGGAAGGTGTAGAACGAGATGCCGACCGGCAGGATCACCTCCAGCGCCGTGCGCCCGACTTCGAAGCCCAGGCCGGCCAGCGCAATCTGCGCGCTGTCGACGAAGAAGTTGAAGTACTTGAAGAAGAACAGGATGGCCAGGTTGCTGCCGATGCTGAGCAGCAGGTAGCTTCTGGCCCGCGCGCGGTCCGACGCATCGGCCACTTTCAGACCACACCAGAAGTCGATGGCGGTGGTCAGCGCCAGAAGGCTGCAGAAGCGGTAATCCCAATAGCCGTAGAACACATAGCTGGCGACCAGCAGGAACGGGGTGAACAGCCGGGTGCGTCCCAGCGCCAGGAACAGCGCGGTGAAGGCGGTTATGAAGAGCAAGAATTGCAGGCTGGCGAAATTCATCGCAGCACCCTGGGATCGGAGATTGCAAGACGCTCCGAAATTAGCGCGTGCACGGGCGGTGTTCCCGGCGGCATCCGGAGCCCCCGGCCCCGAATAGGGCGTAATCAGTTGGCCGGTTGCAGCGAAAGGTGGCAGCCGGAAAGCGGCAGGCGCCGCCGATACCTCGGATGTGCTGGTACCCCGAGGAGTCGATCCGGCGCCGAACGGGGGAGAATTTGGGGGTGCAAAGCCGGACGCGAGGCGCTACATAAACCGCCGACCGACACCCTTCCAACCCCTGGCTGACGAGGAGGTACCGCGATGCGGGCCGAGATCGAAGCGGCCGCCGGCGAGATTCGCGAATCGCTGGCGCTGCTGAGGAGGCATCTTTGACTGGGACAACGCACTGCGGCGTCTCGACGAAGTGAACGCCCTCTCCGAGGATCCCAAGCTGTGGGACAACCCGGAGAAGGCGCAGACGATCATGCGCGAGCGCACCCAGCTGGAGACCGCGGTCAACGGCTACCGGGCGCTGGAGCGCGACCTCAGCGATAGCCTGGACCTCATCGAGATGGGCGAGGCGGAGGGTGACGAGACCGTCGTCGCCGACGCCGAAAAGTCCCTGTACGGCCTGCGCGACCGCGCCGCCAAGCTGCAGCTGGAAAGCCTGCTGTCGGGCGAGGCCGACGCCAACGACTGCTTCATCGAGGTGAACGCCGGCGCCGGCGGCACCGAGGCGCAGGACTGGGCGCTGATGCTCATGCGCATGTACACGCGCTGGGGCGAGCAGCACGGCTACAAGACCGAGTGGCTGGAAGAGAGCCCGGGCGAAGAGGCCGGCATCAAGTCCGCCACCGTGCAGATCAAGGGCCACAACGCCTACGGCTGGCTGAAGACCGAGGCCGGCGTGCACCGCCTGGTGCGCATCAGCCCGTTCGACAGCCAGGCGCGCCGCCAGACCAGCTTCGCCGCGGTGTCGGTGAGCCCGGTGATCGACGACAAGATCCAGATCGAGATCAACGAGAAGGATTGCCGCATCGACACCTTCCGGGCCTCGGGCGCCGGCGGCCAGCACGTCAACAAGACGGACTCGGCGGTGCGCATCACGCACCTGCCCACCGGCATCGTGGTGGCCTGCCAGCAGGAGCGCTCGCAGCACAAGAACCGTTCCAAGGCGTGGGACATGCTGCGCGCCCGTCTGTACGAGCGCGAGCTGAAGATCCGCGAGGACGCCGCCGCGGCGCTGGAGGCCACCAAGACCGACATCGGCTGGGGCCACCAGATCCGCTCCTACGTCCTGCACCCCTACCAGATGGTCAAGGACCTGCGAACCGACGTCGAGACCTCGCAGTCCCAGGCGGTGCTCGACGGCGACCTCGACCGCTTCCTCGAAGCCGCGCTGGCCGCCCGCATCAAGGGCCAGGGCGACGAAGAGGCGGCGTAACGCAGCCACTTGCCCCCACCCCCGACCCCTCCCCCGCTTCGCAGGGGAGGGGAGATTGCTCCTCCCCCTGCGAAGCGGGGGGAGGTTGGGAGGGGGCAATACTGTTTCGCTTTGAGGCCCGGCATGATTCGCATCCTGATCGCCTCCGCCCTCCTCACCGCCGCGACGCCGGCGTTCGCCGCATCCAAATGCGACCCGCGCGGCATGCCGCCGGACACCTACACCGCCTACGTCGCCGACGCGCAGCAGCAGCTCAACGAGCATGGCTTCAACGCCGGCACTGCAGACGGCAAGCCGGGCTCCAGAACCCAGTCGGCCGTCCGCACCTACCAGAAGAAGGCCGGGCTGCCGGTCGACGGCTGCGTCAGCAAGGAACTGGTCGACCACCTGCACTTCGCGCAGCCGAAGGTCTACGGCGGCTCGAAACGGTGAACCTTTCCCACCCCTCCGCCGTTGACCGGATACCGACAACGGCAGGGCGGTGGTCGTCATGCAGCAGCGCTGGCCCCAGCGGCTTTGGATCGTCCGGCATGGCGAGAGTGCCGGCAACGTGGCGCGCGACGCGGCGCACGCCGCCGGCCTGACCCACATCGCCATCGCCGAGCGCGACGTCGACGTGCCGCTGAGCCGGGCCGGCGAGGAGCAGTCGCAGGCACTCGGCCGCTGGTTCGCCGCGCTGCCGCCGGACGAGCGGCCGGACGTGGTGCTGGCCTCCCCCTACCGGCGAGCCCGGCGCACGGCGGAGATCGTCCAGGCCGGCGGCGGGCTGCGCGTGGAGATCGCCGACTTCGTCATCGACGAGCGTCTGCGCGAGAAGGAGTTCGGCATCCTCGACCGCCTGACCCGGCTGGGCATCAAGCGCCACCATCCGGAGCAGGCGGAGTTCCGCCGCATCCTCGGCAAGTTCTATCACCGCCCGCCGGCTGGCGAGAGCTGGTGCGACGTCATCCTGCGCCTGCGCAGCGCCATGGACACCATCAGCCTGCACTGGGGCGGCCGGCGGGTGCTGATCGTCAGCCATCAGGTGGTGGTGCTGTGCCTGCGCTACCTGCTGGAGAACCTGACCGAGGAGGAGATCCTCGCCATCGACCGCGAGGGCGACGTGGCGAACTGCGCGGTGACCGAGTACGGCTTCGATCCCACCTCCTCCTCGACCGGCCGCATGGACCTGCGGCGCTACAATTTCGTGGCGCCGCTGGAGCGCGCGGGCGCGCCGGTGACCTCCGAGCCCGACGCCAACGTGGCCGCGCGATGATCCGCGTCACCCCGGACCTGCTGCGCACCCTGCCGCTGCCCCAGCCCGGCGCGGAGGGCGACAAGGAGGACCGCGGGCGCGTGCTGGTCATCGGCGGCAGCACCGAGGTGCCGGGCGGCGCGCTTCTGGCCGGCACCGCGGCGCTGCGGGCCGGCGCCGGCAAGCTGCAGATCGCCACCGTGCGCAACGTCGCCCCGCATCTCGGGCTGGCGGTGCCGGAGGCGCGGGTGTTCGGCCTGCCCGAGACGCCGGCCGGCGGCATCGACCCGGCCGCGGCGGACCGGCTCATCGAAACGGCGGCGTTGTGTGATGCCGTGCTGCTCGGTCCCGGCATGCTGGACAGCGAGGCGGTGGCGGCGCTGACCGTGGCGCTGGTCGAGGGATTGGACTCCGGCCCTGTCCTGGTGATCGATGCCGGTTCTCTGCCATGCCTGGGCGCGGTGAAGGACGCGCTGCGCCGCCGTGCCGGCCGCACCATCCTGACGCCGCACGCCGGCGAGATGGCGGCGCTGTGCGGCATCGGCCGCGCGGCGGTGGAGGGCGATCAGCCCGGCACGGCGCGGCGGGTGGCGGCGGAATTCCAGGCGGTGGTGGCGCTGAAGGGCCCGTGCACCTGCATCGTGGCGCCAGACGGCCACTGCTGGACCTACGAGGACGGCAACGTCGGCCTGGCGACCTCGGGCTCCGGCGATACGTTGGCCGGCGTGGTGGCGGGCTTGGCGGCGCGCGGCGCCGAGCCGGTGCGCGCGGCGCTGTGGAGCGTCCACCTGCACGGCGAGGCCGGAAACCGGCTGGCCCACTCGCGCGGGCCGCTGGGGTTCCTGGCCAGGGAACTGCTGGCGGAGATCCCGGCACTGATGGCGGAACTGGGGCGGTAGCGCCTCACCCCTCCGCCAGCGGCTCGTAGAACTCCGGGCCGAAGTCGGCTTGGCGGCGGCCGTCCACGTTGAAAGGCCGCTTCAGCGAGCCCTTGAAGTGCTTGCGCACCAGGTCCTGCCACGCCTCCACCGGGTCCTTCCCGGCCTGCGCGCACAGGTGGCCGAACCAGCGGCGGCCGGAGGCGACATGGGTGATCTCCTCCTCGAAGATCAGCTGCAGGATGTCGGCGCTCTCGCTGTCGCCGACCTCGCGCAGGCGGCGCACCGTGTCGGGGGTGACGTCGAGGCCGCGGGCCTCCAGCACCATCGGCACCAGCGCCAGCCGGGTGGCGAGGTCGTGCGCGGTGGTCTGCGCCGCCTGCCACAGGCCGTCGTGGGCGGGCAGCGCGCCGTAGCCGGAGCCGAGCGCGTTCAGCCGCGTCTCCAGCAGGTCGAAGTGCCGCGCCTCGTCGTCGGCGACCTGCACCCAGTCGTCGTAGAAGCCCTTGGGCATCGGCGTGGCGGTGAAGCGGGCGACGATGTCCCAGGCGAGGTCGATGGCGTTCAGTTCGATGTGCGCCAGCGCGTGCAGCAGCGCCAGGCGGTTCTGTGCGCTGCCGCCGCGGCCGCGCTTCGGCATGTCGCGGGGCAGGCGCAGTTCCGGCTTGTCGGGCCGGGCGGGGCGGTCGGGCGGGGCGGCGGTGCCGACCTCGGCGATCCGGCCGTCGCGCCACGCCGCGGCGTGTTCGCGGGTGAGGCGCACCTTGTCGGCCGGCGCGGCGGTGGTCAGCACCGTCCGCGCCGCGTCGCACAGCGTCGTCACGTCACGCCCCGTAGGCGACGAAGTGCGGGTTGCGGAAGTCCGGCTTGCCGTAGCGCAGAGCGTCCGTGCCGGTGCCGGCGCAGACCCGGCCGCCGGCGGCCAGCAGCACGGCGTGGCCGGCGGCGGTGTCCCACTCGCTGGTCGGGCCGAAGCGCGGGTAGAGGTCGGCCTTGCCCGCCGCCACCGTGCAGAACTTCAGCGACGAACCGCAGGACATGCAGTCCTTCACCGTGTAGGCGGCGAGGAACTTGTCGGTCTCCGCCGCGTCGCCGTGCGAGCGGCTGGCGACCACCGTCAGGCCCTCGGCCGGTGGGGGGCGGACCGCGATCGGGTAGTCGTGCCGGCCCTCGATCCAGTGCACGGCGGTGCCCGGGCCGGCGCCGGCGTAGAGGGCGCCGGTCGCCGGGGCGTAGACGACGCCGAGCACCGGCAGGCCCCGCTCGACCAGCGCGATGTTGACGGTGAACTCGCCGTTGCGGTTCAGGAACTCCTTGGTGCCGTCGAGCGGATCGACCAGCCAGAAGCGGCCGCCCGAGATGTCGGGGATGCGGCCGGCCGCCACCTCCTCCTCCGCCACCACCGGCACGCCGGGGGTGAGGTGATGGAGTGCCGGCAGGATCACCGCCTCGGCTGCATGGTCGGCCTGGGTGACCGGGCTGCCGTCCGCCTTGGTGGCGACATCGTACCGGTCGTTGTAGAAGCGCAGGATGACTTGACCGGCTTCGTGGGCGATGGTGCGGACCGTCGGCAGCAGCTTCGCCACGGCGGGGTCGGTCATGGTGTCCTCCAGGGTTCTCGTCATAAAACCATAACCCGCAACGGGTGTGCCAGGAAGCACTTGGTAGGGTGCGAAAGGAGTAAGGGAATGGGCGGAACGTGGCGGGCGATGCGGGATACCGACCTCGACACGGTGCTGGACGTCGCCGCTACCGTGCATCCCGGCTATCCGGAGGAGCGCGCGGTCTTCGCCGAGCGGTTGCGGCTGTACCCGGCGGGATGCCGGATGGCGGAGCGGGACGGGGCGGTGGTGGGGTACGCCGTTCTGCACCCGGGGCGGCTGGGGGAACCGCCGACGCTCGACTCGATGCTGGGGCGGCTGCCGGACGGCGCGGATTGCCTGTACCTGCACGACGTGGCGCTGCTGCCGGCGGCGCGGGGCGGCGGGCTGGCGGCGGCGGCCCTGGACCATGCACGGGACCTGGCGGTGCTGGAGGGCTTCGCGTGGCTGGCGCTGACCTCGACGCCGGAGGCACGGGGGTATTGGGACCGGCAGGGCTTCACGGCCCGGGCCGGGCAGCCGGCGGCGCTGGCCTCGTACGGCGGGGGGATGACGTACATGGCGCGGGCGGTCGTAAATCCCTCCCCCAGCCCCGCTGGGGGAGGTTAGGAGGGGGCAGCGGCCTTGCGGGAGGGCGAATGGAACACTGTGAAACACCATGGAACAATGTGCGGGGGCTGTTCAGTTCGTCGTTCGTTGGTCGGCCTTGAATAGGATCTATATCCTATAATGGCACGCGACCTTCGGCAAGACTTTCCGTGGGCCGGCAAGGCCGCTGCCCCCACCCAACCACCGGTCGCCCGCAAGCCGGACGACCGCGCTCCGCCTACGATCGCCTCCGGCGCTCGTTGCCTTCGGCACCGGCTCCACGCCCCCAGCGGAGCTGGGGGAGGCCTGCGGCAACTACGCCGCCGCCCGCCGCTCGTGAATCAGCCGCCACAGGACCTCGGGCGTCGCCGGCATGTCGATGTGCTCGATCCCGTACTCCGACAGCGCGTCGACCAGCGCGTTGATCACCGCGGGGGGCGCGCCGATGGCGCCGGCCTCGCCGGCCCCCTTCATGCCCAGCGCGTTGGTGGTGCTGGGCACGCGGTTCAGCTTCACCTCGACGAAGGGCAGGTCGTAGGCGCGCGGCAGGCTGTAGTCGGTGAAGGAGGCGCTGAGCAGCTGGCCCGAGTCCGGGTCGTACACCACCCGCTCGTGCAGCGCCTGCCCGATGCCCTGGGCGACGCCGCCGTGGATCTGTCCCTTGACCAGCGCCGGGTTCACCACCGTGCCGAAATCGTCGACCACGGTGTAGCACACCACCTCGACCTCGCCGGTGTCGGGATCGACCTCCACCTCGCAGACGTGGCAGCCGTTGGGGAAGGTGCTGGCCGGCGGCGTCCAGCGTGCCGCTTCCGAGAACGCCACCGCGCCCACGCCCGCCGCCTTTTCCGCCACCTGCTTCAGCGAGACCGAGTGGTCGGTGCCGACGATGGTGAAGGCGCCGTCCTTGAACTCCACGTCCACCGAGGCCGCCTCCAGCAACTCGGCGGCGAGCGGTGTCGCCGTCTCGATGACCTTCTTCGCGCTCTCGGCCAGCGCGGCGCCGCCGACGGGGACCGAGCGCGAGCCGCCGGTGCCGGCGCCGAAGCTGACGCGGTCGGTGTCGCCCTGCACCACCTCGATGTCCTCGGGCGCCAGCCCCAGGCGGTCTGAGAGGATCTGCTTGTAGGCGGTCTCGTGGCCCTGGCCGTTGGTCTGGGTGCCGATCATCAGGATGGCGCGGCCGTCCTTGAGGATCTCCACCGTCGCCTGCTCCGGCCCGCCGCCCGAGCACGCCTCGATGTAGGTGCTCAGCCCCAGGCCGCGCAGCCGGCCGCGGCGCTTGGCCTCCGCCTTGCGGGCGTCGAGGCCGGCGACGTCGGCCATGCCCAGCGCGTCCTCCAGGTTCTGCCGGAAGTCGCCGGTGTCGTAGGTCTGGCCCAGCGGCGTGGCGTAGGGCATGGAGTCCGGCGGGATGAAGTTGCGCCGGCGGATCTCGGCGGGGGAGAGGCCCAGGCTGCGCGCCGCGTGGTCGATGACGCGCTCCAGCATGTAGGCCGCCTCGGGGCGGCCGGCGCCGCGGTAGGCGTCCACCGGCTGGGTGTTGGTGAAGCTGCCGCGCACGTGCACGTGCAGCGCCGGCGTGCGGTAGGAGCCGACCAGCATCGCCGACCCCGCGTCGGTCGGGATGAACGGCCCGTAGTTCGACAGGTAGGCGCCCAGGTTGGCGACGGTGTCCACCTTCAGGCCGAGGAAGTGGCCGTCCTTGTCCAGCGCCAGCGTGATGGTGGTGACGTTGTCGCGGCCGTGGTCGTCGCTGAGGAAGGCCTCGATGCGTTCCGACGCCCACTTGACCGGGCGGTTCAGCCGGCGGGCGGCGAACAGGGTGACGACGTATTCCGGGTACATGAACAGCTTCATGCCGAAGCCGCCGCCGACGTCGCCGGTGATCACGCGCAGCTGCGCCTCCGGCACCTTGAAGATGCTCTTGAGCTGGCTGCGCAGGCTGTGCACGCCCTGGCTGGAGACGTGCAGGACGAGGCGCCCGGTGCCGTCCTCCACCGCGGCGAGGCAGGCGCGGCCCTCCATCGGGCTGGCGACGACGCGGTTGTTGACGAGGTCCAGCGACACCACGCGGTCGGCCCGGGCAAAGGCGGCGTCGGCCGCCGCCTCGTCGCCGGTCTCCCAGTCGAAGCAGAGGTTGCCGGGCGCCTCGTCCCAGATCTGCGGCTGGCCGGGCTCCAGCGCGCCGGCGGTGTCGGTGACGGCGGGCAGCTCGTCGTAGTCGACCATCACCAGCTCGGCGGCGTCGCGGGCGGCGTCCAGGGTCTCGGCCACCACCACGGCCACCGCGTCGCCGACGTGGCGCACCCGGCCGCGGGCCAGCGCCGGGCGCTGCGGCGCCCTGTAGGGCGAGCCGTCGCGGTTCTTCAGCGGCGACTGGCAGCGGATCGGGCCGACGCCGTCGGCGTCCAGGTCGTCGATGGTGAAGACCCCCAGCACGCCGGGCAGGGCGCGCGCCTCCGCCGCGTCGATGCCGCGGATCGCGGCGTGTGCGTGCGGCGAGCGGACGAACACGGCGTGGGTCTGGCCGGGCAGCGAAACGTCGTCGGTGTAGCGGCCGCCGCCGGTGAGGAGGCGCGCGTCCTCGGTCCGCGGAACCGCCTGGCCGATGCCGAACTTCTGCATGGGGGATCCTGTCGTCGGGGGAGTCGTCGGGAACGGGGCACCCCGGAAGATAGGCCGTGCCTTGGCAAAGGGAAACCCCGACCCGATATGCGGGGGATGTGCGGTCGCTTCGTCCTCACCACCCCCGTCTCGGCGCTGAAGGAGCTGTTCCGGTTTCCGGAATCGCCGAACCTCGCCCCGCGCTGGAACGTCGCGCCGACGCAGGACATCGCCGCCGTGCGGCGGGAAGAAGACGGCAACCATCTGGCGTTGCTGCGCTGGGGCCTCGTGCCGCACTGGGCGGACGACCCGGCCATCGGCGCCCGGATGATCAACGCGCGCGCCGAGACGCTGGCCGACAAGCCGGCCTTCCGCACCGCCTTCCGGCACCGCCGCTGCCTGATTCCCATCGACGCCTTCTACGAGTGGAGGGCCGAGGGCAAGCGCAAGCAGCCCTACGCCATCCGCCGCCGCGACCGGGCGCCGCTGGCGCTGGCCGGGCTGTGGGAGAGCTGGCCCGGACCGAAGGGGCAGCCGCAGCCGATGCAGAGTGCCGCCATCGTCACCACCGCGGCCAACGCGGTGCTGCGGCCGCTGCACGACCGCATGCCGGTGGTCGTGGCGCCGGGGGACTGGGACCTCTGGCTCGATCCCGGCGCGCCGCTGCCGGTGGTGCAGGACCTGCTGCGTCCGGCGCCGGACGCCGACCTGGAGGCGTACCCGGTGAGCACCCGCGTCAACAGCGTGCGCAACGACGATGAATCCTGCATAGTCCGCGTCGATGCGCCGCCCACGCTGTTCTGAGCCGATCGTGATTCTCCTGGCCGTGCTGGTGGCGGGGCCGGTGTCGGCCGCCACCGCGCAGAAGCCCGGCAAGTTCTCCGGCGTTCCCAACGCCACCATCAGGGGCGAGGGCAAGGCGCTGGAGGGCGACCTGCTGAGCGTCGCCGGCACCACGGTGCGGCTGATGGGCATCGACGCCCCCGATCCGGGGCAGAAGTGCAGGAACCGCTACGGCCACGAGCTGGACTGCTTCACCATCGCCCGCGACGTGCTGGCCGGCCTGATCAAGGACCAGGAGGTCGAGTGCACCGTCGCCGACGAGGACCGCAACCGGCAGAAGCAGGGCGAGTGCCGGGTGCGCGGCATCGACCTGGGCGGCGCCATGGTGGCGCGCGGCTGGGCGTTCCAGTTCTGGGGCCTCACCCAGGCCTACCAGAAGGCGGAAGCCTATGCCCAGAGCAAGAAGATGGGCCTGTGGGCCGGCCGGGTGGAGAAGCCGTGGGAGTGGCGCTCGCGCCGGCTGCGCGAACAGGCGCGCTGACCTCCGCCTTCGGGGCTCTGCCAATGGGATAGCGGGCTTGGGCTTTTTTTCGGTTCGTCCCGTCGCGCACGCCGTGATACGTTAACCGTCAGTTAAGAAATTACGTCGGGGCGCCGATAAGGGCGCCGCTTCCGGGACGGGATATCCGGCCATGCGAGTCTATGCACGCCAACTGCAATCCCATCTCCCCTACCTCAGGCGCTACGCCCGCGCGCTGACCGGGGCGACCGACCGCGGCGACGATCTGGTGACCAGCTGCGTCGAGGTGGCGATGATGGCGCCAACCCGCTTCGGGCTGGACAACGACTCCCGCGTGCCGCTGTACGCGCTGCTCAACCTGCTGTTCGACGAGGACGGCGCGGAGGGGGCGGGCGGTCGTCCGGTGCCCTCGCCGCACCCCATCGAGCGGGCGCTGAGCCGGCTGCCCGAGGGCGAGCGGCGCGTCTATCTGCTGGTGGCGCTGGAGGACCTGTCGCTGACCGAGGTGGGGCAGGTGCTGCACATCGCGCCCGCCGAGGCGGCGCAGCGGCTGACCACGGCGCGCAACGCGGTGCGCAACGCGCTGACGCAGCGGGTGCTGGTGGTGGAGGACAACCCGATCCTGGCGCTGGAGATCGGCACGCTGGTCACCGACATGGGCCATGTGGTGTGCGGTACCGCCGCCAACGAGCGCGAGGCGCTGGAACTCGCCGAGGCGGAGCGGCCGACGCTGGCGCTGCTCGACGTGCGGCTGGCCGACGGCGACAACGGCATCGCGGTGGCGCGCGCGCTGCGCCAGCAGAAGGCGCTGCGCACCATCTTCGTCACCGCCTTCGACGACGAGTTGCTGGAGCGCGACGCCCGCCACCTGGGGCAGGTGGTGCGCAAGCCGTTCACCGCCGATGCGGTGAGGGCAGCGATTGCGCGGGCGGTGTTCATGCCGACGCCGGTGGCGGCGGCGTAAGGGGCGCGTCAGGCACGAAAAAACCGGGGCGGCCCGTGCGGGCGGCCCCGGTTTCGTTTGCCCCGGTTTTCTTCGCGGACCCGGTTCACACCGTGGTGCTGCTGCGGCCGACGACCATGCGGTAGATGGCCAGGATGACGATCGCGCCGACCACGGCGCCGATGAAGCCCGCGCCGTCGCCGGCCCGGTACCAGCCCACGGCCTGGCCGAGGTAGGTGGCGACGAACGCGCCGGCGATGCCGAGCAGCGTGGTGATGATGAAACCGCCCGGATCACGGCCGGGCATCAGGAACTTGGCGACGATACCGGCCAGGAACCCGATGATGATGGTCCAGAGGATCTCCATGCGACTCTCCCTGTGATGCGGGCCCGTTGCACGCCCGACAGGAATAACGGGCGAACGCAGGATTGGTTCTGCGGCGGGGGCGTCGCATCCGGGGGCGCATCCGGGGCAGCCATTCCGTGGCGGACCTTGCCGGTGGGCCGGCGGTCCGGACGGATGAGGGAGCGTTCTCCGGGGCCGGGCGGGGCCTGTCGGCTACCCGCGCACGGCGCGGATGTTGTCGGCGTACTTCGCCGGGCCGCCGGTGAAGGTGGCGGTGCCGGCGACCAGCACGTCGGCGCCGGCCTCGACGGCGATGCGCGCCGTCTCCGGGTTGATGCCGCCGTCGACCTGCAGGTCGATCGGCTTGCCCAGCGCATCGATGCGGCGGCGCAACTCGCGGATCTTCGGCAGCTGGCTCATGATGAAGCTCTGCCCGCCGAAGCCGGGGTTCACCGTCATCACCAGCACGAGGTCGATGTCCTCGAGGATGTGATCGACCGCCTGCACCGGCGTCGCCGGGTTGAGCGACACGCCGGCCTTCTTGCCCAGGCTCTTGATCAGCTGCACGGTGCGGTGCAGGTGCGGGCCGGCCTCCGGGTGAACGGTGATGATGTCGGCGCCGGCCTTGGCGAACTCCGGGATGTAGAGGTCGACCGGGCTGATCATCAGGTGCACGTCGAAGGGCTTCGCCGTGTGCGGGCGCAGCGCCTTCACCACCGCCGGGCCGATGGTGATGTTCGGCACGAAGTGGCCGTCCATCACGTCGATGTGGATGTAGTCGGCTCCCGCCGCGTCCACCGCGCGCACCTCCTCCCCCAGCGTCGCGAAGTCGGCGGACAGGATGGACGGGGCGATCTTGACGGCGGGCATGGCGCTTGCTCCTGGAACGGGTACGGCGGCCTTCTAGCAGCTTTCCACCGCCCGCGCCAGGAAGGCGCGGCAGCCGGCGAGCGTGGAGAGCTGCGGGTACTCCAGGTCCGGGACGCTGATGTTCAGCCGCTTCTCCAGGCCCAGCACGAAGTTCAGGAAATCCACCGAATCGATGTCGATCTGGTCGCGGAACGGCCGCTCGGGGTCGAGCGCCGCCGGATCGGCCTCCGGCGCCACCGCCAGCAGCGCCTCGAAGATCGTCGTGTCGAGCTGTTCCACTGTTCCTCTCCGCGCCCAGCATCATGCTTCAGACCGTCGCGCTTTCTTACGGCGCCACGGGGAGTATCATGGCTGCAAAACTGGCCGAGCCGCCGGCGAAACGCAAGCCGGTGCAGGGAGGACGCATGACGGTGCGCGAACTGGAGGCGGTGTTCCGGCCCCGCAGCGTGGCGCTGGTCGCCGAGGACGACGCGCCGCTCGCCCGCGCCGCGGCCAGGAACCTGGCCACCGCCGGCCTCGCCGTGGCGCGCGCCGCAGCACCGGACGGGCTCGGCTCCGCCCCCGACCTCGCCGTGCTGTGCGCCCCGGCGGCGCGCCTGCCGGACCTGGTGGCCGAGGCCGGGCGCCGGGGCGTGCGCGCCGCGGTGCTGACCGGCGACCACGCCCCTGACGCCGCGGTGCGCGACGCGGTGCGCCGCGCCGCCAGGGACAACGGCATCCGCGTGCTCGGCCCGGCCAGCCTGGGCGTGGCGGTGCCGGGGCGCCGCTTCGCCGCCGGCTCCTTCCACCGCGCGCCGCAGGCCGGACGGGTGGCGCTGGTGGCGCAGTCGGGCACGCTGGCCGGCGCGGTGCTGGACTGGGCGCTGCGCCGCGACGTCGGCTTCTCGCACGTGGCGGCGCTGGGCGAGATGGCCGACGTCGGCTTCGGCGAAGTGCTGAACTACCTGGCGCTGGAGCGCGAGTGCCAGTCGGTGCTGCTGGTGCTCGACGAGGTCACCACCAAGGACGCGGGCGGGGCGCGGCGCTTCCTGTCGGCGGCGCGGGCGGTGTCGCGCGTCAAGCCGGTGATCGTGCTGCGCACGGGGGGCCAACTTAATAAAACGATTCCGGAGGACGGCACGCCGGACGCGGTGTTCGACGCCGCGATCCGCCGTGCCGGCCTGCTGCGCGTGCACGCGCTGGACGAGCTGTTCGACGCGCTGGCGGCGCTGGCCGTCGGCGTGCCGGTGAAGGGCGACCGCCTCGCCATCGTCGCCAACGGGCGCGGCATCGCGCGGCTGGCGGCGGACGCGCTGCTTGCCGGCGGCGGGCGGCTGGCCGGGCCGCCGCGCGACCTCGGCGAAGGGGCGGACGGCGCCGCCTACGCCGACGCGTTGCGCGACGTGCAGGCGGAGCGCGCGGCCGACGCCGTGCTGCTGCTGCACGCGCCGACCGCCCTGGCGCCGGCCGGCGACGCGGCG
>NZ_LGQZ01000056.1 GCF_003116015.1 Azospirillum sp. TSO22-1
GGGAGGGGGGGGGGCCACGGCTTCGCAGGAGGCCGTAGCCCCCACCCAACCCTCCCCCAGCGGGGCTGGGGGAGGGCTCAAGGCGGCTACCCCTGCACCAGCACCTCGAACACGAACGGCGAGTCGCGGCCGCCGGCGACCACGGTGTTGGTGCCGCTCTGCAGGTGCATGGCGTCCTTGGCGAAGATGCCGCCGATGTACTGGCCGTTGACCATGGTTCCCAGTTCGCTGCCGACGTCGCGCACCACCAGCCCCAGGCGGTCGTCGCGGTCGATGACGAAGTGGTTGGGCGACAGCCGGTACGGGGCGAAGTCCGGCAGGCGCAGCGAGGCGCGGTCGCGCGTCGCCGCGGTCCAGCCGTCGGGTGTGCGGCCGACGCGGAAGGGCAGGGCGTCGATCCATACCGTTTGCGATTCCGGCATGCCCTTCATGCGGATGCCGATGTCCCGCACCCCCATGGTCAGCCGCGCCGAGTGCACGTAGCTGGCGATCTTGCGCTCGGTCACCGGGTTGACCGGCGGCGCGTCCGGTGCCGGCACCGGCAGCCCGGCGACTGCGCCGGGCTCGCCCGACGCGTTGCGCAGGCGCGCCACCTCGTCGCTGAGCGTGCGCACGCGCTCGCTGAGGCGCAGCATCAGGGCGTGCGCGGTGTCCGGGTCGGCGCTGATGGTCGGCAGGAAGGCGTCGGCGGGGATGACCTCGACCAGCACCTCGGTGACGGCGCGGACGGTGGCGCTGCGCGGCTTGTTCTCCAGCACGCCCATCTCGCCGACGATGGCGCCCGCGGCGATGTCGCCCAGCACGACGGGGGAGCCCTGCGTCTCCTTCACCACCGAGACCCGCCCCTCCAGGATGCGGCACGCGAAGTCGCTGGGATCGCCCTCGCGGAACAGCGCGTCGCCGACGCGGTAGTGCATCTTCATGGCCGTCCGCCCTCCTCGGCACCGGCCTCAGTGTGGCGGCGGAAACCTTGCCAAAGGGTTGAACGGTCTACAGCGTCGCGCCGCGGGCGAACTGCAGCAGGCCGAAACACATGTGCGCCGTCGCCTCCAGTGGCTTTTCCACGTCGCCGCGCAGGCGGGCCATGAAGAAGGGGCGGTTCTGCCCGTCCGTCAGCGTGACGCGCCTGACCCCGAGGCCAAGCTGTATGGGCGCGCTGTCGTCTTCCTTGGCGAAGCGCTTATCCGCCTCCTCGAAGCGGGGGCCGTTGTCGATGGGCTTGCCGGTCTTCAGCTCGCGGGTGGCGGGCATCAGGTCGAGGGGGGTGAAGAACCCGTCGCGGTCCCGATCCTTCGCCTTCTTCGGCACACGGGCCAGTTCCTCCATGGCGGCCGGATCGAACATGACGCGCGCCAGGGCCGGTTCCTTTTCCCTCTTCACCTTGTCGCCATCGACGGTGACCTTCTCCTTGCCTTCGATGGTGATCTCGGCCAGCGGACCGTTGCGCTGGGGTGGGCGCGAGGCGAAGTCGATCCCCTGTTCCTTCAGCAGGCTGGGCGGAGCCAGAGCGCCGAGCACCGTGTTGCGCAGGATGTAGTGCAACGCTTCCTTGTTCAGACGCACCTTGCCGGTCTTGTTCTTGTCGAGGCCCATGGTTTCGACGAAGAAGGTCTTCACCGCCTCCATGAAGACCTCTTCGGCCTTCTGTTCGGCCTCGGTCTTCTCGGCCGGAGCGGCCGTGTCGGTTGCCGACAGGAGCGTCTTCAACGCCTGCGCCTGCGGCGACAGGACGACCGTATCGGCGGCGGACGCGGAGGATGACGGCGTCGCCGGCTTGGCGTCGGCGGTCGGCTTGGCAGCGGTGGGAAGCGCAAGGCGCGCGGTGGCACCGGCGGCGATTTCGATGCCCATGGATGCCGATCTCCGTTTTGGAGGACAGCGTTCGGAGCGGGAGTCGGAAGCGGAGGGTCAGACCGTGATGTCGACGCGGCCCGGCGCCGCCGGGGCCGGCGGGTTGGCGGCGATCTTCTGGGCGCCCTCCAGCGCGGTCGCCACGACCTGCGCCTGACTGGCCGCGACCTGCTGGGCGACCTGCATGCCGATCACGGCCATGCCGGAGACGTAGTTGCCTTTGATGTCCATTTTGGACTCCGTACACTCACGGTAGAACCCGACTACCCATTATGCGCCGGTCCGATGGAGTTGTCCAACGGAGTCCGGCGTCTCGAACGCCGCGACCACCGGGGCGTGGTCGCTGTCCAGCGCGGTCTCCGGATCCCCGCCAAGCTGCTCGTTATGCACCTCCACCGCCCGGAACCAGCCGAGCAGCGCGCGCGACACCAGCAGGTGGTCGAGCATCGCCGCCTGCCCCTCGTACAGCACGGTGAAGCGCTTCTCCTCCGGCACCGCCAGTTCCAGCGGCACCAGCGCGCGCGCCTCCAGCGGCGCGTTGCCGGTGTCGTCGAGGTCGCCGCGGATGATGCGCACCGGCGTCTGCCGGTCCTCGGCGTTGTAGTCGCCGGCCACCACCACCAGCGCCTCGCCGTCGGCGTCGAACACCCGTTCCACCGCCAACCGCGTCTCCAGCGCCTGCCCGGCGCGCTTGATGGAGGCGAGGAAGAACCCCTCGGCCCAGCCGCCGACGCTCGACCAGGACAGCGCCGCCTTCTTCTGCCCCGGCACCGGGGCGGCCAGGGGTGCTCTCAGGTGCAGGTCGAAGACGTGCAGATCCCGTCCGCCGGGCAGCGCGATCCGGGCGTGCAGCACCGGGCGGTCCCAGCACACCGGTTCCTCGCCCGCGGCCGGCGGGTTGGCGGTGACCATGCGCACGGCCGGCGGCGGCACGAGGTCGTGCTTGAGCAGGCGCGACTCGGCGACCGGCCAGCGGCTGGCGACCACCAGGTTGTGGCGGTCGGCCAGATGATCCGTGCCGGTGGCCAGATGGAAGCCGGCATAGCCCGTGCCCTCCAGCAGCGCCCGCAACGCGCGCAGCGCACGCGGCGCGTTCTTGGTGGAGCGCTGGGCGTTGACCTCCTGCAGGCACAGGATGTCGGCGTTCAGGCGGTCGAGGCGCTGGCGCAGCACCCCGATGCGCTGGGCGAAGTGCGGGGCGTCCTCGTCGTCGAGGCTTTCCAGGTTGAACGTGGCGATTCGCAGAAGCATCGGGGTCAGAACAGCTCCACCCCGCCGTCGATCTCGCTGGAGCGCAGATGCTCCATGAACGAGGCCTCGCTGCGCAGCACGTCGCGCGCCTGGTCGTCGCCGATCAGCCGGCGCTGCGTGCGGCCGGAGGCGGGGTAGAAGCGCACCGCGCGTGCGGCCCCGCCGCCGACGTCCCAGCTCATGGTCGGGATGCCTTCGGTGGCGAGATAGTCCATGACGAACTCGACGTTGCGCTGGCCGACGGCGCTCTTCATCGCGTTGACGCTGGCGCCGCCGAACACCTTGGCGCGCAGCCGGTCGCGCCGGCCGGTGACGGAGAGCATGCGGTTGATCAGCTGCTCCATGGCGGCGCTGCCGTAGCGCGAGGACACCGACAGCGTGTCGGTGCCGGAGTCCGGCAGCAGGAAGTGGTTCATGCCGCCGATGCTGGCCACCGGATCGAACACGCAGGCGGCGACGCACGAGCCCAGCGTGGTGGTGATGATCACCTCCGGGTCGGCGGAGACGACGCAGCCGCCGACCACGATGTTGATGACCTCCGCCCCCAGCCGCTGGTCGTGGTAGCGGTTGGCCGCTCCCTGCACGCTCTCGTGCCGCGCGCGCAGCGCACGCTGCGTCACGGGCTTGTGGGGCGGGCGGGATCCGGAAAACGGCATGGCGATCCTGCACAGGGCCTGGGATGCGGTGCAGTGTAGGGCAACCGCAGGATGAATGCCATGGGGGCGTGCCGCCGGGGGGCTCAGGCGTCGGCGAAGCGGCCGAGGCGCACGCCCTTGTCCGCCAGCAGGGCGGCGAAGGCGTCGCCCTTCAGGTGCTCGTATTCCACGGCGCGCTGGTCGACCAGCGGGTCGGCGGCGCGCAGCGCCTCGTCGGGGATACCAGGGTGCACCATGACCAGCGCGCGCTCCGCCGGCGGCTCCAGGAAACGCGCCATCAGGTCGCCGAACGGCACCCGGCCGGAGAAGTCGTAGACGCCGCGGAAGCTGGAATTGACCGGAATCCCTGCCGCCCGCGCCCGCGCCGCCAGCGGCCCGCCCAGCTCGGCGATCAGCAGCGTCTTCGCCACCGCCACGCCGCGCCGCAGGACGGCGAGCCGCGGTTCGCGGCACAGCCGCACGTAGGCGCCGGGCAGCCGCGCCAGCGCCGCCAGCACCGCGTCGCGCACCACCGGCAGCTGGTGGACGTGCTGGTGCCCGTCGATGTAGGCTGGCGGCGCGCCGAAGGCGTCGGCGAAGGCGACGACCTGCCGGTCGACCTCGGCGGCGATCTCCCGCGCGTCGAGGCCGCCAGTGTAGGCCAGGCGCATCAGCGTGCCCAGCGGCGGCAGCCGGCCCTGCGGCGCCAGCCTGGGCATGGGGCCGAGCGGCGCCTGGTCGGTCAGCGTCAGGTGCAGGCCGACGTCGGCGCGCTCCGCCAGCGGCTTGAGCTTGAGCGCTTCTTCCGGCCAGAATCGGCAAACCGTCATGCAGGAGGTGGCGGTGAGCCGCCCGCGCCCGATCAGGTCGCGGATGGCGGCGCCGACGCCGGGCGACAGGCCGTAATCGTCGGCGCAGAGGATGACGGTGTGGGGCATGGCGTCACCATGCCGGCCTTCGCGCCGACTGGCAATGGCGGCGTCGGCGCGCCATCCTTGGTGTGGATGCGGGGGAGGTGCCGGATGCGGTGGGACAGCCTGTGGATCAACGGACACGCGGCCACGATGAGTCCGGCCGGCGTGGTCCGCGACGCCGCGGTGGCGGTGGTGGGCGGGTGCATCGCCTGGATCGGCCCGCGCGCCGAGATGCCCCCCGGCACGGCGGCCGAGGAGCACGACCTGGACGGGCGCTGGCTGACGCCGGGGCTGATCGACGCGCACACGCACCTCGTGTTCGGCGGCAACCGCGCGGCCGAGTTCGAGATGCGGCTGGAGGGCGCCTCCTACGAGGAGATCGCGCGGGCCGGCGGTGGCATCGTCTCCACCGTCACGGCGACCCGCGCCGCCGACGCCGAAACGCTGGCTGCCCTCGCCGCGCCCCGGTTGGAGCGCCTGTTGGCCGAGGGCGTCACCGTGGTGGAGGTGAAATCCGGCTATGGCCTCGACCTCGCGTCTGAGCGGGCGATGCTGCGCGCCGCCCGGCTGCTGGGCGAGCGGCATCCGGTGACGGTGCGCACCACCGGACTCGCCGCGCACGCCCTGCCGCCGGAGTTCGCCGGCCGTGCCGACGCCTACATCGATCTGGTCTGCGACGAGATCCTGCCGGTGCTCGCCGCCGAGGGGCTGGTGGACGCGGTGGACGCGTTCTGCGAGCGCATCGCCTTCACGCCGGAGCAGACGGCGCGCGTGTTCGACGCAGCGCGGCGGCTCGGCCTGCCGATGAAGCTGCACGCCGACCAGCTGTCCGACGGCGGCGGGGCGGCCCTGGCGGCGCGCTACGGCGGGCTGTCCGCCGACCACCTGGAGCACACGTCGGAGGACGGCGTGCGCGCCATGGCGGCCGCCGGCACGGTGGCGATGCTGCTGCCCGGCGCCTTCTATCTGCTGCGCGAGACGAAGCTGCCGCCGGTGGAACTGTTCCGCCGGCATGGCGTGCCGATGGCGGTGGCGACCGACTGCAACCCCGGCACCTCGCCGGCGGTGTCCCTGCTGCTGATGCTGAACATGGCCTGCACGCTGTTCCGCCTGACCCCCGCCGAGGCCCTGGCCGGCGTCACCCGCCACGCGGCGCAGGCGCTGGGGATGCAGGCGACGCACGGCTCGCTGGAGGTTGGCAAGGCGGCGGACTTCGCCGCCTGGGACATCGGCCGGCCGGCGGAGCTGTGCTACTGGTTGGGGCTGAACCCGTGCGCGCTGGTGGTGCGGGCGGGGCGTGTGGTGCGGGGCGGGTGATTGCGGTACCGTCTGAAAAAGCAGGAGGGGAGACCACCATGACCGACGCCGCCAACCGCCGGGTCATCCGGGCGCCGCGCGGGAGCCAGCTGTCCGCCAGGTCGTGGCTGACCGAGGCGCCGCTGCGCATGCTGATGAACAACCTCGATCCGGACGTGGCGGAGAACCCGGACGAGCTGGTGGTCTACGGCGGCATCGGCCGCGCCGCGCGCAACTGGGACTGCTTCGACGCCATCGTCAACGCGCTGAAGACCCTGGAAGACGACGAGACCCTCCTGGTGCAGTCCGGCAAGCCCGTCGGCGTCTTCCGCACCCACGCCGACGCGCCGCGCGTGCTGATCGCCAACTCCAACCTCGTGCCGGCCTGGGCGACGTGGGAGCATTTCCGCGAGCTCGACGCCAAAGGGCTGATGATGTACGGCCAGATGACGGCCGGCTCGTGGATCTACATCGGCTCCCAGGGCATCGTGCAGGGCACCTACGAGACCTTCGCCGAGGTCGGGCGCCAGCACTACGGCGGCGGCCTGACCGGCAAATGGATCCTGACCGGCGGGCTGGGCGGCATGGGCGGGGCGCAGCCGCTGGCCGCCACCATGGCCGGGGCCTCGCTGCTCGGCGTCGAGTGCTCGGCGCAGCGCATCGAGCGGCGGCTGGAGACCCGCTACCTCGACCGCAAGGCCGCCACCCTCGACGAGGCCATGGCCATCCTGTGGGAGGCGCAGGCCAAGGGGCAGGCGGTCTCCGTCGGCCTGCTCGGCAACGCCGCCGAGGTGTTCCCGGAGCTGGCGAGGCGTGCGGCGGCCGACCCGCGCTGGCGCCCGCACGCGGTGACCGACCAGACCAGCGCGCACGATCCGCTGAACGGCTACCTGCCCGCCGGCTGGACGCTGGAGGAGCACGAGGCGCGGCGCCGCAGCGATCCTGACGGGGTGGTGAAGGCCGCCAAGGAGTCCATGGCGGTGCACGTGCGCGCCATGCTGGACTTCCACCGCATGGGCGTGCCGACGTTCGACTACGGCAACAACATCCGGCAGATGGCGAAGGACGTCGGCGTCGAGGACGCCTTCGCCTTCCCCGGCTTCGTGCCGGCCTACATCCGGCCGCTGTTCTGCCGCGGCGTCGGGCCGTTCCGCTGGGCCGCGCTGTCCGGCGACCCGGAGGACATCGCCCGCACCGACGCCCGGGTGAAGGAACTGATCCCCGGCGACCCGCACCTGCACCGCTGGCTCGACATGGCCGGTGAGCGCATCGCCTTCCAGGGACTGCCGGCACGCATCTGCTGGGTCGGTTTGGGCGACCGGGCGCGGCTTGGCCTCGCCTTCAACGAGATGGTGGCGAAGGGCGAGCTGAAGGCGCCGATCGTCATCGGCCGCGACCATCTGGACTCGGGCTCGGTCGCCAGCCCCAACCGCGAGACCGAGGGGATGCTGGACGGCTCCGACGCGGTGTCGGACTGGCCGCTGCTGAACGCGCTGCTCAACTGCGCTTCGGGGGCGACCTGGGTGTCGCTGCACCACGGCGGCGGGGTGGGCATGGGCTATTCGCAGCACGCCGGCATGGTGATTGTCGCCGACGGCACCGACGCGGCGGCCAGGCGGCTGGAGCGCGTGCTGACCAACGACCCCGGCACCGGCGTCATGCGCCACGCCGACGCCGGCTACGACATCGCGAAACAGTGTGCGAAGGAGCAGGGGCTCACGCTGCCGATGCTCGGCTGAGCGGCCTGGGGGCGGCGGGGAGGGTGGCGAGCAGTACGCCGGGGAAGATCAGCGCCACCCCGGCGAGGTGGAACAGCTCCAGCCCTTCCCCCAGCAGCGCCCAGGCGAGCAGCGCCACCCACACCGGCGACACGTACAGCGCCGTCCCCGCCCGCGCCGGACCCAGCAGCGCGATGGTCTTCTGGTACGCCAGGAACGCCAGCACCGACGCCACCAGCGCCACGCCGAGGATGCGCGCCGCGGTCTCCCAGGTCGGCACCACCGGGTGGCCGCCCAGCGTCTCCCACGCGTAGAAGGGGGCGAGCACCAGCACGCCCGACAGCGCGTTGGCGGCGAACTGCGTCACCACCGGCAGCGGCGTGCCGCCGGAGCGGCGCAGCAGCACCGTGTACACCGCCCAGGCGACGGCGCCGGCCAGCACCAGCAGATCGCCGCGGTCGAAGGCGAAGCCCAGCAGGATCGCCGGGTCGCCGCGCGTCAGGATGGCCAGCACGCCGGCCAGCGCCAGCGCGATTCCGGCGACCTGCCGCGGCGTCACCGGCTCCTTCAGCGCGACCGCCGAGATGGCGAGGATGAACACCGGGCTGGTGGCGTAGATCAGCCCGGCGTTGGTCGCCGTGGTGTGCTGCAGCCCCATGTAGACGACGGCGCCGCACACGCCCATGCCCAGGGCGCCCAGCGCCAGGAACCGCCGCCACCCCGCCAGCAGCACGCGGCGGTGCCGCACCAGCCCGCGCCACGCGAAGGGCAGCACGATCAGGAACGCCACCAGCCAGCGCCAGAACGCCAGCCCGACCGGCGGCACCACCTGCGCGGCGGCGCGCCCGATCACGGCGTTGGAGGCCATGAACGCCGAACCAAGAAGGAACAGCGTGTAGGCGTACAGGGCGGTGCGTCGAGGGGATTGGGGCATGGGCCGGCGGCAGCGAGAGTCGGAAGCCGGCGTTCTAACACATTGGAGCGTGGGCAGGTTGGGTCGACCGCGCCGCCGCACGACGTGGTCCTTCGGGCCGCCGTTCGGCCGTCGACTCGGGGAGGCCGCCGCAGCGACGGCATAGGAAAGACGTGCCGGGGCGCGCCTGTCGGGCGGATCTCGGCAGCTGAGCGCGAGCGCGGCTGCGTCTTTTCGGCATATTTTCCATCAATTTATACAAATTCGTAGCCTAACTTTCCGCGCCAATGCGTGGCATAGGGGAGCATCGGCAGGAAAGGGGGGACCTATGACTGTGACCAACGCCATCATGGGCATGATTATCGGCAGTGCCGCAAACCAATCCATCGCGGTGGGAGCGGATGGCACCATCGTCGTGGCCGCACAGGGATACGGGGTGACGAATTACAGCCTGAGCGCGGCGTACGGCATTCTGACTGCCCCTGGAAATTTCAAGCTCTACGGGGTCGACCAGGATTTCGATACGGGCGACTACCCCAGCATCGCCATCGACCCGAACGGCATGGCGGTTTCCGTGCACGAGACCAACGCCATCGGCAACAGCACGATCATGGTCAACATCGGCACGGCCATCGGCGGTCAGGGCAATCTGACCCAGTATTCGCCCCGGAGCACCGACATGGCCGGGAGCAATCCTTCGATCACCGCCATCGGGCCGGGCCAGTTCGTCGTTTCCGCCCTCGCTAAGGGCGAAGAGTTGTGGCCGCTGCGCCTTTGGCTCGTCACCGTGAACGGCGGCACGGTGTCGACCTCGCCAATCACCTTCGAGACGTCGGCAGGACCTTGGAATCTTTTCAGCGGGCCGCCGTGCCACCAGTACCCGCAGCTTGCCTATCGGGACGGGATGCTGGCGATCAGCGGCGGCATGACGAGCAACTTGTCGTGGTCCATGGGCTCGCTTTCCGGGGCGACGTACACCCAGCAGTTCGGCTGGTCGATCCCGAGCAACAACAACACCAGTCTCGGCTCCGCCGTGGCGCTGGGACCGAACAACACGGTGTACGCTGCCTGCCTCCAGAACCAGAGC
The DNA here is from genome assembly GCF_003116015.1 of Azospirillum sp. TSO22-1. Classification (GTDB taxonomy): domain Bacteria; phylum Pseudomonadota; class Alphaproteobacteria; order Azospirillales; family Azospirillaceae; genus Azospirillum. The sequence continues at coordinate 9,666 of NZ_LGQZ01000056.1, forward strand.
GCCGGCACCAACAGCATCATGTATTGGGCCGGGACCTACAACCCGTCCTCCTCCAGCCCCTCGCTGGAATGGACGACGCAGAACACGGTCGAGGCGGCCGAGCCGCTGGGTGTTTCGCTGGCCTGCCTAAACGTCGGCGACTATAGCACCGTGATGATGGCCTACCTGGAGGATGGCGCCGGAGCCAACTGCGTCAATCTCTGCACGCTGTCCTGACCGTCCGCGGCCGCCGCGCCAGCGACCGGGCCGGCGCGGCGGCCGCGGGGGCGAGGCGGACCCGGCCCTCTGACCTTCGGAAAAGCCCTCCACTCGCGAGTTGACACCTTCGATGTGTCAACGCCTAATGATTTGATAATTCACACGCCGCGCCTTTGCCGCACGGCCTCGCAAACCGGGTTACGGGAGACACTTGCCATGAAGCGCATCCTGCTGGGTGCCGGTCTCTGCATGACCGCCGCGCTCGCCCTCGCCGCGCCGGCGCATGCCGCCAAGACGATCGTCTACTGCTCGGAAGGCAGTCCGGAGAACTTCAACCCGCAGCTGAACACCACCAGCACCAGCATGGATGTGGCGATTCCCGTCTACAACCGTCTGGTCCAGTTCGAGCACGGCGGCACCAAGGTCGTCCCGGCGCTCGCCGAGTCGTGGACGGTCTCGCCGGACGGCCTGACCTACACCTTCAAGCTGCGCCAGGGCGTGAAGTGGCATTCCACGAACGACTTCAAGCCGACGCGCGACTTCAACGCCGACGACGTGCTGTTCTCGTTCGAGCGCCAGTGGAAGACGGATCACCCCTACCACAAGGTCTCCGGCGGTGCTTATGACTACTTCAAGGACATGGGCTTTCCCGACTTGCTGAAGTCGATCGAGAAGGTGGATGACCACACGGTCAAGTTCACCCTCAGCAAGGTCGAGGCGCCGTTCATCGCCAACATGGCGATGGTCTTCGCCTCCGTCTTCTCGGCCGAGTACGCCGATTCGCTGCTGAAGAAGAAGACGCCGGAGAAGATCGACCAGGTACCGGTCGGCACCGGGCCGTTCCAGTTCGTCGCCTACCAGAAGGACGCGGTGATCCGCTACAAGGCGTTCGACCAGTATTGGGGCGGCAAGGCGGCGCTGGACAACCTGGTGTTCGCCATCACGCCGGACGCCGCCGTGCGCTACGCCAAGCTGAAGGCCGGCGAGTGCCACGTGGTGCCGTTCCCCAACCCGGCCGACATCGACACGATGAAGAAGGACACCTCCATCAACCTGATGGAGAAGGAGGGGCTGAACGTCGGCTACCTCGCCTTCAACGTCACCAAGAAGCCGTTCGACGACGTGCGCGTCCGCCGTGCGCTGAACATGGCCATCGACAAGAAGGCCATCGTCGACGCGGTCTACCAGGGCGCCGGCACCCCGGCGAAGAACCCGATCCCGCCGACCATGTGGTCGTACAACAACGCGGTCGAGGATTATCCCTTCGATCCGGAGAAGGCGAAGAAGCTGCTGGCCGACGCCGGCTACGCGAACGGCTTCGAGACCGACCTGTGGGCGATGCCGGTGCAGCGTCCCTACAACCCGAACGCCAAGCGCATGGCCGAGATGATGCAGGCCGACCTCGCCAAGATCGGCATCAAGGCCAGCATCAAGCAGTACGAGTGGGGTGAGTACCGCAAGCGCCTGCAGGCCGGCGAGCACCAGATGGGCATGATGGGCTGGACCGGCGACAACGGCGACCCGGACAATTTCCTCGCCGTGCTGCTGGGCTGCGACGCGGCGCGAATCGGCGGCTCGAACCTCGCCAAGTGGTGCTACAAGGAGTTCGAGGACCTCGTCCAGGAGGCCAAGCGCACCACCGACGTCGGCGCCCGCACCAAGCTGTACGAACAGTCGCAGGTCATCTTCAAGGAGCAGGCGCCGTGGTTCCCCGTCGCCCACTCTATCGTCTTCATGGCGCTGAACAAGAACGTCACCGGGTACAAGATGGACCCGTTCGGCCATCACCACTTCTACCCGGACGTCGATCTGAAGCAGTGAGGACGCGTTTTTCCTTCGCCGGAACCCTCTCCCGCGCAACGGGAGAGGGCTGGCGAGGGGGTAAAACGCAAGGTAATTTTGTTGCTGGACTTTCGCCACACAGGGGCGTAAGTCCCCGCAACCGGCAAGGGGGCTCAGGCCCCCTTGTCGCATTTCCAACCCTGGTTTCCGACCATGCTGCGCTTCATCCTGACGCGGGCGAGTCTGGTCATCCCGACCTTTCTCGGCGTGACGTTCCTGAGTTTCCTGCTGATCCGGCTGGTGCCCGGCGACCCCATCGAGGTGCGCGTCGGCGAGCGCGGCATCCCGCCCGAGCGCCTCGCCCAGCTGCGCCACGAGATGGGCCTGGACCAGCCGATGTGGAAGCAGTTCGCCGACTACATCGGCAACGTGCTCTCCGGCGACCTCGGCACGTCCATCGTCACGCAGAATCCCGTGCTGGACGAGTTCTTCACGCTGTTCCCGGCGACCGTCGAGCTGGGGCTGGCGGCCATGGTCTTCGCCGTGCTGGCCGGCCTGCCGGCCGGCATCATCGCGGCGGTGAAGCGCGGCTCGTGGTTCGACCACGGGGTGATGGGGCTGAGCCTGACCGGCTATTCCATGCCGATCTTCTGGTGGGGCCTGCTGCTGATCCTGTTCTTCTCGGTGCAGCTCGGCCTGACGCCGGTGTCGGGCCGGCTGGATCTGTTGTACTACGTCGAGCCGGTGACCGGCTTCATGCTGGTCGACACCTGGCTGTCCGGCGAGAAGGGCGCCTTCGCCTCGGCGCTGCGGCACCTGGTGCTGCCGGCCATCGTGCTGGGCACCATCCCATTGGCGGTGATCGCGCGCATGACGCGTTCGGCCATGCTGGAGGTGCTGGGCGAGGACTACATCCGCACCGGCCGCGCCAAGGGCCTGTCGGAGGGCCGCGTCATCGGCCTGCACGCGCTGCGCAACGCGCTGATCCCGGTGGTGACGGTCATCGGCCTGCAGGTCGGCACGCTGCTGGGCGGCGCCATCCTGACCGAGACGATCTTCTCCTGGCCCGGCGTCGGCAAGTGGCTGGTGGAGTCGATCAACCGCCGCGACTACCCGGCGCTGCAGGGCGGCGTGCTGCTGATCGCGACCACGGTGATGACGGTGAACCTGCTGGTCGACCTGCTGTACGGCGTCCTCAACCCCCGCATCCGGCACGCGCGGTGACGACATGACCATGGACGTGCAATCCAACGCGGTGATCGAGCCGATCACCACCTCCGCCCCGCCGCACCCGCTGGTGGAGTTTTGGTACCATTTCCGCCAGAACACCGGCGCGGTGATCGGCCTCGTGGTCATCGTGGCTCTGGTCTTCCTGGCGGTGTTCGCCGACTTCCTGATGCCGCACTCGCCGCTGGAGCAGTACCGCGACGCCATCCTGGTGCCGCCGGTCTGGCACGAGGGCGGGAGCTGGACCTTCGTGCTGGGCACCGACGACATCGGCCGCGATATGCTGTCGCGCCTGATGCACGGCGCGCGGCTGTCGCTGCTGATCGGCGCCATCGTGGTGACGCTGTCGCTGGCGGTCGGGCTGGCGCTCGGCATGGCGTCGGGCTTCTTCGGCGGCGTGGTGGACATCACCATCATGCGCCTGATGGACATCGTGCTGGCGCTGCCCAGCCTGCTGCTCGCCATCGTCGTCGCGGCGATCCTCGGGCCGGGGCTGTTCAACGCCATGCTGTCGGTCTCGGTGGTGGTGGTGCCGCACTACGCCCGCCTGACCCGCGCCGCGGTGATGGCCGAGATGTCCAAGGACTACGTCATCGCCTCCCGCGTCGCCGGGGCCGGGCCGCTGCGCCTGATGCTGGTCAACGTGCTGCCGAACTGCATGGCGCCGCTGATCGTGCAGGCGACGCTGGGCTTCTCCACCGCCATCCTCGACGCCGCCGCGCTGGGCTTCCTCGGCCTCGGCGCGCAGCCGCCGACGCCGGAGTGGGGGACCATGCTGGCCTCGTCGCTGCAGTTCCTGCAGCGCGCCTCCTGGGTGGTGACGTGGCCCGGCGTGGCGATCCTGATCACCGTGCTGGCCTTCAACCTCCTGGGCGACGGGTTGCGCGACGCCCTCGACCCCAAGCTGAAACGCTGATCCCATGCCGCTTCTCGACATCCAGAACCTGTCCGTCGAGTTCACGACGCGCGCCGGCACCTTCCGCGCGGTGGACGGCATCGACCTTGCCGTGGACGAGGGCGAGGTGGTGGGCATCGTCGGCGAGTCCGGCTCGGGCAAGTCGGTGACCTCGCTGGCGGTGATGGGGCTGATCCCGTCGCCCGGCCGCGTGGTGGCCGACCGCCTGAGCTTCGCCGGCCGCGACCTGCGCGCGCTCTCCGCCTCGCAGCGGCGGAAGATCACCGGCAAGGACGTCGCCATGGTCTTCCAGGAGCCGATGACCAGCCTCAACCCCTGCTTCACCGTGGGCTTCCAGATCATGGAGACGCTCAAGGTGCACGAGGGGCTGTCCGGCAAGGCGCTGAAGCGCCGCACCATCGAGCTCTTGGAGCAGGTCGGCATCCCCGCGCCGGAGAGCCGGCTGTCCGCCTTCCCGCACCAGCTCTCGGGCGGCATGAACCAGCGCGTGATGATCGCCATCGCGATCGCCTGCAACCCGCGCCTGCTGATCGCCGACGAGCCGACCACCGCGCTGGACGTCACCATCCAGAAGCAGATCATCGACCTGCTGGTGCAACTCCAGAAGGACAGGGGCATGGCGCTGATCCTCATCACGCACGACATGGGCGTGGTGGCGGAGACGGCGCACCGCGTGATTGTCATGTACGCCGGCCAGAAGGTGGAGGAGCGGCGCGCGCGCGACCTGTTCGAGCGGCCGCAGCACCCCTACACCGGCGCGCTGCTCGACGCGCTGCCGGAGCGGGCGCTGGGCAAGCGCCGGCTGCCGACCATCCCCGGCGTGGTGCCGGGCATCGGTGACCGGCCGCGGGGCTGCCTGTTCAACCCGCGCTGCCGTTTCGCCCGCCAGGACTGCCTCGACCTGCGCCCGCCGCTGTTCCCCGATCCGGAAGGGCAGGCGCGCTGCTACTATCCCTTGGGCGGCGACATGTGGGGGGCGCCGGAATGATCCACATGGACTCCAAGATCGAGACGACGCCGGCCGCCGAATCCGCGCCGGTGGTGCTCGAGGCGAACGACCTGCGCAAGCACTATTCGGTGAAGCGCGGCATGTTCAAGGGCCACGCCACCGTGCGGGCGCTGGACGGCGTGTCGTTCCAGCTGCAGGCCGGCAGGACGCTGGCGGTGGTCGGCGAGTCCGGCTGCGGCAAGTCGACGCTGGCCCGCTCGGTCACCATGATCGAGCCGCCGACCTCCGGCCATCTGCTCTACGACGGCCGCGACGTGGTCGGCCGCTCGGCAGCCGAGCTGAAGGAGCTGCGGCGCACCGTGCAGATGGTGTTCCAGAACCCCTACGGCTCGCTGAACCCGCGCAAGACCGTGGGCGCCATCCTGGCCGAGCCGCTGGTGGTCAACACCGACCTGCCCAAGGCGGAGCGCCGCCAGCGGGCGCTGGCGATGATGGCGAAGGTCGGCCTGCGCGCCGACCAGATCGACCGCTACCCGCACATGTTCTCCGGCGGCCAGCGCCAGCGCATCGCCATCGCCCGCGCGCTGATGCTGAACCCGCGCGTCGTGGTGGCGGACGAGCCGGTCTCGGCGCTCGACGTGTCGATCCAGGCGCAGGTGCTCAACCTGATGATGGACCTGCAGGAGGAGCTGAAGCTCGCCTACCTGTTCATCAGCCACGACCTCAGCGTGGTGCGGCACATCGCCGACGACGTGATGGTGATGTACCTCGGCCGCCCGGTCGAGCACGGCTCCAAGGACGTGCTGTTCAGCCGCCCGCGCCACCCCTACACGCGCATCCTGCTGGCCGCGACGCCGCGGGTGAACCCGGAGCTGCGCGCCGAGCGCGTGGTGCCGAAGGGCGAGCTTCCCTCGCCGCTCAACCCGCCGCCCGGCTGCCCCTTCCACCGCCGCTGCCCGCACGCGCGGGAGAACTGCGCGGTGGACGTGCCGGCGCTGCGCGAGGTGGATCAGCGGCTGGTCGCCTGCCACTACGCCGAGGAGATGGTCTGACCGGCTGTCTCCGTCCGGCGCGATGATGGGCGTTCGACTCCGCGGGGGTCGTTGCGACGAACGTTCTATTACTATAGATTGCACCCCGACTTGGTTTCTGCGGGGTGGCTATGCGGCGTCCTTTGCCTGTGGTTGCGGCGTTCGTCTGCGCGATCGGTTGCGGCGGCGCGTGGGCGGACAGCATCAGGGGGCTGCTTCCCGTCGGCGCCGTCCATGAGGGCCAGGTGCCGCTGGGGCGGGCGACGGTTCCCCTGCCGCCCGGCAAATGGACGGTTACCGCGTTCAAGGAAACCCGGAGCGACCACAACAACGTTATCTCCGAGGTCACGCTGTCGTCGATCCAGAACGGGCGGTACCAGGGTTTCGTGAGCATCCGCACCAACCAGGATCCGGCGCGCAACGGCTGGCAGCCCTATGCCTTCTGCTCGCGCAAGGATGTCTACTTCATCCAGCTCGACGCCAACTACAAGCACGAGGAGGCGTGCTGGGGAATCAACCACCAGCGGATGGAAGAGACCAGCAAATACCGTCCGGACGAGGGGCGCAACTCGCGCCAGGTGGTGGCCGACGCCGGGCTGGCGATGCCGAAGACGATGATCGCGACGCACATGCGCGTGGCCAGCAGCGGCTGGTTCGTCACGTACGACATCTTCCTGAACCCGACCTATTTCGGGTTCGGCGACGAGGGGGCGAACTGGGCCAGCAATCCCTGGCACAAGGACCTGATCGCCCGCGACCCGCGCAAGGTGAACTTCATGGAGCAACTGCGGTCGCGCCATGCGCCGATCTACGCGGCGCTCCGGTCGACGTTCCAATGAGGCAGGCCGGGGATCCGCGCCTGCTCCGGCCGCTGGCGCTGGCAGCCGCGCTTGCCGTGTCCGGCTGTATCCAGGGCGGGATGAAGAGCATCTCGGCCAGCGAAGCCCAGGGCACCCCGGATCATTCCGAAATCGCCCTCGGCGTGGCGGTCACGCGCAAGCACTTCGATTACCGGTCGCGCCATTTCATCGTGCGGGACCTGGAACTCACCTTCGTGCGGTTCGATCCGGCGACCGGCCTCGTTCCGGACGACGCGCCGACCGTCGCGATCACCCGGTACGGCTGCGCGCTGTTCCGGATCTCCGCGGGCAACTGCGACGTGACGGCGCTGGAAAAGGTGTCGCGCCCGATTCCTCCCGGGGATTACGCGCTGCTGTCGTTCAAGATCGCCGCGTCGGGACGTTCGACGTTCCAGACCGTCTATCTTCAGGCGCAGACCGGTCTCGATCTGGCCTACCTGCGTCCCGCGATCAAGCGCGTGGCGCCCGGCCTGTCGGTCTATAAGACCGGGGTGCCGCGCTTCCACGTCGGCCCGAACGAGCGGGTGTATTTCGGCGACTTCACCTTCAATGACGTCGGGTTCCCGTCCACCCTCTACGCGCACCGCGTCGATCAGGCCTACATCGCGGCCATGCGGGACAGGCCGTCGCAACCGGCGCTCGCGCCCGTCGTCTACCGTGCGCCGGAGGCCTTCGACCCGAAGGTCGGCTTCGGGCCGGGAACGGCGGTGCCGGAAATCAACGAGGAGACCGGGGCGCCGCCGCCCCCTTCGGGTACGCCGGCGGCCCCGAGGACCGCGCAGTCCGGCTCGCCGTCTGCGCCGGCAGAGCGTGGCCTCTGCCATCTTCCGGACGGAACTTCGCGGCACCTCGCCCAGCAGGACTGCAACGCCCACGGCGGCCTCATCGGCGGCTGAACGCCGGGCATCAGCCCGGCCTTGACCGCGCCTTCTCCCCGGGCGCAAAAACGATAGGGGGAGGACGGGCGCATGCAGGGCTGGTGGGAACGCGTCTGGGTCGGGGGCAGGCCGTGGTGGATCCTCGCGGTGGTCCAGTTCGGCAATCTGATGCCCAGCATGGATGGCTCGATGGTCGCCATCGCGTTGCCGTCCATGGCCGCGGGCACCGGCATCCCGTTGTCCACCCTGCAATGGGTCGCCACCATCTACTACCTGGTCAGCGCCGTCGTCGTGCTGATCGCCGGGCGGCTGGGCGACCTGCTGGGGCGGTCGCGCGTCTTCACCTTCGGGTTCGTGCTGTTCACCGCCGCCTCGCTCGGTTCGGCGACCGTGCCGGGACTGCCGGGGCTGCTGGCCTGCCGCGTGCTGCAAGCCATTGGCGGCGCCTGTCTGGTCGCCAACGGCAACGCCATCATCACCAGCACCTTCACCGACGGGCGGCGCGGCTTCGCGCTCGGGCTGAACTCCACCATCCTGGCCGGCGGCGTGGCGCTGGGGTTCCTGGTCGGCGGGCTGCTGACCGACGGGTTCGGCTGGCGCTCGGTGTTCCTGGTCAACCTGCCGGTCGGCGCGGCGGCCATCGCGCTGGCGCTGGCGGTGCTGCCGGCGCGCAAGGGGCCGGCCAAGCCGTTCCGCTTCGACTGGATCGGCTCGGCGCTGCTGGCGCTCGCCGTGTGCGGGCTGCTGGTCGGGCTGCAGCGGCTGGGCGCGCAACGCGCACCGACGGCGGAGGTGCTGGGGCTGCTTGGCGGCGGCGCGGCGGCGCTGCTGGCGCTGCTGGCGGTCGAGCGGCGGACCGAGACGCCGCTGCTGCCGCTCGCCGTGTTCGGGCACCGCAACGTGGCGGTCGGGCTGGCGGCCATCGCGCTGTTCTGCTCGCTGCTGGCGGCCAGCGGCATCCTGCTGCCGCTCTACCTGCAAGGCGTGCTCGGCATCGGCGCGGCGCAGGCGGGGCTGGCGCTGGCGCCGTACTCGGTCACCATGTGCATCCTCGCGCCGTTCTCCGGCATCCTGGCCGAGCGGTTCAACGCCGCCTGGATGATGGCCGGCGGGGCGCTGCTGGCGATGGCGGTGTCCATCGGCTACGCCTTCCTCGGCGTGTCGGCGCCGCTGACGGCGGTTGCGCTGGGGCAGCTGCTGATCGGGCTGGCGGCGGGCGTGTTCTTCGCGCCGAACCGCGTGCTGCTGTTCGCCGGGCTGCCGGACGGCTTCCTGGGCGTGGTGTCGGGGCTGATGCAGCTCACCCGGCAGCTCACCTACGCCGCGGCGATCGCGCTGTCGACGCTGGCCGTCGCCGTGGCGGTCGAGCCGCACGGCCGGCTGTCCGACCTGTCGTCCGCAGGCACCGTCCCGCCCGCCGCCAAGCTGGCGATGACCGAGGCGATGGGCGCGGTCTATGTGGTGCTCGCCGGCCTGCTGGCGGGTGCCGCCGTCCTCTGCCTCTGGCACGCCCACACGCGCCGCCGGGCGTCGGCGCGGCTCGTCACCTCCGTGCGGGAGTCCACGTCATGAGCGAAGCGGCAAACCTTCTGGTCAGCCTGACCGTCAACACCGACCGCCGGATGATCCCCGCCGTCTGCGCCCTGGTGCGGGAGGCCGCGCAGGCCGCCGGCTTCGACGAGCGGCAGGCGCAGCGCCTGGAGCTGGCGGCGGAGGAGGCCGCCATCGTCGTCATCGAGCAGTCGTTCGAAGGCCGCGCCGACGGCACCTACGACCTGTCCATGTCCGACGAGGGCGCGCGCTTCGTCATGGCCGTGCACGACCTGGGCCTGCCCTTCGACTGGGCCCGCGCCCAGGCGGAGGAAAGCACCAGCCTGTCGATCCAGCTGCTGCGCTCGCTCACCGACGAGATCCGCTTCGTCAACCTGGGCAAGCAGGGCAAGCGGATCGAGTTCGTCGTCAACCGCTCGGAGATGGACCTGGAGGGGCCGGGGCTGCACCAGATCGCCGTGCCGGCCGGCGAGGTTCCCGCCGCCCCCGCCGACACGCCGCTGGAGATCCGTCCGCTGCGGCCGGAGGAGGACGGCGTGGCGCTGGCCCGCTGCATGTACACGGTCTACGGCTACAGCTACCACGAGGTGGTCTATTTCCCCGAGCGGCTGCGCGACCTGATCGAGAAGGGGCTGCTGGTCTCCGTCGTCGCGGTCACGCCGGACGGCACCGTGGCCGGGCACCAGGGCCTCAAGAAGACCGCGCCGGACGCACGGGTCGCCAACGTGTCCATGGGCGCCGTCGATCCGCGCTTCCGCGGACGCAAGCTGTTCGAGCGGCTGAAGGCGGACACCTTCGGCCGGGTCAAGGCGCAGGGACTGCTCGGCCTGTACGGCGAGGCGGTGACGATCCATCCCTACTCGCAGAAGGCCAACTTCGCGTCGGGCGGGCACGAGACCGGCATCCTGCTGGCCTACATCCCGGGCGACCGGGCCTTTAAGAAGATCGACGGGCAGGGCGGGGCGAGCGACCGGCAGACGGCGGTGCTGTTCTACATCGTCCTCAACCCGGCGCCGGTGCGCACGGTGTACCCGCCGGTCGCGCACCGCGCGATGATCGAGCGGATCTACGCCTGGGCCGGCGTCGGGCGCGCCTTCGCCGAGCCCGGCGCGGTGGAGCTTCCGGAGCGCTCCGAGGTCGATGTCGAGGTGCGGGCGTCCTACAACTGGGCGGTGCTCGGCGTCGTGCGGGCCGGGCGCGATCTGGTCGATCTGGTGCGCGTGCGGACGCGCGAGCTGTGCCAGTCGCACCTGGACTGCGTCTACCTGGACCTGCCGCTGTCCGATCCGGCCACGGCGGTCCTGGCGCCGGAGTTGGAGGAACTGGGCTTCTCGTTCTGCGGGATCTATCCGGAGATGGTGGAGAGCGGCGACCTGCTGCGCCTGCAATACCTCAACAACATCGCCATCGACCCGGCGAAGATCATCGTCGTGACGGACTTCGGGCGGGAGTTGCTGGGGTACGTGGTGGAGCGGGCGGGGGTGGCGGTGGCTGCGGCGTAACCCCCGCCCCAATCCTCCCCCGCTCTCGGTGGATCGGAGATCCGCCTGCCGCGTCGGTGCGAACCAAAGGTCCGCGCGTGAGCTGCTCGGGGGAAAGAGGGGACCCCCGTACCGGAGCCGCCCGGGCTAATCCGTCAGCGCTTGGGCTTGCCCGGCTGGCTGACATCCTCGATGGTCTGGCCGACCATGTCGTCGTCGTCGGTGCGGGTGGCGAGATCGCCGATGGCCACGACGCCGACCAGCCGCTTGTCGCGGTTCACCACCGGCAGACGGCGGATCTGCTTCTCCGACATGATGGTCGCGGCTTCCGCCGTATCCTGGTCCTCGAAGACGTATTCGGTGCCGGCGCTCATGGCGTCGCGCACCTTGGCGTTGTTCGGGTCCCTGCCGTCGGCCACCGCGCGCACGGCGATGTCGCGGTCGGTCAGGGTGCCGACCAGGCGGTCGTTCTCACCCACCGGCAGGAAGCCGATGTCGGCGTCGCGCATCATGCGCGCGGCCTCCTTCAGCGGGGTGTCGGGGCTTACCGTCTCCACCTGTCTGGTCATGATCTCACGGATCTTCATGAGAATCCTCCGAGGTGCCGAATAAGGACAGTGGACCTGGAGCAACCGCGCCGCGCCGTGAAGGTTCCGGGTTAGTCCGCGCCGCCGCTGGTTTTACCCAGGCTCAGCGCTGGAACCTTCATACAAGGTAGCGGGTTCATGGCGATGAAGGGCGCAGGCCCTTCGCCCCGCACTCCGGCGAAGGTGAACGCCGATGAACCAGTGGCTTTTGTGGAGCCGCTTCGCCGCCATCAATCTGTTCGGCGTCGCCGGGCTGGTGCTGGCGTGGATCAACGGCTGGATCGCGGTCATCGTCGAGGCCGACGCCAGTTGCATCTGCACCATGATCTGCGCGCTGTTCCTGGTCGGCATGGCCGCCACGCTGGCCGCGACGCGCGTCCGTCTCGACCGCGAGGGCGACGTGCTTCCTGAGAGTCTGAACGCCGTCTACGCCCCCCCCCGCTCGGCGAGGAGGTGACTCCCATGGAAAGCCTCACACCGCTGTTCATCATATTCGCCGCGCTGACGCTGATGCTGGTGCTGGTCGCGCTGCGCTGGGCCCGCAACGGGCGTGGTCGCACCTTCATCCTGGGGTTGTTCGCCCTGATGCTGCCGGTGGCCTACGCGGCCCCGGCCAGCCTGCTCGGCCGCGCCAAGCCGGTGACCATGGAATGGCTCAATGGCAAGGTGAAGGAGGCGACCGTGCTGAGCGCCACCTTCAAGGAGAACGACGCCATCTACCTCACGCTGCTGTGGCGGCAGGCGCCCGACCTGTACAAGCTGCCCTGGAACCAGAAGATGGCCGAGCAGCTGCAGCAGGCCATGCGCGAGGCCGAGCGCAACGGCACCCAGTCGGTGATGAAACTGCCCTTCGAGCAGAGCTGGGACGACCGCGAGCCGCGCTTCTACGCGCTGCCGCAGCCGAAGATGCCCGACAAGCCGCAGGACGGCGGTGGAGTAGAGTTCCAGCACCCCGGGCAGCGGACGTAGGTGAGCGGCTTCTGCTCCCTCCCTCCGCTGTGCGTGAGCCCACTGGACGCGCGGGCGCCGCCCCGTTAGGGTCGCGGCCGCATCGCGAGACCAGCGGAGGAAGAACCATGCCGTCGTTCGACATCGTGTCCAAGACCGAGATGGCCGAGGTGGACAACGCCCTTGCCGGCGTCCGGCGCGAGATCGAGCAGCGCTACGACTTCAAGGGCTCCAAGTGCTCGGTGGAGCGGGCGGAGAACGACGTCACCGTGCTGGCCGATGACCAGCCGAAGCTGGACACCGTGCACGAACTGCTGCGCGTCCACATGACCCGGCGCAAGGTGGACGCCAACTTCCTGGACTTCGAGGCCAAGGTCGAGCGCGCCGCCGGCGACACCGTGCGCCACGTGGTGAAGATCCGCCAGGGCATCGCCCAGGATCTTGCCAAGAAGATCGTCAAGGCGATCAAGGACAGCAAGCTGAAGGTCCAGGTGGCGATCCAGGGCGACGAGCTGCGCGTCACCGGCAAGAAGCGCGACGACCTGCAGGAGGCGATCGCCTACGTGCGCGGCATGAAGCTGGAGCAGCCGCTTCAGTACGTGAACTTCCGGGATTGAGCGCTCAGCGCGGCTGCGCGCCGAGATCCTCGAACACCACGCCCTTGTCGGTCGTCTGGAAGCGCCCCTTGCCGTTGACGGTGAGCGGCTTGTCGCCCGGCTGCGGGGCGAAGGTGGCGGCGTAGTAGCAGTCGTGCAGGCCGGGCCGACCCTTGGTCTCGACGCAGCCCTGCTTGCGGAAGGAGTCGAACTGCCGGAAGCCGAGGCGGCCCTGCGCCTCCAGCGTGCGGCGAGTGGTGGCTTCGACGGCCTTGCGCATGTCGGACTCGGACGGCTCGCCCGAACATCCCACGAGCGCGAGGCACGCCAGCGCGATGGCGGCGATCCTCATCCGCCTTTGGTACCACATCCAGGTGTCCGGTGCAGCTTCAGATTGCGTAGCCGAACTGGCGCAGCAGCGGCCCCTGGTGCTGGAGCAGCCGTTGCATCGCCCGGGCGTCCAGCGTCGTGTACGGTGCGGCCGGCTTCGGCAGCTGCGCCAGACAGGCGGCCAGCGCGTCGGCGCCGGCATCCAGGTTCAGGAAGCGCAACGCGGCGTCGAGGTGGGTGTGCGGGTCCGCCGTGAGGTCTTCCCAGCGCAGCTCGTAGTAGCGCTCCGGCCGGCTGGCGCCGAAGCCGCAGGCGGTGCGGGTGGCGTCGGTCCAGGCGTAGGATGCCGCGTCCGCCGCGGCGTACCACGCCTCGCCGCCCGGCTCGGCGGAGGTCTCGTCCAGTGCGGCGGCGACCGCTGTGCGACCGTCGTGCACCATGTGCAGGATCGTCAAGCCGGGGAACATCAGCTCCCAGAAGTCGAGGTTGTGGGCGTGCACGGCGGCGGCGCAGCCGACCATCCGCACGCCCTCGTCCGGCTCCAGCTTGGCCAGCGACAGCGCCACCGCGGTGCGCACGAGGTGCAGAAAATCGCTCTGGGCGAACGCCGAGGCGCCGCCCTCCAGCCCGTCGTTGTAGTCGCCGACCACGTCCTTCAGAGGCACCGCGAAGCGGTCGGTGAAGTGGCCGTCCGGGGCGAGGCGCAGTTGCGGATGGGCGTCGAGCAGCGCGCGCACCGTCTCGTGCCCGCTGTGCGGCGCCCCGACGACCAGCAGCAACGGCCGGGCGTACACCGCCGCGAGGCGGTCGTCGAGGGGGGCGAGGCGGTTCGGCATGGCGCGGTTCCGGGGTGGGAGGGGGCCACACCCTACGCCGATTTCACGTGGTTAGGAACCGCCGCTCCGTGCCCTCCAGCACCAGGCAGGTCAGGCGGTTGGTGGCGAAGGCGCCGGTGTCGATGCCGATGCGGTTGGCGCGCAACTCCGGCTCCGGGCTGATGGTGTGGCCGTGCACCACCACCTTGCCGTGGTCGGCGGCTGAGCGCAGGAAGTCATCGCGGATCCACAGCAGGTCGTCCTCGCGCTGGCGCTCCAACGGCACCCCGGGGCGGATGCCGGCGTGCGCGAAGAGGTAGTCGCCGATGGTGACGCTGGTCCGCAGCGAGTCCAGGAAGCCGCGGTGCGCCGGCGGCAGGCGCAGGCGCAACTGCTCCTGCGCCTGCGCGAGGTCCTCGGGGGCTGAGTCGGCGTGCGGCGGCGGCACGTGGTAGCTGGCCAGCGTCGCCGTGCCGCCGAAGGTCAGCCAGTTCGGGCCGACGCGGATATCCTCCAGGAACGCCAGCATCGACGCCTCGTGGTTGCCCTTGAGGTGGATGGCGCCGAAGCCGGGCGGAGGCCCTTCGGCCAGACGCTTGATCACGCCGCGCGAGTGCGGTCCGCGGTCCACGTAGTCGCCGAGGTAGACGATGTACTTCACCAGCTCCGGCGCCGCCGCGCCGTCGGTCTCGATCATGTCGAGCATACGGTCGAGCAGGTCGAGCCGTCCGTGCACGTCGCCGATCGCGTAGACGCGCAGACCGCGCGGCACCGCCGCCGGTGCCGGCTCCGTCCTCTGCCACCGTGCGAAGCTGAACAAGGCTGACCCTCCGGGAACGCCCCAAGGCTGGCGGGCGACGATCGTCCGCCACCCAACAGGTGGGGTCGAAAACGCGTGTTGCGAGGGGGCTTCGCCGCCCGCGGGTGCCGGCCTACCCTTCGGAGACCAGCCGTTCGAGCGCCATCCTCCCCTTCGAGAGAGACCACGGCCCTGCGTTCGGTGAGGCTCACCCAATGGCGGACGCGGGTCGGGGTGACGATGACGCCGCCACCGCCAGGACCGCCAAGCCGTGCCAGCGTCACACCATCAGGTTTCCATCATTCACGCATGCGCACTCATTGACTGCAATTGTTGCCGTTGGTTGTTTATCCGGCGTAGGCTTCCGCGCATTCCTGCAACGCGGAGTTCCTCATGGCGATCCAGTACGGCACCACGACGCTGACGCTTCAGCCCGAACTTCAGGTCCAGGATGGCGTTCCGACGCTGTTCTACGCCAACGTGAACTTCCCGGCGCCCGGCATCGGGGCCAAGCTGTTCAACATCGACACCGGCTCGGTCGGCTTCGTCATCCCGAAGAGTCTGCTGCTTCAGCCCGGCACCACCAGCTACTACCCGTGGGTCGAGCCGACCGGCCAGACCATGACGCTGATCTACAAGCCCAGCAACGTCAGCCCGACCGGCGAGATCGTCACGGTGAGCGGCCTGAGCCTGCAGGGCGTGGACGGCCCCATCCCGATCGGGCCGGTCAAGGTGCTGGCGCACGACGAGACCACCCACACCTTCATGATGGGCGTCGGCTTCGGGCTGGAGGCGATCTCGCACTACGGGCCGGTCGACCAGCCGCAGCCCTGGACCTCGGCGGCGGGCGCGCTGGACAACCCCTTCCTCAACATCGAGGGGATGAGCCGTGAGCCCGGCGCGCCGTTCCAGGCCGCGTATGCCATGTCCGCGGCGACCTTCGGCACCGTCAACGGCAAGGTGGTGTTCGGCCAGACCGAGGCGCTGCTGGAGGGCTTCCGCTTTCTGCCGATCACGCCCGACCCGGCCAGCCCGGCCGGCTTTCAGCTGCCCTGGGTGGACCTGACGGTGACGCCGGCTGGCGGCGCGCCGCTGCAGACGCAGGCACAGATCCTGATGGACGCCGGCATCGAGAACATGTTCCTCGGCGTCTTCCAGCCTTCGCCGCCACCGCCGGGCGGGTCGGCGACGCAGGTGCCGGTCGCCGACTGGACGAACGCCGAGGTGCGCATTCAGGCGGTGGACGCCGCCGGGCTGCCGGTGATCGACTACGCCTTCGTCAACCGCGACCCGCAGAAGGTGCAGTTCCACCTGACCGACACCAATCAGCCGGCCTCGCCCAACGAGGTCCTCAACGGCGGTCCCAGCCCGCAGGGCGGCAGCTTCATCAACACCGGCGTGCACCTGCTGGCGCTGTACGACTACGTGCTGGACGCGGCCAACAACCGCCTGGGCTTCCGGGTGCGGTAGTTCGTCGAAGCCCTCCCCCAGCCCCGCTGGGGGAGGGTTGGGCGGGGGCAGCGGCTTCGCGGGAACAACTTGCTCCCACCTAACCTCCCCCAGCGGGGCTGGGGGAGGGACTAGGTTTCAGCATCACTTCCGCTCCCAGACCTTCGTCTCGATGAAGTGGCTGGCGAGGAAGCGGTAGGTCATCTTCTGCAACTGCTCGACCTGCTGCGAGCGCTCGACCGGCACGCCGTCCCAGGCCTGCAGGACGTCCTCCCACTCCATCAGGCGGGTGCGCAGGTCGTCGCGGATCTTGCGGATGAAGTTCACCGTGGCATCGAAGGTCCTGAGCGCGCCCATGATCTCGCCGGTCTGGGCGTCGGCCTGCTCGAAGATCGAGTCGTACATCTTCAGCGGCTTCTTGATCAGCCCCGCCATGCGCTGCAGCTCGGAGCAGAAGGTGCGGTCGGCGCGGTAGATCTGCTGCAGCTTGATGAAGGCCTCGCTCAGCGCCCGGATGTGCTTGAAGCGGTCGCGCAGCGCCTCGATGTAGGACAGCTCCTGCGTCAGGTCGTCGATGCGGTCGTTGATGTACTGCTCGGCGTTGTCGCTGTGGATGCCCAGCTTTTCGGCAAGCTGGATGAAGGCCGTCTTCATGCGGTCCTTGGTGTTCGGATCCTCGACGATCTGCTCCAGCTCCTCCAGGTCGACGACGATCATCTCCGACCCGGTGATCCAGGACACCAGCTGCACCGTCAGCCGGCCGCGGGCGATCATCCGGTGCCTGTCGTCCACCGACCAGGAGGCGGTGCCGTCCAGCAGTTCGCCGGGGATCTTCTCGCCGGGGCGGATCTGCTTGACGTAGGCCAACCCGCGCTCGACCAGGCCCAGCAGGCGCGAATCGTGGCCGTCCGCCTCGATGGAGAAGGAGTCCTTCAGCGTGTTGAAGGGCAGCGCCGCCTTCAGATCGCCCAGCAGGATGTTCAGCACCGGCTGCTTGCTGGTCGGCTCCAGCGCGAAGAAGGCCGCCGGCAGGCTGAACACCTTGTGCTGGAAGTCGAAGTGCGTCTCGCGCATCGGCTTCGGGGCGGAATCCGCCGCGTCGGCCGAGGCCGTGATGTTGGAGACGTCGGTCATACGGCGGTCATGCGGCCCGGTCGTGGGTCGGGGGCCTCGTAGCCCACCGGAGTATCTCGCCAGCCTACAACAGATCGCGCAGCCGGAACCACAACATCGCAAGCACCAGCGCCGGGGTGCGCAGCCCGGGGCCGCCGGGGAAGCTGCGGTGCGGGATACGGGCGAAGACGTCGAAGCGCTCCGCCGTGCCGGCCGCCGCCTCGGCGATCACCCGCCCGGCAATGCCGGCCAGCGCCACCCCGTGCCCGGAATAGCCGTGCGCGAAGTAGGTCGTCGGGCTGAGCCGGCCGAGGTGCGGCAGCCGGTTGATGGTGATCGCCACCCGCCCGCCCCAGACGTGGCTGGTCTTCACGCCGGCCAGATCGGGGAAGACGCGCAGCATCTTGCGCCGCATGCCCAACTCCACTCCCGGCAGGTCGCGGCCGGAGTAGCTCACCCCGCCGCCGAACAGCAGCCGGTGGTCCGGCGTGCGGCGGAAATAGTTCATCACGAAGTTCATGTCGCACACCGCCACGTCGCGCGGCAGCAGCGCCCGCGCGCGCTCCGCTCCCAGCGGCTCGGTGGCCAGGATGTAGGTGGCGACCGGCATGATCTTGTCCGCCAGGGCCGGCGCCAGCCCGCCCAGATAGGCGTTGCCGGCCAGCACCAGCACGCGCGCCCGCACGCGGCCTTGCGCCGTCGCCGCCTCCGGCCGGTCGCCCGTGTCGAGGGACAGCACGCGCGAGCCTTCGAAGATCCGCACCCCCGCCGCCGCGCAGGCGTCGGCCAGCCCCAGCGCGTAGTTCAGCGGGTGCAGGTGCCCGCTGCCCCGATCGAGCATGCCACCGACGTAGCCGGGGCTGCGCACGTAGTCGGCCAACGCCGTGCGGTCCAGCCGCTCCAGCCCCGGATAGCCGTAGCCGTCGCGCAGTTCCGCCTCGGCCTCGGCCAGTTCGGCGAGGTGGCGGTCCTTCAGCGCCGCCAGCACGTGGCCCCAGGTCAGCCCGCAGCGGATGCCGTGCCGCTCCACCCGGTCGCGCAGCAGCGCCTTGGAGTCCTCGACGAGGTCCCACAGCCGGCGCGCGTCGTCCGGGCCGACAAGGGCGGCGATCTCGCCCATCGACTTGTTGTAGCCGGTGATGACCTGCCCGCCGTTGCGGCCCGAGGCGCCCCAGCCGACCCGCTCGGCCTCCAGCAGAACGACGCTCCAGCCGCGTTCGGCCAGGTCCAGCGCGGCCATCAGCCCGGTGTAGCCGCCGCCGACCACGCAGGCGTCGCAGTCCAGCGTGCCCTCCAGCACCGGGTGCTCGGGGTGCGGGTTCGCGGTGTCGGCGTACCAGGAGCGGATGTGGTTGCGAGCAATCATGCCCTCCGCAGATACGGGGCTTGTGTGACAGCGTCAATCGCGCCGGCGCGCATGGCGGACCCGCCATCCCCATCGGAAGTTCACTGGCGCCGTTCCCGGTGCCGGGTCATACTTCGGGGTCGCGAAACAGCACGGAGGCGTCTGCCGCAACGGGGCGGACCGGGTTTTCATGGCGTTCATGGACGACTTCATCAAGAAGAACCGCATCACCGAGGTGGAATGCCTCGTTCCCGACCAGTCGGGCATCGCGCGGGGCAAGATCGTTCCCGCCGAGAAGTTCCTGCGCATCCTGCGCGACCGGGGACTGCGGCTTCCCGAAGCGATCTTCGTGCAGACCGTCACCGGCGAGTACCCGGATGACGAGGACGTCACCGCGGACGAGAACTCCGACATCTACATGATCCCGGACGAGCGGACGATCCGCTTCGTTCCCTGGTACGAGGAGCCGACGGCGCAGGTCATCACCGACTGCGTCTACGCCGACGGCAACCCGGTGGACTTCTCGCCGCGCCACGTGCTGAAGCGCGTGCTGAAGCTGTACGAGGAGCGCGGCTGGAAGCCGGTGGTGGCGCCGGAACTGGAGTTCTTCCTGGTCCAGATCAACAAGGACCCGGACTATCCCCTGATCCCGCCGGTCGGCCGCAACGGCCGCATGGAGAGCGGCCGGCAGGCCTTCGGCATCGACGCGGTCAACGAATTCGACCCGATCTTCGAGGAGATCTACGACTTCTGCGAGGCGCAGGACATCGACATCGACACCTTGACGCACGAGGCCGGGGCCGCGCAGATCGAGATCAACTTCAACCACGGCGACGCGCTGGAACTGGCCGACCAGGCCTTCCTGTTCAAGCGCACGGCGCGCGAGGCGGCGCTGCGCCACCAGATCTACGCCACCTTCATGGCCAAGCCCATGCAGGGCGAGCCCGGCAGCGCCATGCACATCCACCAGTCGGTGGTGGACGCGGAACTGGGCCGCAACCTGTTCGCCAACCCCGACGGCAGCGACAGCGCGCTGTTCCTGGCGCACGTCGCCGGCCTGCAGAAGTACCTGCCCTACGTGATGCCGCTGCTGGCGCCGAACGTGAACTCGTACCGGCGGCTGGTGCCGAACTCCGACGCGCCGATCAACGTGCACTGGGGGCGCGACAACCGCACCACGGGGCTGCGCGTGCCGGTGTCGGCGGCCGACTCGCGGCGGGTGGAGAACCGCGTGGCCGGGGCGGACGCCAACCCCTACCTCGCCATCGCCGCCTCGCTGGCCTGCGGCTACCTGGGCATGGTGCAGGGGCTGGAGCCGAACGATCCGGTGAAGGGCTCGGCCTACCGTCTGGCCTTCACGCTGCCGCGCCACCAGGGCGACGCGCTGGCGAAGTTCAACAGCTGCAAGCCGGTCAAGGAGATCATCGGCGAGAAGTTCGTCGACGCCTTCACCTGCGTGAAGGAAGCGGAATGGGAGGCCTATCACCGCGTCATCAGCTCGTGGGAGCGGGAGAACCTGCTGTTGAACGTGTGAGCTGACCCCATCCCCCCGCCCGCGCGTTATCCCACGGTGTTGGGATCGCTAGGAGAGGGAGATGGCCGTTCCACGGCGCACCGGGGTTTCCGAACGGCCGCACCATCCCGCCGCCCCAGCGCCCTGGTCGCGGCGCATGGCGCGGCTGGCGTTTGCGGCGGCGCTGCTGGCGCTGGGCGCCTGGGTGGCGCGGGGGTTCCTGGGGGCGGTGACCTGGGCGATCGTCATCGCCGTCGCCGTGTGGCCGCTGCACCGCCGCCTCGCCGGGTGGATGCCGGGCGCGGTGCTGGCGCCGCTGCTCTCCACCGTGCTGGCGTCGCTGCTGGTGCTGCTGCCACTCTCCGTCGTCGCGGTCGAGGTGGTGCGCGAGGCGCAGATGGTCACCGGCTGGCTGGCCGAAGCGCAGGAGAAGGGCGTTCCGGTGCCCGAGTGGGTGGAGCGGCTGCCACTGGTCGGCCAGCAGGCGCTCGGCTGGTGGAAGGCCAACCTGAGCGACCCGAACGCCGCGGGCGGCCTGTTGAAGAGCTTCGACACCAACGCGCTGGCCGGCTGGAGCAGCAGCCTGGGCGGCGAGGTGCTGCACCGGCTGCTGCTGTTCTTCGTGACGCTGGTGGCGCTGTTCGGGCTGTTCCGCGAGGGCGCGTGGTTGGCCCGGCGCTGCCTGGACGCCGCCGACCGCTGGCTCGGCGACCCCGGCGAGCGGCTGGCCGGGCGCATGGCGGCGGCGGTGCGCGGCACTGCCATCGGCACGCTGGTGGTGGCGGTGGGGGAGGGGGTGGTCATCGGCATCGGCTACTGGGTGGCCGGCGTGCCGCATCCCGTGCTGTTCGGCGTGATAACCGCGGCCTGCGCCATGCTGCCGCTGGGCGCGTGGCTGGCCTTCGCGGTGGCGTCGCTGATCCTGCTGGCGCGGGGCGACTCGGTGGCCGCGGCGGCGCTGTTCGGCTTCGGCGCCGCGGTGATGCTGGCGGGCGACAACTTCGTGCAGCCGGCGCTGATCGGCGGTGCGGTGCGCCTGCCGTTCCCGTGGGCGCTGGTCGGCATCCTGGGCGGGTTGCAGACCTTCGGGCTGCTCGGCCTCGTGCTCGGGCCGGTGGTGATGGCGGCGATCCTGATGCTGTGGCGCGACTGGGGCGACGTGGCGCCGCCGAAGCCGGAGGCATAAGGCCCCCTCCCGGTTGACAAGCCCCCCGTCCCACAGTGCAATGACGCCCGCGTCGGGCCGGGCCTTGGTCGGGCGTCACGTCGACACGAATCGGGGGGCATCCATAATGAAGAAGACGTTCGCTCTGGCGCTGGCGGGCGCCGTCGCCGCGGTCGCGCTGGCCGGTGTTGGGGCCGGCACCGCGCAGGCGCAGACCAAGAAACCGGTCAACATCTACATCTGGAACGACTACCTGGGCGAGACGACGCTCGCCGACTTCACCAAGGCAAGCGGCTACCAGACCAAGGTCGATCTCTACGACAGCCTCGAGCTGCTGGAGCAGAAGGTGCTGGTCGGCAAGTCCGGCTACGACGTCATCGTGCCGACCGCCGAGCCGACGCTGTCCAACATGATCAAGGCCAAAGTGCTGGCCCCGCTCGACAAGGCGAAGATCCCGAACCTGAAGAACGTCGACCCGGCGATGCTCAAACTGGTCGCGACGTCGGACCCGGGCAACAAGTTCGCCGTGCCCTACCTGGGCGGCACCGTCGGCATCGGCCTGGTGCCGGAGAAGATCAAGGCCGTCGCCCCCGACGTGGCGCTGGACAGCTGGGACCTGATCTTCAAGCCGGAGGTCGCCAAGAAGGTCGCCGCCTGCGGCATCACCCTGATGGATTCGGCCATCGACGTGATCCCGTCGGTGCTCAACTACCTCGGCCTCGACCCGAACTCCGAGAAGAAGGAGGACTTGGACAAGGCCGAGGCGGCGCTGATGGCCGTGCGCCCCTACATCAAGCAGTTCGTGACGGGCCAGAACATCAACCTGCTGGCCGCCGGCGACGCCTGCGTGGTGATGGCCTACAACGGCGACGTCAACCAGGCCGGCGCCCGCGCCAAGGAGGCCAAGGCCAGCCACACCGTGCAGTACCTGGCGCCGAAGGAGGGCGTGCAGGTCTGGTGGGACAATCTGGCGGTGCCGGCCGATGCGCCGAACAAGGAGGGCGCGTTCGCCTACATCAACTTCATCCTCGACCCGGCCAACATCGCCGGCGTGTCGAACACGGTGAAGTACGCCAACGCCGTGCCGTCCTCGCCGGTCGATGCCGAGGTCAAGGGCAACCCGGCCGTCTACCTGCCGGAGACCAGCAAGGTGAAGCTGTTCAGCCTGAAGGCCATCAAGCAGTCCACCGACCGTGCCCGCACGCGGGTCTGGACGAAGGTCAAGACCGGAAAGTAAAAGGCGCGTCCGAGACGCGCCGCAGCGCCCCGGTCCGTCCTCGCACGAACCGGGGCGTTTTCCTGTGCAGGGGAGGGACCCGCCGACCATGGCCCAGCAGCCAATCCGCAAGCCGACACGACTGGAGCCCTGGCAGGACCCCGCCCAGGTGCCCTACGTCCGCATCGAGCGCGTCACCAAGCGCTTCGGCGATTTCCTGGCCGTGGATGACGTGTCGCTCGACATCCATCGTGGCGAGTTCTTCGCGCTGCTGGGCGGTTCCGGCTCCGGCAAATCGACGCTGCTGCGCATGCTCGCCGGGTTCGAGCCGCTGACCGAGGGTCGCATCTTCATCGACGGCGCCGACATGGCCGGCATCCCGCCCTACGAGCGGCCGGTCAACATGATGTTCCAGTCCTACGCCCTGTTCCCGCACATGAGCGTGGAGCAGAACGTCGCCTTCGGCCTGAAGCAGGACCGTCTGCCGCGCGGCGAGATCCGCGACCGCGTGGCTGAGATGCTGGAGCTGGTCCAGCTGGCTCCGTTCGCCAAGCGCCGGCCGCACCAGCTCTCGGGCGGGCAGAAGCAGCGCGTGGCGCTGGCCCGCAGCCTCGCCAAGCGGCCGAAGCTGCTGCTGCTCGACGAACCGCTGGGGGCGCTCGACAAGCGCCTGCGCGAGCAGACGCAGTTCGAGCTGGTGAACCTGCAGGAGAAGCTGGGCGTCACCTTCATCGTGGTCACCCACGACCAGGAGGAGGCGATGACCATGGCCAGCCGCATCGCGGTGATGAACCACGGCGCGGTCACCCAGGTCGGCACGCCGACCGAAGTGTACGAGTACCCCAATTCCCGCTTCGTCGCGGAGTTCATCGGCTCGGTCAACCTGTTCGAGGGCCGGGTGGTCGAGGACGAGCCGGACCATGCGCTGATCCGCTCGGCCGACGCCGGCTGCGACCTGTACGTCAGCCACGCCGCCCCGGCGCCGGTCGGCTCGACCGTGCACGTGGCGGTGCGGCCGGAGAAGATCGCGCTGTCCAAGGAGCCGCCGGCCGAGGCCGACGGGCGCAACACGGCGCGCGGCGTGGTGCGCGAGATCGCCTATCTCGGCGACGTGTCGATCTATCTGGTGGAACTGGCGAGCGGCAAGACGGTGCGTGTCACCGCCACCAACCTGGCGCGCCGCGCCGACCTGCCGGTGTCCTGGGACGACGAGGTGACGCTGACCTGGCGCCCCTTCGCCGGCGTGGTGCTGACGCGATGAGCCCGGCGCGCCGCCTCGCCCGCTCGGGCCGCGCGCTGGTCACCGGGGTGCCGTACCTGTGGCTGGTGCTGTTCTTCCTCGTCCCGTTCCTGATCGTGCTGCGCATCAGCTTCTCCGAAGCGGTCATGGCGCAGCCGCCCTACACGCCGCTGCTCGACTGGGTGCAGGGCGAGGAGGGGGAGGGGCTGAAGCTGCTGCTCACCCTCAACCTCGGCAGCTACCTGCGGCTGTTCCAGGATGACCTGTACGTGGTGGCGTACCTGTCGTCGCTGCGCATGGCGGCGGTGTCGACGGTGCTCTGCTTGGCTGTAGGCTATCCCATGGCGTACGCCATCGCGCGGGCGCGGCCGGCGCGGCGCGGGGCGCTGATGATGCTGGTCATCCTGCCGTTCTGGACCTCGTTCCTGATCCGCGTCTACGCCTGGATCGGCATTCTCAAGGCCAACGGCACGCTGGCCAACCTGTTGGCTTCCGTCGGTCTCGTGGACCCGTCGTTCGAGCTGCTGTACTCCGACGTCGCCGTCTACATCGGCATCACCTACTCGTACCTGCCCTTCATGATCCTGCCGCTGTACGCGTCGCTGGAGAAGCTCGATCCGACGCTGCTGGAGGCCGCCGCCGACCTCGGCGCGCGCCCGTGGGAGGCGTTCCTGCGCGTCACGCTGCCGCTGTCGCTGCCGGGCATCATCGCGGGATCGCTGCTGGTGTTCATCCCGGCGGTGGGCGAGTTCGTCATCCCCGAGCTGCTGGGCGGGCCGGACACGCTGATGATCGGCCGCGTGCTGTGGAACGAGTTCTTCTCCAACCGCGACTGGCCGGTCGCCTCGGCGGTGGCCATCGCGCTGCTGCTGTTCCTGGTGGTGCCGATCATGGTGTTCCAGTACGTGCAGGGCCGCCAGCAGGAGGCCGGGCGATGAGGCCGCTGCTGTCCCCCCTCTCCTGGGCGCTGTGGTTCGGCTACGCCTTCCTGTACGTGCCGATCGCGCTGCTGATCCTGTACTCGTTCAACGAGTCGCGGCTGGTCACGGTGTGGGGTGGCTTCTCGACCAAGTGGTACGGCGAGCTGCTGCACAACGCACCGCTTCTCGATTCGGCGTGGCTGTCGGTCCAGATCGCCGGGCTGTCGGCGACGCTGGCGGTCGTGCTGGGCACGCTGGCCGGGCTGGCGCTGGCGCGTTTCGGGCGTTTCCGCGGGCGGACGCTGTTCGGCGGCCTGATCTCGGCGCCGCTGGTGATGCCGGAGGTGATCATCGGCCTGTCGCTGCTGCTGCTGTTCGTCGCCATGGAGCAGTGGATCGGCTGGCCGGACGGCCGCGGCATGACCACCATCACCATCGCCCACACCACCTTCACCACCGCCTACGTGGCGGTGATCGTGCAGTCGCGCCTCGCCGGCATGGACGGCAGCCTGGAGGAGGCGGCCATGGACCTCGGCGCCCGACCGGCCAAGGTGTTCTTCGTCATCACCCTGCCGCTGATCGCCCCGGCCATCGTGGCGGGCTGGCTGCTGGCCTTCACGCTGTCGCTGGACGACGTGGTGGTGGCGAGCTTCGTGTCGGGGCCGGGCTCGACCACGCTGCCGATGACCATCCTGTCCAGCGTGCGCTTCGGCGTCAGTCCGCAGATCAACGCGCTGGCGACCATCATCGTGCTGGTGGTGGCGGCCGGGATCTTCGTCGCCAGCCTGCTGCTGGCGCGCCGCGAACGGCAGCGGCGGCGGGACGAGCAGATGGCGCTTCAGGGCGGCTGAGCCTCTTGCGAAAGACCGCCCATTGCCAAAACCGCGCGCCGATGGTTACGTCATGACGGGCCTGGTGCCCGAAAATGTCACAGGAGGGATCGCATGACCACCCCGGCGGCGGAAGGTCTGCACATGCCCGGCGAGTGGGAGCCCCACGCGCGCTGCTGGATGGCGTGGCCGTGCCGGCCCGAGACGTGGCCCGTGCCTGAGGAGGACGAGGAGGTCGACCGCCTGGAGGCCGCTCGCGCCGTCTACGCCGAGGTCGCCCGCGCCATCACCCGGTTCGAGCCGGTGACCATGGTCTGCGACCCCGACGACGTGGCGGAGGCGTCGCTGGCCTGCGGCCCCGGCATCCAGATCCTGCCGATCCCGATCTCCGACAGCTGGATCCGCGACACCGGGCCGAGCTTCGTCACCGGGCGCAACGGCCGGGTGGCCGGCGTGCACTGGCGCTTCAACGCCTGGGGCGGCAACTACCCGGACTGCGCCAAGGACCAGGAGGTCGGCCGCCTCGTGCTGGAACACCTGGGGCAGGAGCGCTTCGCCGCGCCCCTGGTGATGGAGGGCGGCTCGTTCCACGTGGACGGGCAAGGCACGCTGCTGACCACCGAGCAGTGCCTGCTCAACCCCAACCGCAACCCGAGCCTGTCCAGGGCGGAGATCGAGCGGCACCTGAGGGACTTCCTGGGGGTCTCCAGCATCATCTGGCTGGGCGAGGGCTACCAGGACGACGAAACCGACGGGCACATCGACGAGATCGCCTGCTTCGTCCGCCCCGGCGTGGTGCTGGCGCTGACCACCGACGACCCGACGGACGCCAACTTCAAGGCGTTCCAGGACAACCTGGACCGCCTGAAGAAGGCGCGCGACGCTCAGGGGCGCGAGTTGGAGGTGATCCCGATCCAGCAGCCGGCCCGGCGCGACCAGAACGGCGTGCGGCTGACGCTGAGCTACACCAACCTCTACGTCGCCAACGGCGGCGTGGTGATGCCGGCCTTCGAGGACCCGGCCGACGACGAGGCCTACCGCACCGTGCGCCGCGCCTTCCCCGACCGCGAGGTGATCCAGATGGCGGCGCTGGACATCGTGCGCGGCGGCGGCGGCATCCACTGCATTACGCAACAGCAGCCGTTGGGGCAGGGGGCGGCCGGGTAATCAGTAGGTGACCAGCCGGCCGCGGAAGCTTTGCTTCTCGGGGGTATCTTCGAGCTTCTTGCACGCCACCCCCTTCTTGACCTCCTGGTCCCCATCGTCGCTGAGCAGGTAGAGTGCGCCCGGCTTGCCGGGGATGGTGAAGACCGCTTCGGGGGCGATGCCGCCGAGGTTGGCCGTGATCGGCGCCGGCGCCTCGTCGGCCCGGCCGCTCCACTGGAACAGCTTGAAGGGCTGGTCACCGGCATCGGTGGAGGGGCCGGCGACGATCAGGTACCGGCCGTTGTCGATCTCCAGGCTGCGGATGCCGTATCCTTTGCCGAGGGACAGCGAGATCGGTTCGCCGAAAGCCGCCGCTTTGCCCTTGATGACCTCCGTCGGGTTCTGCAACGGCAGGATGAGCGCCGCCGTTTTGTCCTTCAGTGGGCTGCGGAAACCGATCCACAGCCCTCCGTCGGGTGCCGCCACGAGGCCTTCGATGTTGAGCCCGCCCTGGTCCCCCGTCCCCAGCTTGGAAGTCTCTTCCAGCTTGTAATCCTTGGCCTTTTCGCCGGCCAGAACGTCCTTGATCAAGGTCCGATAGGGTGTGTGTTGTTCCTCGAAGACGATATCCTCGCCCTGCTTTTCAATCTTCATGGCAAACAGCTGGTGTCGTTCCGGCCGGTCGTGACCATCTCTGTTTTGTCCATGCGAGCCGATCCAGAAATACAAGTTTCCTAGGCGTGCTACGCCCTCGATGTCGACCTCTCTGGCATCATCCTTGTCATTCTTCTTTTTCTTATTGCCGTCGTTTTTGATTTTGACGAACTTGCCGAGATCGTGCATCTCCTTGACCGCTGGGTGGCCGCGCTTATAGACCCGTAGGATATTGTCATCGTTGCTGGCGACGACGAAGTGCTCTTCGTCCAAGGCGAACGCCGCCGAGGCGTCGCACATGCCCACATAGACATCGTCGGCCGCCCTCGCCGCCGGCAACCCGGCCAGGATCGCCACGGCGCAGCCCGCCGCCGTCCAGAACATCCTCATTATCGTGCCTCCCTGGAGCATGCCACCATGGTTTCGCGCCCGGCGCACACCGGTGCGGGCGCGGTGGCCGTGTTGAAAAAGGAAAAGACGAGGCAAGCTTGTCCTGATTGAGACGATAGAGTCGCTAACAATGTTTTGTCATTACTGCATACGGTCTACTACCGCAATGGGAGTGTCCAACATATTATTGTATTCATCTGTGATGAATCCGCGCCGGTGTGCCGTCGCTGATACCCCTTGTGACAACGCGGATTCGTGGTAGAATTGGCTTGCGTGCAAAGCGCGCTTGTGCAGCCCCGGTTGCTGCGCAGATGTTGCACAGCGGTTTTTGCGGGCCAAAGAGCCGGCAGTCGCCGCGGCTTCATCGAAAGCACCGTCATGGACCTGACGCCGGCCGTCGCGCCCTTCGTGGCGAAACCCCAGCAGCCGATCACCCCGGCGGCTCAGGCGGCGTTGTCTCCGGCGATGGCCGCCGCGCAGCAGACGGTCCACGTCGTCCGCACCCAGACCATCCAGGCCCCGCAGGCCACCGGCAAGACCGAAGGCTCGCGCGACACCCGCACCGGGACCGAAACCGGGCAGTCGGTCGACCCCGGCGCCGGCGCCGTTACCGCGCGGGCGAACGGCGCCCACCACCAGCCGCGCGGTTCGCTGCTCGACGTGCACGTCTGAGGTGGCTTGATTGCCCATGCGGGCGTCCTTCCGGCATCTGCTCCGTCGCCCGACCCTTTTGATCGCCTTGGCCGTCGTCGTCGCCATTGATGCGGCGCTGTTGCCGTTCCTGCGCCCGGTGACCGCGTTTCTCCTGGGCTGGTGCGTCGGCGTCGGCGTCTACATGGCGATGACACTGCGGCTGATGGCGCAGGCTACAGTCGACAGCATTCGCCACCGCGCTCAGCTCCTTGAGCAGGGGCGCGGCAGCATCCTGGCCGCCATCGTGACCGCGGTCATCGCCGCGGTGGCCGCCATCGTGCTTGAAATCGCGCAAAGCCGCGGCACGCCGCACGCCGCGTCCAGCGCTGCGCTGGGCGGTGTGACGATCCTGCTGTCCTGGGCCTTCCTGCACGTGGTGTTCGCCCAGCATTACGCGCACGACCACTGGCTCGGCGAGCCACAACTCGAGTTTCCCGGCGCACAGACGCCGGATTATCTGGAGTTCCTGTACTTCTCCTTCACCGTCGGCATGACGGCGCAGGTGTCCGACATCACCACCCGCGGCGCGGCGGTGCGGCGGCTGGTGCTGCTGCACGGGATCCTGTCGTTCCTGTTCAACACCGCCATCCTCGCCCTGGGAATCAACATTGCGGCGGGGCTGTTCGGTTAGGCGGCGCCCCGCCGCAGCACCATGTCCACGTGCGGAATGCCGGCGTCGTCGTACGGTTGGCTTACTGTTTCGAACCCCAGCGCGCCGTAGAAGCGCTGCAGGTGTTTCTGCGCGCTGATCGCCACGTCCGCGCCGGGGTGCCGCAGGGCGAGGAACGCCAGCCCTTCCGCCACCAGCGCGCGGCCCAATCCCGATCCGCGGGCCGCTTCGCCGACCACGACGCGGCCCAAGGATGCCGCCTTGCCGACGATCCCCGGCGCGAAGACGCGCAGGTAGCCGTGCAGTGCGCCATCCTCGCCGCACGCCAGCAGATGATCGGCCTCCCGGTCGCGGCCGTCGATGTCGGCGAACAGCGACGCCTGCTCGATCACGAACACGCGCTGGCGCAGTTCCAGCACCGCGTACAGCTCGGCTGTGGTGAAATCCCCGAAGCGCAGCCAGCGGTGGGTGAGGGGCGGCATCGCGGTCTCCTGCACGCATAAAAAATCCCCCTCCCCGGAAGCGGGAAGGGGGATCGAACCGGAACGGACGGGCTTACTTGAACGCGTCCATGCTCTCGATGACGTTGGGGACGATGCCGTACTCGCGGGCTTCGTCGGCCAGCATCCAGTAGTTGCGGTCGGTGTCCTTGGCGACCTTTTCCAGCGGCTGGCCGGTCTCACGCGCGATGATCTTGTTCAGACGCTCGCGCATGCGGATGATTTCCTTCGCCTCGATGGCGATGTCCGTTGCCCGGCCGCCGGTGCCGCCCAGCGGCTGGTGGATCAGGAAGCGGGTGTTGGGCAGGCAGAAGCGGTTCTCCTTCTTCGCCGCCAGGAAGATGTGGCAGCCCGCGCTGGCGACCCAGCCGGTACCGAGCATCTTCACCTCGGGCTTCACGAAGCGGATCATGTCGTGGATGGTGTCGCCCGCCTCGACGTGGCCGCCCGGAGAATTGACGATCACCCGGATCGGGTCGTCGCTCTCCTGCGCCAGCGCCAGCAGCTGCGCGGTCACGCCCATGGCCAGCTTCATGTCGATCTGGCCGAAGATCAGGACGGTGCGGGCCTTGAACAGGTTCTGCTGGACCGCGGCGAAGGGGGGCGGCGTGGCTTCCTTGTCCTTCTTCTCGTCCGGCTCTTCACCCGGCTCGTCATCGAACCAGTAGGTCCCGGCGTGCGCCATTGTGTGTCTCCCCGGTATGGGCTTGAGTATCGGTCTCGCTCGTGCGGCGTACGCACGTCCATCTCCCACATAGCCCGTCTTGGGCGCGGGTTCAACGCCCCCCGTGTTGACAGCGCCCACGCGCCCGGCCGCTAATGGGGCAAAGACAAAGCGAGGGAGTGGGGGATGGGCGGTGCTGGGGTCTCGGTGATCGTCCCGGCGTACCGGGCGGAGGCGACGATCGGCCGCGCGGTGCGCAGTTTGCTCGCCCAGACCCACGCGGATTGGGAGGCGGTGATCGTCGCCGACGACGGCGCCGACTACCGGGCGGTGCTGGCTGCCGAAGGGCTGGCCGACCCGCGCCTGCGCTTCGCCGCCACCGGCCGGGTGGGCAGCGGCGCGCCGGCCACCCGCAACGTCGGTCTGCGGGACGCGTCCAAGCCGTTGGTGGCGCCGCTCGACTCCGACGATCTGTGGGCGCCCGGACGGCTGGCGGTGCTGGCGCCGCTGGCGCTGGCGCGGGGCGCGGCGGCCGACAACGTGGTGGTGGTCCGTGAGCGCGACGGAGTGGAACTGTCCACCCTGTTCCCGCGGTCCGGCAGCGTCGGCGAACTGACCGCCGACAAGTTCCTCACCACCTCGGTGCCGATGTTCTTCGTGCTGCGGCGCGACCTCTGCCCGGCGTGGCCGGAGGACGTGACCTTCTGTGACGACGTGGTGTTCAACGTGCTGGCGCTGGATCGCGTCGGGCCGATCCCGCTGGCCTACGCGCCCATGTGCGAGTACCGGCAGCGCGAGGGCTCGATCACGTTCGCCGCCGACGCCGGCGCGCGGGCCGAGGCGTGTTACCGACACGTGCTGGAGCGGCTGGCCGGTGACGGCTTCGGCATCCGCGACGAGTCGCTGCGCCGCCGCTTCGCCGCCGCGATCGAGGCCAAGCGCGCGCTGAACGCCGCCTACGAGGCGGCGCACGCCGCGGGACGCGTCGCCAACTTCCAGGAGTTCATCGCCTTGCAGGGCGGTTAGGAGCAAAACGCCGCCCGCGCTGTTCATCAGGCACGCTTCACCCCAACCGGACCCGTCATGAGCAAGCCTTTGACCGTCACCATCCCGCACCAGCTCGGCAAGCAGGGGGCGATGACGCGCCTCCGCGACGGCATCGGGCAGGTGCGCGCGCAGCTTGGCGGCATGGGCGCCACGGTGGAGGAGACCTGGGCCGACGACCGCCTCGCCTTCCGTGTCGCCGTGCTCGGCCAGACGCTGACCGGACGCATCGACGTGCACGAGGAATCGGCCACCGTGGAGGTCGATCTGCCCTGGGCGCTCGCCCTGCTGGGCGGCAAGATCCGCGACCGCCTGCAGCGCCAGGGCACGCTGCTGCTCACCAGGAAGTAGCCGGCGGCTCACTCCTCGATCGTCATGATCCGCTTCATCCGCGTCACCTCCAGCACGCGGCGGACCTGACCGGACGCGGCGCGCAGCACCAGCGTGCGGTTGGCGCGCCGCATCTCCTCGTGCGCGATCAGCAGCATGCCCAGGCCGGCGGAGTCGATGTGCTGGAGTGCGCTGACGTCCAGCACGTGGCGTGGCGCGTGGTGGCGCAGCAGGCCATCCAGCGCCGAACGCATGGATGGGTAGGTCTCGAAGGTCAGGTGCCCGTGCAGGTAGGAAACCCCGTCGCCTTCGCGCAGTTCGCAGGACGGGGTGCCGTCGGTGGTCATGCCGGTCCTCCTTGCGGATCATTGTATGGTCTGTGCCCTGTAGAGCAACAACCGCGCCACAGCGGGGGTTTGGACGGCATAAGGCGCACACCGGCAAATGCATGGCGCATTTTCCGAGAATTGGAAGAGTCGTCCAGTGCCGCCCCGAAATTGAGAATGTCCGGGTATGCAGGGAAGATTTCGTTAACCAAGCCCGCGCTACACTTGTGGCGCAATGATGGACACCTCCCGTCTGCTCGCCACCGAGAAGTACTGGCTGAAGCGCGCCCGCGTGCGCCTCGCCATGGTTGCCGACGCAGCACCCGAACTGGGCGCGCGGGCGGCGGCGGACGGATCGGTGCTGGCCGACATCCGCATTGAGGATGGGCTGATCCGCGCCGTTCTGCCGGCCGGCAGCGCGCCGTGCTGCTGCCGCGGAGTCGACCTGGAGGGGGCGTGCGTGCTGCCGCTGGAGACCGGCGGATCGCTGCGCGCCGGCGGTCCGGCCGACCTGCTGATCGACCGCGGAGCCGAGCGGCGGCTGGTGCTGCGTGGCGGCGCCATTTCCACGGAAGGCTGCGATCTGGAGGTGGCGTGCTGTTGCACGCCGAGCGGCGTACCGGAATAGGGTATGGTATTAGGCCATCTGGCATAGGCCCCCGCCAAGCGTCTCGACATCGGAACTGAACTGAACGATATAGTTCAGTCCAGACGGCGGTCCCCTTTCGGCGGCCGCCCAAGAAATCACGCGTCCTCCCCGGGTTCAGAGAGTTCCATGCGCCCTTCACGCCTCATCGCGCTTCTCATCCTCGTTGCCGTGGCCGGCGGGGGCTGGTGGTACTTCGTCAAGAACGGCGGCACTCTCGGGGATCTCGCCGCGAAGCTGCCGCCGTCCATGGGCGGCGCCTCGCCGGGCGCGCCTCCGGGCGGCAAGCCGGGCGGTCCGGCGGCCGGCGGCGCTCCGGGCGCCATGCCGCCGATGCCGGTGGAGGCGGTGCCGGTGCGCGTCGGCGCGATGGCGCGGACGATCACCGCGGTGGGCTCGCTGCTGTCCAACGAATCGGTGGTGATCCGCCCCGAGGTGGCCGGCCGCATCACCGAGATCGCCTTCAAGGAGGGGCAGCGGGTCGCCCGGGGGGCGGTGCTGATCCGCCTCGACGACACGGTGGCGAAGGCGACGCTGGCCCAGGCGCAGGCGTCCATCGCCTTCGACAAGGCCGAGTTGGGCCGTGCCGAGGAGCTGCTGCGCCAGAACGCCGGCCCGGCGCGCAACCGCGAGCAGGCCGCCGCCAAGCTGCAGGCCGACCAGGCCGCCGTGCAGCTGGCGCAGGCGCAGCTGGAGAAGCTGACCATCACGGCGCCGTTCGACGGCGTGCTCGGCCTGCGCAAGGTGTCGGTCGGCGACTACGTCTCGGCCGGCAAGGACATCGTGAACCTGGAGGCCATCGACACCCTGAAGCTCGACTTCCGGGTGCCGGAGGCCTACCTGCCGGCGGTGCGCGTCGGACAGACGCTGGCGGTGTCGGTGGACGCCTTCGGCGGCCGCAAGTTCGAGGGTGAGGTCTACGCCATCGACCCGCTGATCGACGTCAACGGCCGCGCGCTGGCGGTGCGCGCCCGCGTGCCGAACAGCGACGGCGCGCTGCGCCCCGGGCTGTTCGCCCGCGTCACGCTGACGCTGACCATCGACCAGAACGCCGTGCTGGTGCCCGAACAGTCGGTCGTCGCCTTCGGCACCGACCAGTTCGTCTTCAAGGTGGTGGACGGCAAGGTGGCGCAGACCAAGGTCAAGCTGGGCGACCGCCGCAACGCCGAGGTGGAGATCGTCGAGGGCCTGAAGCCGCAGGACGTCGTCGTCACCGCCGGCCAGCTGAAGATCCGCGACGGCGCCCCGGTGATGGTCATCGATCCCACGAAGACGCCGCCGGGGCCGCAGGCCAACGGCGCCGCCAAGCCGGCGGGAGGCTGAGGCATGGTCCTCTCCGACATCTCGATCCGCCGGCCGGTGCTGGCGACGGTGATGAGTCTGGCGGTGATGCTGATCGGCATCGTCTCGTACCAGCGTCTGGCGGTGCGCGAGTACCCGAAGATCGACGAGCCGGTCGTCACGGTGGAGACCACCTACAAGGGCGCCTCGGCCGAGATCATCGAATCCCAGGTCACCCAGCCGCTGGAGGACTCGCTCGCCGGCATCGAGGGCATCGACGTGATGTCCTCGATCAGCCGTCAGGAGAAGAGCCAGATCACCGTGCGCTTCCGCCTGGACCGCAACGTCGACGTGGCGGCCAGCGACGTGCGCGACCGGGTGGGGCGCGTGCGCGCCATGCTGCCGAACGAGATCGACGAGCCGGTCATCGCCAAGGTCGAGGCCGACGCGCAGCCGATCATCTATCTGGCGTTCTCGTCCGACCGCCACTCGCCGCTGGACGTGACGGACTTCGCCGACCGCTACGTCAAGGACCGCCTGCAGAACCTGCCCGGCGTGGCGCAGGTGCGCATCTTCGGCGAGCGGCGCTTCTCCATGCGCGTCTGGCTCGACCCGCAGCGCATGGCCGCCTACAAGATCACGCCGCAGGACGTCGAGAACGCCCTGCGCAAGCAGAACGTCGAGATCCCCGCCGGCCGCGTCGAGAGCGCGGCGCGCGAGTTCACCGTGGTGTCGGAGACCGACCTGCGCACCCCGCCGCAGTTCGACAACCTGATCCTGCGCGACGTCGACGGCTACCTGGTGCGCCTGAAGGACGTCGGCCGCGCCGAGCTGGGGGCGCTGGACGAGCGCGTCTCGGCCCGCTTCAACGCCCGCCAGGCGGTCGCCATCGGCGTGGTCAAGCAGTCCACCGCCAACCCGCTGGACGTGTCGAAGGCGGTGCAGGCCGCCTTCCCGGCGATCCGCGCGGCGCTGCCCGAGGGCATGGCGGTGGACGTCGCCTACGACAGCTCGGTCTTCATCGCCAAGTCGATCGACGCGGTGTTCCAGACGATCTTCGAGGCGATCGTGCTGGTCATCCTGGTGATCTTCTTCTTCCTGCGCTCGTTCCGCGCCACGCTGGTGCCGCTGGTGACCATCCCGGTGTCGCTGGTCGGCGGCTTCGCGCTGATGCTGCTGTTCGGCTTCTCCATCAACACGCTGACGCTCTTGTCCATGGTGCTGGCCATCGGCCTCGTGGTGGACGACGCCATCGTGATGCTGGAGAACATCTTCCGCCACGTCGAGGAGGGCATGCCGCCCTTCCAGGCGGCGCTGAAGGGCTCGAAGGAGATCGGCTTCGCGGTGGTGGCGATGACCATCACGCTGGCCGCCGTGTACGCCCCCATCGGCTTCATGACCGGCCGGACGGGGCGCCTGTTCACCGAGTTCGCGCTGACGCTGGCCGGCGCGGTGATCGTGTCGGGCTTCGTGGCGCTGACGCTGTCGCCGATGATGTGCTCCAAGCTGCTGAAGCACCAGACCAAGCACAACATCCTCTACAACATCATCGAAGGCTTCCTGAACGGCCTGACCAACGGCTACCGCGCGGTGCTGCGGGGGTCGCTGAAGGCGCGGCCGCTGGTGCTGATCGTCGGCGCCGTGGTCGCCGGGGCCAGCTGGTGGCTGTTCAACAACATCAAGTCGGAGCTGGCGCCGGTCGAGGACCGCGGCACCATCGTCGGCATCGCCATCGCGCCGGAGGGCTCGACCCTCGACTACACCCAGAAGTACGCCACCATGATGGAGGGGCTGTTCCGGCAGATCCCGGTGCTGGAGAAGTTCTTCGTGGTGGTCGGCTTCCCGGTGGTGAACCAGGGCATCGCCTTCGTCCGTCTGGTCGACTGGGACCAGCGCGACGTCAAGCAGCAGGCGATCACCGCCCAGCTGTTCCCCAAGATGTTCGGCATCCCCGGCATCCTGGCCTTCGTCACCAACCCGCCGTCGCTGGGGCAGAGCCCGATCGACAAGCCGGTCAACTTCGTCATCCAGACGACGCTGCCCTACGAGGAACTGCAGAAGCTGGTCGACGCTATGATGGGCGAGGCGCGCAAGCACCCGGGCATCACCAACATCGACACCGACCTGAAGCTGAACAAGCCGGAGCTGCGCATCTCCATCGACCGCGACAAGGCCGCCGACCTCGGCATCGACGTCGAGACGGTGGGCCGCACGCTGGAAACCTTCCTGGGCGGCCGGCAGGTCACCCGCTTCAAGAAGGAAGGCAAGCAGTACGACGTCATCGTCCAGGTCGACAAGGTGGACCGCCGCAACCCGGACGACATCGCGTCGATCTACGTGCGCGGCACGCCGCCGGCCTCCGCCGCCAGCGGGGTGTCCACCACCCTGGGGCCGATGGTCTCGCTGTCCAACCTCGTGAAGATCGATGAGCGGGTGTCGCCGAAGGAGCTGAACCACTTCAACAAGCTGCGCTCCGCCACCATCACCGCGACGCTGGCGCCGGGCACCTCGCTGGGCGAGGCGCTGAAGCACATGCAGGAGGCGGCGGCGCGCGTGCTGCCGGTGACGGCGCAGACCGACTACGCCGGCCAGAGCCGCGAGTTCCGCGAGTCGGCGACGGGGCTGTACTTCGTCTTCGTGCTGGCGCTGGCCTTCATCTACCTGGTGCTGGCGGCGCAGTTCGAGAGCTTCATCGACCCGTTCGTCATCATGCTGACGGTGCCGCTCTCCATGACCGGCGCCCTGGCGGCGCTGCTGTGGAGCGGGGCGACGATGAACGTGTACAGCCAGATCGGCCTCGTCACGCTGGTCGGCCTGATCACCAAGCACGGCATCCTGATCGTGGAGTTCGCCAACCAGCTGCAGCGCTCGGGGGTGGACATCCGCAAGGCGGTGGAGGAGGCGGCGGTGCTGCGCCTGCGCCCGATCCTGATGACGACCGGCGCCATGGTGCTGGGCGCGGTGCCGCTGGCCAACGCGCACGGGGCGGGCGGCGAGAGCCGTCAGGCGATCGGCGCGGTGATCGTCGGTGGCATGCTGCTGGGCACCTTCCTGACGCTGTTCGTGGTGCCGACGGTGTACAGCTACATCGCCAAGAAGAAGCCCTTCCCCTCGGAAGCCGACGAGGCTACGGCCTACGGCGCGCATCCGGCGGAGTGATGCCTGAAAGCCCCTCTCCCCTCGAGGGAGAGGGGTTTGGGGAGAGGGGGCAACTCAGGGGCCTTGCACGAACACCGGATCGTCCGCCGCCGCGAGGATCGTGGCGAGCACGTCCTCAAGCCTTGTCAAAACTTCGGGGTTCCAGAACCGCAACACCCAGAATCCGGCAGCTTCGAGGTAAGCGGTCCGCGCAGCGTCAACGTGCGGTCCATGTTGCCCGCCATCGACCTCGACCACCAAGCCGTGCTCGAAGCAGATGAAATCGACAATGTACCGGCCGATAGGTTGCTGGCGTTTGAACTTCAGGCCGTTCAGGCGGTGGTTGCGCAACGCGCTCCAGAGGCGCCGCTCGGCATCGGTTGAGTTCTGGCGGAGGCTCTTGGTGCGCGTGGTGGACATCTCGCGTCGGCCCCCTCTCCCCAACCCCTCTCCCTCAAGGGGAGAGGGGCTTTATCTCACCCCGCCGACGCGGCGTCCTCGCTGGCCAGGTAGGGCTGGTACTGCTTGTCGGTGGTCTGGATGTGCTCGATCAGCCATTCCTTCAGCAGCAGGATCAGGTCGATGCGCAGCATCATCGTGTGGTCGCCGTTCAGCTCGCCGGCCAGCTTCTCGACCTCGTCCACGAAGTAGCGGTGCGCCGCCTTGTGCGTCTCCAAGTCGGGGAAGCCGTGGCGCTCCATGAACGCCTCCTCGCGGCGGAAGTGCACGTTCGTGTAGTCGCGCAGGCCCTCGATCAGCGGGATCAGGTCGTCCTTGCTCTTGGTGGAGACGCCGGTCTTCAGCAGGCCGTTGAACATCTCCAAGAGCCGCTTGTGGTCGGTGTCGAGGATCCCGACGCCGACGCTCATCGAATCGTCCCAGACGACGTGGTCCATCAGCCTTCCTCCTCACCCCTGCCCAGCAAAAACATTAGTTGGTGCCTCCAACGCCCATCAAGGCCTAATCCGAGCGGCAAAAGCCCGCAGGCTCCCTTTGCGGGAACGCCCTGGCGTCCTATAAAGCGGGGGAGGGCAAGACGGGGGTGGAGCGATGGCGCTGCTGGATGACATCAACGCGAAGAAGCGCGCGCTCGACGCCGCCCGGCCGCTGCCGGTCGAGGTGGTGAGCGAACTGGCCGACCGCTTCGAGCGCGAGCTGACCATCGCCTGCGTCACCGTCGAAGGCATCGACCTGGTGCCGGAGGAGGTGCTGCACGTGCTCGGTCGCGGTGCCGTGCTGCGCAACCGGCCGCCGGAGCCGCAGCGCCTCGTCCAGAACCATGCGCAGGCGCTGCACCTGATGGCGCGGCTGGCCTACGAGGGCGGCGGGGTGATCACCGAGCGCACGGTGGCGGCCTTCCACGGCGTGCTGTTCCAGGGGCTGGACGCCGGCGCCGGCCAGTACCGCGACTCGCCGCTGCCCGACGAGGGCGAGACCGCCGACCCGGCGAAGATCCGCGTGTCCATGTCGGCGCTGAGCGGCTGGCTGCGCCGCACCGACCCCGGCGTGGAGACGGCGCTGGAGGCGCACCATCGCCTGATGATCGTGCGGCCCTTTGCGCAGGGCAACGCGGCCGTGGCGCTGCTGATCCTCAACCTGATCCTGAACCGCGCCGGCTACCCGCCGGTGGCGGTGCACCCGGACGACCTCCAGGGCTACGCCGACAGCGTCGACCGCGCACGCACGGTGGGCGACAAGGTGCCGTACCGCGACGTCATGCTGAAGCTGCTGGGCCGCGCGCTGGACGACTGCCTGGAGGCGATGGCGCGGGCGGCGGGGGTGGAGAACGCGTCGTAGGCCCAAAGGGCGTGGCGTCGCGGGCAAGGCTTCACACGGATTGCACGGAATTCTTTATCGTGTCTCGGCAGTGGCTTGCGGGTAAGTGCAGTACGTCGCAAGAAAAAAGAAAATCCGTGCAATCCGTGCAATCCGTGCCTCAATCCGCGAAATCCGTGTGACTGTTGCCTCTGTTGCGGATCGTCGCAAACGTCAGGAATCGTAGCTCATCAGCACCTCGCACGGCACGTCGATGCGCTCGCGGCCATCGAGGAAGGTCAGCTCGACCAGGAACGCCGCGGCCTGGACGTCGGCGCCGACCTGGCGCAGCAGCTTGACCGCCGCGGCCATGGTGCCGCCGGTGGCCAGCAGGTCGTCCAGCACCACCGCGCGCTGGCCGGGCTTCACCGCGTCCGACTGGATCTCGATGGTGTCGGTGCCGTACTCCAGGTCGTAGGAGTGCGTGACCTTGTCGCCCGGCAGCTTGCCGCGCTTGCGCACCATGACGAAGCCGCAGCCCAGCGCCAGCGCCAGCGGCGCCGCCACCAGGAAGCCGCGCGACTCGATGCCGACCAGGACGTCCGGCTTGTAGGGGCGGACCGCTTCGGCCAGCCGCTTCACCGTCTCCTGCCACGCCGCGGCGTCGGCCAGCAGCGGCGAGATGTCGTAGAACAGGATGCCGGGCTTCGGGAAGTCGGGGATGCCGCGGATGTGGTCCTTGAGGTCCATGGGTCGTGTCCTGGAAAAGTGCGCGGCCGCATACTAGCCATGCCGTGCCTTTGGCGCAAATCGCCGTGCAAAACGTTGCATAGGTCTGGCGTGCCGGTGCGGTTGACCGGACGGGCGGCTTGCGGCCAAGCTCGCGGTGACGGGAAGAGGTGACGGGAATGACGGCCGGACAGGCCTGGATGAAGACGGTGCCGGGTGGCGACGGAGCGCTGCTGCTGACCGTCGGCGGGCGGTGGGACCTGTACGGCGCGCAGGCGCTGATGAACGACCTCGACGCGCTGCGGCCGCCGGCGCCGCAGACGGCCGTGCGCCTCGACCTCGCCGCCATCGACGGGCTGGACACGGTGGGCGCGCTGCTGCTGGCGCGGCTGGCTGAGCGGCTGCGCGGCGAGGGATACGCGGTGGAGGTCACCGGCGTCCGGCCCGAGCACCGCGCGCTGGTCGACGCGGTGCGCGAGGCCGACCGCGTGCCGTCCGTCCCGCTGCCCGACGAGCACCCGATCATCGAGATGCTGGAGCGCACCGGCCGCGTCACGGTGCGGGGGCTGAAGCGCGGGCTGGAACTGGTCAACTTCCTGGGCGTCGTCACCGTGACGCTGGCGCGCATCGCGGTGAACCCGCGGCGGCTGCGCTACCGCTCGGTGCTGTTCCACATCGAGCAGACGGGGCTGAACGCGCTGCCGATCCTCGGCCTGCTGACCTTCCTGATCGGCGTGGTGATGGCCTACCAGGGGGCGGACCAGCTGCGCCGCTTCGGGGCGGAGCTGCTGGTGGTCAACCTGCTGGGCATCTCCATCCTGCGCGAGCTGGGCACGCTGCTGACCGCGATCATCGTCGCCGGCCGCTCCGGCTCCGCCTTCACGGCGCAGATCGGCACCATGAAGGTGAACCAGGAGGTGGACGCCATCTCCACGCTGGGGCTCGACCCCATCGAACTGCTGGTGGTGCCGCGGGTGCTGGCGCTGATGGTGGCGCTGCCGCTGCTGGCCTTCTTCGCCGACGTCATGGCGCTGCTGGGCGGCGCCACCATGAGCTACATGACGCTGGGCATCAGCTTCGCGCAGTTTATCAAGCAATTGCAGGGCGCGGTGGGCCTCAACACCTTCCTGGTCGGCGTCGCCAAGGCGCCGGTGTTCGCGCTGGTGATCGCCATGGTCGGCTGCTACGAGGGCCTGCGCGTCACCGGCAGCGCCGAGAGCGTCGGGCGCCTGACCACGCGGTCCGTGGTGGAGGGCATCTTCCTGGTCATCATCATGGACGCGCTGTTCTCCATCTTCTTCTCGTTCATGGGGGTGTGAAGGATGGCGCGCGACCCCGTCATCCGCGTGCGCGGCCTGGTCACCCGCTTCGGGGCGCAGACCATCCACGACGGCCTCGACCTCGACGTCGAGCGCGGCGAGGTGCTGGGCGTGGTCGGCGGGTCCGGCACCGGCAAGTCGGTGCTGATGAAGGAGATCCTCGGCCTGATCCGCCCCGCCGCCGGAGCCATCGAGATGCTGGGCCGCGACACCGGATCCCTCGACGACCGCGAGCGCACCGAACTGCAGGCGCGCACCGGCGTGCTGTTCCAGGACGGGGCGCTGTTCAGCTCGCTGACCGTGGCGGAGAACGTCATGGTGCCGCTGAAGGAGCACACGACTCTGCCTAAGCGCCTGATCAAGGAGATCGCGCGCGTCAAGATCGCCATGTCGGGC
The DNA here is from genome assembly GCF_003116015.1 of Azospirillum sp. TSO22-1. Classification (GTDB taxonomy): domain Bacteria; phylum Pseudomonadota; class Alphaproteobacteria; order Azospirillales; family Azospirillaceae; genus Azospirillum. The sequence continues at coordinate 51,026 of NZ_LGQZ01000056.1, forward strand.
CTGCCGCCCAACGCCGGGCCGAAGTATCCCTCCGAACTGTCGGGCGGCATGAGGAAGCGCGCCGGGCTGGCGCGTGCGCTGGCGCTCGACCCGGAGATCCTGTTCCTCGACGAGCCGACCGCCGGCCTCGACCCGATCGGCGCCGCGGCGTTCGACGAGCTGATCCAGAACCTGCAACGGAGCCTGGGATTGACCGTCTTCATGGTGACGCACGACCTCGACAGCCTGACCTCGATCTGCGACCGCATCGCCGTGCTGATCGACAAGCGGATCAAGGTCGCCACGCTGGAGGAGCACCTGAAGGACGACCATCCCTGGATCCGCGAGTATTTCCACGGGCCGCGCGGCCGCGCCGCCCGCCGGGTGGAGGCCTGAACCCATGGAAACCCGCGCCAGCTACATCCTGGTCGGCAGCTTCGTGCTGGCCCTGATCGCCGGGCTGTTCGGCTTCGCCGTGTGGGTCGCCAAGATCCAGCTGGAGGAGTCGCGCCAGCCCTACCGCATCTACTTCACCGGCTCGGTCACCGGTTTGCAGACCGGCAGCCCGGTGCGCTACCAGGGCATCCCCATCGGCACCGTCACCGACCTGCGCCTGGATCCGGAGAACGTGTCGCGCGTGCGCGTCACCATCGAGGTGAACGCCGACACGCCGATCAAGACCGACTCCATCGCGTCGCTGGAGGTGCAGGGCGTCACCGGCGGCGCCTACGTGCAGATCGCCGGCGGCACGCCCGAGAGCAAGCTGCTGCGCGAGACCGAGCACAAGGGCGTCCCGGTCATCCCGTCCCGCCCGTCGACGCTGGCGACGGTGGTGGACGCGGCGCCGCAGATCCTCGCCCGCGTGCTCGACCTGACCGACCGCCTGTCCGCCGGGCTGATGAGCCCGGAGAACCTGCAGGCGCTGACCCAGACGCTGGACAACGCCCGCCGGGTCAGCGGCGACGTCGCGGCGGCCACCCAGGGCCTCGACGGCACGGTGCGCGAGCTGACCGGCCTGCTGGCCGAGTTGAACCGCACCGCGCAGACGGTCGGCCCGCACCTCGACCAGACGGTGGTGCAGGCCGGCAGGAGCATGCAGACCGTGACGGCCGACCTGCACGAGCTGACCGGCTCGCTGAAGCAGGCGTCGGCGCAGCTGAACGCCATGGTCACCGAGAACCGGCAGCCGGTGCGCGACTTTGCTCAGACGGGGCTGTATGAGATAACGCTGCTCGTCACCCAGTTGCGCGACCTGTCGGCGCAGATCGGCCGCGTGGTGGGGCGCATCGAGAACGATCCGTCGAACTTCCTGTTCGGCGGCACCCGCAACGGCGTGGAGATCCGCGGACGATGATGGTTGCGCGTTTTGGCCTGCTGGCGGCGCTGGTGCTCGCCCTGGGCGCCTGCGCCGGGGCGCTCACCTCGCCCCCGGCCAAGCTCTACACGCTGAACCCGGCCACGCAGGCCGATCCGTCGCTGCCGCGGGCGGACTTCCAGCTGCTGGTGGAGGCGCCGGTGGCCGGTGCCGCTCTGGATACCCAGCGCATCGCCGTGGAGAAGACCGCGACCTCCATCGACTACCTGGCCGAGTCGGCGTGGACCGACCGTGCGCCGGCGATGATCCAGGGGCTGATCGTCCAGTCCTTCGAGGACAGCCGCAAGATCGTCTCGGTCGGGCGCGACAGCGTCGGCCTGCGCTCCGACTTCGTGCTGCGCAGCGAGTTGCGCGACTTCGAGGCGAAGTACTCGGCGCCGGGCGCCGCGAACCCCGACCGCGTGCACGTCCGAATCGCCGCCAAGCTGGTCGGCATGCCGCGCCGCACCATCGAGGCGGGCGAGACCTTCGAGGCCATCGTGCCGGTCAGGGACGGTGGCGTGCAGGGCGTGGTCACCGCCTTCGACGCGGCGCTGCGGCAGGTGATGGAGCGGATGGTGGCGTGGACCCTGCGCACCGGCACGGCGATCGCCGGCGGTGGCGGGACGGCGACCGGCGGGGCGTCGCGCACCCGGTGACGGGGCATATGCTCCCTGCGTAAAGACCTTGCCCCCGGGGGTGTTTTCCCTACGTATTGAGGGGTCCGGAACCAGTCGGGTGCCTGCCCCATGATCGACGTGAACGGCCTGCCGCGCGACGTGCTCGAGGCGATGGGCGAGGCCGCGCGCGAGGTGCGCACCTGCCAGCGCGTGCTGGCCAAGACTGGCGACACCGTGGTGGGCGAATTGCTGCGCGGGCAGGGCTCGGTGTACGAGTGGAAGCACTACCCGCAGGGCGACGTCTACGACGCCGAGTACCACGCCCAGTACTACTACCACTGCCACCCCGAATCCGAGCGGCCGCACGGCGAGCACGGGCACTTCCACACCTTCCTGCGCCCGCTCGGCATGCCCGGCGGCATCCGCCCGGCGCCGGTGGAGGATCATGTGCCGCCGTCCGGCGACAACGACGCGCTGTCGCACCTCATCGGCATCGCCATGGACCAGAGCGGGCGCGCGGTGCGGCTGTTCACCACCAACCGCTGGGTGACCGGCGAGACGTGGTACGCGGCGCCCGACGTGGTGCGCATGCTGGACGGATTCGTCATAGACCACGCCCGGCCGTCCTGGCCGGCGAACCGCTGGATCACCGCGCTGCTGCGCATGTTCCGCCCGCAGATCGAGGAACTGCTGCACCAGAGGGACGCGGCGATACGCCGCTGGGCCGAGACGCACCCGCAGGGGACCGTCTATGAAGACCGCGCCTTGGAAGTCACCTCGCAGACCGCCATTTCCGTGGAGGAGCAACTCGCCGCCATCGACGGCGCGTTGCGGGCGGTGAGGCGGCGCGCCGCAACCGCCTGTTAACAAAGGTTCAATGCTTCCGCACCATGCTGCGGGAGAATTGACCGGCCGTCCCGCGGCCGGCGGGGAGGCAGTGGCAGGAAGGGTCCGCGACCCATGACGGAACATTTGTCGAAGGACGACGTCGTCCGCCTGCTGTCGGATCCGTCCCCCAACACGCGGGCCGATCTGGCGGCGAAGGTGGCGCGCCAGTTCGAGGCGGCCGAGCTGTCGGACAGCGAGCGCACCTTGGCGGAGGAGATCATCCGCGCCATGGCGCGCGACGCCGTGGTGCGCGTCCGCCAGTCGCTGGCCGAGAACCTGAAGGCGAGCGCCAGCCTGCCGCGCGACGTGGCGCTGACGCTGGCCAAGGACGTCGAGGACGTCGCCATCCCGATTCTCAGCGTCAGCCACGTGCTGACCGACGCCGACCTGCTGGAGATCGTCCGCTCCGGCACCGACGCCAAACACACGGCCATCGCCGCGCGCTCCACCGTGTCGCCGCGCGTCGCCGACGCGCTGGTCGAGACCGGCTCGGAGCAGGCGGTCGCCACGCTGGTCGCCAACGAGGGCGCACAGCTGGAGGAGGGCGCGCTGGGCCGCGTCATCGACCGCTTCGGCGCGTCGGAGGCGGTGCAGGGGCCGCTGGTGCAGCGCGCCAGACTGCCGATCACCATCGCCGAGCGGCTGGTCGCCGTGGTGTCGGAGAAGTACCAGCAATACCTCGTCACCCATCACGAGCTGTCGCCGAAGACCGCCGCGGACCTGATCCTGCAGAGCCGCGAGCGCGCCACCGTGACGCTGCTGAACGGCGAGAGCGACGAGGCGGCGCTTGAGCGGCTGGTGGTGCAGCTCTCCCGCTCCGGCCGGCTGACGCCGCCCTTGCTGGTGCGGGCGCTGTGCATGGGCGACGTCGGCTTCTTCGAGGCGGCGGTGGCGCATCTGGCCGGCGTGCCGCTGACCAACGCGCGCCTGCTGATCCACGATGTCGGCCGGCTGGGCCTGAAGTCGATCTATGACCGCGCCAAGATGCCGCCGGCCCTGCTGCCGGCCTGCCGCATCGCGCTCGACGTGCTCAAGGAGACGCCCTATGACGGCGAGGAGCACGACCGCGAACGCCACCGCCGCCGCATGATCGAACGCATCCTCACCCAGTACGAAGACTTGGCGGCCGACGACCTCGACTACCTGCTCGACAAGCTCGGCGACCTGATGCAGGCCGGCTGAGGGAGCGTTCGGGGGCGCGCGGCTGTCGTGCGGGCGGCGGGGGTTGTTTCCCCGCTGGCTGCCCCCTAATAGGGGGCGCCACACCCGCCCGCCACCGCCGAGGACGACTCCCCCGTGTTCGAAGACCTGCTTCCGGAACTGATCGCGCTCGGTCAGGTGATCTTCATCGACCTCGTGCTGGCCGGCGACAACGCCATCGTCGTCGGCATGGCGGCGGCCGGGGTGGCGCGCGAGCAGCGGGCCAGGGTGATCTTCTGGGGCATCGCCGCCGCGGTGGTGCTGCGCATCATCTTCGCGCTGCTGACCACGCAGCTTCTGGCCATCATCGGCCTGACCTTCGCCGGCGGCGTGCTGCTGCTGTGGGTGTGCTGGAAGCTGTTCCGCGAGCTGCGCGAATCGCACGGCGAGGCGGAGGGTGCCGAGCTGGTCTGCGGCGAGGACGGCGTCGAGACCGCGACGCCCGCCGGGACCAAGCCGATCGGGACGGCGATCTGGCAGGTGATCGTCGCCGACGTGTCGATGTCGCTGGACAACGTGCTGGCGGTGGCGGGCGCCGCGCGCGAGCACCTGTGGGTGCTGGCGGTGGGCCTGGTGCTGTCGGTCGGCCTGATGGGGGCCGCGGCCAGCCTGATCGCGCGGCTGCTGGCGCGCTGGCACTGGATCGCCTACGTCGGCCTGGTGGTGATCCTGTACGTCGCGCTGAGGATGATCTGGGAGGGCGGCTTCGAAATCATGGCGGCGACCGGACAGGCGTAGGGGGGGCGGCGCCAGCGGAACCTTTGCGCGGCGGGGTGTGTTGCTCCCCGCAGCGTCAGAGGGAGCCGCACGTCATGAGCCACGCCGTCGACCATCCAGCCAATGCCATGTCCGGCCGCAGCATGGCGGACATCGAGAGCGACATCCGCGGCATCCGCGCCCGGATGGACTCGACCCTGAACGAGATCGAGTTCCGCCTGTCGCCGGGGCAGCTCACCGGGCACGTCGGCGACGTGGCGCGCGACGTGATCGAGGGGCGGCCGACCCGCGTCGCCACGGCCATCCGCAACAACCCGATCCCGGTGGCGCTGATCGGCATCGGTGCCCTGTGGCTGGCCTGGGCGGTGTCGCGCACCGACCCGCTGGAGGGGGCGACGGCGCCGCACGGCCAGATCTCCGACCAGCGCATCCGCATCCTGCTGGCCGGGCTGGTCGCCGCCTGCCGCCAGGGCGCCGAGGGTTTCCGCGAGGCCGACATGCTGCTGGTGGACGCCCAGCTGTCGTCGCGTCTGGCCGAGGTGTCGAACCAGTTTGAGCGCACCTCCGCCTCGCTGGACCACGAGTTCCGCATCCACGGCGGCGTGCCGGAGCCGGGCGAGCCGGTGCACCCCGCGTGGCTCGACCTGCACGACGAGCTGACCGGCGCCCGCTCGCGCGCGGAGATCCTGTCGGCGCTGCAGGGCGGGCTGGAGAACACCCTCGACCTGTTCCGCGACGCCCTGCAGGAGGCGTTGCCGGACGAGCTGCGGGTGGTGGTCGGCGCGCACTTCCACGACCTGGAGCGCGTGCAGCACCGCATCGGCGCGCTGCGCGAGGCGGTGAGCTGAGCCATGCTGGGACTGAGCCGCCGCCACCACTACATGCCGCGCATCGAGATGGGCCACGACGCCCACGTGCGCGGCCGCACCGCCGACACGCCCGAACAGATCCCCGCCAAGGGCTGGAAGGACATCCTCTGGCGCGTCTGGGAGGAGCAGTCGGAGGACAACATCTCGATGATCGCCGCCGGCGTGGCGTATTACGCCATCCTGGCGCTGTTCCCGGCGATCGCCGCCGCGGTGTCGATCTACGGCTTGGTCGCCGACGCCGGCAGCATCGAGCGGCAGTTCGACACGCTCGCGGGCTTCCTGCCTGGCGACGCGCTGAAGGTTCTCAAGGATCAGGCGCACATGGTCGCCTCGCAGCCGAGCGGGGGGCTCAGCATCGGCGTCGTGGTCGGCCTGCTGTTCACGCTGTGGAGCGCATCGCGCGGCGTCAACGCGCTGATCGGGGCGCTCAACATCGCCTACGAGGAGCGGGAGAAGCGCGGCTACGTCAAGCTGGCGCTGCTCTCGGTGGTGCTGACGCTGGGCGGCATCCTGTTCCTGATCGTCACGCTGGCGGTCGTCGTCGTGGTGCCGACCATCCTGAACCTCGTGCCGCTGGGGCCGGTGTGGGAGTGGGCGGTCAGCCTGGCGCGCTGGCCGATCCTGGCGGTGGCGATCCTGGCGGCGCTGGCGGTGCTGTACCGCTACGCCCCGTCCCGCAACGAGCCGAAATGGCGCTGGGTCACCTGGGGTTCGGTGGCGGCGGGCGGCATCTGGCTGCTGGGCTCCATCGGCTTCTCGATCTACGTCTCGAACTTCGGCAACTACAACGAGGCGTACGGGTCGGTCGGCGCGGTGGTGATCCTGCTGCTGTGGCTGAACCTGACCGCCTACGCCATCCTGCTCGGCGCCGAGCTGAACGCCGAGATGGAGCACCAGACCGCTAAGGACACCACCGACGCGCCCGACAAGCCCATGGGGCAGCGCGGCGCGAGGATGGCGGACACCATCGGCGAGAAGAAGACGGCGTAGCCGGCAGCGTCACATCGCGCCGCTGACGCCGTCCCGGCTTCCCGCTATCCTGCCGGCAGTCCCGTGGGGGAGCCGTCCGGCGATGATCGAGTTCTGGCACTGGTGGGTGATCGCCGTCGCGCTGGCGGTGGTCGAGATCTGGGCGCCCGGCGCGGCGTTCCTGTGGTTGGGCATCGCCGCCGGCGTGGTCGGCGTGGTGCTGCTGGTCTATCCCGGCCTGGGCTGGGAGGGGGAGTTGCTGCTGTTCGCGGCGCTCGCCATCGCCGCGGTGCTGGCCGGACGCGCCATCTACCGCCGGGCCGGGCTGCACGCTGCGCCGAACCACCTGAACCGCCGGGCCGAGCAGTACATCGGCACCCTGCACACCCTGGAGACCGCCATCGTCAACGGCCATGGCCGCGCCCACGTCGGCGACACCTCGTGGACCGTCCAGGGGCCCGACCTGCCGGCCGGCGCCACCGTGCGCGTGGTCGCCGTGGACGGCGTGGTGCTGAAGGTGGAGCAGGCTTGAGCGCGACTCACCGCTTGGCGGTGTCGGTGCGGATCTGGTCGGAGCAGGTCTTCAGCCGCTCGGCCAGCGCGGCGAAGCGCGGGTCGCCGTTGCGGCGCGCCATCTCGGCGGCTTCGGCGCTGAGGGAGGCGAGGTGGCGGGCCATGGCGCGGTAGTCGGGCATGCGGCGTCTGCTCTTCTGGTCATCGCTCATGTCGAACATGGGTGCTGCACTGCGAAACCCCTGAAGTCATGCTGTCACGGCGGCGCGGCGGCGGAAATCCAGCCTTGAGTCAACGTGGCCCAGCGCTTTCGGCGCATGGCTTGGGGCATAGCGGCGGGGGGTAGGCCGCATGCCAGCGATGCACCGGCGTATGCTGGGCGGTTGGGCTCCTACGCCCTAGTCTTGTGGTGTGCCGAACCGGGAACCCGCCATGCGTGACAACGCCGCCCCCCTGCCGCCGCCCGCCCTCGCGCAGGACCGCCCCGCGCGCGAGGGGATCGCCCTGCTGGCCAGCCTGACGCTGTTCTGGGGCGTCAACTGGCCGGCGATGAAGCTGGCGGTGACCGACATCGACCCGTGGACCTTCCGCATGCTGTGCCTTGCGGCCGGGGGCGGCGGGCTGCTGCTGATCGCGCGGCTGAGCGGGAGCGGGCGGATCGCCATCCCGCGTGGCGACCTGATGCCGCTGCTTCTGGCTTCGCTGCTGAACGTCACCGGCTGGCACCTGGGCACGGCGTTCGGGCTGACCTTCATGGGGGCGGGGCGGGCGTCGATCATCGCCTTCACCATGCCGGTCTGGGCCTCGCTGTTCGGCGTGGCTCTGCTGGGCGAGCGGCTGACCCGGGCGCGCGTCGCCGGGCTGGCGCTGGGCGTCGCCGGCCTAGGCTTCCTGTTGGTGCCGGAGGTCGGACGGATCGGCGCCGCGCCGTGGGGTGCCGTGTTCATGCTGGCCGCTGCGGCGTCCTGGGCCGCCGGCACCGTGGTGGTCAAGGCGCGGCGCTGGGGGATGGGCACCGCGGCGCTGTCCGGCTGGCAGATCGTGCTGGGCGGGATCCCGGTGCTGGCCGGCTGGGCGGTGGCGGGGCGGCCGGAGACGCTGCTGACCGCCTCGTGGCCGAGCTTGGCCGGGGCGTTCTATGCGATGCTGATCCCGATGATCTACTGCTACTGGGCGTGGTTCCGGGTGGTGGCGATCTTCCCGGCCAGCCTCGCGTCCATCGGCACGCTGGCGATCCCGGTGATCGGCGTGTTCTCCAGCGCGCTCCTGACCGGCGAGCGCGTCGGCCCCGGCGAGATCGCCGGGCTGACGCTGGTCGTCGCGGCGCTGACGCTGGTGATGCTGGTTCCGGCGAAGCGGTAGAGGCTAATCGATCAGGTCTTCCAGCGTGGAGCGCACCACCCCCACGATCTCCGCCCCGTGCGGGCCGATGTCGAGGTCGCGGCTGCCGACCAGGACGCCCAGCTCGTGCTCGGTGGTGGGGGCGTAGCGGGCGATCTCCGGCACTAGGTCGTCGGGCAGGATCGCGTCGCGCGGCACGCCCTCCTGCGCGGCGATGCGGTCGCGCCAGCCGTTCAGCGCGGCGGCGATGGCCGTCTCGATCTGCAGCGACTCTTCCTTGCGGCGCAGGTCCTGGAACAGCACCAGCACCCGCCACGCGCCGTCGGCGTAGGCGGTGTCGATGCGCTCCACCTCCACCGTGCGCAGGAAGGCCGACAGCTCCGCCTGCGCCGGGTCGGCATCGGAGTCGGGGATGCGGAAGGTACGGATTTCCGTGCTCATGCCCTCTATGCCCTTCCTGATCGGTCCTTGCGCGGAACGCGGTCATAGGGTGGCTGAACGGCATCGGCGATTCAATGGGAATGCTGTCGCCCGGATGACCCCGACCGGGTCGGGCGGCCTCCTCCAATGCCGCGTGGCGCGGCGGTGCTGCGGCGCGTTAAGTGCGTTGCAAAGCCCTGAATCGAGGAAACGCCGCGCATGCACAGGATTCCCCAGGCCAAGGCCCCCGTCTATCGGCGCCCCACGGAAGCCGGCGCGCCGGCCGGTGCGGCGGCGCTGACGGTGCCGGACCTGGACGCGCTCGACCTGCACCAGGGCCGGGCGGGCGGACGGGACCTGCGCGGCCGGCAGGTCGAGATCCTCTACTGGGCGGCGCGCGGCGCCACGCTGGATGACACGGCGGCCCGGCTCGGCCTGTCGCCCGGCGCGGTGCTCGAAGAGGTCGCGCCGCTCAGCGAGGCCGGGCTGGTGGCGCTGCGCCCGGCGCCGCGCGCCGCGGTGCGCCGGGAAACGCTGGCGCGCGTGTGGGCCGAGGCGGTGGCGAAGCACGCCGGCCGGCCGTTCCTGCTGCCCTCCGGCGGCGCGCCGCTGGGCTACGCCGAGGCCGGGCGGCGCGTCGAGGCCATCGCGCGCCGGCTGGCCGCCGCCGGCCTGTCGAAGGGCAGCCGGATCGTCGTGCAGGCCGAACCGGGCGTCGAAACGGCGCTGCTGTTCTGGGCGGCGGTGCGGCTGGGCGTCGTCGTCGCGGTGGTGGACACGGCGTGGAGCGAGGCGGCGCTGCTGCGCGCCCTGCACGCGGTGCGGCCGGCACTGGTCTTCGCCGACGCCGCCCGCGCCGGGCGCGCGCGCGCCGGGCGCCGGCCGCTGGTGGTGCTGGACGCCCCGCACGGCGCGCCCGACCGCTTCGCGGCGTGGCTGGCCGGCGAAGGCTCCGACGTGGAGGCGCAGGTCGGCGAGGACGACCCGGCGGTGATCCTCTTCACCTCCGGCACGACCGGCGAGCCGAAGGGCGTGGAACTGACGCACGGCGCGCTGGTCCGCACCGCCCGGCTGCTGGCCGAGACCTACGGAATCCGTGCCGGCGACCGCGTGCTCACGCTGGCCGAGGGGCACAGCGTCAGCGGCCTGCGCAACCCGCTGGTGCTGACCGCGCTGACCGGTGCCGCCGCGGTGCTGCCCGCCGGGGCGGAGCGGCGGCGCCCTGCCGCCGCGGTCGAGTTGTGCCGGCGCGCCGGCGTGAGCGTGCTGAGCACCGTCCCCGCCTGCCTGAAGGCGCTGGCTGCGGCCGGGCAGCCGCTGGAGGGGCTGCGGCTGATCCTGTGCACCGGCGCGCCGCTGCCGGTGGCGGCGGCGGAGCGTCTGCGCGCCCTCACCCCGGCGCCGGTGCGCGGCTACTACGGCCTGACCGAGACCGCCGGCGTCTGCGTGGTGGAGCCGCCGGGCGGGGCTGCCGAGGGCGCGCTCGGCGTGCCGCGCGGCGTGGTGGCGCAGGTGGTGGACAGCGAGGCGCGGGTGCTGCCGCCCGGCGCCGTGGGCGAGCTGCGGCTCTACGGCGCCAACGTCGCCACCCGGTTCGTCGGGTCGGCGGAGGCGCTGCGCGGCGGCTGGCTTTACACCGGCGACCTGGCGTGCTGGCGCGACGGGCAACTGGCGCTGCTCGGCCGCGTGCGCGAGGCGGTGAAGACGCCGCGTGGCGACCTGCTAGCCTTCGCCGAGATCGAATGCGTGCTGGAGCGCGACCCTGCGGTCGCCGAGGCCGCCGTGCGCGCCGTGCGCGACGCTGACGGCGGGGAGCGCACGCTGGCCTATCTGCGTCTCGTGCCCCATGTGGCGGAGGGAGGTGTGGTTGCCCGCGTCATGCAGCGGGCGCTGGAGGCGTTCGGCCCGCAGGGCGCGCCGGCCGCGGTGCGCGTCGTCGTCGATTTCCCGCGGGCCAGCAACGGCAAGGTGCGGCGCGACACGTTGCCCGGCGATCTGGCCTGAGGGTTTGGCCTGAGATGGCGGCGTCGCCCCTCGCCGAGGCCCTCGACCGCATCGAGCGCACGGTGCCGGCGCACCGGCCGGCGCTGCTCGGCCTGCGGACGCTGCGCTACGGGGACCTGTTCGAACGCGCCCGCCGGCTGGCCGCCTTCCTCCAGGCCTCCGGCCTCGGGCCGGGCGACCGCGTGCTGGCCGCCGACGCCGACGCCCTGGCGTTGCCGGAGCTGCTGATCGCCGGCCTGCGCTGCGGCATCGGCGTGGTGTCGGTCGATCCGGCGGACGACATGGCGGCGCTGGCGCGGGAGCACGGCGCCTGCATGGTGTTCGCCGATGGCACGGCGGTGCCCGACCATCCAGTGGTGGCGCTGCGGCCGCGCGGCTGGCTCGACCGCCTGCTGCGCCCGCCGGCGGTGCCGACTCTGGCCGAGGTGCTGGGCGGCTACGCGCCGCTCGCCGACTGGCCGGAGCCGCCGGGGGATGAGCGCACCGCCTGCGTGCTGTTCACCGCCGGCACGCACGCCGCGCCGCGGGCGCTGACGGTGCCGCACGGTGTGCTGGCGGCCGGGGTGGAGGCGGTGGCGAACGCGCTGCTGATCGACGGGCGGGCGCGGCTGTTCAACCCGCTGCCGTTGCACCACGCCGGCGGGCTGGCGCATGGGCTGCTGGCGGCGTTGCTGGCCGGGGGGACGCTGATCCGCCCGCCGCCGCTGACGCTGCCGGCGGACTGGGTGCGGCGGCACGGCGCCAGCCACCTGATCGCCGCCCCGGCGCAGCTGGCGCGTCTGGCCGTCGCCGACCCCAACCTGTTCCGCACCGGCGCCTTCCGCTTCGTCGTGTCGCTGGGCGGCGCGCTGGACGAGACGCGCTGGCGGGGGTTGGAGGCGCGCTTCGGTGTGCGGGTGGTGACGCTGTACGGCCCGGCCGAGGCGCTGGGCGCCGCCTTCGCCGCCGGGCCGGGCAACAGTCACCGATTTGCCACGGTCGGCCGGTCTTTGGGGTGCGAGCACCGCATCGTCGATGAACAAGGGCGCCCCTGCGCTGTTGGAGCCGTCGGAGAGTTGCAGATCAAGGGCGGGCACGTGATGGCGGAGCAGGGGGGCTGGCTGGCCACGGGCGATCTGGCGGCAGCGGACGCGGACGGGTTCGTCACGTTGGTCGGCCGGCGCGCCGCGGCGCTGCGCCGCGGCCGGGTCCGCGTCCACCCCGAGCGCACCGCCGCCGCGCTGCGCAGCCACCCCGACGTCGAGGAGGCGGTGGCGTACATCGCCGACGGACGCCTCAACGCCGCGGTGACGCTGCGCCGGGCGCTGCGCAGCGAGGTTCTGCTCGGCCACCTGCGCGATCGGCTCCCGTTGCTGGGGCTGCCGGATACGCTGAGTGTGCTGGACGCCCTGCCGCGCGACTCCCTGGGCGCGCCGTCGCCGTGCGCCGTGCGGGCCGCCCGCTGCGGAGCCGCCGCGGACAAGCCGGCGATCCGGGTGGAGGGCGTGCTCGATGACCGATTCGTCCGCTGACGCCAGTTCCGTTCACTATGGGCCGCCGATGCCGCCGCGGCGCCGGCGCCTGCGCGCGCCGGTGATCGTGCTGCTGGCCGTGCTGGTGATGGCCGGCGCCATGGGCGGCGCCAGTTGGACCGGCTATCGCTACGCCGACGAGGCGTTCGTGCGCTACAACCTCAACCGCATCGCCGCGCTGTCCGACCGGCTGTGGCGCACTCCGAAGGCGGTGGCGGTGGTGGCGCTCGGCTCCTCGCCGCTGCGGGACGCCACGCTGGACGAGACGGCGATGGGCCGGCTGGCGGCGCGGCGCGGCGTGCCGGGGCTGCACTTTCTGCGCATCGTCAACGAACCGGCGCAGTTCGCCGACTTCGAGCCGCTGCTGGAGAGCATCCTGAAGCTGCGCCCGGCGCTGGTGCTGCTCGACCGCGACCTGCTGTTCGCCGAGCGGCGCGACAGCTATTTCTACCCCGTCTACCTGAGCCGGCTGGGCGAGATGGTGGAGCGTGGGCGTCCCATGTTGCGCGACGAGATGGCGCTGCAGTACCGCCGGCCCTGCTCCCGGCGGGAGTCGCCGGACTGGGTGGGGGATCCCGGTCTGTACGTGGAGGAGATGCTGGCGATGCTCGACCTGCGCGCCGACTCGCCGGCGTACGCGCGGGTGCGCGACTTCGTGGCGGCGGCGCAGGCGGCGGGGATTCGCGTGGCGCTGCTGGCCCTGCCGCGGCCGGAGGCGGTGGAGGAGCGGCTGGAGGCGGCGCTGCGCACCTCGCTGGACGACGTCGCGGAGCTGCCGCGGGTATCGGTCTGGCACTACCCGCGGGCGCTGGACGATCGGCGGGACTTCTGCGACTTCGCGCACCTCGCGCCGGAGCCGCGCAACCTCTACGCCGCCTGGCTCGCCGACCAGATCGCCGGCGCGCTGGCCAAGCCGGCGGCGGAAGAGGTGTCGGTGCTGCCGCCGTGAGGGGCGTACACACGCTTCCTCACTCCGCCACCACCCGGTTCCGCCCGCCCTCCTTGGCGCAGTACAGCCGCCGGTCGGCCTGTGCGTACAGCTGGTGGAACGGCGTGCCCGCCTTCGCCGCAGCGACACCGACGCTGACCGTCAGCGCGAGCGGGCCGTCCGGGCCGGGGAAAGGGGTCTCCTCGACGCAGCGGCGCAGGCGTTCGGCGGTCTCCGCCGCCGCGGCCGGCTCGGCGTCCACCAGAAGCACGCCGAACTCCTCGCCGCCCAGGCGGCCGGCGATGTCGAGCCGACGGGTGTTGCCGGCCAGAAGCCCCGCCACGTGCCGGATCGCCGCGTCGCCGACGTCGTGCCCCCAACGGTCGTTGATCCGCTTGAAGTGGTCGACGTCGATCAGCGCCAGCGACAACTGGCCGCCGCGCGCCGCGCGGGCCAATTCGCGCTCCGCCTCCGCCTCGAAGCTGCGGCGGTTGTGGATGCCGGTCAGATAGTCGGTGAGCGCCGCCTCGCGCAGGTGGCGACGCGCCTCGACGCGGCTGAACTCGCAGTAGTAGACGACCAGGGCGACCGCCACGGTGGCGCCGACGGCGTTGACCGCCGCCGCCCCGGTCAGCCCGGTCACCGCGCCCGACGCCGCGGCGACGCCCAGCCCGGCGACCAGGATCGCGTCGTAGATGATGATCCAGCACAGCCCGCTGCGCACGCCGAACAGGAAGATCGGCATGGCGGCGAAGGCCGGCGCCCAGACGAGCACCGCGTCCTCCATCCGGCCGGTGAAGATCTTGTAGAGGAACAGAACCCCGGCGATGCCGATGGCCAGCAGCATGGCCCGTGCGGTCGGCAGCCGGCTGCGCAGCAGCAGAAGCGCCGCCCCGAAGCCTACCAGCGCCGCCGCCTCGGCCGTGGCGTGGTGGGTGTAGCCGGTGACCGTCAGGTCGAAGACTGCGAAGCCGCCAGCCAACAGGCACGCCACCACCAGCATGCCGGTGAACAGCGCGACGCGCTGGCGCCGGCCGGGGGAGGGGGCGAGCGCGTCGCTCACTTCAGCAGATAGACCACGTCGTAGCCGCTGCGCTTGAACTGCGCCTTCAGCAGCGTGCCGTCGGCGGCGTACCACAGGTCGCGGTCGACGCCGCCGCTGATGCGGTGGTGCTGCGCCTCGACCTTGCGGGTGCCGAGGTCGACCGTCTCCGGCCCCAGCGCCTGCGAGGTCACCGTGTAGGGCTGGGCGTCGATGACGCTGAGCAGCGTCGGGCGCTTCAGCACCTCCGGCGTCCACAGCGTCAGCGGCAGGGCGGCAGCGGCGGCCGTGGACGCCTTGCCGTCCACCGTCAGCGCCCAGCCGTCGCCCTTGCGGGCCATCTCGATGCTGTGCGGCTTGCCGTCGTCGTCGGTGCGCGCCTGCATCGACTCGAGCTTGCCGCCGCGCCAGACCTCCTGCCGCTCGTGGTCGTAGCGGAAGTTGAGGAACAGCACCTTCACCCGTGTGGAGGCGGTGACGTCCACCTTTACGGTGTCGCCTTGCGGCTGGACGCGGACCTGCTCCTGCCCGACCGGGCTGCCGTCCATCAGGATGCTGTAGGTGAGAACCTTGGGCTCCGCCGCCTGGGCGGAACCAGCGAACCAGAAGCTCGCGATCAGGAGCGCGAGGCCGGCGGCGCGCGAGAACGCGCGACCGCCGGACACGGCTGTCTCCACGGCGCCTGCAACGTGAGGCATACCGTCAACCCTCCTTGGAACACTCGGCTGTCGCGGCCGCCGGAGTTTGCCCCGGATTGCTGCACCGCCGCCGCGGGCGCCCGTCTCTAAAAAAACGCCCGATTGGTAGGACCAACGCTAGCGTGCGCTGACGAATGCGTCAAGGGCATGCCGCGTGCGCGAATCGCTCTCAGCCGTCGAGCATGGAGGACAGCTTCATGGCCACGGCGGTGGAGCCCTCCACCTTCAGCTTGCCCATGGTGTAGGCCAGCACCGGGTTGAGCTTGCCGTTGATCAGCTTGCCCAGATTCTCCGCCGTGATGCGCAACGTGCAGTCCGCCTCGCCGTCGGCGCGGGCGACGCTGACGTTCGTCGTGGTGGCGTCCACCAGGATGACGTCGCCGCTGCCGCCGAGCACGAAGCGCACCCGGGCGTTCAGGCCGCGCAACTGCGCCGAGCGGGCCTGGATGTCGCGGACGAGTTCATCGACCATGAAAAGCTTCTCCGATTCTGTGTGCGGACTGTTGGTGTGCAACGCGCTTGACAGTACCCGTGGTTTACGTTTACGTCAACGTCATAAAGAGCGCGTTGGGCTTGGCCCCGGCCGCGCGAGAAAGAACTGGGGAGTGACGTATGCAGCAGATGCCCGAGACGCGCCATGATCCTGCCGAAACTCGTGAGGTCGAGCGCCCGTGGCTGGCGCATTACCCCGACGGCATCGATTGGTCCATGCCGATCGCGCCGCAGACGCTGGGGGAGCTGTTCGACGCCGCCGCGGCGCGATTCGCCGGGCGCCCGTGCCTCGACTTCCTCGGCCGCCGTTATACCTACGCCGAGGTGGCGGACCTGGTGAACCGCGCCGCCAAGGGCTTCCAGGCGCTGGGCGTCGGGCCGGGAGCCAAGGTCGGGCTGTGCCTGCCGAACACGCCGTACTACGTCGTCTGCTATTTCGCCGTGCTGAAGGCCGGCGGCACGGTGGTCAACTACAACCCGCTCTACGTCGAGCGCGAACTGGCCCACCAGATCGAGGATTCCGAGACCGACCTGATGGTCACGCTGGACGTGAAGCAGGTCTACCCGCGCGTCGGCGCCATGCTGGGCACCACGCGGCTGAAGCGCGTCGTGGTCTGCCGCATGGACGGCATCCTGCCGACCGTGAAGGGCTGGCTGTTCAAGGTGCTGAAGCGCTCCGAACTGGCGAACATCCCGGTGGACGACACGCACGTGCCGTTCGACGCGCTGCTCGCCAACGACGGAAAATACAAGCCGGTGGCGGTGGATCCGCGCACCTCCATCGCCGTGCTGCAGTACACCGGCGGCACCACCGGCGTGCCGAAGGGCGCCATGCTGACGCACGCCAACCTGACCGCCAACGTGCAGCAGGTGTCCGCTTGGTTCCCCGGCGTGCGGCTGGGCGAGGAGCGCATGCTGGCGGCGCTGCCGTTCTTCCACGTCTTCGCCATGACGGTGGTGATGAATCTCGGCCTCGCGGCGGGGGTGGAACTGGTTCTGCTGCCGCGCTTCGACGTGGCGCAGGTGCTGAAGACCATCGCCAAGCGCCGGCCGACCCTCTTCCCCGGCGTGCCTACCATGTACAAGGCGCTGCTGGGCCATCCGGACCTTGCCAAGTACCCGCTGACCTCGATCCGCTACTGCCTGTCCGGCGGCGCGCCGCTGCCGCTGGAGCTGAAGCGGCAGTTCGAATCGGTCACCGGCTGCGTGCTGGTGGAGGGCTACGGGCTCAGCGAGTGCTCGCCGGTGTCCTCAGCCAACCCGCTGACCGGGGTGAACAAGGAGGGCTCCATCGGCATGCCGCTGCCCGGCGCCGTCATGGAGATCCGCTCTCTGGAGGACCCGTCCAGGCCGCTGCCGGTCGGCGAGAAGGGCGAGGTGGTGATCGCCGGGCCGCACGTCATGGCCGGCTACTGGAAACGGCCGGACGACACCGCGCAGACCATCGTCGGCGGGTACCTCCGCACCGGCGACGTCGGCATCATGGACGAGGAGGGCTACATCTTCCTGATGGACCGCCTGAAGGACCTGATCATTTGCGGCGGCTACAACGTCTACCCGCGCGTGATCGAGGAGGCGGTCTACCTGCACCCGGAGGTCGAGGCGGTGACCGTCATCGGCGTGCCCGACGACTACCGCGGCCAGAGCCCCAAGGCCTTCGTGCAGCGCCGCAAGGATTCCGCGCTGACCGCCGAGGGGTTGAAGGAGTTCCTGGCCGACAAGCTGTCGCGCATCGAGATGCCCAAGCACATCGAGTTCCGCGACGAACTGCCCAAGACCGCCATCGGCAAGCTGTCCAAGAAGGAGCTGATCGCCGAGGAGAAGCAGAAACGGGAGGGATAAGCGGGACGCGCACTTTGTCGCAGGCCCTTCCTGTGCTAGGAAGGGACCAACCGGCGGTTCGGACGTTTACGAAAGCGTCACGTCCATGACCTGGACGCCAACGACAAGCCGGTGCAACGGGAGACGAAGGTGCGCGCGCCCATGGATGAGCTCTACACGGTGAACCAGCTGGCCGAGGAACTGGGGATCACGCCCCGGACCCTGCGGTTCTACGAGGCCAAGGGCCTGCTTTCGCCGCGGCGCGTCGGCAACAACCGGGTCTATTCCAAGCGCGACCGCGCCCGGCTGAAGCTGATCCTGCGCGGCAAGCGCCTGGGCTTCTCGCTGGAGGAGATCAAGGAGTACCTGGATCTCTACAACGTGGACCCCAGCCAGCAGGAGCAGATGCGCGTCCTGCTCGCCCGTATCCGCGAGCGTCTGGACGCCCTGGCCCAGCAGCGCCAGGACCTGGAGGCCACCGTCTCGGAGCTGAAGGATATCGAAACGCAGGTGGTGAACACGCTCAAGGAGCGCGGCACCCCGCTGGAGGCCTGACGCCGGCTCCGTGCCGCCCGGGCCTCCGCCAAGGAGGGTTGGGAGGCACGGCATGAACCTGCTGTTCCGTCTGGTGCTGGTGATCGTCGCGTCGCTGCTGCGCAAGCGGCTGGCGCCGATGGAAGAGTCGCGCGTCGCGTTCCGCGTGTGGCCTTCCGACCTCGATCTCAACATGCACATGACCAACGCGCGCTATTTCAGCGTGATGGACCTCGGTCGCCTGGACCTCGTCGTGCGGTCCGGGATGGCCGGAACCATGCTGCGCAACCGCTGGCGGCCGGTGCTGGGCGCCAGCACCATGCGCTTCCGCCGGCCGCTGAAGCCGTTCCAGCGCTACGAGGTGGTCAGCCGGGTGCTGTGCTGGGACGACCGCTGGTTCTACATGGAGCAGCGCGCCGAGACGCCGCAGGGAACCGCGGCGGTGGCGGTGATGCAGGGGGCGTTCGTCGGCAAGGGCGGCATCGTGGCGCCGGCGGCGATGCTGCGCGAGGCCGGCATGCCGCACGAAAGCCCGCCGATGCCGGACTTCGTGGCGTCCTGGCGGCCGCAGAGCCTGCCGGTGGAGCAGGCGGCGTGACAGCCGGGAAGAGCGCCGAGAGACACAGAGAGGGGAAGAGACGATGAAGGTGCTGGTGCCCGTGAAGCGGGTGGTCGACTACAACGTGAAGATCCGCGTGAAGGCGGACGGCTCGGGCGTGGAGACCGCCAACGTCAAGATGTCGATGAACCCCTTCGACGAGATCGCCGTCGA
>NZ_LGQZ01000006.1 GCF_003116015.1 Azospirillum sp. TSO22-1
TCCCGGCCGGGGGGGGGGGGGGGGGGGCGGCCGCCGCGCCGCTACAGGATGAAGTGATCCACGTCCAGCGCCGGGGCGCCGACGATCTCCACCTCGAAGTCGGCCGTCCCGTCGCCGTTCACGTCCGCCTGCACGAGCCCGCCAGCGTAGCGCAGCTCGCCGGCGCGGCCGTGGAACGCCTCGTCGCCGATGTAGGTGAAGGCGTCGTTGGCCGCCCCGCTGCCCGACTTGGCGTCGATGCCGGCCACGTCGAAGCGGTCGCCGGTGCCGATGCCGAAGTCCTCGATGAGGTCGTGCTCGGCACCGGCGCGGCTGTCGCTGACGCGGTTGAAGTCGAAGCGGTCGGCCCCTTCGCCGCCGGTCAGGTGGTCGAGGCCGCCGTCGCCGATCACCAGGTCGGCGTCGGGGCCGCCGTCGAGCGTGTCGTTGCCGTCGGCGCCGTTCAGCGTGTCGATGCCGAAGCCGCCGTAGACCACGTCGTTGCCGGCGTTGCCGGTCACCCAGTCCGCCCCCTCGCCGCCGTTCGCCGTGTCGTCGCCGTCGCCGGCCTGCATCTGGTCGTCGCCGATGTCGCCCCTGATCTGGTCGTTGCCGCCGCCGCCGTTGACGTGGTCGATGCCGTAGTTGCCGGTCATCACGTCGTCGCCGAACCCGCCGTCCATGGTGTCGTCATCCAGCCCGCCGTCCATCGTGTCGTTGCCGGCGCCGTCCACCAGCGTGTCGTTTCCGGCCCCGCCGAGCAGCAGGTCGTCGCCCGTCCCGCCGTCCAGGGAATCGGCGTCCGCCCCGCCGTCGGCGACGTCGTTGCCGTCGCCGCCCAGGACCGTGTCGGTGCCGTTCCCACCGTACAGGAAGTCGCCGTCGTTCCCGCCCGCGAGCGTGTCGTTGCCGTCGCGCCCGAGCGCCGTGTCGCGCCCGTCGCCGCCGGTGATGCTGCTGTCGCCGTCGGCGCCGACGAGCAGGTCGCTGCGCGCGGTGCCGATGACGTCGGGCGAGTAGTGCTGGTTCACCACGTTCTCGTAGGCGACCTGCGAGCCGCTGGCCGGATTGGTGGTGCTCAACCCCTGCAGGCGGTTGCCGGCGTCGCCGTACGGCGCGTAGTAGGTGGCCGAGGTGATGGGGGTGATCACCAGCGAGAAGACGCCGTCCCAGTGGTGCACCTTGGCGGCGGTCCAGTTCGCCGTCTCGCCGGGCTCCACGAGGTCGCCGAACAGGTGCGCGCGGGTGGCGCCGTGCAGGTTCGGCTTCGTGGTCGCGTAGCTCGATTCCATTTCGAGCCGGTAGGCGTTGGACTGCGTCAGGCTGCCCGGCGTGGTGATCGCCGAGGGGTGGAAGTGCGCCAGCGTCGGGTGACCGTCGTTGCCGACGATGTTCACCGGCGGCATCGTCACCGCATCGACGATGAAGTCGGAGAAGGCCGAGCGGCCGTCGTTGGCGAGGTTCAGCTTCATGTCGAAGCGCAGGTCGTTCTGCACCTCGGCCGTGGTTTTGCCGATGTCGAAGTGGTTGTCGTAGAACTGGTAGACGATGGGCGCCGTGTCGGTGAGCGATGGCGACAGCGTCAGCGTGTTGCTCGCCGCGTCGAAGCTGGCCGGGGCGGTCTCGCCGGACAGGGCGTAAACCGTCCAGTCCTTCAGCGTGAAGGTCGAGGTCGTCATGCGTGGCCTCCTGTGGGGTTGGCGCGGTGTGGGGGTGTGCGGACGGGCGGTCCGGTCACAGGATCAGGTCCGCCTCCGCCAGCGAGGACACCCCGACCAGGTGCAGGTCGAAATCGGCGGCACTGTCGCCGTCGACGTCGCCCTGGAGGGTGCCATCGACCAGGCGCAGCTGCCCGGCGACGCCGCCGAACGCCTGCTCGCCGATGTAGGTGAAGGCGTCGTCCTCGACGTTCGCGGTGTTCGCGTCGATGCCCTTCAGTTCGATGGTGTCGCCCTGAGCCTGCAAGAAGTCGGCGATGGTGTCGCCCTCCAGCCCCTTGCCGATCTCGTCGGCGCGGAGGAAGACGAAGCGGTCGGCGTCCTCGTGGCCGCTCAGCTGGTCGGTGCCGAGCCCGCCGGTGAGCTGGTCCCTGCCGGAACCGCCCTCCAGCGTGTCAGCGTCGTCGCCGCCGTCCAGCGTGTCGTCGCCGGGGCCGCCCACCAGCGCGTCGTTGCCGAAGCCGCCCTCCATCCAGTCCGCCCCGTCCTCGCCGAGCATCCGGTCGTTGCCCGACAGGGCGTAGAACGTGTTGTTGAAGCCGTTGCCGTTGATGACGTTGTCGTACTCGTTGCCGGACACGTCGCGGCCGGCCGAGTGCTCGAGCGTCGCCTCCTCCACCCCGTTCGACATGCTGTAGTAGAGGGTGCTGACGATCACGCGGTCGTAGCCGCCGCCGATGAACTCCTGGACCGCGTCGGCGGCGTCGTTGACATAGTAGAGATCGTCGCCGGGCCCGCCGGCCATCCAGTCGCCGTCGTAGTCGCCGTTGAGCGTGTCGTTGCCGGCCCCGCCGTCCAGCCAGTCCTTGCCGACACCGCCGTTGAGGCTGTCGTCCCCGGTCTGGCCCCACAGGAAGTCGGCGTCCTGCTCGCCGTTGAGGGTGTCGTTGCCCTCGCCGCCGACCAGCCCGTCGCGGCCGTAGCCGCCGGCCATCAGGTTGTTGCCGGCCTGCCCGTAAGCGAGATCCTCGAAGGTCTCGCCGGTGTAGGACTCACCGTCCGTCTTGGCATACCATGCCGACTTCCAGGTGAAGTGCTGGCCGCCCTTCAGCCCGTCGAACATGCCGCCGAAGTCGCCGATCGGCACCGGCGTGGTGATCAGCGCGAACTGGCCGTCCCAATGGTGCACCTTGGCCGCGCCCCAGCCGGTGTTCTCGTCCCAGCCCGCCTGGGTGCCGGTCAGGTACACGTGGTTGGCGCCGTTGAGGTTGGTGCCGGTGTTCTCGCTGGTGCCGGTCTTGTAGCCGGCGTGGTCGAAATAGGTGCCGGGCGTCGGCGCCGCCGCCGGGTGGAAATGCGCCAGCGTCGGGTGCAGCGCCCCGACGTCGTTCACGATGTAGGTCGTCGGCGGCATGGTCAGGGTGTCGACCGTCAGCTGGTTGACGGCGAAGTCCGACGCGTTGCGGACCCTGAGGTCCAGGTCGAAGCGCAGGTCGTTCGACACGATGTCGTTCGGCAGATTGTCCTGGAACACGTAGGTGACAGGCGCGGAGTCTACGAACGACGGCGACAGCCTGACGCTGCCGGATGTGCCGGTGACGTTGACGACCGGGTCGGCGCTCTCCGCGCCCAGGGTGGTGACGGTCCAGTTGTTGACGGTGAAGGTCGCGGCCATGGAAGCCTCCATGTGCTGGGGTGGCGCGGGGGATGCGTCGGGATCACACGAACACGAAGTCGCTCTGGTCGATCGTCTGGGCGTCCACCCCGACCAGCGTGATCATGTTGCCGCCGATGTGGATCTCGGTGTCGCTCCCGGTCTGGGTGATCCCCACCTCGGCGCTGAAGCTGGCCTCGGTCACCCCGGTCTCGGCGATGTCCAGCAGGTCCTGGCCGTCGGTCGGGTCGGCGTCGAAGGAGTCGATGTGGTCGGCGCCGAAATTCAGCTCGAAGACGAACTTGTCGTTGCCCAGGCCGCCGTCCATCACGTCGTTCCCGGGGTCGCCGTTGAAGATGTCGTTGCCCTCCAACCCGTACAGCACGTCGTTGCCGTCGCCGCCGTGCAGCAGGTTGTCGCCGGCGCTGCCCCAGATCGAATCGCTGCCGGCGCCGCCCCAGGCGTCCTCGATGACGACACCGGTGACGCCGCCCTCGTCGGGCAGGACGTTGGTGACATCCGCGGCGATGGTGCCGCCGCGGCCGAACTGCAGGTCGGTGGAGGTCGACCGCCACGTGTAGGAGGCCATGCCGCCGCCGGTCGGCGAATTGTCGAGCGTCGCCGGCCGCAGGTCGATGACGGCGTTGGCCGTGCCCTCGTAGATGATGCGGTCGTGCCCGCCGGTGTCCCAGATGCACTGCCACGTCGCGCCGGCCGCCGAGCCGGGCTCCGGCAGGACGTAGGTGTCGTTGCCGCCCTGGTGGTCGGTGTTGGCGCCGTAGATCTTCTGGCTCGCGGCGATGTCGAAGGCCATCGGCGTGGTCAGCGCGCCGCCCTGCGGGCCGCCGGCCGGGCTCGACACCGGCGATTGCGCCTCGTTGTAGGACATGATCGTGTAGAGCTTCTGGTTGAGCGCGTTGTCGCCCAGGTCGTTCTGGATGGGGGTGGACGCGCCGGCCGGCGTCTTGCCGTCGACGCCGGGGAACAGCTCCGACTGCCCCTGCGAGCCCTTGTCGTGCGGGTGCGCCAGACCGATGGCGTGGCCGATCTCGTGGGTGATCAGCTCGCATCCGGACTCGGAGATGACCGGTTTGCCGCCGCTGGTGCTCCAGATCGGCACGTTGGCCCCGCCGGTCCCGTCGATGGCGACGTAGACGTGGGCGCGCCCGACGTCGGTCAGCGCCAGCGCGCTGTTGCCTGGGACGGAGTGCTGCGCCGTCGCCTCCCCCGGTGTGCCGGCATAGCCGCCGTAATTCGCGATGTCCCTGGAGTGGGCGATGTGGAGCAGGATCTCGGCGCTGCCGGCGTTGGGCGCGTGCTGGAACTCGATGTGCGCGACGTCGGACCACGCGTGGAACGACTGCTCGGCCGCCGCCCGCAGCGCGGCGACCTGGTCGGGGGTCCAGCCGGCGCCGTCGATGTCCCAGCGGACGATGTTGGTGTCGCCGGTCTGGTTGAAGGTGTCCCACCGCCAGCCCCCGTTGAGCAGGGACTTGACGTAGACGTTGTCGCCGGTGGCGACCTGCGTGCTGCAAAGTGCGTTCAGGGCCATGGGAAGTCTCCTATCCGATCCGGGGCTGTGCAGGGCTTGTCCAAGACTCCCGACAATAGGGGCTTCACGGCCACCCAACTGTGAGCTGGGCCACATTTTTGCAGTCATCCACAGTTGACGTTAAAGGCAGGAGCGCTATGCGCAAATAAACGCAAAAGACAAAACCCGCCGGTGCCGCCTCCGCTTGCGCGGAGGCGGCCGGCGGATCGGTCCTGTCCGGGGAGCGGAGCCCTCCCCCTCACCGCTCCCGCATGGACTTCTCCAGGATGTCCAGCAGGGGCGACACCAGGTAGTGCAGCGCCGTGCGCTCGCCGGTGGTCATCATCACGTCGGCGGCCATGCCGGCGATGACCTTCCGGTCCTCAAGCCGCTTCAGCTCGCCATCGGGCACGGTGACGCGCACGAGGTAGTAGGGAAGCCCGCTGCGCTGGTCCACCATACGGTCGGCGGAGACCTGCTCGACGCTGCCGAAGACCGGCGGCGTGGTGCGGCCGGCGAAGGCGGGGAAGCGCACGCCGGCCTCCTGGCCCGGGTGCAGGTGGCCGACGTCGTTGGGCGCCACCTGCGCCTCGACTACCAGCGGCTCGTGCTGCGGCACGATCTGCATCACCACCGAGCCGGGGGCGATGACGCCGCCCTCGGTGTGGGCGGTCAGCCCGACCACCGTGCCCGCCACCGGCGCCCGCACGTCCAGCCGGCGCACCATGTCCCCGGTCGCGGCGAAGCGCTCGCGCAGGTCGGCGATCTCCACCTGCACCTTGCGCAGCTCCTGCGCCACCTCGTCCTGGAAGGTGCGGGAGACCTGGAGGACCTGCAATTCGGCCTCGCCGATCGCCTGCCGGGCGCGGGCGATATCGCCGCCGTGCTCGCCGTTCTCGCCGTTCAGGCGCGCCGATTCGCGCTCCAGCGCCAGGACCTGCGCCTTCGGCGAATAGCCCTTGCCGAACAGGAAGCGCTTGTCAGCCAACTCCTCGCCGAGCAGGGCGAGCTGCCGCCGCTTCTCCAGGATCTGGCTGTTCAGGCCGCCGATCTGCTCCTGGTACTGCGCAACGCGCTGGCGCAGGATCGACACCTGCCCGTCGCGCGCCTGCCGCCGCGTCTCCATCAACAGCCGCTGCCCGGCGAGGATGCCGGCCACCCCGGAATCCTCGGCGCGGGCCAGCAGTTCGTCGGGGAAGGCCGGCTCGTCGCGCTGCCCGCGCTCGGCGAGCAGACGGGCCTCCTGCGCCAGATCGGCGTCGAGCTGCGCGCGCAGCACGCCCAGGCTGGCGGCGGCGCGGGACGAGTCCAGGCGCAGCAGCACGTCGCCGGCCGCCACCACGTCGCCGTCGCGCACCAGCAGGTCGCGGACGATGCCGCCCTCCAGGTGCTGCACATCGCGGCGGCTGCCGCTGACGGTCACCGTGCCCTGGGCGACGACGGCGCTGTTCAGCGGCGCCAGCGCCGCCCAGCCGCCGAAGCCGCCGAAGGCGGTGGCGATGACCAGCAGCCCGGCCAACGCTGGCCCGCGCACACTGGCCGGCACCGGCGGCGCCGGCCGGTCGAGGGCGACAGCCCCCATTGGGAAGCGTTCCATGGATCCTCTCCAGTCCGATCGGTTGCGGGTCATGCCGGGCAGGCCGCAGCCAGCGGTGGGCGGGCGGCGACGGGGCGCGTCACCTTGGCCAGCACCTCGGCGCGCGGGCCGTGCAGCGCGATCATGCCGTCGCGCATCACCATCACCGTGTCCATGGCCGTCAGGACGCTCGGCCGGTGGGTGACGACGACGAGGGTCTGGCCGGCGGCCTTCTGCGCGGCGATGGCGGCGAGCAGCGCCGCCTCCCCCTCCTCGTCCAGGTTCGCGTTCGGCTCGTCCAGGACCAGCAGCGCCGGGTCGCCGTAGAGCGCCCGCGCCAGCCCCAGGCGCTGCCGCTGCCCGCCGGACAGCGCGGCACCGCCATCGCCGACCAGGGTGTCGTAGCCCTGCGGCAGGCGCAGGATCATGTCGTGCACGCCGGCCCGGCGTGCCGCCGCCACCACCGCGCCAGGATCCACGTCGCCGAAGCGGGCGATGGTCTCGGCGACGGTGCCGTCCAGCAGCGCCACGTCCTGCGGCAGGTAGCCGACGTGCGGCCCGAGCGCCGCGCGCGGCCACGCCGCCACGTCGGCGCCGTCCAGGCGCACCGTGCCGGCGCGGGGGTGCCACACGCCGACCAGCAGCCGGGCCAGCGTCGACTTGCCGGCGGCGCTGGGGCCGACGATGCCCACCGCCTCGCCCGGCGCGATGGTGAAGGACAGGGCCCGCACCGTCGGCACCGTGGCGCCCGGCGGCACGGCCGCCACGCCCTCGAACGCGATGCGGCCGGTGGGGGCGGGAAGCGCCATGCGCGCCGGGGCTGGCGGCGCCGCCTCCAGCAGCTCCGCCAGCCGGCGCCACGCCATGCGGGCGCCGACGAGGCCGTTCCAGCCGGCGACCGCGGCATCCACCGGCGCCAGCGCCTTGCCGCCGAGGATCGAGGCGCCGATCATCATGCCCGGCGTGATCGCGCCGACGATGGCGAGGTAGGCACCGGTGCCGAGCAGCGCCGTCTGCAAGGCGATGCGCGTGAAGCGGCTGGCGGCGGCGAGCAGGGCGGAGCGGTCGCTGGCCTGCGCCTGATAGCCCAGCATGCTGCGGTGGCGCCGCTGCCAGCGGCGGCGCAGGCCCGGCAGCATGCCCATGGCCTCCACCACCTCGACGTGGCGCAGGGCGACCTCGGCGGCGTGCAGGCCGGCGGCGGCCTCGGCGTTCGCCAGACGCAGCGGCGCGCGGGCGGCGGCCTCGCTGGCAAGCGCCAGCAGGAACAGCAGGCCCCCGCCGCCGAGCGCGATGCCGCCGAGCAGCGGGTGGAAGAGGAACAGCACCGCCATGAAGACCGGCGCCCACGGCGCGTCGAAGAAGGCGAACAGCCCCGACCCGGTCAGGAACTGGCGCAGCGTGGTCAGGTCCTGCAACGGCTGAGTCCGGGGGGCGCCGGGCGCGCGCAGCCGCCGTTCGAACTGGGCGTCGAACAGCCGGACGTTCAGCTCCTCGTCGAGGATCGCCCCGGTGCGCACCAGCACCCGCGCGCGGCACAGCTCCAGCAGGGCGGACACCAGCATCATGCCCAGCGTGATGAGCGTGAGCATCGCCAGCGTGCCCTCGCTGCGGCTGTTCAGCACCCGGTCGTAGACCTGCATCATGTAGAGCGGCGAGGCGAGCTGCAGGAGGTTGACGAACACGCTCAGCAGCCCGGCGACCAGCAACGCGCCCCGGCACGATCCCAGGTTCCGCCACATCTCCGATGGAGTTCCCCTCATCGTGCCGTTCCCTTGCCGCGGGGGATGGTGGCGGACGCGGAAAGCGATGGGGTGCAGACCATGCGGAAAGCCTCCAGGGGGAATGGCATGCCGGCCCCGCCTGGGCGTCGGCAGCGTGACCCTACCCGAGGATTCTCCCGCGGACTGTTGGCCGCCTCACACTTCCGGTGCTTTGCCCGCGCCGTCGCGTCAGGGCGCGGGATCGACAGAGCCGGGGGGAGCTGAAAGCAGGATGCCCCGTGTGCGTGCACGGGGCATCCCCTTGAGGGCCGGTCTTCTTTATCCCTCCCTGGCCTCGCCGCGAAGGGTAAGCCCCTTTCCCTAGTAAGGGCAAGTCCCCAAAAAGAAGGGCCGCTGAGAGCGGCCCAGTGTTCTTCAGGGAGGGTTGAGACACCCTCTTGATAGCGCCGGCGAGCCGGCGTCGCGTTGACTGAAGTCAAACGGCGCGAATATTAGGGACATCTTCTGTCGCGGGCACCGGGGCCGCCCACCCGTCCGGCGCTCAACAGCGTCAGCAGGTGGCGTTCCACGCGCAGCAGATACTCCCTCGTCTCCAATCCGACCCGCTGGCGGGAGAGTCCCCGGACCGCCGTGATCGCCCGGCACGTCGGACCGCAGATTGCGTTGCACATCGAAGAACACCGAAGCCCTGTCACTGCCTCCGACCACGCTACGGCCGGCGGGTTCGGGAAGTCGAGTCATGGTTGAGCAACTCTGCTATTGTCACAATGCAAGAGTGCATACTCCCGTATGGGCGCAAATAGTTCTTCCCTACACGGCGCGCAGGTGCCGCACCGGCCGGCCGGGCGACAGCGCCTCGGCAGCCCGCGCGATGCCCTGGGCGTCGATGCCGTAGTGGCGGTGCAGGTCGGCGATGGTGCCGGTCTGGCCGAAGTGCTCCACGCCCAGCGCCCGCGTCCGGTGCCCCTCGACCGAGCCGAGCCAGCCCAGCGTCGCCGGATGGCCGTCCACCACCGTCACCAACGCGCAGTGCGGCGGCAAGCCGCCCAGCAGGCGTTCGACGTGCGAGCGCGCGTGGGTCAGGCCGCGTTCGCGGGCGCGCTGCGCGGCGCTCCACGCCGCGTGCAGGCGGTCGGCGGAGGTGACGGCCAGCAGCCCGACATCGCGCCGGTCCTCGCCGATCAGGCCCACCGCCTCGATGGCCTCCGGCGCCACCGCGCCGGTGTAGGCGATCACCACCTGGGCGTTCGGCCCCGGCCGCCGCAGCCAGTAGGCGCCGAGCACGACGTCGCGCTCGAGATCGGCGTCAAGGGAGCGGGTCGGCTGCTCCAGCGTGCGCGACGACAGGCGCAGGTAGACCGAGCCGCCGGTCTCGTCGCGCAGCCAGGTCTGCTCGCTGGGTGCGCCCTCGCCATCGCGCTGCATGTAGTCGAAGGCCCAGCGCATGACCACGGCCAGTTCGTCGGCGAAAGCGGGTTCGAAGTACGCCAGCCCGTCCTGCGCCATGCCGACCAGCGGCGTGGCGATGGACTGGTGCGCCCCGCCCTCCGGCGCCAGCGTCACGCCGGACGGCGTCGCCACCAGCAGGAAGCGGGCGTCCTGGTAGCAGGCGTAGTTCAGCTGGTCCGCCCCGCGCATGATGAACGGGTCGTAGACCGTGCCGATGGGCAGCAGCCGCTCCCCGAACACGGAGTGCGACAGGCCGAGCGCCGACAGCAGGATGAACAGGTTCGATTCCGCGATGCCCAGCTCCAGGTGCTGGCCCTTCGGCGAGAACTCCCAGCTGTAGGTGGAGGGGATGCGCTCCTTCTTGAACAGGTCGGCCATCTCCGCCTTGGCGAACAGCCCACGCCGGTTCACCCAGGCGCCCAGGTTGGTGGAGACGGTGACGTCCGGCGCCGTCGTCACGATGCGGTCGGCGAAGTCGGAGCGCTCGCGCCCCAGCTCGTTCAGGATCAGGCCGAAGGCCGCCTGGGTGGACATGCTCTTCTGCGCCGGCGCCGGCAGCGCCGCCGGCACCGCCACGGCGGGCGCGGTGTAGCGGCGGCGCCCCCTGGCAGCGAAGGGCACCCGCTTCAGGAACGCCTCCAGCGTTGCCGCCGGCAGAGCCGTGCCCTCGAACCGGTCCCACTCGTGGCCGGGGCGGACGGCGTTGGCGGCTTGGAACGCCTCCATCTGCGCGGGCGTCATCAGGCCGGCGTGGTTGTCCTTGTGCCCGGCCAGCGGCAGGCCGGCGCCCTTGATGGTGTAGCAGATGAAGCAGACCGGCCGGTCGTGCGTCCGCGCCTCGGCGAAGGCGTCGAGCAGCGACGGCAGGTCGTGGCCGCCCAGGTTGCCCATCAGCCGCGCCAGCTCCGCGTCGCTGCGCCGCCCGATCAGCGCCGACACCGCACCCTGGTCGCCCAGCTCGTCCATCAGCCGCTTCCGCCACGCGGCCCCGCCCTGATAGGTCAGCGCCGAATAGAGCTGGTTCGGGCAGCGGTCGATCCAGTCGCGCAGCCGCTCGCCGCCGGGCTCCCGGAAGGCCTCCCGCATCAGGGTGCCGTACTTCAGGATCACCACGTCCCAGCCGAAGGCGCGGAAGATGTTCTCGAACCGCTCCCACAGGCCCTCGCGGATCACCGCGTCCAGGCTCTGGCGGTTGTAGTCGACGATCCACCAGGTGTTGCGCAGGCCGTGCTTCCAGCCCTCCAGCAGGGCCTCGAAGATATTGCCCTCGTCCATCTCGGCGTCGCCGACCAGCGACACCATGCGGCCCTCCGGCAGGTCCTTGGCCAGCCCCTTGGCCTTCAGGTAGTCCTGCACCAGCGAGGCGAACAGCGTCTGCGCCACACCCAGCCCGACCGAGCCGGTGGAGAAGTCCACGTCGTCGATGTCCTTGGTGCGCGACGGGTAGGACTGCGCCCCCTTGTAGCTGCGGAAGTTCTCCAGCTTCTCACGCGTCTGGTTGCCCAGCAGGTACTGGATGGCGTGGAAGATCGGGCTGGCGTGCGGCTTCACCGCCACCCGATCCTCCGGCCGCAGGGCGGAGAAGTAGAGCGCCGTCATGATGGCCGCCAACGAGGCGGACGACGCCTGGTGCCCGCCGATCTTCAACCCGTCGACGTTCGGGCGAACGTGGTTGGCGTGGTGGATGGTCCAGGAGGCGAGCCAGAGGACCTTGCGCTCCAGCTCCTGCAGACAGGCGAGGTCGGCGTGGTGCGGGACGGTCGTGGCCATGGGATACCCTTTCGCGGAAGGCCGGGAATGATTGGTCCAGCCTATCATCTGTGACGGGGCAGATGCTTGCGAAGTGGTGCCGGAAACGCGCGTGGTTTAGCATCCGATTGCGAATTTTCCGGAGAAACGGCATCGGATGCCAAAAGCCAAACTCGACCGCGTCGACCGCAAGATCCTGACGCTGCTCCAGCAGGACAGCCGCCAGCCCAACAACGAACTGGCCGAACGCGTCGGCCTGTCGCCGTCGCCGTGCCTGCGCCGGGTGAAGGCGCTGGAGGACGCCGGGGTGATCACCGGCTACGTGGCGCTGGTCGCCCCAGCCTCGGTCGACCTGCCGGTCAACGTCTTCATCAGCGTCAGCCTGGAACGGCAGGTCGAGGAGCGCATCGACGCCTTCGAAAACGCGGTGATGAACCGGCCGGAGGTGCTGGAGTGCTACCTGATGACCGGCGACGCCGACTACCTGCTGCGTGTGGTGGTGCCGGACCTCGCCAGCTACGAGCGCTTCCTGAAGGAGCACCTGACCCGCATCCCCGGCGTCGCCAGCATCCGCTCCAGCTTCGCGCTCAAGCAGGTGCGCTACCGCACGGCGCTGCCGCTCGGGCATCTGGCGGAATGAGAAACGCCCGCCTTCCCGGCTCTCTTCGCCGGAAAGGCGGGCGTTCTTCACACCCGAATCGAACGCGCGGCGCGCGTTATTGATAGTGCAGGCCGCCGTTGATGTTCAGCGTCGTGCCGGTGATGTAGCCCGCCATTTCGGACGCGAGGTACGACACGGCGCCGCCGATCTCCTCCGGCTTGCCCAGGCGCTTCATCGGAACGGAGTCGATGATGCCCTGGCGGATGTCCTCACGGATCGCCATGACCATGTCGGTGCCAATGTAGCCGGGCGCGATCGCGTTGACGGTGACGCCCTTGGCCGCCAGTTCGGCGGCGAGCGCCTTGGTGAAGCCGATGACGCCCGCCTTGGCGGCCGAGTAGTTCGTCTGGCCGGCTTGCCCCTTCACGCCGTTCACCGACGAGATGTTGATGATGCGGCCCCAGCCGCGCTCAGCCATCTTCGCCGACACCTGCTGGGTGACGTTGAACAGGCTGCTGAGGTTGGTGGAGATCACCGCGTCCCAGTGCCCCTTGTCCATCTTCGGGAAGAACTTGTCGCGGGTGATGCCGGCGTTGTTCACCAGGACATCGACCGGACCGAGCCGGTCCTCGACCGTCGCGACCATCGCCTTGCAGCTCTCGAAATCGGACACGTCGCCTTCGACCATGTAGAACTTGAAGCCGGCGGCCTCCTGCTGGCCCAGCCACACCGCGGCCGGCTCGTAGTTGGGCAGGCAGTTGGCGGCAACGGCGAAGCCGTCCTTGGCCAGCGCCTGGCAGATGGCGGTGCCGAGGCCGCCCATGGCCCCGGTGACGAGCGCGATCTTCTGAGACATTACCATTTCTCCACTGATGATATGTTAAAGCCAACGCTTAA
This sequence comes from Azospirillum sp. TSO22-1, assembly GCF_003116015.1. Classification (GTDB taxonomy): domain Bacteria; phylum Pseudomonadota; class Alphaproteobacteria; order Azospirillales; family Azospirillaceae; genus Azospirillum. Next base: position 12,819 of record NZ_LGQZ01000006.1, read on the forward strand.
TCGGCTTTAAGTTGTATGCAAGACGAAGAAGGTGGTGTGTCAGGAGAGCGTTGCCGCCGCACCGTGTTCCGCCCTTCGCATGGATGCGCGCCATCGTGCGGGTCATACCCGAGTCCGACGCTCGATCCACGAAGGTCATATTGCATATGCGAGAAGTTAATCCTTCGTTAGAGGTGAAGGCATTTTCATTGCGATGCAACAATGCGCCGCCGCCTCACGCGGCCCCATGGGAGATGCCGTGGGCGAGGCGCCGGATGGCCTGCGGCGGCTGGCCGAAGGCGCGGAGGAAGGCGCGCCGCATCCGCTCGCGATCGGCGAAGCCGGTTTGCGCCGCGATGACTTCGATGGGGTGGCTGGACTGCTCCATCAGCAGGCGGGCCGCCTCGACGCGCAGCGACTCGACCGCCTTGGCCGGCGACTGGCCGGTCTCGGCGCGGAAGACGCGGCTGAACTGCCGCGGGCTCAGGCGCGCCGCCCCGGCGAGATCCTCGACGCCGAGCGGCTTGTCCAGGTTGCGCTTGGCGTAGTCGAGCGCCGACTGGACGCGGTCGGACTTGGCGTCGAGTTCCAGCAGCGCCGAGTGTTGCGACTGCCCGCCGGCGCGGCGGTGGTAGACGACCAGCTTGCGCGCCACCGCGCGGCAGACCTCCGGCCCGAAATCCTGGTCGACCATGCCGAGCGCGAGATCGATGCCGGCGCTCGCCCCGGCCGAGGTCCACACCGGGCCATCGACGATGAAGATCGGGTCCGGCTCCACCCGGATCCGCGGATAGCGGGCCTGCAGGTCGCGCGCCGCGGCCCAGTGCGTCGTCGCCCTGCGCCCGTCCAGCACGCCCGCCGCGGCGAGCACGTAGGCCCCCATGCAGATCGATGCCACCCGCCGCGCCCCGGCCATCGACCGCCGCACGAAGGCGAGCAGCCCGTCACTCGGCTCCAGGTGCCCGATCCCGCCGCCGAACAGAACGGTGTCGTACGGCGTGTCGCCGAACGGCGCGGTGTCCACCGCCATGCCGAGCGACGTCCGCACCAGCCCTCCCGTCTCCGAGAGGACGCGCACCTCATAGACCGGGCGTCCGAGGGTCACATTGGCGAACTCGAACACCGAGAGCGCGGCGAAGCTCATCATCTGGAAGCCGGGCAGCACGACCAGTCCGACGCGGTGCATGGCGTTTCTCCGACTATGTCCTGAAAGGTGGCATATACGACATTTGCGCCAGATGGCAAGGGCATTAGGCTCCGTCCCCAACAAACCCTGCATCGAAAGAGGACAGAGATGAGCACCACCGCCCTCGTCACCGGCGCGTCGTCGGGCATCGGCGCGGTCTACGCCGACCGCCTCGCGCGGCGCGGCCACGACCTCGTCCTGGCGGCGCGCGACGTCTCCCGGCTGGACGCCCTGGCGGCGCGGCTGCGCCGGGAGGCCGGCGTCGCGGTCGAGACGATCCGCGCCGACCTCACCGCGCCGGCCGACCTGGAGCCGGTCGAGGAGCGGCTGCGCGGCGACGCGCGCATCGGCCTGCTGGTCAACAACGCCGGCGCTGCGCTGCCCGGCGGCTTCCTCGACCAGGGCGCCGAGCAGATGGGCAACCTCATCGCCCTGAACGCCACCGCGCCGACCCGGCTGGCCGCCGCGGTGGCGCCGCGCTTCGCCGCGGCCGGCACGGGCGCCATTATCAACGTGGCGTCCGTCGTCGGCTTCGCGCCGGAGTTGGGGATGAGCGTCTACGGCGCCACCAAGGCCTTCGTGCTGTTCCTCAGCCAGGGGCTGCACCTGGAACTCGGGCCGAAGGGCGTCTACGTGCAGGCGGTGCTGCCCTCGGCGACGCGGACCGAGATCTGGGAAAAGGCGGGACGGGACGTGGACGCGCTTCCCGCCGCCATGGACACCGGCGAACTGGTGGACGCCGCCCTGGTCGGCTTCGACCGGCGCGAGACGGTCACCATCCCGCCGCTGCCGGAGGCCGGGCAGTGGGCGGCGTACGACGCGGCGCGGCAGGCGATGCTGCCGAACCTGATCCAGGCCCACGCCGCGCCGCGCTACCGCGCGGCCTGAGTCACCGCGGCGCGATGAAGCGGCCGAAGGCGCGGCTGCCGTCGCCGGTCGGGATGCGGGCGGTGACCTGGAGGCCGTCGGCGTCGATGACGCACACCTCGTTGCTGAACCAGTTGGCAACGAACACCCGGCGACCGTCGGGGTGCACGGCGATGCCCTCCGGGTACTCGCCGACCGGGATGGTGGCGGTCACGGCGCGTCGCGCGGTGTCGATGACCGAGACGGTGCCGTCATGCTGGTTGGTGACGAACGCGCGCCGCCCGTCCGCTGTCACGGCGACGGCGTAGGGCGTCCTGCCGACCGGCACCCGCGCCACCTCGCGCCGCGTGTCGAGGTCGATCACCGAGACGTCGTCGCTCATCACGTTCGCGACGTAGGCCAGCGCCTCGGCGGGATCGACGCCGATGCCGAAGGGATGGGCGCCCACAGCGACCGACGCGGCCACGCGGTTGGCGGCGGCATCGACCAGGGCGACGGAATCCTCGTCGCGCTGCGCCACCAGCACGAGGCCGCGGCGCGCCGCCACCGTCACGCCGGCCGGCGTCGCGCCCACCGGCACCACGGCCAGCGTGCCGAGGCTGTCCGGATCCAGCACGAACAGGCGGCGGCCGTACCAGTCGGCGACGTAGACGCGCCCTCCACTAGGATCCACGTCGATGCCCAGCGGCGAATCGCCGACCGCGCGGTCGAGCGCGGTGCCGCCCGACGCGCCGATCCGGTAGACCCGGCGGTCGTCGGGGCTGGTGACGAAGGCGTGCCGGCCGTCCGCCGCGGCGGCGACACCGGCCGGCCGGCTGCCCGCCGGCAGGGTGGCGACGACGGCCTGGCGCGCCGTGTCCAGCACCGACACCGTCCCGTCCGACTGGTTGGTGATCCACGCCGTCTGCGCCGCCGCCGGGGCGGCGGCCAGCAGCAGCAGGAGCGCCGCGGCGCGCACGCTACTTCTTCTCGGCCAGCGCCTTGAGGTTGGCGAGGCCGCCCTCGTACACCGCCGACACCGCCTTCACCGCCGCCGCGTCGTTGTACTTCTCCGGCGGGTCGTTGTTCATGTAGCCGCGGTAGAAGGCGCCACGCCACTCCACCACGGAACCGTCGCCCTCCGGCTTCACCGTGATGGTCGAACTGTAGTTGGCCACCGGCAGCACATCGATGCTGACGTCGGTGATGCGGTAGGAATAGCTCATCGCGTCGTCCTGGTACTTCTCCAGCGCCTCCTTGATGGCACCGCCGCCCTGCAGTTCCAGCGTGCGCGTGACGCCGACGGCGTTGCCGCCCTCCGCCACCGTCTTCGCGATGGCGGGATGCCAGCCCATGTTGCCGAAGTCCTTCACCAGGGCCCAGACGACGGCCGGGGGTGCGGCCAGCACGACGGTCCTGGTGACCTTCTGGCGCGTCGGGCCGTGCGCGTCGGCGGCGGACGCGGTGAACACCAGAAGCACGGCCAGCAACACCCGATGGACCATCGCTCATCCTCCCCTGCCCAAAGCCCTGCCATTGTGCATCGGCGTGGAGGGCCGACAATTCAACTTACGGACAAGCCGCGCCGGCGCTTGCCCGGCGGACGGCTCCCCTCTAGCTTGAAGAGCGGTCCGGCGGACATGGGAGAGCGGTGCGGTGCGACGGTTCGGTCCCTTGTTGGCGGCCCTCCTGCTCCTGGCCGCGCCGCCGGTCGCCGCGCAGGCGGTGCAGCGCGGCGTGTTCGCGCTGGAGGGCAAGCAGGTGCCGCTGCCGGACGGTGACTGGATCCCCGCCGCCCGCACCGAGGAGCCGGACATGGTCAGCGTGGTCCTGCTGCACCCGCACGGCGCGCGGGTGGCCGGGGCGGTGCTGGTGCAGGCCAGCCGGCGGGACGCGCGGCCGAAATGGGGCGAGCCGCCGCACTGCGAGCGCCACGACCTGCCCTTCGCCAGGACCCGCTACAAGTCGGACCACGACCTGTCCTGCGCCTACGTCGCGCATGTCGCCGGCCACGCCACGGCCGAACTGGTGGACGCGGCGTGGCCGGAGGCGCGGCGCTTCGCGGCGGCGCAGGGCTGGACGGTTCCCGCGGCGTGGGGCGTGGTCGCCGTGCGGGTGGCGCAGCCGCTGGCGGCGGTGCAGGTCCGCTACGCCGCGGCGCTTGACCCGGCGGGCAGCCCCGGCCCGGCGGCGCTGGCGGCGTGGGCGGAGCCCGCCTGGACCGCGGTGGAGCACGGCCTGCGCAACCACCTGGACGCCGCCGCGCCGCTGCCGGCGCTGCGCGGCCTTCCCGAACCGGCGGCCGCGGCGCCGACGCCGGAGGCGGACGGCTGGTCGCTGCCGCGGGCAGTGTGGAAGACCCTCACCTTCCGCGTCATCGCCACCTCGCTCGACTTCACCGCCAACCTGATCGCCAGCGGCAGCGTGGCGACGGCGGCGACGCTGTCGGCCTTCCCGATCGTCATCGGACCGTGGGTCTACCTGGGCCACGAGCTGGCCTGGGAGCACTACGGCGCGCCGGCAGGCCTGCGCACCGCGCTGCCCGGGCTGGGCGAGGAGACGCCGTGGCCGCTCGACGCCACCCGCATCGCGGAGAAGACGCCATGAGGCGCCTCCTCCCGCTCGCCGCCGCGCTGCTGGCGCCGCTCGCCGCCACGGCGCAGCCGGCGGAACTGCGCGACCGCATCGTCGTCGAGGGCAAGCAGGTGCCGCTGCCCGTCGGCCCCTGGGTGCCCGCCGGGGCCGGTGAGCCGGTGGCCGGGGTGGCCAGCGTGGCGCTGCTGCAGGTGCGGGGCGGACGCGTCACCGGAGCGCTGCTGGTGCAGGCGAACCGCGCCGACAGCGACGCCGCCGGCTGGGGCACCGCCCCGGCGTGCGGGCGCGGCGACCTGCCCTTCGCGCGGGTCCGCTACGCCTCCGACCACGACGGCTCCTGCGCCTGGGCCGCGGTGGTCGAGGGCACGGGCATGGCGGTCGACCCGGCCTGGGCGGCGGCGCAGGCCTTCGCCGGCGCCCAGGGCTGGACGGTGCCGGAACGCTGGGGCGAGGCCGCCGTCCGGGTCAGCGACCCGGTCGCCGCGGTGCAGGTCCGCTACGCCACACCGCTCGACGCCGGCGCGCCGCTGCCGCCGGGCTTCGACGGCTGGACCGAGGGCGCGTGGGAGCGGGTGGAGCGCGGCAAGCTCAACCAGCTTGATCAACTCGACGGCACGGCGGCGCTGCCGCCGCTGGACACGCTGACCATCCCCGCCCCCGCGGCCGAGCCGCCGGGCGGCGGCCTGCCGCGCGCGGTGTGGAAGACGCTGACCTTCCGCGGGATCATCACGACGCTGGACTTCACCACCAACGTCCTCGTCATCGGCAACGTCATGACCGCGGCGCTGCTGTCGGCCTGGGCGACGCTGACCGGCCCGTGGGTCTATCTGGCGCACGAGCTGGCCTGGGACCACTACGGCGCGCCGCCGCAGCGGCAACTCGACCTGCCGGGGATCGGCGAGGAGCGCGCGGGGACGTGACGGATACAGGCTCCCGCCGGTTGCTTGGGCTGTGTCCCCGTCTTCCGCAGGAGCCCCGCCATGACCGAATCCGTCCGCCTCCTCGGCATTTCCGGCAGCATCCGCCGCAACTCCTACTGCACGGCGGTGCTGCAGACGTTGGGCGAAGGCCTGGGCGGCAAGGCGTCGCTCGACCTTTTCCCGCTGCACGACATTCCGCCCTACGACCCGGATCTGGACGCCGAGAACACGCCGGACTCCGCCGTCGCCCTGCGCAAGGCGATAGCGGCGGCCGACGGGCTGGTCGTCATCTCGCCGGAGTACAATTACGGCATGTCGGGCGTGCTGAAGAACGCGCTGGATTGGGCCTCGCGGCCAGCCATGCAGGCGCCGGTCAAGGGCAAGGCGATCCTCATCATGACCGCGTCGCCCGCCTTCACCGGCGGTGTGCGCGCCCAGCACGAGATGCGCGAGACGCTGGCCGGCATGATGGGCCGCGTCATCGCCCGGCCGCAGGTGGTGATCGCCAGCGTGCACGAGAAGATCAAGGACGGCCGCCTGACCGACGCGGCGGCGATCAGCTTCGCCCTGGCCGCCATCGACGACCTGCTGGCCGAAATCCGCATGCTGCGCGCGGCCGGCGCGGTGTAGATTCGCGCACGGGCACCACCGACGCGAGGACGCCATGAGCCTCAACTTCTCCGACCTGACCGAGCGGGAGCTGCTGGCGCTGGCCATCTCGCTGGAGGAGGAGGACGAGCGCATCTACGACGACTTCGCCGCCGCCCTGCACGAGAGCTATCCCGACACCGCCGCCATGTTCCGCGCCATGGCGACGGAGGAGAGCGGGCACCGGCACCGCCTGCTCGACCTCTACCGGTCGCGGTTCGGCGACCACATCCCGCTGATCCGCCGGCAGGACGTGAAGGGCTTCGTGCAGCGCAAGCCGGTGTGGCTGTCGCGCCCGCTCGGCCTCGACAAGGTGCGCGCCCAGGCCGAGCTGATGGAGGCGGAGACCAAGCGCTTCTACGCCCGCGCCGCGCGGCGCTCGCAGGACGTGGCGGTGCGCCAGCTCCTCGGCGACCTCGCCGCCGAGGAGCGGCGGCACGAAGCGGCGGCCGAGCGGCTGGAGGCCCGCATCACCCCGCAGGCCATCCAGAAGGAGGGCGAGGCGGAGCGCCGGCTGTTCGTCCTGCAGTTCGTGCAGCCGGGGCTGGCCGGGCTGATGGACGGCTCGGTGTCGACGCTGGCGCCGCTGTTCGCCGCCGCCTTCGCCACCCACGACACGTGGGAGACGTTCCTGGTCGGCCTCGCCTCGGCGGTCGGCGCCGGCATCAGCATGGGCTTCGCCGAGGCGCTGTCCGACGACGGCTCGCTGACCGGACGCGGCAGCCCGTGGCTGCGCGGCGTGGCGAGCGGGGTGATGACGGCGGTGGGCGGCCTGGGGCACGCCCTGCCCTACCTGATCCGCGACTTCTGGACGGCAACGGCGGTGGCGGCCGGCGTCGTAGTGCTGGAACTGGCGGCCATCGCCTGGATCCGCAACCGCTACATGGACACGCCGCTGCTCGCCGCCGCCTTCCAGGTGGTGGTCGGCGGCCTGCTGGTGTTCGGCGCCGGCATCGCCATCGGCAGTTCGTAGCCCCCTCGCTCGCAAAGGAGAACACACGCCATGGAACAGCGCCCGCTCGGCCGGTCCGGACTGACGGTGGCCCCGCTCTGCTTCGGCGGCAACGTGTTCGGTTGGACCGCCAATGAGGCGACCTCGCACCGGCTGCTCGACGCCTTCGTCGGGGCCGGGTTCAATTTCATCGACACGGCGGACGTCTACTCGGCCTGGGTGCCCGGCAACCACGGCGGCGAGTCGGAGACGATCATCGGCTCCTGGCTGAAGGCGCGCGGCACCCGCGACCGCGTGGTGATCGCCACCAAGGTCGGCTGGGAGCTGGCGCCGGACCGCAAGGGCCTGTCGCCCGCCTACATCCGCACGGCGGTGGACGAGTCGCTGCGCCGCCTGCAGACCGACCGCATCGACCTCTACCAAGCGCACGTGGACGACCCGACCGTGCCGTTCGAGGACACGCTGGGCGCCTTCCAGGATCTGATCGCCGCCGGCAAGGTGCAGGCCATCGGCGCCTCCAACATCGCGGCCCCACGGCTGCGGGACGCGCTGGCGGTCAGCGCCCGCGAGGATCTGCCGCGCTACGAGACGCTGCAACCCGAATACAACCTCTACGACCGCGCCGGCTACGAGGCGGAACTGGAGGGGCTGTGCCGGGAGCATGGGCTGGGCGCGATCTCCTACTTCTCGCTGGCCAGCGGCTTCCTCAGCGGCAAGTACCGCTCGGTGGCCGACGCCGGCAAGAGCGCCCGCGGCCAGGGGGTGGTCGCCAAGTACCTGAACCCGCGCGGGCAGGCGATCCTCGCGGCGCTCGACGCGGTGGCGGCGCGGCATGCGGCGGCGCCGGCGCAGGTGGCGCTGGCGTGGCTGATGGCGCGGCCGGGGCTGACGGCGCCCATCGCCAGCGCCACCACGCCCGACCAACTCGAGGACCTGATCTCAGCGGCGCATCTGCGGCTGGACGCGGAGGATGTGGAGCGTTTGGACGCGGCCAGCGCGTAGGGAGAGACCGAACCCCCACCCTAACCCTCCCCCGCTGGACGGGGGAGGGAACTCCGCTGTTTTGCGGGAAGGTGGTCGCAATGCCCCCTCCCCCGCCCAGCGGGGGAGGGATGGGGTGGGGGTCGCACAAGAACGTCGTCGCCATCCTACGCCCCCGTCGGCAGCACTAGGCTCGCCCGCAATCCGGGCGCGTTGTCCTCCAGCCGCAGCTGGGCGCGGTGCAGGCGGGCGACCGCCTCGACGAGGCTGAGGCCCAGGCCGTTGCCCGGCGTGGCGCGGGCGGCGTCGAGGCGGACGAAGCGCTGGCGCACCGCCTCGCGCATGTCCGCCGGGATGCCGGGGCCGCTGTCGGCGATGGTGACGCGGGCCTCCGGCCCCTCGGCCTCGACGCTCAGCACCACCCGCCCACCCTCCGGCGTGTACTTCACCGCGTTGTCCAGCAGATTGGCCACCGCCTGCGCCAGCAGCTGCGCGTTGCCCGCTACTGACGGACGGGCGCGGATCTCCACGGCGAAGGCCAGCCCCTTCTCCTCGGCCAGCGGTTCGTACAGTTCGGCAGCGGATTCCGCCATCGCGGCGAGGTCGACGGGGCGGAAGTCGTCGCGCTGGGCGTGCGCCTCGACCTGCGCGATGGACAGCAGCGCCTTGAAGGTGGCGAGCAGCCGGTCGGCCTCCACCAGCGCGTCCTGAAGGGCGGCGCGGTAGGCCTCGGCGTCCTCCTCCGGGTGCAGCAGCACCAGCTCGATGCGCGAGCGCAGGCGGCTGAGCGGCGTGCGCAGGTCGTGCGCGATGTTCTCGGTGACCTGCCGCATACCGGCCATCAGCGCCTCGATGCGGTCCAGCATGGCGTTCAGGTTGCCGGCGAGGCGGTCGATCTCGTCGCCGTTGCAGCTGCGCGCCACCCGCTCCGACAGGTCGCCGTCCATGATGCGGCGGGTGGTGCGGTTGATCCCCTCGATCCGGGTCAACACGCTGCGGCTGAGCAGCACGCCGCCGGAAACGCCGAGCGCCGCCACCACCGCGGCGATCCAGCCCAGCGAGCCGATGATTTGCTTGGCGACGAGGTCCAGCTCGGTCATGTCGCGGCCGACCAGCAGGCGCAGGTTGCCGGGGAGCGCGAACACCACCGCCTGCGCCGTCGCCGGGTTGCCGGCCGGGCCGCCGGTCTCCGACACCTTGAAGTGCAGCCAGCCCTGGTCGTCCGGCGTGGCGGACGGCCAGCCCGACAGGTTGCCGGCCAGCAACACGCCGGCCGGCGTGGCCACCAGGTAGAAGGAGTTGGTGTGCGGGTCGGCGCTGCGATGGCGCACCTCGTCGACCAGCCCGGACAGGCCGTAGCGCTCGAAGCGGTCGCGCAGCGCGCCGACGTCCTCGGCGATGGCGTCGTTCAGCTCGCGCTCGACGAAGCCGGCGGTGGACCGGTAGACCACCCCCAGCACCACCCCGACCGAGCCGAGGAACAGGCACAGGTACAGCAGCGCCACGCGGAAGGTGGTGGTGCGCAGCAGCCGCGGCACGGACACGCTCAGCCCGCCGCGCGCAGGCTGTAGCCGGCGCCGCGCACCGTGTGGATCAGCGGCGTGGGAAAGTCCCTGTCGATCTTCTGGCGCAGCCGGGCGATGTGCACGTCGATCACGTTGGTCTGCGGGTCGAAGTGGTAGTCCCAGACATTCTCCAGCATCATGGTGCGGGTCACCACGCTGCCGGCGTTGCGCATCAGGTACTCCAGCAGCGTGAACTCGCGCGGCAGCAGGTCGATCTCCCGCCCGGCGCGCGTCACGGTGCGGGTCAGCAGGTCCATCTCCAGATCGCCGACGGCCAGCTTCGTCTGCGGCTGGGCGGCGCTGCGGCGGCGCGCCAGCACCTCGATGCGGGCCAGAAGCTCGGAGAAGGCGAAGGGCTTGGTCAGGTAGTCGTCGCCGCCCGAGCGCAATCCCTTGACCCGGTCCTCGACGCTGCCCAGCGCGGAGAGGAACAGCACCGGCGTGTCGTTGCCGGCGGCGCGCAGCACCTCGACCAGCGACAGCCCGTCGCGGCCGGGCAGCATCCGGTCGACCACCATCACGTCGTAATGCTCCGAGCCCGCGAGGAACAGCCCCTCGCGCCCGTCGTTGGCGACGTCCACCACGTGCCCGGCCTCTTTCAGCCCCTTGGCGAGGTAGGCGGCGGCCGTGCGGTCGTCCTCGATGACCAGAACCTTCATGGGGGTCATGCTACGCTCCGGGCGGGCTCGAAGGAAAGCCCCTCCCCCCTTGCCGGGAGAGGGGCTGTTGAACGGTTCACGCGTGAACCAACTTCAGCGCCACGAAGCTCTCGGTGCCCTGGCGGTTGACCAGCAGCAGCACCGCCTTCCGGCCCTCCTTGCCGGCCTCGGCGACCTTGCGGGCCAGTTCGGCGGGAGTGGCGACCGGCTCGTCGCCGACCGCCTGGATCAGGTCGCCGGGCTTCACCGGCAGCGCGCCCGCCTTCGATACGCCCAGCACCACCACGCCCTTCGTCCCGCGCTCCAGGCCGAGTTGCGTGCGCAGCTCCGGGGTCAGCGCGGCGAGCTTCAGCCCTTGCAGCGCCGGGTGCGCCGCCGGCTCCTGGCCCGGGTCGGCGGCGGCCACGCGTTGCTCGTCCGCCTGCTTCTCGATCCGGGTGGCGAGCGTCGTCGGCTTGCCCTTGCGCAGCACGTCGATCGTCGCCTCGCTGCCGGCCGTGGTGTCGGCGACGCGGCGGGAGAGGTCGCGGGCGCTGTCGATCGGCTTGCCGTCGAAGCCGGTCACCACGTCGCCTTGGCGGAGGCCGGCCTTGGCCGCCGGGCTGTCCGGCGTCACCTCGGCGACCAGGGCGCCGTGCGCCTTGTCGAGGCCGAGACTCTCGGCGAGGTCCGGCGTCACCGGCTGGATGCGCACGCCGAGCCAGCCGCGCTCCACCGACCCATGCGCCTTCAGGTCGGCGACCACGTGCCTGGCGATGTTCGACGGGATGGCGAAGCCGATGCCGACCGAGCCGCCGGAGGGTGAATAGATCGCCGTGTTGATGCCGATCACCTCGCCGTTCATGTTGAACATCGGCCCGCCCGAGTTGCCGCGGTTGATGGCGGCGTCGGTCTGGATGAAGTCGTCGTACGGGCCGGCGTTGATGTTGCGACCGCGCGCCGAGACGACGCCGGCGGTCACCGTGCCGCCCAGCCCGAACGGATTGCCGATCGCCACCACCCAGTCGCCGACGCGGGTGCCGTCGCTGTCGCCGAACGCCAGGTGCGGCAGGTCCTTGTCCGCCTTGACCTTGAGCAGCGCCAGGTCGGTCTTGGCGTCGCGCCCGACCAGGGTGGCCGGCAGCTCGCTGCCGTCGTTCAACGTGACCGTGATGTCCTTGCCGCCGTCGATGACGTGGTTGTTGGTCACCACGTAGCCGGCGCCGTCGATGATGAAGCCCGAGCCCAGCGAGGTGGCTCCGCGCGCCGGCGGCCCGTCCTCGTCCTGCTGGTCCTGATCCGGCTGGCCGAACTGGCGGAAGAACTCCTCGAACGGCGAGCCCGGCGGGAACGGCAGACGCCGCATCGCTGCACCCTCGCCCTCGCCCTTGGCCGGGTGGGAGGCGGAGATGGTGACGACCGCCGGCGAGACCCGCTCGGCGAGCGGCGCTAAGCTCTGCAACGGGCTCAGGCTCTGGCCCTGCGCCTCGATGGGCGCCGCGACGGCGTGCGGCGGGATGGAAACCACCGCCGTTCCCGCCAGCATGGTCGTGCCCAGCAGGACGGCGGCGACCGCATGGCGCAGCCGGCGCTTCGGCGCGCCGCGGTCGGTGTGGGGGGCCGTGGTCATGGCAAGATCTCCTTCGAAGCGTCGCGGGGCGGAGCCCGCCTTCCGACGGTGAGGAGTACCGGACCCGCCCTGACAGCCGCCTTGCGGCCGGATGAAATGAATTTCATGCGCGCGGCTTCGTCCGGACAAACGCTCGTCGGCATGCGAAGCCCTCACCGAAGGCCATACGTATCCACCGTCACGCCGACCCGATCACGGCAAGGCGTTCATGCCCGTCCCGCGGAAGCCTTGGGGAATTGCGACAATTTGATCAGACGGCAAATATATGAGATTTGTCATATACTGACTGCTCGTACGGGGCCATGGCGCGGCACCGGCTGACGGGACACGGGGGATCGGAATGACGGCGTCGGCGCAGCCAGAGGCGGACGGCATCGGCGCGGCCTTCGGCATGCTGCGCGCCGCCGTGCGGGTGTTCCAGCCGCGGATACCGCAAGCCATCGCGGCGCTCGGCGTGCTGCTGGTCGCCGCCGGCTTCACCATCGCCGAGCACATGCTGGAGCACGAGCGCACCTTGGCCGTGACCGCCGCCGAGAAGGACGCCTCCAGCCTCGCCCGCGCCTACGAGGAGTACGTCTACCAGGTGGTCCGCCGGCTCGACCACGCGCTGTCCCACCTGCGCGACGAGTACGAGCACGACCCGCGCGAGTTCTCCTTCCGCGCCGGCTGGCATTCGCCGCTGCACGCCGACCTCGCCTTCCAGATCGTCGTGACCGACGCCGAGGGGCGCCTGGTGCTGTCCAGCCTGGCCTCCGAGGCGCCGGTCATGGACTTCAGCGACCGCGCCTACTTCCAGGCCCACCGCGACGACGGCGAGGACCGGCTGTACATCAGCACGCCGCTGGTCGGGCGGGTCTCCGGCCAGACGACCATCCAGTTCACCCGCCGCCTGCGCCGCCCCGACGGCGCCTTCAACGGCGTGATGATCCTGTCGGTCAGCCCGGATAAGCTGGCCGGCTACTACGGCAGGGCCGAGGTCGGGCTGACCGGCTCGGTGATGCTGGTGGGCTTCGACCGGGTGGTGCGGGCGCGGCAGGCGGTGATGCCGGCGCCGACGCCGGTGGTCGGCAGCGTCCATCCCGACCGGCCGTTCTTCAACCCTGCGCAGCCGCAGGGCGTCTTCCACTCGGTCAGTGCCATCGACGGCGTGGCGCGCATCGTCGCCTACCGACGGCTGAAGGAGCAGCCGCTGATCGCCCTCGTGGCGCTGGGCGAGGCGGAGGCCATGGCGGCGTTCGTGGAGCGGAGCGCCGCCGTGCGGCAGGCCGAGGCGCTGGTGTCGGCGGTGGTGCTGGCGGCGGTGTTCGCGGTGGCGTGGCTGGCCCAGCGGCAGGCGCGCCAGCAGGCTTGGCTGGTCGCCGCACAGGCGCAGCTGGCGCGGACCGAGGAGCGCCGGACGGCCGAGCTGCAGCGCTCCAACGCCGAGCTGGAGGCCTTCGCCTACGCCGCCTCGCACGACCTGCGCCAGCCGCTGCGCACCATCAACAGCTATCTGGCGCTGCTGGAGCAGGACCTCGCCGACCGCCTCGACGACGAAACGCGCGAGTACATGGCCTTCGCCCGCACCGGCGCGCAGCGCATGGACCGGCTGATCGTCGACCTGCTGGAGTACAGCCGGGTCGGCCGCCGCTCCCGCCCGTTCGCCGCGCACCCGGCGGCCGACATCATCGATGGCGCCGTCGGGAACCTGGAGGCGGCCATCGGCGAGGCGCAGGCCACCGTCGCCGTCGCCGGCGACCTGCCGGCCATCTGGGGCGACGCCGGCGAACTGACCCGACTGTTCCAGAACCTGATCGGCAACGCCGTGAAGTACCGTGCCGCCGACCGCGCCCCGCTGGTCCGCATCGACTGCCGGGCGAAGGGTGCGGAATGGCACTTCACCGTACAGGACAACGGCATCGGCATCGCGCCCGGCGACTTCGAGCGCGTCTTCGGCATCTTCCAGCGCCTGCACGGCCGCGACGCCTACGAGGGCACCGGCGTCGGGCTGGCGGTGTGCAAGAAGATCGTCGAGCACCACGGCGGCCGCATCTGGATCACCTCGGAGCCCGGCGAGGGCAGCGTCTTCCACGTGGCATTGCCGCGCCATGAGGAGCAGGGCGCATGAGGCGGCTTCCCGCGCATCAGCAAGGACCAACGGCATGAACGCTCCCCTCCAGCCGCGTTTCCAGGTGCTCCTCGTCGAGGACGACCCGGCCGACGCCGGGCTGGCCAAGCGGGCGATCCGCGACGGCAAGATCCTGTGCGAGGTCCACCACGCGACCGACGGCGTCGAGGCGCTGGACTTCCTGCACCGGCGCGGCGAGCGCTTCCAGAACGCGCCGCGGCCCGACCTGATCCTGCTCGACCTCAACATGCCGCGCATGGACGGGCGGGAGGTGCTGGCCGCGCTGAAGGGCGCGCCGGAGCTGAAGACCATCCCGGTGGTGGTGCTCACCACCTCCGACATCGAGCGCGACGTCGAGGCCAGCTACCTGCAAGGCGCCAACAGCTTCATCACCAAGCCGATGGAAATGCAGGACTTCGTCGACGTGATCCGATGCGTCAGCGACTACTGGTTCCACGTCGTGAAGCTGCCGAAGTAGGGGGCGGCATGCGGCGGGACCTGCACAACACCGTCTGGGCGATGGCCGTGGGGCTGGCGATGGTGGCCGCGCTGTGGGGCGCCGTCCTGGTCATCGTCGACCACAACCGTGCGGCGCTGCGCGCCAACGCGGAGGTCGACGCCGGCAACATGGCGCGCGTCTTCGCCGAGCACGTCCGCCGCAGCGTCACCATGATCGACCTGGCGCTGCAGGACTACCGCGACTTCCACCGCTCCGACCCGCAGGCGGCGCCCAGCGAGGGCTGGCGCGACGCCTACCTGAAGGAGGGCGGCGCCTTCCAGCGGGGGGTGATCGACGCCCAGGGGATGATACGCTACTCCAACCTGACGCCCGTCACCCAGCCGGTCGACCTCAGCGACCGCGAGCATTTTCGCGTGCACCGCGAGTCCGGCCGGGACGAGCTGTTCATCAGCAGGCCGGTTCTGGGCCGCGTCTCGCAGCGCTGGTCGCTCCAGTTCACCCGACGGCTGTCCAACCCGGACGGCTCGTTCGCCGGCGTCGTCGTGCTGTCGGTGGAGCCGGATTACTTCGTCGCCAACTTCGAGGCGATCGACACCGGGCCGAACGGCGTCACGCTGCTGGCCGGCACCGACCGCGTGCTGCGCGCCCGCTTCAGCCGCCAGTCGGCCGACGCCAAGGGCCTGGGCGAGACGCTGCCGGAAAGCTACCCGTTCTTCGACCCGCAGCGGCCGGCCGGTGTGGCCAGCGTCGCCAGCTTCGTGGACGGCATCGACCGCATCTCCGGCTGGCGCGGCGTCGGCGGCTACCCGCTGGTGGTCGCCGCACAGGTTGCCGACGAGGATGTGCTGGCGCAGAGCCGCCCGGTGGAACGCAGCCTCGCCATCGTCGGCGCGCTGGTCACCGCGGTGCTGCTCGCCGGGGCCGCCGGGGCCGGCCATCTGCTGGAACGGCGCGAGCGGGCGCAACGCCAACTCAGCCGCCACGCCGAGGAACTGCACCAAGCCAACGAGGAGATCGAGCGCTTCGCCTACGTCGCCGCGCACGACCTGCAGGAGCCGCTGCGCGCCATCACCAGCTACAGCCAGCTGGTTGCCGCCACCCACGGGCCCAGTCTGGACGACGAAGGGCGCGAATGGCTGGCCGAGGTGGTGAGCGGGGCTACCCGCATGAAGCTGCTGCTGCGCGACATCCAGTTCTATCTGGCCGAGAAGGCGCTGCCGCTGCCCGAAGCGCCGACCCCGGCCGACGCCGCGCTCGCCGCCGCCTTGGCAAAGCTGGCCCCCGCCGTCGCCGCCTCGGCGGCGGAGATCGACGCGCAGCCGCTGCCCGCCCTGGCCGCCGACGCTCGGCGGCTGACGGAGATCTTCACGGTGCTGCTGGCCAACGCCCTGCAATATCGCGCACCCGGGCGGGTGCCGCACGTCCGCATCCAGGCCCGCCGCGACGGCGGCTTCGACGTGATCGACGTGATCGACAACGGCATCGGCATCGAGCCGCAGTACGTCGAGCGCATCTTCGAGGTCTTCCAGCGCCTGCACGGCCGGGGCGAGCACCCGGGCACCGGCATGGGCCTCGCCATCGTCCGCAAGATGGCACAACGCCTGGGCGGGCATGTGGAAGTCGCCTCGATCCCCGGTGCGGGCAGCACCTTCTCCCTCCACCTGCCGACCACCCTGCACGAGGCGAATGATGAGCAACGAGGACGACAGGCCCTTCACCATCCTGCTGGTGGAAGACGACCCGGCGGACGCCACGCTGGCCAGGCGCGCGCTGAAGCAGGGGCGGATTCCGTGTGAGGTGCTGCACGCCCGCGACGGTGTCGAGGCGCTGGAGTGCCTGCGCCGCCAGGGCGAGCGCTGGGCCGCGGCGGCGCGGCCGGACCTCGTGCTGCTCGACCTCAACATGCCGCGCAAGGACGGCCGCGAGGTGCTGAGCGAGATGAAGACCGACCCGGAGCTGAAGAGCATCCCGGTGGTGGTGCTGACCACCTCCGACGTCCAGCGCGACATCGAGGCGAGCTATCTGCGCGGCGCCAACAGCTTCGTCACCAAGCCGATGGACGTCGAGGACTTCTTCGCGCTGATCCGCACCGTCGAGAGCTACTGGTTCCGCACCGTCAAGTTACCGAAGTAGACTGCCCGAATCGAGACGACCATGCCCGACCGCCCCGCCATATCCGCGCTGCTGATCGAGGACGACCCGGCCGACGCCGGGCTGGTCCGCCACGCCCTGCGCTCGCTGGGCGGCCGCTTCGCGCTGACCCACCGGATGACGCTGGCCGACGGGCTGGAGTGGGCGGCGGCCAACCGCTGCGACATCGTCCTGCTCGACCTGACGCTGCCGGATTCCGCGGGCTTCGACACCATCCGCCGGGTGCGCGAGGCGTGCCCGGCCATGCCGGTGATCGTGCTGACCGGGCACGACGACGACGACTTCGCCATGCAGGCGGTGGCGGCCGGCACCCAGGACTACCTGTTCAAGGGCAACACCGACGGCCAGGGCCTGCAGCGCGCCATCCGCTACGCCGTCGCCCGCAAGCAGCTGGAGGAGAAGCTGCGCCAGTCGGAGCAGCGCCTGCAGGGCATCATCACCCTGGCGCAGGACGCCATCGTCTCGGTGGACCAGCAGATGCGCATCATCCTGTTCAACCCGGCGGCGGAGCGCATGTTCGGCTACGCGGCGGACGAGATCCTCGGCCGGCCGCTGGCGGCGCTGCTGCCGGAGCGCTTCCGCACGGGGCACGACGCGCACGCCGGCGCCTACGCCACCGGCGGGCCGGCGTCGCTGTCGCTCGCCCACCGCCGCGAGCTGGCCGGGCTGGCCAAGGACGGCCGCGAGTTCCCGGTGGAGATCTCCATCTCCAAGGACATCCAGCAGGACGGCCTGCTGCTCACCGCCATGGTGCGCGACATCACCGAGCGCAAGCGGTTCGAAAACGACCTGCGCATCCTCGCCACCACCGACCCGCTGACCGGGCTGGCCAACCGCCGCGCCTTCCTGGCCGCCGCCGAGCGCGAGTTGGCGCGCGTGCGCCGCTACGGCCGGCTGGCGGCGGTGCTGATGTTCGACATCGACCATTTCAAGCGCATCAACGACACGCACGGCCACGCCGTGGGCGACGGCGCGTTGCAGACCGTCGCCACCACCGCGCGCGACCTGCTGCGCACCACCGACCTGATCGGCCGCCTGGGCGGCGAGGAGTTCGGCGTGCTGCTGCCCGAAACCGAGCCACCGGCGGCGCTGGAGGTGGCGGAGCGGCTGCGCGCCGCACTGGCGGGGGCGCCGGTGCCGCTGCCGTCGGGGGGCGGCTTCCACCTGACGGCCAGCATCGGCGTGGCGGTGTGCGACCCGCGCGACGCCAGCGTCGAGCAGGCGCTCGGCCGCGCCGACCGCGCGCTCTACCGCGCCAAGGACGCCGGCCGCAACCGCATCGAATGCGAGATCCCCATCCTGTCGGCGGCGTCGTGACGGGGCGGAAAGCCGCCCCGTCCCCTTCCTGCACCTTGTCCTGTTTTTGCTCGGCCGGCGTCCGCAACGCGGAGCGTTCACGGGCTACGCCGTTTGGCCGGGCATAAGGTTGCATTTTGATCGAAAATAAATCTGGAAACGAGAATATTGCGTCAATACCCTCAAAATCAGTGTAGCAAATGAGGCGGTAGCACTTAGCAACCTCACTATACGATCGTGTGATTCTACATATGCAGGCGTTCACTCCCCTGGTCCTGCGACTTGGGGGAACGGGAAAGTTGTGGGCGTTTGCAGCCCCGACGGACAACAAATCAGCGCATCGCAAGGGAGATTTCTTCATGACCAATGCCGGCGCGGCGGAACAGACCAGCGAGCCGACCTGGACGATCGAACAGTTGCGGGACCACCTGCAGGCGGCGGTGGACCTCGAGTTCTGGACGATCCCCTTCTACATGTCGGCCATGTACTCGATCAAGGACGCGGGCACCGCGGCCTACCAGGCCATCCTGTCGGTGGTGAACCAGGAAATGCTGCACGTGCAGTTGGCGGCGAACCTGGCGAACGCCTACGGGCTGTCGCCGCGCTTCGCGCAGCCGGTCTACTACGGGCAGCACATCCCGCACCTGGACTTCGACCTGGATCACCCCGACCCGCGCGCGACGTTCTCGCCCTATTCGGCGGAGATCGGGCCATACGACCAGGAGCGGCTGAACACCTTCTGCCTGATCGAGTACCCGATGTGGATCGGCACCGAGACGCCGCGCGGCAACCCGGACGTCGCCACCTACGGCTCGATCGGCGAGTTCTACAGCGCCGTCGCCGTCGGCGCCGCGCAGTTGAAGGACCACATCCGGCCGATCAACCAAGTCAACCACTTCGCCCGCTTCTACAACCACTTCAAGGGCATGACGATCACCGAGGCGGGTGCCGCCGGCTTTCCGCAGGTGGCCAACATCGTCACGGCGATCTGCGACCAGGGCGAGGGGCGTAGTGACCAGGGCGTCTCGTGGACGCAGCACAGCGTGCCGAAGGCGTACCAGAACACCGCGGACGACACCGACCCGAACTGGTCGCACTTCCAGAAGTTCATGACGCTGTGGAACGCCGACACTTACCCGGAGACCTACGAGGCGGTGACGAGCCCGGCCGCCGGCAGCGCCGGACACAAGGCGCAGCTGATCCTGGAGGCGAATTTCGATGCGTTCCTCGACGGCCTCGACGCCATGTTCTCCGGCGGCGACCCGAAGGCGTTCATGACGCAGATGTTCGCGCTGGGCGGCAACATCCTGAACTGCTGGAAGAACGGCGCGGTGCCGCGCTTCGGTCTGCCCATCGGCGCCGGCGTCGGCCTCGCCGCCGCGGCCGGCCGGCGGCAGTACCCGCCGCAGGACCGCATCGCCAGGGGGCTGCCGCCGATCCGCACGGCGCCGCGCAAGGCGGTGGTGTCCGCCTGAGCGGCGCGCTCTGCCCCACCCGATCCCGGCCGGGGACCCGGATGCGGCGCGCTCAGGGCGCGCGTGCCGGCACCCCGCTTCGACACGCATGAGTTCACGGAGACGAGCATGACGTCGAGCGTTTTCCGCATCCACCCCGCCATCGGGTTCGCCCGCGTCGGCGACAGCGAGGAGTACTATCTGGCGCCGGAGACCATGGCCGGCATGCCGGTGCCCGGCAAGCCCGGCCTGACCGGCGGCCTGCCCGTCAAGCCCGGCACCGAGGACGAGCCGATCACCGCCAGCGACCTGCGCGACGCCGACGGCCGGCTGAAGCGGCAGGCTGCCCGCTTCCGCGTCTTCGCCTACCCGGCCGATGGGGCCGCCGCCTATCCGGCCGGCGGCGGCACCGAGGTGAAGCTCGGCGACCGGGTCGGCGACAAGACCGTCGTCGACATCATCTGGACCGTCCACGTCGCCAACAAGAAGGGCAACGCCTACGTGCTCGACGTGCCGGGCTACGACGGCTCGATCATCGAGCGCTATGCCGACGGCCGCACGCCGCCGCTGCGCAACGTTCAGAGCGAGGTGGGCCAGACCTCGCTGACCGTCCAGGTGCCCAACGTCAACGACCCGGAGCGCGTCAAGGCCTGGACCACCGACCCCGGCCCGCGCGCCGTCGGCAGGGACCTGCGCAAGGCCGCCTTCGACGCCGCCACCGAGGCGCGCGCCGGCACGACCGCGCTGCCCGGCTATACCAAGCTGTTCCCGGCTGGCGACCCCAACACGGTCTACGCGCCGCGCGGCGCCATCGACACGCTGGGCCACATCGAGACCGACGACCAGGGCCGGCTGATCGTGCTGGGCGGCTACGGCCGTGCCTGCTCGGTCAACGGCTACCAGGTGCTCGGCTCCGACGTGGACAACGACGGCTGGTTCGACGACACCAGCGACGGCCCGGTGACCGCCACCCTGGTGCTGCAGGGCGCGGACGGCGCGCTCGTGCACGTGGACGCCGGGCAGGCCTGGGTGGTGACCGCCGACCCGGCCTACGCGCCGCAAATCCTCAACACCGTCTCGCTGTGGGACGAGCTGTACGACACCTTCGTGCGCTCCTTCGACCTGCAGCCGGAGCTGTACACCCGCCAGGACGGCTACAAGCGCGACTACGCGCCGTCCTTCCCCGACCATGTCGAGCCGGTCTTCAAGGCCGCCTCGCTGCAGGAGTGGACCACCAACCTGCCGGGCATGGCGCGTCAGGCGCACAGGATGGTCGGCGAGATCTCGGCCAAGGACGACCCGGCGCGGACGATCATGGCCGGCCTCGCCTTCGTGCGCGACCCGAACCTGCCGACCCAGTCCAACCTCGGCGCGCCGCTGATGCCGCTGGGTCTCGGCGATTCCGGCAAGGCGTTCCTGTCGCCCACCTACACGCAGTACTTCTTCCTGGAGCAGTGGGACAAGGGCCGCTTCGAGGCGGAGCCGTCGCGCCCGCTGGGCGCCGGCGAGCGGCTGGACCGCGCGGCGCTGTCGGCCTGCCTGGGCGGCCGTTTCAGCCCGGGTATCGACCTGACCTTCACGGTGCGCCAGCCCGACGTCTATCAGATGGACTGGTGGGAGGTCGGGCCGTTCCGCATCGCCGCCCGGCCGCTGAGCTATTCCCGCGCCGTCCCCGGACAGCCGTTCCTGACCGGCGGCTACGTGCCGCTGAACAGCGGGCACGATACGGTGGAGCCGGGCGACATGACCAAGTTCATGTCGGTGCCCTGGCACACCGACTACAACTCCTGCGCCACGCACCCGACCTCGCCGTCGGTGCGCAACATCACGACGCTGTACTGGTCGTGGCCGGCGCAGCGCCCGGTCCACGTCCGGGTCGCCGCAGAGGTGCAGCCGGACGGCGAACTCGGGCCCTACCGCTACTCGGTGCGCGGCACCGGCACCGGCGACCCGGATCCGGCGAACCAGGGCCGCTACCAGGACCGCGGCCAGATCATCCCGAACTGGTCGAGCATCGGCGTGGTGCTGCAGGGCTCGGCCATCGACACGGTGCCGGGCAAGGCGATGCCGCCCAACGCCTTCCTGGAGGCGGAGAGCCGCCTGGACGGCCTGCCCGACCCGGCCGTCGAGCCGTGGCCGATGAACGAGCTGGAGCCGACCGTCTGATGTCCCGCTGGGACGTGGTGGTCCTGGGCGGGGGGCCGGCGGGGTGCGGAACCGCGCTGGCCCTCCGGCGCCGGGGCGTTGAACGGGTGCTGGTCGTCGAGGCCGGCACCTACGGCGCGGTGCGCATCGGCGAGAGCGTGCCGCCCGACATCCGCGCCGTCCTCGGCGGGGACCTCGGCCTGTGGGACGCGTTCCTCGCCGAGGGGCACGAGCCCTGCTTCGGCAGCCGCTCGGCCTGGGGCAGCGACGTGCTGGGCTTCAACGACTTCCTGTTCAACCCGCACGGCCACGGCTGGCACCTCGACCGCCGCCGCTTCGACGCGTTCCTGGCGCGTCAGGCGGCGGAGGGCGGGATCGCCGTGGCCACCGGCGTCCGCTTCGCCGGGTCGGAGGAGCTGGAAGGGGGCGGGCACCGCCTGCACCTGTCCGGCGCCGACGGCAGCGCGGCCGTGGTGGAGGCCGGCATCGTGGTCGACGCCACCGGGCCGCGGGGGCGCTTCGCGCGCCTTCGGGGGGCGCGGGCGCGGCCACTCGACCGGCTGGTGTTCGTCGCCGGCTTCTTCGGCCTGCCGGAAGGCGGACCACTCACCCGACAGACCATGCTGGAGGCAGCGGAGCACGGCTGGTGGTACGCCGCCCGCCTGCCGGACACGCGCTGCGTGGTGGCGCTCGCCGCCGACGCGGAGGAGGTGCGGGCATCAGGCCTGACCCGGCCCGACGCGTTCCTGGACCGGCTGCGCCGCACCCGCCACCTGCTGCCGGCGCTCGACGGCTCGGGCCTGGAAGATGGCAGCGTGGCGACCTGGGTGGCGGTCTCCTACCTACGCGAGCGGGTGGCGGGGGCCAACTGGCTGGCGGTCGGCGACGCGGCTTCGGGCTACGACCCGCTGTCCTCGCAGGGCATCCAGAAGGCACTGACCGACGCGGTGGACGCCGCCGACGCCATCGCCGCGAGGCTGGGCGGCGGGACGGACCTCGGCACGCACTATCCGCACGCGGTGAACGGCCGCTTCGCCGACTACCTGTACAACCGCAACCGCTTCTACGCGACCGAGGCGCGCTGGCCCGATGCCTCCTTCTGGTGCAACCGCCGCGCCCGCACGGAGCTGCGGCCGGCCGCGGGGCGGGCCTAAAGCCCCTCTCCCGTCGAGGGAGAGGGGCTTCTCGCTTTACTGCTTGACCAGCGTCGCCACCGAGATGTGCGGCCAGTCGATGTTGTCGAAGTTCAGGATGACGGTCTGGGTGTACTGCAGCTGCTGGAACTGCGTGCCGTCGGCCTGCTCGACCGTCTCGATCCAGAAGATGGCGTCGAGCTTGGTCGCGTTGGCGTTGGCGGTGACGAACGGGATGTTGACGATGCCGCCGACCGGCTGCGTCGACACCTGGATCACCTGGGTGCGCACCACCTTCATCCCCTTCTCCGCCTGGGCCTCCAGGGCGTTGCTCAGCAGGATGTTGGGGTTGATCTGCGCACCGCGCGGGATGCCGGCGGGCAGCGCCGGGTTGGTGTACGGGTCGATGTAGCCGGCGCGCTTCAGCTTCGGGTCGTCGCCGGTGGGGATGGTGCTGACCTCGTCGATGGTCGGGCCGCCGACGACGTCCTTCAGGAAGGTGCTCTGCGCCAGCAGGGAGTCGCCGTGCGGGATGGTCGACTGGCGCACGATGGTGGCCGGCGCCTCGGGATCGGTGGTCGCCGGCACGTTCAGCCACAGGCCGGGCTCGACGTGCAGGCCCTCGAAGGTGGTGGCGTCGCTGACCTGCTGCAGGTAGTGCAGGCCGAACAGGCTGATGTCGCCCTGCACCGAGCCGCGGTTCGGGATGGCGCCGCCGACCGGGGTGAAGCTCAGCGTCTCGATGGTGGCGTTCAGCTTGAGGCGGAAGCCACCGTTGCCGGTGGGCAACGCCACCACGTTGAAGCCGCCGCCGACCCAGGTGCCCGGCAGGTCGGCCAGCAGGCCCAACTGGTCGGCCTGGATGGCCGGCGGCGGGCTGGCGCGCAGCGGACGGCGGAGCCCCTCGTCGAGTTCTATAACCAAAGTCATGCCGTGTTCTCCTCGCCTTGATTATTGGACGCGCCAGGAACAGCCGTCCCCGTTCCGGCCCGCAAGAGCAGTACCGGTGGCGCCGTTGACGTCGTTTTCGGATAGCGCGAGTTGAATGCTATGGATACAACCGACGGGAAGCAACGCAAATTGTCGGGAATGCTGTGGCGATATGCGGCAATTCTTTGCACGCGCCTCGGTCAGGCCACCCGCTCCAGCAGCGTCGCCAGCCCCAGACCGCCGCCGATGCCCAGCGTCGCCAGACCGCGCTGGCCGGGCGCCAGCTCGCTGAACAGCCGGGTCACCAGCACCGCGCCCGACGCCCCGTAGGGGTGGCCGAGCGCCAGCGCGCCGCCGCCGACGCTGACCGTGTCCTCGGGGATGCCGAGGGTGTCCAGGCAGGCCAGCACCTGCGCGGCGAACGCCTCGTTGAACTCGACCAGGTCGATGGCGTCGAGGCGGAGACCGGGGTTGCGCGCCAGCAGCCGGCGCACCGCCGGGATCGGGCCGGTGCCCAGCAGGTTCGGGTCGACGCCGGCGGCGGCCGAGTCCGCCACCCGCAGGCCGCG
This sequence comes from Azospirillum sp. TSO22-1, assembly GCF_003116015.1. Lineage (GTDB taxonomy): Bacteria > Pseudomonadota > Alphaproteobacteria > Azospirillales > Azospirillaceae > Azospirillum. The sequence goes on from NZ_LGQZ01000006.1 coordinate 37,004, forward strand.
GGCGCCGGCCATGGCGGCGAAGCGCCGTTCCGACACCACCGCGACCACCGCGGCGCCGTCGTTGACCGGGCAGGCGTTGCCGGCGGTCACCGTGCCGCCGGGCATGAACACCGGCGGCAGGCGGGCCAGCTTCTCCGCGCTGGTGTCGGGACGCGGGCACTCGTCGCGGTCGACGACGCGGCCGTCCGGCAGCACCAGCGGCACGATCTCGCGGGCAAAGCGGCCGGTGGCCTGGGACTCCACCGCCTTGCGGTGGCTGGCCAGCGCGAAGGCGTCCTGGCGCTCGCGGGTGATGCCCCAGGCGCGGGCGACGTTCTCCGCCGCCACGCCCATCTCCGGGTCGCCGACGCTGTCCGGCGCGAAGCGCGCACGGTCGTAGAAGCGCGGCGAGCGCCAGGGGGTGGCCGGCTTCTCCACGCGCCAGGGGGCGGTGCTGGTGCTCTCGACGCCGCCGGCCAGATAGACCTCGCCGGCCCCGGCCTCGATCAGGCGGGCGGCCATGTTGATCGCCTCCAGGCCGGAGCCGCACTGCCGGTCGACGGTGACGCCCGGCACCTCCACCGGCAGCCCGGCGGCCAGCGCCGACAGCCGCGCCACGTTGCCGCCGGGACCGACGGCGTTGCCCAGCAGCACGTCGTCCACCTCGCCCGGCTCCAGGCCGGCGTCGGCCAGCACGGCGCGGATCACCGGGGCGGCCAGTTCCTCCACGGGCAGGTCGCGCAGGCTGCCGCCGATGCGGCCGATGGGGGTGCGGCGGGCGGCGACGATGACGGCGCGGCGCTGGCTCATCGGATCTCCTCCACCCGCGGGTCGCCGGTCTCGATCCAGGTGCGCAGGGTGGTGCCCGCCAGCTTGCCGCTGGTGGTCAGCGGCAGATCCCGCACGGCGTAAAAATGGCGCGGGCACTTGTGGACGTCTAGCCGGCCGCGGCACCACGCGCGCAGCTCCGCCAGCGACGGCGGAGCATCCCCGCGTCCGCGCAGCACGGCGCAGATCTCCTGCCCCCAGTACGGGTCGGGGCGGCCGAAGACGTGCGCCTCCTCGACCGCCGGGTGGGCCTTCAGCGCCGCCTCGACCTCCGCCGGGTAGACGTTGAGGCCGCCGGAGATCAGCATGTCGCCCTCCCGCCCGATCAGGTGCAGGAAGCCGTGCCCGTCCAGCCAGCCGCGGTCGCCCACCGTCGCCCAGCCGCCCTCCGTGCGGAAGCCGGCGCCGTCCGCCGGGCCGACATAGCCGCGGCTGAGCATAGCGCTGCGCACCCACACCGTGCCGGGCTCGCCGGGTTCGGCCGGGGCGCCGTCATCGCGGCGCAGGTCAATCTCCACGCCGCGGAAGGCGCGGCCGACGGACTCCGGCGGGCACGCCTCCGTCGAGGCGGCGACGCTGACGAAGCTCAGCTCCGACGCGCCGTAGTATTCGTAGACGGCCGCCCCGGAAAACACCCCGGCCAGCTCCGCGCGCAGCTGCGGCGACAGCTTGGCGCCGGCCGAGACGATGCGGCGCACCTCGGGGAAGCGCGCCCCGCCGGCCGCGCGCAGCAGCGCCACCAGCATGGTCGGCACCGCCACCACCGCGGTCAGCCGGTGCCGGGCCAGCGCGTCCACCGCCTCCGCCGCGTCGAACTTGCGCAGCAGGTGCACCGAGGCGCCCGCCGCCAGCCCCTCCACCGCGCCGTACAGGCCCAGGCCGTGCACCAGCGGCCCCGGCACCAGGATGCGGTCGTCCGCGGTGACGCCGAACTCGGCCCACCCCGCCTCCAGCGTCGCCGCCCAGGAGCTCTGGTCGCGGGTGAACGCCTTCGGCCGGCTGGTGGTGCCCGACGTGAAGCCGATCAGGAACGGCCGGTCCGGCGGCACCGGGCGCAGAGCCGCCGCCGGCTGCGCCGCGATCCAGGTGCTTGCGGCGTCCGCGTCGTCGAACAGCCGGTCGAGCGGCAGGGAGTCCAGCACCGCGGCGCGCTGCGGCGGGCTCCATTTCGGGTCGAGGATCACTGCCACGCCGCCGGCCAGCACGGTGCCGAGGAACAGCGCCAGGAACTCCGCCCCGTTGCCGAGCAGCAGGCCGACCCGCGCCCCCTCCCCATCTCTTCGTTGGGGCACCCCCACCGCCACCCGGCGCGCCCGGTCGAGCAGCGCGCCGAAGGTCACGGCCTCGCCGCCGACCCACAGCGCCGGCTTGTCCGGATGCCGTTCGGCGAAAGTAACGAAGGGGGCGGCGAAGGACATCAGTGCGCGGCCAGCGTCGGGTAGCCGCGCCGCACCGCGGCGGCAGCGAACGCGGCGACGCCGGCCTTGATCAGGTCGCCGGGAACGAAGGCGAGCGAGCCGTACAGCGCCTTCTCGACCGGCAGGCCGCCGACCAGCACCAGCCACGGCACGCCCAGCGCGTACACCGCGCCGATGCCGCCCAGCGCGCAGGCGACGAACAGCGTCAGCACGTTGCCGCCGCGCGGCAGCCGCTCGGCCAGCCAGCCGATGACGAAGGCGCCCAGCGGAAAGCCCAGCAGGAAGCCGCCGGTCGGCCCCAGCACGACGCCGAAGCCGCCGCGCCCGCCGGCCAGCAGCGGCAGCCCCGCCAGCACCAGCAGCACGAACAGCACCAGCGCCAGCCCGCCGCGCTTGGCGCCCAGCAGCGCGCCGGCCAGCATGACGCCCAGCGTCTGCGCGGTGACCGGCACCGGGATGAAGGCCAGGGGGATCGGCGGCAGCAGGCCGAGCGCCGCGACGATGGCGGCGAACAGGGCGCAGTGGACGAGGTCTCGGGTGGACAGGGTGGTCACGTGTGCTTCTCCTTCATCGCGGATCATACCCGCGGGCTTCCAGCGCATCGCCCAGCGTGTCGGCCATGCGCAGGGTCTTCACCAGGAGCGGGACGAGCAGCGCCAGCGCGCTGCGCTCCACGCCGCGGGCGCGCTGCGCCATGCGGATCTCCTGCACCAGGTCGAACAGCACGGGGATCAGCCGGATGGTCAGCGCCAGCATCAAGCTGAGCTTCCCGGCGTTCACCCCCAGGGGCCGCAGCACGCCCAGCACCCGCTCCAGCGTCTCGATCATCTCCGACGCACGGGTGGTCAGCGTCACCAGGGCCGAGAGCAGCACCAGCAGGCACACCCGCGCCGTCACCACCACCGCGGTTTCCCAATCGGCGAAGGCCGCCTGCGCCGCGAACAGCACCAGCAGGATGGGCAGCAGCGGGCGCAGCTGGTCGGCCGCGGTGCGCGCCGGCAGCCAGGCCAGCGCGAACAGCCCCAGGCACGCCAGCAGCGCCGCCCCCAGCGGCGCCGGGCCGGTGACGAAGAACACCCCGGTCGCCGCCACCGCCAGCCCCGCCAGCTTCCAGCCGGCCGGCAGCGCGTGCACGGGGGACTCGCGGTGCAGGTACAGCCCCAGCATCAGCCCATCCTCGCCACGTAGGCGGCGATCGCCGGCCCCGGCGCGTCGTCGGCGACCACGCGGCCCTCGTCCAACACGATGACCCGCTCCGCCTCGGCGACGAGGTCGAGGTCGTGCGAGACGACGATGGCGGTCTCCGGCAGGTCGCGGATGACCCGGGCGATGGCGCGGCGGTTGCGCAGGTCGAGCAGCGTGGTCGGCTCGTCGAACACCACGTGCGCCGGCTCCAGCACCAGCACCGAGGCGATGGCCAGCAGCTGCTTCTGCCCGCCGCTCAGCAGGTGCGCCGGCCACGTGCGGTGCCCGGTCAGGCCGAAGCGCTCCAGCGCCGCGTCCACCCGCCGGGTGATCTCGTCGCGCGGCAGGCGCAGGTTCTTCAGGCCGAAGGCGACGTCCTCCTCCACCGTCGGGTAGACGATCTGCACGTCCGGGTCCTGGAAGACGAAGCCGACGCGGCGCCGCACCGCCTTCGCATCCTTGCGGGTGTCGAGGCCGTCCACCAGCACCTGCCCCTCGCTGGGCACGATCAGCCCGTTGAGCAGACGGGCCAGCGTGCTCTTGCCCGAGCCGTTGCTGCCGACGATGGCGACGCGCCGTTCGGCCAGGGTCAGGTCGATGCCGCGCAGCACCTCCCGCTCGCCGTACCGGTGCCGCACGTTGCGCAGCTCGATCAAACGCCTGTCCTCCTCAGCCGACCAGCAGCACCTTGCCGCGACGCCCCGAAGCCTCGGCGGCGCGCACGGCCTCGGCCGCGTCGGCAAGGTCGTAGGTCGCCGCGACCGGCAACGCAAGCCGCCCGTCGGTCACCCGCGCGACCACCGCGTCGAACGCCGCCCGCCACTCGGCGACGGAACACCGGTCGACCCAGCGGCGCAGCCAGTAGTCGGAGGCGCGCAGCCCCCGCCGCGAGAGGTCCGCCGGGTCGGGCCGCAGCAGCGCCCCGGACAGCAGGCCGTAGGACAGCAGCACCCCGCCCGGCGCCAGATGGTTGAGCAGCGCCGCCCCCTCCGTCCCGCCGACCGCGTCCAGCCCGGCCGCCGCCCCCTCCGCCGCGCCAAGGCGGGCCAACACCGGCGCCAGCGGCTCGCGCGTCGTATCGACCACCGCGGCGGCGCCGAGGGCCAGCAGTTCGTCGGTGTAGGCGCCGCTGCGCACCAGGGCGACCATGCGCAGCTCCAGCTCCCGGCACAGTCCGGCGGCGAGGCGCCCGCAGGCCGAGCCGGCGGCGTTGACCAGCAGCACGCCGCCCGGCGGCAGCCGCAACTCCTCCGTCAGCATCAGCCAGACGGCGACGGGGTTGATGTAGAGCTGCGCCGCCGCACCGTCCGTCACCGCGTCCGGCACCGGCACCGCCCATTGGGCCGGGGCGGTCACCAGCTCCTGCCACGTCCCAGCGCCGCGCAGCGGCAGCACGCGCGTGCCGATCAGGTCCGACGGCGCGCCGGGGCCGGCGGCGAGCACGGTGCCCACCCCCTCCCAGCCGGGGACGGAGGGCAGCGGCGTGTGCTTCGCGTAGGTGCCGCGGATGGTCAGCAGATCCGAGGGGTTGATGGAGCGCGCGTGCACGCGCACCAACAGCTCGCCGGGACCGGGTTCGGGAGGCGGCGCCTTGGTCAGGCACAGCACCTCCGCCGGCTCGCCGAAGCGGTCGTAACGGAGGACACGGGCCATGGCGGGACTCCCTTGGTGACGGCGCCGTCGCATTTATTCGCAAGCTTCGCACCGCCACAAGGGGGCGCGTTGCGGAATCGTGCCAATCTGCAAGGAGATTCGCCGGAATACGAATGAAGTTGCGAAGACTGCGAACCATGGTGCCGGCCACGATCCTGCCTGCGTGCCCGGGCCGCGCGATAGAGGCTGTCGCAACACCCCTGCCGCCCGCCGATTGGGCGCCCTGCACAGTCTTTGCTCACCCGTCCGCCCAAAACGCCGCTGCGTCCGCCGCCCCGGCCGGCCTGCGATTTGCAAAGCGCGCCTCCCGCCCAGCCTTTCCGCCACCCGGGATCCGGACATGACCATTCACGTCGCCCTCACCCACAAGACCGTGTACCGGTATGACCACCCGGTGACGCTGTCGCCGCAGATCGTGCGGCTGCGCCCGGCGGCCCATTCGCGCACGCCGATCCTGTCCTATGCGCTGGACGTGTCTCCCAAGGAGCACTTCATCAACTGGCAGCAGGACCCGCAGGGCAACTATCTGGCGCGGCTGGTCTTTCCGGAGAAGACGCGGGAGTTCTCGGTCACCATCGACCTCGTGGCCGACATGGCGGTCATCAACCCCTTCGACTTCTTCCTGGAGCCGGAGGCCGAGCACATCCCCTTCGCCTACGATCCGGGACTGGCGCACGAGCTCGCCCCCTACCTGCTGCGCGACCCGGATGTCGGGCCGCTGTTCGCGGACTACCTGGCCACCGTAGACCGCAAGACGACGCAGACCATCAACTTCCTGGTCGACCTGAACCAGAAGCTCCAGCAGGCGATCCGCTACACCATCCGCCTGGAACCCGGCGTGCAGACCTGCGAAGAGACGCTGGAGAAGCTCAGCGGCTCCTGCCGTGACAGCGCGTGGCTGCTGGTCCAGCTGCTGCGCCACCTGGGGCTGGCGGCGCGCTTCGTCTCCGGTTACCTGATCCAGCTGGTGCCCGACCAGAAGCCGCTGGAGGGGCCGGAGGGGCCATCCGCCGACTTCACCGACCTGCACGCCTGGGCCGAGGTCTACCTGCCCGGCGCCGGCTGGGTGGGCCTCGACCCGACCTCCGGCCTGTTCGCCGGGGAGGGGCACATCCCGCTCGCCTGCTCCCCCGACCCGTCGAGCGCCGCGCCGATCTCCGGCGCGGTCGAGAAGTGCGAGGTCGAGTTCGGCCACGACATGCACGTCACCCGCGTCCGCGAGGCGCCGCGCGTCACCAAGCCCTACACCGAGGACCAGTGGGCCGCCATCGACGCCCTCGGCCACGCCATCGACGAACGCCTCAAGGCCGGCGACGTGCGCCTGACCATGGGCGGCGAGCCGACCTTCGTGTCCATCGACAGCGTCGACGACCCGGAATGGAACACCGCCGCCATGGGGCCGAACAAGCGGCGCCTCGGCGCCGGGCTGCTCGGCCGGCTGCGCGACCGCTTTGCGCCGGGGGCGCTGCCGACCTTCGGCCTAGGCAAGTGGTATCCGGGCGAGCAGCTGCCGCGCTGGGCCTTCGCGCTGTACTGGCGCAAGGACGGCGTGCCGGTGTGGCGCGACCCGGCGCTGGTCGGCGACGAGGCGAAGAACCACCGGCCCACGGCCGAGACCGCCGAGCGCTTCGTCCGCACGCTGGCCGGGCGCCTCGGCGTCGATCCCGCCTACGCGGTGCCGGGCTACGAGGACCCGGTGCACTACATCCTGCGCGAACAGGCGCTGCCGACCAACGTCGATCCCTTCGATTCCCGCCTCGACGACCCGGAGGAGCGGGCACGGCTGGCCTACGTGTTCTCCAAGGGGCTGACCAGCGTCACCGGCTACACGCTGCCGGTCCAGCGCTGGAACGCCGTCGACGGCCGCGTCTGGGTGACCGGGCCGTGGCCGCTGCGGCGCGAGCGCATGTACCTGCAGCCCGGCGATTCGCCAATGGGCTTCCGCCTGCCGCTGCCCTCGCTGCCGTGGATCGCGCCGGCGGACTACCCGCACATCGTGCCCGCCGACCCCATGGACGAGCTGCCGCCGCTGCCGAACCCCGACGAGTCCGGCCAGCGCTACCGCCACGGCCCGCCGCAACCGGTGTCCGGCGCCCTGCACGAGCAGCGCCGGGCCGGCGCGCTCGACCCGAAGCCGGGGCCGCGCGGCCTCGTGGCCGAGGGCGTGCGCACCGCGCTGTGCGTCGAGCCGCGCGACGGCCAGCTGCGCGTCTTCCTGCCACCGGTGGAGCGCATCGACGACTTCCTCGAGCTCGTCGCCGCGATCGAGGACACGGCGCGCGAGCTGTCCGCGCCGGTGCAGGTCGAGGGCTACCCGCCGCCCTACGACCCGCGCATCAACGTCATCAAGGTGACGCCCGACCCCGGCGTGATCGAGGTCAACATCCACCCGGCCGCCGACTGGGACACGCTGAAGGGCATCACGTCCGGCCTGTACGAGGACGCCCGGCAGACGCGGCTCGGCACCGAGAAGTTCATGCTGGACGGCCGGCACACCGGCACCGGCGGCGGCAACCACATCGTGGTCGGCGGCGAGACCCCGCCGGACAGCCCGTTCCTGCGCCGCCCCGACCTGCTGGCCAGCCTGATCCGCTACTGGCAGAACCATCCGGCGCTGTCCTACGCCTTCTCCGGCCTGTTCATCGGCCCGACCAGCCAGGCGCCGCGCGTCGACGAGGCGCGTGACGATTCCCTGTACGAGCTGGACATCGCTCTGCGGCAGCTCAACCCGACCGGCCGGCCGATGCCGCCCTGGCTGGTCGACCGGGCGTTGCGCAACGTGCTGATCGACGTCACCGGCAACACCCACCGCACCGAAATCTGCATCGATAAGCTGTTCTCCCCCGACAGCCCGACCGGGCGCCTCGGCCTCGTGGAGTTCCGCGCCTTCGAGATGCCGCCGCACGCGCGCATGAGCCTCGCCCAGCAGCTGCTCCTGCGCGGCCTGATCGCGCGCTTCTGGGACGAGCCCTACACGCGGCCCACCGTACGCTGGGGCAACACGCTGCGCGACCGCTTCCTGCTGCCGCACTTCGTGGCGGAGGACCTGAAGGACGTGCTGGCCGACATGCGCCGCGCCGGCTTCGCCTTCCAGGACGACTGGTTCGCCCCGCACCTGGAGTTCCGCTTCCCGCGCGTCGGCGGCGTCGAGAGCGACGGCATCGCGCTCGAGCTGCGCACGGCGCTGGAACCCTGGCACGTGATGGGCGAGGAGCCGGGCGGCGGCGGCACCGTGCGCTACGTGGATTCCTCGGTCGAGCGCCTGCAGGTCAGGGTGTCGAACCTGATCGGCGGCCGGCACTGGGTGGCCTGCAACGGCCGCCGCGTGCCGCTGCACCCGACCGGCGTGCCCGGCGAATTCGTGGCCGGCGTGCGCTACCGCGCCTGGCAGCCGCCTTCGGCGCTCCACCCGACGATCCCGGTGCACGCACCGCTGGTGTTCGACATCGTGGACGGCTGGTCGGAGCGCGCGGTCGGCGGCTGCGCCTACCACGTTTCGCATCCGGGCGGCCGCAACTACGACACCTTCCCGGTCAACGCCTTCGAGGCGGAGGCGCGGCGCCGGGCGCGCTTCTTCAACCACGGGCACAGCCACGGGCGTCTGGCGGCGCCGTTGGATGCCGGCAACCCCGACCTGCCGCTGTGCCTGGACCTGCGGTGGGGGGCATAGTCCCTCCCCCGCGAGGGGGGAGGGGCTTTATGGGCGCTTCCCATGGATCACCCGGTGGATGAACGCCAGCTTCCCCGTGGTCGGGGCGTTCACCACGAACGGGTACGGGTCGTTCACGCCCATGCTGCGGTTCAGCGCGTTCAGCGCCTCGGTCAGCGGGTACCAGGTGTCGAGCAGCGCCTCGAAGTCGGTGCAGCGGTAGGCGTCGCCGCCGATCTCGCGCTTGGCGTCGACGCCGATCACCACGAGCTTCAGGTTGGCCGCGGTGTCCAGCGTGCCGACCATGTGCATGGTGTGCGCCCAGCACTCCGCCCAGTCCTCCCAGGGGTGGGACGAGGCGTAGGCGCTGATGAAGTGCCCGTTCCAGTCCGCCGGCGGCCCCTGGCCGTAATGGCACTGCAGCGCCTGGGCGTAGTCCTGCCGCTCGTCACCGAACAGTTCGCGGAATCCGTCGATCAGCGGCGTGCCCTCGACCAGCCGCTCCCAGTAGTAATGCCCCAGCTCGTGCCGGAAATGGCCGAGCAGCGTGCGGTAGGGCTCGCCCATCGCCACCCGCCGGGCCTCGCGTTCGGCGTCGTCGGCCTCGGCGATGCTGAGGGTGATGACGCCGCCCGCGTGCCCGGTCATCACCGGCGCGGGTGCCGCCTCGGGAGCGAGGAACTCGAAGGCGATGCCCTCGGGCGCAGCGCCGGCCTTGGGCTCCACCGGCAGGCCGAAGCGCAGCAGGTTGTGCACGGCGCGGTGCTTGGCCAGCTCGATCCTCTGCCAGCGCCGCAGGTTGTCCGGCACCGACAGGTCGGGGATGACGCGGTTGAGCCGGCAGGCGCGGCACAGCGGCTGGCCGTCGCCCGGCTCCAGCAGCCAGTTGCAAGCGCCGTGCTGCGCGTTGCCACACAGCCGGTAACCGCCCGTCTCCGAGTCCATGGGCGTGACGGTGCCGTCCGCCGCGACGGTCACGGCGGCGACCACCATCCGGTCGGGCAGGTAGGCGAGGTCGGCGCCGCAGCGCTCGCAGCGGACGTTCTCGAAATAGACGCGCTGGCCGCACCGCTGGCAGGTGAAGATCCTCATGCCGTTCCCAACGCCCCCCGCCGCGCGCGGTTCCTCACGCCCGCTCGGCGCAGGGTGTGCCGTCGATCGCCCCGACGGCGTCGCCGTCCGGATCGCCGGCGAGATAGGCGTCGAGCAGGCGGTGGAAGGCGTCGCGCGCCGCACCCCCGGTCAGGTTGTGGTCGGCGTCGGGCAGCGTCTCCAGCCGCACGCCGGGCTGGCCGGCGAACCACGCGCCGCCGGGCCCGAAATGCGCCTCCAGCTCGCCCAGCGAGACGTCGTGGGCGCTGTAGACCAGCAGCGTCCGCACGCCGCGCGCGCCCAGCCGGCGGAACGCCGCGTGCGGCGCCGATCCGCCGAAGCGGCGTCGAACGCGGCGCAGCAGCGCCACGGGAACGTCGAGGAGGCGCCCCGGCCGCCGGGCGGCCTCGCGGACGACGCGCGGCCAGTTGGCGGGGTCACCGAGCTGCGCCAGATAGAAGGCGGCGGGGTGGCTCTCGTCGCGGCCGAGCGCCTCCGCGGTGGCGCCGTCGCCGAGCGTGAAGAGGCCGGGATTGATCATCACCTGCCCGGCCACCCGCTCGTCCTCCAGCGCCGTGTGCAGCGCCAGCGCCGCACCGGCGCACACCCCCAGCACGACGCAACGCCGCCGCCCGCGCGCTTCCAGCCAGTCGAGCGCGGCGCGCGTGTCGGCGATCGAACCGCGGCGGTAGATCAGCCCGTCCGGCTGCCCCGCCGCCGACGCGCTGTCGCCCAGGCCCGCCAAGTCCATGCGCAGTGAGGCGTAGCCATGCGCCGCCAGCCGACGGGCAATCTCCACCGACAGACGGGCGAAACCGACGTGGTGCCACGCGCCGCTCGGCAGCAGCAGCAGTGCCGGCCGGTCCGCCGGGGCGAAGCCCGCCGGCTCGCTCCACACCCCGGCCAGCCCGCCGCCGGGGCCGAACAGCACCGGCGTCTCGACCGCCGAAGGCAGCGCGAGCCGCGCCGGCTCGGCGGGGCGCGGTGCAGGTTCGGCGCGGGCGGTGGGCGCGTCGGCGGCCAGCCACGCGGCGACGCGTTCCAGCGGCGCCACGGGCACCACACCGCGCTCCACGCTGCGCATCAGCGCGGCGTAGTCGGCGAAGGGCTCCTCCTCCACCGCCGCGCCCAGCCCCGACAGGCGCCCGGCCAGCGAGGCGGCGCCGCGCACGTCGGTGCGGGCCAGCAGCAGCGTGCGCGCCGCCGGGGCGGCGGCCAGTCGCGCAGGATCGAGCGCCGTCAGGTCGGCCAGCGTCTGCGCGGTGAGGCGGAAGCCATTGAACTCCAGCGCGTCCGGATCCAGCTGCGGCGCGCCGGCCAGCCGGGCCATGGCCCGGACCTCGGCGGCGAAGGCGGCGCCGGAGCACGGCGCCAGCAGCACCAGCCGGTCCACCCCGCCCCGCTCGGCCGCCGCTGCGGCGGCCAGCGCGGCGCCGAGGCGCGCGCCGACCAGCGCCACCTCCTGCAACTCCAGCGTGTTGGTTATCCAGCGCACGGCGGCGTGCACGCCATCGATCCAGGCCCGCACCCGGCCAGGATCGTCGTCGCCACCGCGCGAGTCCCCGGTGCCCGGGTAATCGAAGCGCAGCGTCGGAAGCCCGGCTGCGGCAAGGCGTTTAGCCAACGCCCGCCAAGCGCGGTGGGTGCAGTACGCCTCGAGCCCCATGGGACTGCACAGCACCACGCCACGGCGACCGGCCGCCGGATGCAGCCAGCCGAAGCACTCATCGAAGACGACCGGTCTCATGCGCCACTCAAGGATTGCAACGAATCCTTGTAATAACGCTTTTGCGCGGCGATGGGACGGCAGCCCGCAGCGATTATCCTTTTGCCCCGTCTCTCACCACGAGCAGGATACCTCCAATGCTCCGGCGCCCCGTCCAAGTTGGGGGCCGGGGCATCGGAGGGAATGCACGCCCCGCTAGAACGCCGCCTCCAGCAGCCCCTGGGTGCGCGTCCAGGCGCGTCGGGCGCTGTCGGCGTCATAGCTCGCCCGCTCGTCGCAGCTGAAACCGTGCCCGGCGGGGTAGAGGTGGACCATCACCTCGGGGCGGGCGGCGCGCACCTCCTCGGAGACGGACAGCGGAATCGCCGTGTCCTTCTCGCCGAAGTGCAGCAGCACCGGGGCGCGCAGCGTCAGATGGACGTGCTTGGCGATCTGGCCGCCGTAATAGCCGACGGCGGCGCGCACCGGCAGGCGGGCCGCGGCCAACCACGCCAGCGTGCCGCCCCAGCAGAAGCCGACCACCGCCGCCGAGCCCGGCGTACCCAGATGCCCCAGCGCGGCCCCGACGTCGGAGAGCGCCGCGTCCATGCTCACCTGCCCCATGATCGCCCGGCCGCGGTCGATGCCCGGCTGGTCGTAGGCCAGCTCCACCCCGCGCTCGACGCGGTCGAACAGCGCCGGGGCCAGCGCCGTCCAGCCGGCGGCGGCGTAGCGGTCGCAGACCGAGCGGATGTGGTGGTTGACCCCGAAGATCTCCTGCACCACCACCACCGCTCCGCGCGCCGCGCCGTCCGGCCGCGCCAGATAGCCGCCGAAGTCGTGGCCGTCCTCGGCCTGCAAGGTGATGAGTTCGCCTGCCATGTCGTTTCTCTCCCCGTGTGTCCGCCCGGCCTTGGGCCGTCGCCCGGTAAAGCTAAGCGCAACGGCGCCGGGATCAAAGCCGCGTCGTCAGACCCCGACCTCGATCGCCGCGTTGACGACGTAGATCATCTCGTTCCGGTCGTTCTTGTCGGCGAGGAAGATTCCACTCGGCGCCAGCATGCCGCCGGGGCCGACCTGCACGCTGACCTGCCCGTAGGGGAAGACGGCGCGCACCGCCTCGACGTCCAGCTGGTCAGCGTCGGCGGGGACGGCGAGGTGGACGCGCACCTGCATGCGGCTGGTGTCGCCGTCCACCAGCGCGCGCATGCCGGGCATGGAGTTGCGCTCGATGGCGTTGCGCACAGCGCGGACGGCGGCCTTGGTGACGTCCTGCCCGTGCAGGTCGACGCCCATGCCGAGTTCGACGAACATCACTTGCTTCATGGTGCTCTCCTCTGGTGCTTCGAGGGCGGCCTCGCATCCAGCTTGCACGGCACCAACCGCCCCGCCACCGGATTTTCATCCTCCGGAAGCACTTCCGGCATGCGGAAAACCCGGGGGTGCCGCTGGACGAGACCCGGCGGCGCGGCGCTATCCTGACTGCCGTCTGGCCGCCAGCAGGGGTATGAGTCCATGCGCCTGACCTTCGAGTACGAACCGGACGATCCCCGGCAGTCCGGCTTCATCGCCGCGCTCAAGGAGCGCTACGCCCGCTTCATCGACAACGACCACCCGGACATTGTGGTCGTCGTCGGCGGCGACGGCGCCATGCTGCGCGCGCTGCACCGCCGCACCCCGCCGCCGGACCAGCCGGCGCGGCCGATCCGCTTCCTCGGCGTCGGGCGGGGCAACCTGAACTTCCTGATGAACCCCAGCTCGGTCGCCGACCAACTGGCCGAGCTGGACCCGGCAGCGATGCCCTGCCACCGCGTCCACCCCCTGTGGGTCCAGGCGAACGGCGAGCTGATCGGCGCCGCCTACAACGACGTGGTGATCGGCGCCGGGGTGGCCGACTGCCACCAGTTCCACCTCGACAGCACGGACGGCGAGTTCGAGGGGTACGAGCTGCGCGGCACCGGCGTCTGCGTCGCCACGCCGCTCGGCTCCACCGCGTTCAACGCCAACAACCGCGGCGTCGTGCTGCCGCTCGACGTACCGCTGCTGTCGGTCACCGGCATCGTCTCCAACCGCGACCTCAGCGAGATCTTCGCCGGCAGCGACCTGTCGATCCGCTTCGCCTCGCGGCGCGGGGTCACGGTGTTCCTCGACGCGCACAAGACGCGGCACCTCGACTGCTCCGGCGTCGTGCGCATCCGCCGCGACGAGACGCGCTGGATGGAGCTGACCTTCGTCAACGACGGCGAGTTCTCGCGCCGGCGCATCGACCTCCTCAAGGGCAAGCGGAAATAGGCCTTCTTTCCGCCCGGCGTCCGCGACACCATCTCTGCTCGCGCAAGCCGTCGTTGGAAGGGATGGGATCCGCATGGACAAGCTGCACGCGATGCGCGTCTTCGTCCGCGTCGTCGAGGCGAACAGCTTCTCGAAGGCCGCCGACACGCTGGGCCTGCCGCGCGCCTCGGTGACGACGACGATCCAGAACCTGGAGGCATCGCTGGGCGTGCGCCTGCTCCAGCGCACCACGCGCAAGCTCAGTCTGACGCTGGACGGCGCGGCGTACCTGGAGGGCGCCACCCGCATCCTGTCGGAGATCGACGAGATCGAATCCACCTTCACCAGCGCGCGCAAGACGCCGCGCGGCCGGCTGCGGGTGGACATGCCGGGCTCCATCGGCCGGCTGGTCATCATCCCCTCGATCCACGAGTTCCACGCCAAGTACCCGGACATCGACCTGATGCTCGGACTGGGCGACCGCCCCATCGACCTGATCCAGGAGGGGGTGGACTGCGTCATCCGCGTCGGCGAGCTGTCGGATTCCACCCTGGTGGCGCGCCGCATCGGCGCCATGCAGCAGGTCACCTGCGCCAGCCCCGCCTATCTGGCCGAGCACGGCGAGCCCCGGACCCTCGAGGACCTGGAGCGCCACGTGGCGGTGAACTATTTCGGCAGCCGCACCGGGCGGAATTTCGAGCTGTGCTTCCAGCGCGACGGCCGGGAGGAGGAGATCGCCATGCAGGGCGTCGTCTCCGTCAACGACGCCGACGCCTACGTGACCTGCGGCCTGGAGGGGCTGGGCCTGCTGCAGCCCGGACGCTTCATGGTGCTGCCGCACCTGCGCAGCGGCGCCCTGCGCGAGATCCTGCGCGACTGGCGGCCGGCGCGCATCCCGATCTCCGCGGTGTACCCGCACAACCGGCACCTGTCGCCGAAGGTGCGGGTGTTCGTCGACTGGGTGGCCGAGCTGTTCGAGCGCTGCCCGCTGCTCCAGGGCGAGGACCTGCCGGAGGACGCGTGCGTGGAGCGCGCGGCGCCGGTCGAACGCGAGGGCGCGTGCGAGTGCGTGGTGTGAGGCAGGCCAAAAGCCTCCGCCTCGCCCCGATTGTTCATCCCAGCTGAATTCTGTTCCCGACCGCGGCGGCTTTATCCCACCCGGGGGCTCGACCAATATCCCTCTCGCTGCATTGCGGGAGGGGCGCTCGGCGCCGGGTTGGAATGGATCGTTCGCACGCATCGCTGATGGTGGAGGGCCGCGAGGTCCCGCTGCGTCTGTACCGGCCGGCGGCGACCGGGCCGCTGCCCGGCGTGCTGTACTTCCACGGCGGCGGCTTCACCTCCGGCTCGCTGGGCGAGGCCGAGGCGCCGGCCACGGCGCTGGCCGAGAGCATCCCGGCGCTGGTGGTGGCGGTCGGCTACGCGCTCGCCCCCGCCCACCCCTTCCCCGCCGCGATCGAGGACGCGCACGCCGCCGCCCGCTGGCTGGCCGAACGGGCCGGCCCGCTGGGTGTGGCCGGGCACGACGCCGGCGGGCACGTCGCCGTGTCGCTCACCCTGCTCGCCCGCGACCGCGGCGGGCCGGAGATCGCCGCGCAGGCGCTGCTCGGCCCGATGCTCGACCCCAGCCTGACGCGGATCCGCGACGGCGACGCCGGCGTGGCGGAGTGCGCGAAGTGCTACCGCGCCTACCTGCCCGAGGCGGCGCTGCGCCTGCACCCGTACGCTGCCCCGCTGGAATCGCGCCGGCTCGGCCGGCTGCCGCCGATCCTCGTCGCCACGGCGCAGGACGACATGCTGCGGCCGGAGGCCGAGAGCTACGCCGCCCGGCTGATTGACGCCGGGGTGCCGACCGAGGTCACGCGCTTCGCCGGAATCTCCCATGCGGGCCTTCCCCGTCACGCGCCGGCCCTCGCGGCCGTCGCCGATTTCTTCCGGCGCCGCCTGTCCGGCGCCCGTCCCAACCATCCGAGCCACAGGTAAAGCCATGACCACGTCCCGCACATCCTTCGCCCTTCTCCTCGCGGCCGGCGTGTCGGTGGCCGCCGTCACCGGCGTCGCCACCCTGCGCAGCCCGGCCGAGGCCCAAACCGCCGCCCCCGCGCCGCCCCCGGCCGAGGTGGACGTCGCCTCCGTGCTCGCCCGCCCGGTGGTGGACTGGCAGTCCTACTCCGGCCGGCTGGAGGCGGTGGACCGCGTCGACGTCCGCCCGCAGGTCCCCGGCACCATCGTCGCCGTGCACTTCCGCAACGGCGCGCTCGTCCGTCAGGGCGACGTGCTGTTCACCATCGACCCGCGCCCCTACGAGGCGGAGGTGGCGCGCGCCGAGGCGCAGGTCGCCGCGGCGCAGGCGCGGGTGCGCTTCACGGCGTCCGACCTCGACCGCGCGCAGAAGCTGGTGCGCGACGACACCATCTCGCGCAGCACCATGGACCAGAAAGAAAACGCCGCCCGCGAGGCCGCCGCCAACCTGAAGGCGGCGCAGGCGGCGCTGGAGCTGGCGCGCCTCAACCTCGGCTACACGCAGGTAACCGCCCCGGTGGCGGGGCGGGTGTCGCGGGCGGAGCGCACGGTCGGCAACGTGGTCGCCGCCGGTGCGGCGGCGGAGGCACTGACCACGCTGGTCTCGGTGTCGCCGATCTACGCGTCCTTCGACGTGGACGAGCAGACCTACCTGCGCCACATCGCCCCGGTGAAGGATTCCGGCGGGATCCCGGTGCGCCTCGGCCTCGCCAACGAGGACGGCACCCCGCGCGCCGGCACGGTGGAGCACGTGGACAACCGGTTGGACAGCGTGTCCGGCACCATCCGCGTGCGCGCCAAGTTCGACAACCCCGACGGCCTGCTGGTGCCCGGCCTGTACGCCCGGGTGAAGGTGGGCGGCACCGCGCCCTACGACGCGCTGCTGGTGGACGACCGCGCCATCGGCACCGACCAGGACAAGAAGTTCGTCCTGGTGGTGACGCCGGAGAACACGGTCGAGTACCGGCCGGTGAAGCTCGGCGCCCTGCAGAACGGGCTGCGCGTGGTGACGGCGGGTCTGTCGGCCGGCGAGCGCGTGGTCGTCAACGGCATCCAGCGCGCCCGGCCGGGCATGCCGATCACGCCGAAGATGGTTGCCATGGGCGAGGAAAAGACCCAGACGGCGGCGCGGTAAGCAAAACAAAACCCTCTCCCGTCCCGGGAGAGGGAGGGGCCCGCCCGCAGGGCGGGAGGGTGAGGGTGCCTGCAAGGATCCTCGCGATGACCCTCACCCGGCGCCTGCGGCGCCACCCTCTCCCGAGGCGGGAGAGGGATTCGTTTACGGAGACCCCACATGAACATCTCCAAGTTCTTCATCGACCGGCCGATCTTCGCCGGCGTGCTGTCGGTGGCGCTGTTCCTGGCGGGGGCGATCGCGCTGTTCCGCCTGCCGATCTCCGAATACCCGGAGGTGGTGCCGCCGTCCGTCGTGGTGCGCGCGCAGTTCCCCGGCGCCAACCCCAAGGTCATCGCCGAGACCGTCGCCTCCCCGCTGGAGGAGCAGATCAACGGCGTCGAGAACATGCTGTACATGCAGTCGCAGGCGAACAGCGACGGCAACATGGCGCTGACGGTGACCTTCAAGCTGGGCACCGACGCCGACAAGGCGCAGCAGCTGGTGCAGAACCGCGTGGCGCAGGCCATGCCGCGGCTGCCGGCCGACGTGCAGCGCCTGGGCGTCACCACGGTGAAGAGTTCCCCCACGCTCACCATGGTCGTGCACCTGCTCTCGCCCAGCGACCGCTACGACATGACCTACCTGCGCAACTACGCGCTGCTCAACGTCCGCGACCGGCTGACCCGCATCGCCGGCGTTGGCGAGGTGCAGGTGTGGGGTGCCGGCGACTACGCCATGCGGGTCTGGCTCGACCCCACCAAGGTGGCGCAGCGCGGGCTGACCGCCACCGACGTGGTGAACGCCATCCGCGAGCAGAACGTCCAGGTGGCGGCCGGCGTCATCGGCGCCTCGCCCAGCCTGCCCGATGTGCCGCTGCAATTGTCGATCAACGCCCGCGGCCGGCTGAAGACCGCCGAGGAGTTCGGCGACATCGTGCTGAAGACCGGCGCCGACGGCGGCGTCACCCGCCTGCGCGACGTGGCGCGGGTCGAGCTGGCGGCGGCGCAGTACGGGCTGCGCTCGCTGCTCGACAACAAGCCGGCGGTGGCGCTCGGCATCAACCAGACGCCGGACGCCAACGCGCTCGCCATCTCCGACGAGGTGCGCAAGGTGATGGCCGAGCTGAAGGCCGACATGCCGGACGGCGTCGATTACTCCATCGTCTACGACCCGACGCAGTTCGTCCGCTCCTCCATCGAGGCGGTGGTGCACACGCTGCTGGAAGCCGTGGCGCTGGTGGTGCTGGTGGTCATCGTCTTCCTGCAGACGTGGCGCGCCTCGATCATCCCGCTGCTGGCGGTGCCGATCTCCATCGTCGGCACCTTCTCGCTGATGCTGGCCTTCGGCTTCTCGATCAACGCGCTCTCGCTGTTCGGCATGGTGCTGGCCATCGGCATCGTGGTCGACGACGCCATCGTCGTGGTCGAGAACGTCGAGCGCAACATCGCCTCCGGCCTGTCGGCCCGCGACGCCACCATCCGCGCCATGCAGGAGGTCAGCGGCCCGATCATCGCCATCGCGCTGACGCTGGTCGCCGTCTTCGTGCCGCTGGCCGCCATGACCGGCCTGACCGGCGAGTTCTACAAGCAGTTCGCGATGACCATCGCGATCTCCACCGTCATCTCCGCCTTCAACTCGCTGACCCTGTCGCCAGCGCTGTCGGCGGTGCTGCTGCGCGGCCACGACCAGCCGCAGGACTGGCTGACCCGCGCCATGAACCGGGTGTTCGGCGGCTTCTTCCGGGTGTTCAACCGCGTCTTCCAGCGCTCCAGCGACGGCTACGGCCGGGGCGTCGGCGGGGTGGTGCGGCACAAGGGCGCCATCCTGGCGGTCTACGCGCTGCTGATCGGCGCCACGGTGATCCTCGGCCGCACGGTGCCCTCGGGCTTCGTGCCGATGCAGGACAAGGAGTACCTGATCAGCTTCGCGCAGTTGCCCAACGGCGCCTCGCTCGACCGCACCGAGGCGGTGATCCGCGAGATGACCGACATCGCCCTGCAGCGCCCCGGCGTGCAGAGCGCGGTGGCCTTCCCGGGCCTGTCGGTCAACGGCTTCACCAACTCGTCCAGCGCCGGCATCGTCTTCGTCACCCTGAAGCCGTTCGCCGAGCGCGGCGACCCCCACCTGTCGGCCGGCGCCATCGCCATGGACCTGCAGAAGCGCTACGCCGGCCTGAAGGAGGCGTTCGTCGCCATCTTCCCGCCGCCGCCGGTGATGGGGCTGGGCCAGCTCGGCGGCTTCAAGATGCAGCTGGAGGACCGCGGCAACCTCGGCTACGAGGCGCTGAGCGGGGCGGTGACCGCCTTCGTCAAGCGCGCCGCGCAGACGCCGGAGCTGGGGCCGACCTTCTCCGCCTACCAGATCAACGTGCCGCAGCTCGACGTCGATCTGGACCGGGTGAAGGCCAAGCAGCTCGGCGTGTCGGTGAACGACGTGTTCGACACCATGCAGATCTACCTGGGCTCGCTGTACGTCAACGACTTCAACGCCTTCGGCCGCGTCTACCAAGTGCGGGTGCAGGCCGACGCGCCGTTCCGCGCGCACGCCGACGACATCGGCCTCTTGAAGACCCGCAACGCCGCGGGGACCATGGTGCCGCTGTCCTCGCTGGTCACCGTGCACCCGGGCTACGGGCCGGAGATGGTGGTGCGCTACAACGGCTTCACCGCCGCCGACGTCAACGGCGGGCCGGCGCCCGGCTATTCGTCGGGGCAGGCCGAGGCGGCGGCCGAGCGCATCGCCGCCGAGGTGCTGCCGCGCGGCGTCAAGCTGGAGTGGACCGACCTCACCTACCAGAAGATCCTGGTCGGCAACGCCGGGCTGTGGGTGTTCCCGATCAGCGTGCTGCTGGTCTTCCTGGTGCTGGCCGCGCAGTACGAGAGCCTGACGCTGCCGCTGGCCATCCTGCTGATCGTGCCGATGAGCGTGCTGTCGGCGCTGACCGGCGTGTGGCTGACCGGGGGCGACAACAACATCTTCACGCAGATCGGCTTCATGGTGCTGGTCGGGCTGTCGGCGAAGAACGCCATCCTGATCGTCGAGTTCGCCCGCGAGCTGGAGCACCACGGCCGCACGTCCGTGCAGGCGGCCATCGAGGCCAGCCGGCTGCGCCTGCGGCCGATCCTGATGACCTCCATCGCCTTCATCATGGGCGTGGTGCCGCTGGTCACCTCCACCGGCGCCGGCGCGGAGATGCGGCACGCCATGGGTGTCGCGGTGTTCTCCGGCATGATCGGCGTGACGCTGTTCGGTCTGGTGCTGACGCCGGTGTTCTACGTGCTGCTGCGCCATCTGGCCGGAGCCGGCCGGCGGGCTGAGGTTCCCGCCCACGCGGCGGCGCATCCGGCGGAGTGAAATCTTCCCGTAGGGCATAAAGCCCCTCCCCCCTTGCGGGGGAGGGGTTGGGGAGAGGGGGAATGGCGGCGGAAGCCGCAGAAAAGTTCTTGGCCGCTTCGCGGCGCCACCCTCTCCCCACCCCTCTCCCGTCAAGGGAGAGGGGCTTTCGATGCTCACCCCCCCTCCAGCGCCCCCATCAGATCCTCCCGGCGGTGCACCAAGCGCACCGCCAGGGTGCCGTCCCGGCCGCGGATCGTCACCTCGCGGCGTTCCAGCCGGTCGGGGTCGCGGCAACCGGCCAACACCGCCACCTTGTCCGACAGGATCACCGTGGCGCCGAGGTCCTTGGTCAGCTCCTCCAGCCGCGCGGCGACGTTGCCCGGATCGCCGATGAACTGGATCGAGCCCGAGGTGCCGCAGCCGGTCGGCCCCACCACCGCCACCCCGGTGTGGATGCCGATGCCGAAGCCCAGCGGCGCTTCCAGCTCCTCGGCCAGTTCCTCGCTGAGGCCGCCGATCTCCCGCCACAGCGCCTCGGCGGCGCGCAGCGCACTGGCCGCGGAGGCGCCGGGGTCGGCCTCGTCGGCGAACATGCCCATGACGCCATCCCCGGCGATGGCTGTGACGTAGCCGCCGTGCCGCCGCACCACCTCTCCCACCACTTGGAGATAGCGCCCGACGATGAACAGCGCGTCGTACGGCAGCCGCGCCGCCGCCAGCGAGGTCGAGCCGCGCAGGTCGACGAACAGCGCGGTGATCGGCAGCTCACGGCCGGTCGCCGGCCCCTCCTCGATGGCCACCAGCGCGGCGGCGCCGTCGCGCGGAGTGAGCAGCGGCGCCACCGTCAGATCGGACGTGGGGCGCAGCTGGCAGGCGAGGCGTACCGACGGCGGCGCCGTCATGCGCGCCAGCACCGCGGCCTCGGTCGGGTTGGGCGCCGGCAGCGCCGCCGCCCCCGCCGACACCCGCACCCGGCAGGTCGAGCAGCGCCCGCGCCCGCCGCACAGCGCCATGTGCGGGATGCCGGCGGCGCGGCTCGCCTCCAGCACCGAGGTGCCGCGCGGCACCACCACCGCGCGCGCGCCCGGATAGGTCACCTGCACCGGGTTGGCCCGCCGGGCATGCCAGTTGCGCAATTGCCGCAGGGCGATGGTGCCGACCAGCAGCAGCACGTAGCCGTCGACCAGCCAGCCGCTCAACTGGGCCAGGGCGGCGCGGCCGGCGGCGTCCTCCGGGTTGGCCGGCGGGTTGGCAACGGCGGCGACCGCGGGCTCGACCGCGACCCGGCGCTCGACGTCCCAGGCGCCGCTGAAGATCCCGGCCAGCGCCAGCAGGGGCAGGCTCAGCGCCAGCGCCCCCAGCACCGGCGCCCAGCGGCGGTACCAGGGTTTCACCAGCAGCCAGCCACGCACCCCGATGCAGCCGTGCAGCCAGAGGATCAGCAACAGCGCGATCTGCCGCGGCAGCATCAGGTCCGGCGACACCATCCAGTACAGGTAGAGCGCCCGGGTGTAGGTGAGTTGCGTGCCGGTGATCTCGTCGGAGAACAGGCCGGCCATGCCGTGCGAGATCAGCAGGATCGGGATGCACAGGCCGAGGCCGAGCTGCCACGCCTCCGCCCAGGGCATGCGCAGGTGGCGCCGCCGGTAAAGCGCCCACAACCCCAGCCCGCCGTGCGTCAGCACCGAGGCGACCAGCAGCGCCTCCCCCGGTCCTGTGCGCCACGGCCACAGCAGCACGGCGCGCGCCGTCTCCATCGCCGGCAGCAGCAGCAGCCCGCTGGCGTGCGCCAGGAAATGGCTGGTGGCGAAGGTGAACAGCAGCAGCCCGGTGAACAGGCGCAGCGGGCGTTCGATGGGGCGCGGGGTCATGCCGGGGCGTGTCGGTGGTGCGGGCGGCGATCTTATGGGATCATCCGCCGGCTTTCCAATGACGGGGACGCATGTCTCGGCCGACCGACACCCTGGTGGGGATCCCACTGTTCCGCTCGCTGGACCCGGTGGAGTTGACCGCGCTGTCGGCGCGCTGCCTGTGGCGGCGGGTCGAGGCCGGTCAGTGGATCATCGACCACGAGGATGAGGGCACCGACGTCTTCTTCGTGCTGGCCGGGCAGGTGCGGGTTACGATCCGCGCCGTCTCGGGGCGCGAGGTCATTCTGCGCGACATCCCCGCGGGGGAGTTCTTCGGCGAGATGGCGGCCATCGACGGCAAGGCGCGCTCCGCCGGTATCGTCGCGGTGACCGGCGCCACGGTGGCCCGCATGCCGGCGCCGCTGTTCCGCGAGTGCATCCACCGCCACCCGGACGTCTGCGACCAGGTGCTGCGCCTGCTGACCGGGGAGATCCGCAAGCTGGCCGGCCGGGTGAACGAGTCCAACACGCTGGACGTGAAGCACCGCATCTATGCGGAGCTGCTGCGGCTGGCGCGGCCGGACGGGCGCGGCGCGGTGGTCTCCCCTCCCCCGCCGCACGCCGATCTGGCGGGTCGGGTCGGCACCCGGCGCGAGGCGGTGTCGCGGGTGCTCTCGGCGCTGGAGAAGGAAGGGCTGCTGGAAAAGCGGCGCGGCGCGCTGGTGCTGCGCGATCCGGCAGCGCTCGAGAAGCGGGTGCGGCGGGCGATGGAGGATGGGTGAGGAGGTGGTCGCGCCGAGCCCCCCCCCGCTGGTCTGGAGGGAACCATTTCCCTTACATGAGGGCTGGTGAAATTGCTTGGCTTTTTGGAAATTTTGGAACCATAAAGCTCATTGCTGGAACCATAAATCTGTTCCGCGAGGCCGTGTTGAAACCATAATTCTGTTTCCGCGATGGAAACACGCTTGCGGCCGAGACATGATGCCGCCACGCCGGATCCGCCAAAACTTAGCCGGCACGCTATCGGTAAGCGTCCGTCGCAGATCGCGTCCCGGTGAGTGGTGTCCGAACGTGAGGCTGGCCCGCCGGAGCGCTCCCCCCTGGCTGGCACCCAGGCAGCCCCCGCGTGACGTCCACGAACAGCCACTAACATCATCCCTGCTTCGGATGCTCAAGCCCGTACTGCCGCATCTTCAGATACAGCGTCTTCCTTGAAATACCAAGCTTCTCAGCGGTTTCCCCGATTTTGAAATAATTTCGCGCAAGTGACGTTTCAATTACGTACCGCTCGAAAAGCTCTATTTGGGAGACTAAAGGAGCATCCGCAGAGGGCCCTCCTGGCATCGTACCGCCTTCGCCGATGCCAAGTACCACACGCTCAGCAGCATTGCGCAGTTCCCGCACATTCCCTGGCCAATCCTTCGCTTGAGATTGAAACAAAAATTCTGAGGTCAGTAACGGGGGGGCCCGGCGATTGCGTTCGGCGGCCAGTTCCACAAAATACCGGAGAAGTAGGGGGATGTCTTCGCGACGCTCTCGCAGCGGAGGAATCTGAATGTGGGCAACCGCAAGACGATAGTACAAGTCTTCGCGGAACTTGTTCGACGCAAACAGGTCGCGCAAATCGGCTTTGGTCGCGGCAACGACGCGCATATCCAGCGGTATCTGTTGGTTGCTGCCAAGGCGTTCGATCGTCCTCTCCTGCAAGACCCGCAGTAATCGGACTTGGACATGCATTGGCATGCTCTCGATTTCATCGAGGAACAAGGTCCCTCCGTTGGCATGCTCCAACTTCCCAATCCGCCGCGACTGCGCGCCGGTAAAGGCCCCAGCCTCGTGTCCAAACAGCTCGCTTTCCAAGATCGTATCTGGAAGCGCACCGCAGTTGATGGCTACGAAGTTGCGTGAGCGTCGCCGCGAGAAGTCGTGAAGACTGCGTGCAACGAGTTCCTTACCCGTTCCCGTTTCGCCGTGGATCAATACATCCGCTTCGGCTTCTGCGAGAGCAATCAGCGTGGCGCGCAGACGCTCCATTGCGGCGCTGCGCCCGATGATACGCATTTCGAGCGTATCGGCACCATTCAGTGCATCACGCAAGGCGCGGTTTTCCAGAACGAGGCGGCGATGATCAAACGCGCGTCGGATGGTTTCAACCAAATGGTCAGGGTCTGCCGGCTTCTCAATGAAGTCATAAGCTCCTTGTCTGATCGCGCGAATCGCCATCGCGATATCACCGTGCCCGGTGACCATCAGCACCGGAAGCTCCGGATCGATCGTCCGGACCTCGTCTAGCACCGAGAAGCCATCACGTCCGGGCATCCGAACGTCGGCGACAACAACGCCGTACCACGAGCGCGACAGACGCGATAACCCTTCGTCTGGGACGAGCGCCGTAATGGTAGCAATGCCTTCCAATTCGAGGGTTTGCGCCTGCGAATAGAGCACCTCCTCCTCGTCATCGATGAGAAGTGCCTGGGGCGGTGGGAGCACGGTCATGGCATGCACCTTCTGAGGGCGAGGGTGAATGTGGCGCCGTCCGCTGATGATTCGGCTGTCAGCGTGCCGCCGAAATCTTTTGCGATGTTATACGATATCGAGAGACCCAAGCCGAGGCCGGCGCCGGTCTCCTTCGTCGTGTAGAACGGGTCAAACACCGCCAACACTTTGTCTTCCGGAATACCGGACCCGGTGTCGCTGACTCGGATACGCACATCCATTCCGTCGGCGGTGAC
This sequence comes from Azospirillum sp. TSO22-1, assembly GCF_003116015.1. GTDB lineage: Bacteria > Pseudomonadota > Alphaproteobacteria > Azospirillales > Azospirillaceae > Azospirillum. Next base: position 61,841 of record NZ_LGQZ01000006.1, read on the forward strand.
GACAATGCTAATACATCGTCGCGGCGATCCGCGTACGGCATCAAGCGCATTGCTCAACAGGTTCACCAGGATCTGCTCCAGACGAACCTCTTCAGCACTGACGGCACTCGACGGGTCCGCGATATCGATGGTGATCTCGGCGCCTTCATCCTTGAAGCGTGTTCCGAAGAGTGCCACAGCCGCTTCCACCACGGGGGCCAGCAAAACTGGACCGAGTTGCGTCCCCGGCCGGCGGGCGAACCGCTTCAGGTGGTTGGTGATCGAGGCCATGCGTCCGGCGAGTTCGATGATTTTGCCGACGTTGCGCTCGGCCTCTTCACCGCGACTGCGCTCGAGCAAAATGCGAGCGTTGTGTGCGTAGGATCGTATCGCCGCGAGAGGCTGATTGAGTTCGTGGCCTACTCCCGCGGCCAATTGGCCGAGCGCGGCCAGTTTGCCAGCTTGCACGAGTTCATCTTGAGCCTCGCGCAGTTCTGCCAGTGCACGGGTAAGGTCCGCGGTGCGTTGGGCCACAGTGTGCTCCAGCAGCTGCTGTACCTGAAGGCGCTCGGTCATATCAGTAATCGTTACAATAAAGCGAAGTTGATTGCGCCGAAAGAAGGGGCGTATCGCGATCTGCAACGGCACTGGCGCACCATCCGGGCGCCGACCGCCGCTCATCACCGAAAAGGGCTCGGCGACGGCATCAGACCGCTCGCGTACTTTGGAAAAAAAGGCATGAATCGCCCCGCAGGTTTCCAACTCCAGCCGGTCGGTCAAATGCGTGGTCTCACCATCAATCAGCTTAGCAGCCACGGGACTTACAAACTCAATCTTGCCGTACTCGTCGGTCGTGACCAGGCCCGCTTGTGCGTTGTCGATGATGGCCTGCGCATTAGCCTCCTCGACTTGGATGGCTGTGTCACGGAAGACGACAAGCGCAGCGGCCATGTCAGCAATTTCGTCCTCCCCCATCAATGGAATCGGAGTTTGAAGGTTGCCCGCCGCGATCTGCGTCGCGGCATTCCGCAGGACCAGGAGACGTGACATAAGGTTGCGGTTGACGTAGAGCCAAGCAACAAGGATTGCGATCGTCAGACTGGCGATCGGTACGGCCAAAAGCGCCTGCCGCCCCCGTCCGATTGCCGAGTTGGACTGCGCTGCTGCTGCAGAGGCTGCTATTTCGGCATGGCGGATATACCCCGCGATGAGCCTATTGAGGTTCGCCACAAGCAGACGGTTCTGTGTCAGAAGGTGCTGCGAGTTGGCACGGCTGGTCAGTTCCGCGCGGCGGACTGCGGGCACTCCGTCGGCTGCTCTCGATAAGTCGAAAATCCGGTACGTGACCTGTCGCAACGTTACGGTGTCGAGGCGGTTCCCCAACGTCTTCAGATTAACTTCGATCAGGTCGGCCGTCTCATCCAAGAAATTTATGGTCTCGTCGAGAAGATCCAGCGTCGGCGCCGTCGCCGCCCGAGCAATCAATCCTACGGCCAAATTGCCATTGGCGTTTAACTCCTGAAGAGCGTCACTCTTGCTGCCTTCCTCTCTGACCCGGTTGAGGAAGGTTTCGATCTGAACCGCACCCTCAGAGCCGTTCGCCCCTTCCAACGCTATTTGAATGTTGAATCGGGCGTCGGCAACGAGGGGCTTGATCTCGTCCAGGAAGTCGGCGTGAAACCAGCGCAAATGCTCACCAGCATCGCGGTTTTCCCGACCGAGCCGCAAGCGGGTTCGTACTTCGCTATCCAAGCGTCTCAGATTTTCAACCAAGTTCGCGATCAGCCTCCCAGGCTCATCGCCTTCCTGGAAATACTTAACGTCGAGTTGCCGTTCAAGATCGCGAATCGCATCAAGGTGCTGTTCGAGATCGGTTCGGATGAGAGCAACATCTTCCTCGGTGCGTGCGGCCGCCAATATTGGGGCGGTCGCGATGATCGCTCCCCCGTGTTCTGCCAGCCGTGTGGACAGGCCAAGCGCCGGCAAATGCCGATTGCCGATTTCGGCAAGGCCCTCCGAAAGTCGCGCATAGGACCACCAGCCTACCAACGTAGCTATGACGGACAGAGCAGCAACGCTGACAAACGCCAGGAATAATTTTGCTCTGACGCCGAAGCGGGCCGTACTTTGCATGACGGTTTACTCCGGATCCAGCGAAAGTCCGAGACGGGCAGCGGCGGCCAATGCGAATTCTCGCGCGCCGTTCAGGGTACGACGTGAATACGTGCGCAACTCTGCCTCCAGTTCGGCGTGCCGCTGAGGCACCAACTGGCCCGGGGTTATGCGGCGCAAGCCAGTTGCATAGGCGCGATCGTTTGCCTGGGCCTCCGAAACAGGCATAGTTTGTATGGTGCGACGGGCTTCCGCCACGAGACGTGCCGCCTCCACATCGGGCTGCGCCCGCAATCGTTCCTCGCTGCGATGAATGAGGCGCCAGAGCCGGTTCAGGTCGCTCACCCGCAGAGTGATCAACTCATCGAACAGAATGTTGACCAATTCGTAGCGGACACGCGATATCTCGCGGTTGAAGACGAAGCGCTCATCCTGCTGTTTGGTGTGATAGGGATTGAGCTGGCCGGCGTCAGCGTGCTCGTAAACGGAAGGCATAATGGGCAAGCGCTGGATGTCCGGGTGAAGGAGTAGCGTTTGCCCATGCACGGAAAATAGGAAGTCAATGAATTTTTCAGCTCCGGCGCGGTTGGGGGCATCCCTCAACAAAGCAACGCTGGCAGGAAGAAAGACGTTGCTGGGCGGGTAAGCAAACCGAAGCTTAACGCCGGCTGGCAATTGCGCCTGCCCAAGAAAATCAATGGTAACACCGATCCCGAAACGCCCCCGGGCAATGCCATCGGCAACGCCGAAGCTTCGCGCTGTTACCGTCGCAAGATTACCGGCGATCTCCAGCCACGTCGCCCAGCCCTGGTCCCAGCCGTTGACTTGGAGCACCGTCTCGACCATCAGGTGCATGGTGCCCGACCTCGACGGCGACGAAATCCCGATATGCCGGTGGTAAGCCGGGTCTCGGAGGTCGTCCCACGTGTGTGGCACGGGGATGTGGTTGCGTTCCAGGTAACTCGGGTTCCACAACAAGCCGAAGCCGGAAAGCGCAAAACCAAGATATTTGCCGTCTGGATCATTGATAGGATAATTGCCGATCCGGTCCGGCGCCCCCGTCGAGCGGGGCTCTATAGGAGCCAAGCGGCCTGCGAATTTCAGCACCTCGAATGCATCTGGCGCCGATGCCCAGAACACATCGGCCGGATCATCTGGTCGATCTTGGATGTGCGCGATAGCAGCGGTGGTCTTCTTATTGATGATACGGAGATTAATACTGTCGTTCGCACGCTCGAAATCTTCACGAAGCGGCTCGTAGAACGATGCTGGATAGGACGTGATAACGGTAACGATGTCCTTCTTCCTGCTCCGCACCACCGACTCGGCAGCATCCGCCACACCAAACGCGAAGCACACAAATACGCAGAAAGCGACGAGCGTCGCGTCCATTTTCCGCTTGTCATAACTCAGCATCGCGAAGCTCCGCGCTGTTCCTATCACCCGGTGCAGACACGCCGTGTGAAGCCGTCTACTTCTTCATTCAATCGCCAAAACTGTTGATTAAGTGTAACCGACGCGTCGCGGACGATATCAGCGGCCATCCCGGTTTGCTGCACCGCATCGCCAACACCGCCAATGTTCTCGGCCACCTTCTGGGTACCGTCGGCCGCCGCCTGGACGTTGCGCGCAATTTCCTGCGTGGCGGCACTCTGCTGCTGAACGGCTGCAGCGATAGCGGATGCGATCTGGTCGATCTCGGTAATCGTTTTACCGATGTCCCTGATCGCTTTCACGGAGGTCGCCGTGGCACCCTGGATGGCCATTACCTGCGTGGTGATTTCTTCCGTGGCTTTCGCGGTCTGGTTCGCGAGATTCTTGACCTCCGAAGCTACGACTGCAAAGCCTTTGCCCGCCTCGCCAGCCCGCGCCGCTTCGATGGTGGCGTTAAGGGCGAGTAGGTTTGTCTGGCTCGCAATGGTGTTGATCAGCGCGACGACATCGCCGATCCGGTCCGCGGCTTCGGCCAGTCCTTCTACAGACGTGTTGGTACGATTGGCGTCTTCGACAGCTTGGTTTGCAATGGCCGCGGATTGGGCAACGCGATTACCGATTTCCTGGATGGACGCGGTAAGCTCTTCCGCCGCAGCGGCAACGGTCTGGACGTTGGCTGTGGCTCGGCCAGAGGCTTTGATCGCAGCGAGAACTTTGTCTCTCGCCGTTTCGGCGCTGGCCGCCATCATTGCCGCAGTCTGCTCAAGGTCGCCGCTCGCCGCCGATACGGTCTGTACCACGCTTTTAACCGTACCTTCAAAATCGCCAGCCAGTCGATTCATCGCCTGTTGACGCTCTTGCTCCAGACGGCTCTCAATCTCCGCCTGTTCCGCTTCGAGCCGCGCGCGCGCGATCACGTTGACTTTGAAGATGTTGACGGCATGAGCCATCGCACCAATCTCGTCGGTCCTGCTTGTGCCGGGAACGTCGATGGCGGTGTGCCCATCGGCAAGTTGAGTCATAACAACTGTCATTCGCCCAAGCGGCGCCGTGATCATCAACAAGGCCAAATAAATCGCACCCATGATAATTGCCAACAAGGCAAGAAGCTTAATAAATCCCGCCCGCAGTGCATCCTGTTGCGCTTGGGCAAGGCGTTCGGTTGAAAGACGGAAAATAAGCTGCCCGAGGTTCTTTTTATTTCTGCTGCCGCCGTACTCGATATCGAACGTCTTTTCGATGTAACCGGTTTGAGTATCGAGCTTGCCATGGGCCGCGACGCGTTTCTTGTCCGCGTTGACAACCTCGGCCGACAAGAAGTCCGGGTCGCGCTCAAGGGCAACGAGTATAGCCTGTGTTTGGTCGTCGGATATGTCCCACAAGGGCTGTGCTAGGGCGTCAGCTTGGATAGCCCCGACCAGCGAAGCACGTGTTTCCAAGCTGGTCGAGCGCTCGGCCTGATTGCGCCAGAACTCCACTTGATCGGCAATCCCGATGATAGCCACCATGATGACGGCTATCATGATCAGGGTTTTTGTCTTCAAGCTGCTCGCCCGCCGAAACGGCGTAGCGTCGGATGGATTATTTGGTTTCATTGGGTCACTCGCTCCCTTGCAGGCCCTGAGCAAAATTGAATGCGGACACGTCAGGGACGAGCGCCCTGAAGCAAAACTGGCGCCCGTCGGCCTTGCTTGCCTCTGTCGTTCCGCACGTGATTGCTCAGGCAAAGCACGGCGTCGATGTCACGAACGACCCGCCGCCGCGCATAAATATTAAACTACTTGTTTCCCGTATATTGTGACAATATTTTATCTAACTCGCCGTTTAATTTCAGTTTGTCGAGGGCTCCCTTGACAAGAGCAACTGTAGATTCAGGAATATTTTTTGATAACACCATGTATTGAGCCTCATCATGAAATGAGACTGGCAGGATACGAACTTGATCTTGCCGTTTAGCTTCTTTAATTGTCTGGGATAGCGCAATGTCAGTTTGATATACAAAGCGACCACGCCTTGCCAAAAGCTTTTCAATGTTGTTGGCGGTGCTTTTGCCGTTAGGGTCAACCTGAAGGCCACCAACATCTTCAAGGAAGCGCACCTGGGCGGTGGCGTGCGATACCAGAATGACGCCCTCCCCCCCTAATTTGCGTATATCGTCAAAAGACTTTACCTCTACCGTGTCATCCGCACGGACCGCCATCACGTTGTGCGTACTGTAAAGGGCAGGATCAAGGAAAGTATATTGTTTTTCACGGTCCGGGTTTTTTATCATTCCAAGGAACGCATCCAGTTCACCACCTTTCAAACCTGCTTCAATGCGCGGAAATGGCGCAAAGCTGTTGTAGCCGGTGAATTTGATTTCCGGCTGAACTCGCTCGATGGCTTGCATGATATCGACAGCAAGCCCTTTCATTTCATTACCGCTCTGGTAGTATTTTGGAGAACTGTCTTGTGCCGCAGTGCGCAATTCGATTGCATTTGCACAGGCCGGAATTCCAAGCAGCGCGGCTGTGATAAAAATTATGGAGCGCATCGACTCCTCCTCTCATTTTGGCAGTGGCTCTTAACCGGGGACGAAGTTGTGATCATACCGTCTGTGGTGTTACCCCAGCACATACGCTATTTCCGCATGTCATGCATACCTGCATGTTCTTAACAACCTCATAATTATCGTTATTAGAATGACTGTGAACAATGAAATGACACGCTCCTGTTGGATTGTTTTCTATTGCAAAGCAATTATTGTTGGACACTACTATTTTAAATAGTGTCTGCAGATGCTTTGCGCACCTAGATGGACGAGGATCTTATCTCCCTAATTGAGAGCAAACGACACCTTGAGCTTCTTCCTTTGTCTGGCAATGCTGCATACGCCTATGCATGCAATGAGCATACCAGACAAAAAAAGGTCGCCAAGTCAAAGGCCCGCCACTTCCCACAGCCCATGCGCCGACGACTATGGGGCGCAACGGTAACGCACGCCCGGTGCAATTGGGTAAGAACGGTAACCGCAGTGGGGCGCGGCAGCGTGCACCGCGGCCCGGATTTGAGACACCCGACTAGCAGGCTGCTGAAAAACTACCAGCGATGAGCCTTGATCAGGATCTCGTCGCCGTGGTGGATGCTGATTTCAACCTCGAGGCTCTCGTCCTCGGCCAATTCGGCCGTGCCGGTGCCGTGGATGGAGGTCATCTCGTCGTTGCCCTCGAAATCGAAGAAGATGATGCTGACACCGGTCTCGCACCCCAGGTCGGCCTGAAGGGCGCCGAACACCATCTCGCTGCGGCCGTCTTCGTCGAAGCGGATGTAGGCCGGCTCGACCAGATCGAGATACGCACGGTCCCACTGGTCAGCCTCGGTGAGGCGCCACTTGCCGAGCACCTTGCAGCGCCGCGCCGCCGTCATGGCGGCGCCTCCAGCAGCTTGGGCAGGCGGATCAGGTTGTAGGCCGCCGTGGCGAAGGTGAAAGCCCAGCCCACCCGGGCCGTGCCACGAAAGCGGCTCTTGCGGTGACCGGCCACTGTCTTGATCCAGCCGAACACCTCCTCAATGGTCTGATCACAAATGACAAATTCTGCCTGTCGCGGCCGGTGCGGCTCGCCCTGAGCTGGTGGCGGCGTGCTCTGCGTCTGCGCGATGGCGCGCGGGGAAGGGGCGGCACGGTTCCTGATCTCGATGGAGATCGGGGAGGTGCCGATGAAGCGCCACTGGCAGGTTCGCCGCACCCTGCAACCGGCAAAGGATGCAGCCCGGCGGTGGGATCGGGCGTACATGCTCCTGGGCACGAGCCCATGCGACAGCCGGGCAGCCCAGGCGAGCGCCACCTCTTGTAAAGGCCGGATGAAGTTTCCCCAAAACGGGCGGGCGAAAAATCCCCAGATGGTTGGCGGAGTCAAGGATCGGCGGCTGG
>NZ_LGQZ01000077.1 GCF_003116015.1 Azospirillum sp. TSO22-1
ACAACACCGTCGGCTTCAACGACGACACCCGCGCCTTCTGCTCGATCCCGGCCCGCCACGACGTGGCGCGGCGCATCGACTGTGCCTTCCTGGCCCGTCTGGTCGCCGAGCACCGCCTGGACGAGGACGAGGCCGCGGAGCTCGCGGTCGACCTCGCCTACACCCTGGCCAAGAAGGCGTACAAGCTGTGACCCGCCTGCATCCCGAGGGACTGTCCACCCTGCCCGCCGACGTCGCCCGCCCCGGCTACGACCGCGCGGCTCTGACCACCGGCATCGTCCACCTGGGCATCGGCGCCTTCCACCGCGCGCACCAGGCGGTCTACACCGAGAACGCGCTGACCCGAAGTTTCGGCCCCTGGGGCATCTGCGGCGTCAGCCTGCGCAGCCCCGACACCCGCGACGCGCTGGCGCCGCAGGGCGGGCTCTACACCGTCGCGGTGCGCGACGCCGGGGGCGCCCACCTGCGCGTCGTCGGCGCGATCACCGAGGCGCTGGTGGCGCCCGAGGATCCCGAGGCGGTGCTGGAGCGGCTGACCCGCCCCGCCGTCCGCGTCGTCACGCTGACCGTCACCGAGAAGGGCTACTGCCACGACCCGGCGACCGGCGCCCTCAACGAGGACCACCCGGGCATCCGCCACGACCTGGAGACTCCACAGCGGCCGGAGACCGCGGCGGGCTTCCTGGTGGAGGCGCTGGACCGCCGCCGCAAGGCCGGCGTGCCTCCCTTCACCGTGCTGTCCTGCGACAACCTGCCGAGCAACGGCGACACCCTGGCCGGCATCCTGCGCCGCTTCGCCGCGCTGCGCGACCCGGAGTTCGGGCGGTGGGTGGCCGATAATGTCGCCTGCCCGAACAGCATGGTCGACCGCATCGTCCCGGCCACCACCGAGGACGACCGTGCCGCCGTCACCCGCGCCCTCGGCTGCGAGGACGCGTGGCCGGTGATGACCGAGCCCTTCTCGCAATGGGTCATCGAGGACCGTTTCCCCGCCGGCCGGCCGGCGTGGGAGCTGGAGGGCGCCGAGCTGGTCGCCGACGTCCACCCCTACGAGACGATGAAGCTGCGCCTGCTGAACGGCAGCCACTCGACGCTGGCCTACCTCGGCTACCTCGCCGGCTACCAGACGGTGTCCGACGCCATCGCCGACCCGGCCTACGCCCGCCTGATCCGCGGCCTGATGGACGAGGAGGTGACGCCGACCCTCAAGGTCCCGCCCGGCGCCGACCTCGGGCGCTACAAGGCGGCGCTGCTGGAGCGCTTCGCCAACCCGGCGCTGAAGCACCGCACCTGGCAGATCGCCATGGACGGCTCGCAGAAGCTGCCGCCGCGCCTGCTCGCCCCGATCCGCGAGCGTCTGGCCATCGGCGCCCCCATCGACCGCATGGCGCTGAGCGTCGCCGCCTGGATGCGCTACGTCGCCGGCCGCGACGAGCAGGACCAGCCCATCGACGTCCGCGACCCGCTGGCCGGGCGCCTCGCCGCCGTCACCGCGCCGGCGGGGATGGACGCGGAATCGCTCGCCCCCGCCCTGCTGTCGGTGCGCGAGGTGTTCGGCGACGACCTGCCGCAGAACGAAATCTTCCGCGCCGCCGTCACCGCCGCCCTGGGCCGCCTGTTGAAGGACGGTGCCCGCCGCACCGTGGAGGCCCTATCGGGAGCAAAATCATGAGCACCGTCGCCGCCCTCTCCCCGGTCATCCGCCTCAACCCCGCCGACAACGTGGTGATCGCCCGCGCCGAGCTGCCGGCCGGCACCGCCCTGCCCGGCGAGGGCATCACCACCCGCGACGCCATCCCGGCCGGCCACAAGGTGTCCACCGCGGCAATCCGCGCCAGCGAGCCGGTGCGCCGCTACAACCAGATCATCGGCTTCGCCACCGAGGACATCGGCCCGGGCGAGCACGTGCACGTCCAGAACCTCGGCCTGCACGCGTTCGAGCGCGACTACGCCTTCGGCGCCGACGCCCACCCGACCCCCTTTGTGCCGGAGGAGGGGCGCGCCACCTTCCGGGGTTTCGTCCGCCCCGACGGGCGGGTCGGCACGCGCAACTTCATCGGCGTGCTGACCAGCGTGAACTGCTCGGCCACCGTCGCCCGCATGATCGCCCAGACGGCGGAGCGCGAGCTGTTGCCGCACTTCCCCAACGTCGACGGCGTGGTGGCGCTGACGCACGGCACCGGCTGCGGCATGGCCGGCAGCGGCGAAGGCTACGACATCCTGCAGCGCACGCTGTGGGGCTATGCCCGCAACCCGAACTTCGCCGGCGTGCTGATGGTCGGCCTCGGCTGCGAGGTCAACCAGATCGACTTCCTGCTCGACGCCTACGGCATCACGCCGGGGCCGCTGTTCCAGGTGATGAAGATCCAGGACAGCGGCGGCACCCGCACCACCGCCCAGGCCGGCGTCGCGATGGTCCGCGAGATGCTGCCGCACGCCGACAAGGCGCGCCGCACCACGGTGCCGGCCAGCGGCTTGGTGGTCGGGCTGCAGTGCGGCGGCTCCGACGGCTATTCCGGCGTCACCGCCAACCCGGCGCTGGGCGCCGCGGCCGACCTACTGGTGTGCAACGGCGGCACCGCCATCCTGTCCGAGACGCCGGAGGTCTACGGCGCCGAGCACCTGCTGACCCGCCGCGCCGTCAGCCGCGCCGTCGGCGAGAAGCTGGTCGACCGCATCCGCTGGTGGGAGGAGTACACCGAGCGCCAGGGCGGCGAGATGAACAACAACCCCTCGCCCGGCAACAAGAAGGGCGGCCTGACCACCATCCTGGAGAAGTCGCTGGGCGCCGTCGCCAAGGGCGGCACGACGAACCTCGTCGATGTCTACAAGTATGCCGAACCGGTGACCGCCAAGGGCTTCGTGTTCATGGACACGCCGGGCTACGACCCGGTGTCGGCGACCGGGCAGATCGCCGGCGGGGCGAACCTGGTGTGCTTCACCACCGGCCGCGGCTCGGTCTCCGGCTTCAAGCCGGCGCCGTGCCTGAAGCTGTCCACCAACACCGAGATGTACCGCCGCCTCAGCGAGGACATGGACATCGACTGCGGCCCGATCATCACCGGCGAGGCGGACATCGAGACGATGGGCCGGCGCATCTTCCAGCTGATGCTCGACACCGCGTCGGGCAAGCAGACCAAGAGCGAGGCGCTGGGCTTCGGCGACAACGAGTTCGTGCCCTGGCAGCTCGGCGCGGTGATGTAGGGCTTATGCCCCCACCCGCACCCGCCTCTGCTCCCGGTACACGATGTACACCCCGCTGGCGACGATCATCAGCGCGCCGGCGATGGTCGTCGCGGCGGGCACCTCGCCGAACAGGACGACGGCGCACAGCGCCGCCCACACCAGCGTCGTGTAGTTGAACGGCGCCACCGTCGCCGCGGGTGCTGCGGTGAAGGCGCGGATCATGCAGAAGTGGCTGAACGCCCCGAGGCTGCCCAGCAGCGCCATCAGCGCCGCCGACACGAGGTCCGGCGTCACCCACACGAACGGCAGCGCGGCCGAGCACACCAGCGTGCCGACCGAGCTGGTGTAGAAGAAGGTCGTCATCGTCGGGTCGCTGGCCTGCAGCTGGCGCGTGACGATCTGATAGAAGGCGTAGGCCGTCGCCGAGGCCAGCGGCAGCAGCACCGCCCATTGGAACATGCCGCTCGCCGGCCCGACGATCAGCATGGCGCCGGCGAACCCCGCCGCCACCGCCATGCCGCGCCGCCAGCCCACCTTCTCGCCCAGCATGGGGATGGAGAGCAGCGTCACCAGAACCGGCGTGACGTTGACGATGGCCGCCAGATCGACGAAGGGCAGGATGCCCAGCGCCGTCGTCGACAGCAGCGTGACCGACAGCAGCAGGCCCGACCGCACGAGCTGCAAGCCCGGCCGTGCCGACACCATCAGCCGCGGCGAGCGCAGGCCGAGCAGCACCGCCGCGATGGCGAAGTGCACGGCGAAGCGCGCCCACGCCACCTCGGCCACCGGGAAGCTCTTCACCAGGACGCGGGCCACCGCGTCCTGGGTGACGAACAGCAGGGTGGCGAACACCATCCAGGCGATGCCGGCCCGCGCCGACCGCCGCGCCTCCGCGGCCGCGACGGCCGAAGGCATCACTCGTTCCAGGGAGTCCATTGTACCGATGTTCCGCGGCGTGCGCCGTCCGATATATCAGTTGGACAGCGTACCGGGTGATTCGCCCACCCAACAACCCCCGGCATCGGGACGCTGCATCGCGGAACGGTCATGGCCCCGTCCGGAGTCAGGGATCTCGGAGTCAGGGCTCGTCGATGCGCCACTCCACCAGGGCGGCGATGGCGGCCAGCCGCCGCTCGGCCAGCCAGACCGCCGACAGCAGGTCGGCGGCCACCACGCAGAACGCCAGGATGGTGACCGACCCGGTCAGCAGCGGCACCGTCACCCCGGCGATGGCGATCACCAGCGCGACGACGATGGCGTCCGCCGCGGCGCCGTGCGCGAAGGTGGCGACGGCCACCGCCGACGGCCGCCAGGAGCGCGGGCGCAGCGTGAAGGGAAAGCCCTGCGCGGCGCGCATCAGCTCGCCCAGGAACTCCACCGCCTCGGCGGCGCGCACCGAGACGCGGCCCTGCCGCTGCGTGCGCCGGCGCAAATCGTTGTTGATGGCGTCGGCGACAGGCTGGAGCCGCCCGCCGATCTCCCGCCGTGCGGCGGCCAGCGCGCGGTCCGGCGCGTTGGCGCGGCTGCGCGGCCACAGCCGGTAGGCGATGTGCCAGAACAGCTTGAGCCCCAGCGACAGCCCGATCGGGAACCACAGCCAGTCCACCGGCACCACCGCCTCGAACGCGACGGCGAGGCCGATCATCAGGAAGACCAGCCACGTCGCCGCCATGCCGAGATACGCGGTGCGGCGCTGCTGGCGCGCCAGCCGCTCGCGCAGCTGGCGCTGGCCGCTGGTCGCCGCCGCGTGGCGGACGTCGTCCCATGGACCCGCATGGGTGCCGGCCGGACCCTGCATCGCACCGCCTCGGCGCCGTTGGTGACCCGCCCATGAAACGCCCGCCGCGGGCGCGAGGTCCATGGCAACTCGGGGCCACCCCGTTCGGCGGGGTAGGCGTCACTCCATCAATTCACGCGTCAGCAGCGCGTGCAGTTCGCCCTTCGCCTCGAAGCCGATGCCCGGCACGTCCGGCAGGCGGACCCAGCTGTCCTCCACCGCGATGCCGTCGGCGAAGCCGCCGAACGGCTTGAAGACGTCGGGGTAGGACTCGTTGCCGCCCAGGTGCAGGCCGGCGGCGATGTTCAGCGACATCTGGTGGCCGCCGTGCGGCACCACGCGCCGGCTCGACCAGCCGTTCTCCTCCAGCACCTTGAGCGTGCGCATGTACTCGACCAGCCCATAGCTCAGCGCGCAGTCGAACTGCATGAAGTCCTGGTCCTGCCGCATGCCGCCGTAGCGCACGAGGTTGCGCGCGTCCTGGTGCGAGAACAGGTTCTCGCCGGTGGCCAACGGGTTGCCGTAGGCCTCGGCCAGCTCGTTCTGGATGACGTAGTCCAGGGGATCGCCCGCCTCCTCGTACCAGAACAGGTCGTAGCGCTCCATCGCCTCGGCGTAGTCCAGCGCGGTGTTCAGGTCGAAACGGCCGTTGGCGTCGACGCACAGGTTGCGCCCCTCGCCGACCACGTCGATGACCGCCTCGATACGCTCCAGGTCCTCGGCCAGCGAGGCGCCGCCGATCTTGATCTTGACCACCTTGTAGCCGCGGTCGCGGTAGCTCTTCATCTCGTCCTTGAGCTTGTCCACGCCCTTGCCCGGGTAGTAGTAGCCGCCCGCCGCGTAGACCCACACCTTGTCGTCGGCCTGCCCGCCGCGGTAGCGGTCGGCGAGCAGGCGGTAGAGCGGCTTGCCCTCGATCTTCGCCACCGCGTCCCACACCGCCATGTCGATGGTGCCGACGGCGACCGAGCGCTCGCCGTGTCCGCCCGGCTTCTCGTTGATCATCATGCGGTCCCAGATCCTGAAGGGATCCAGGGTGCCGTTGGCCTCGTCGATCAGGCTGTCGGGCCTGGCCTCCATCAGGCGCGGGATGAAGCGCTCGCGCATCAGGCTGCCCTGGCCGTAGCGGCCGTTGGAGTTGAAGCCGTAGCCGACCACCGGCCTGCCGTCGCGGATCACGTCGGTGACCACGGCCACCACCGAGCAGGTCATCTTGGAGAAGTCGATGTAGGCGTTGGCGATGTCCGAGGCGATGGACACGGTCTTCTCACGGATCTCGACGATGCGCATGGGGGCTTCCTCCCGTTGGTGCGCGCAATGGGGAGATGGAGTGTGGCGGTGGACGGACAACCGCGCGAATGCCAAGTTGGCATCGCTCAATGCGGGAACGGCATCACTTCCGTGGACATCACCTGGCTCGACGATTTCCTGGCGCTGGCCGAGTGCGGCAGCTTCTCGCGCGCCGCCGAGGCGCGGCACCTGACGCAGCCGGCCTTCAGCCGCCGCATCCGCGCGCTGGAGGACTGGGTCGGCGCGCCGCTGTTCGACCGCGCCGTCCAGCCGGTGGCGCTCACGCAAGCCGGCGTCCGCTTCCGCCCCGCCGCCGACGAGACGCTGCGCCGCCTGCACCAGGGCCGCGACGAAGCCCGCCACGCCATGGACGCCGCGGCGACGACGCTGCGCTTCGCCGCCACGCACTCGCTGTCGCTGACCTTCTTCCCGGAATGGCTGCGCGCGCTGGAGGCGCAGGCGCGGGTCGGCGCGGTCCGGCTGGATTCCGACACCACGGCGGCGTGCGAGCAGCTCCTGCTGTCCGGGCAGAGCCAGTTCATGCTCTGCCACCAGCACCCGGCGGCGCCCGGCCGGCTGGACGCCCGGCAGTTCCGCTCGGTCCGCGTCGGCGAGGATGTGCTGGTGCCGGTGACGGCGCCGGACGCCGGCTTCCGCCTGCCCGGCCGGCCCGGGGCGCCGCTGCCCTACCTCGCCTACGCCGAGGGCTCGGCGCTTGGCCGCGCCGTGGACGTGGCGCTGGCGGCGCGCGCGGCGTGGCTGACCCCGGTGTTCATGGCCCGCCAGGCGGTCCTGCTGCGCGGCATGGCGCAGGAGGGCCGCGGCGTGGCGTGGCTGCCGCGCACGCTGGTCCGCGACGACCTGGAGCGCGGAACCCTGGCCGCGGCCGGCGGCGAGGAGTGGACCGTCGCCATCGAGGTCCACCTGTTCCGCCCCCGCAGCCGCATGAGCCCGGCCGCCGAGGCGTTCTGGAAACTCGTGGCATGATGGGCTTCGGGTGGCCGCTGATCGCCTGGGCGCTGGCGGTGTTCACGCTGGCCGGCGTGGTCAAGGGGGCGGCCGGCTTCGGCTTCCCGATGGTGTCGGTGCCGCTGCTGGCGCAGGTGATGCCGGTGCCGCAGGCCATCGCCTGGGCGCTGGTGCCGACCTTCGCCGCCAATCTCGTGCAGATGGTCGAGACGCGGGCGCACGCCGCGGTCGTCCGCTCCATCTGGCCGCTGCTGGCGGCGCTCTACCCGGTGATGCTGGCCACCGTGCGGCTGATGCCGTCCATGGACCCGAAGGCGCTCTACCTGATGGTCGGCGTGATGATCGAGGTGGTGGCGCTGATGCAGCTGACGGGCCGCATCCCGCGGGTCGAGGGCCGCATGCGGCTGCCGCTGCTGCTGGCCGCCGGGGCGATAACCGGCGTGCTGGGCGGCATGACCTCGTTCTACGGCTTCCCGGCGCTGCAGGCCTTCCTGGCCATCGGGCTGGGCGCGCACGCCTTCGTCTTCGCCGCCAGCGTGATGTTCCTCGTCGGCACGCTGGTGCTGGGGGCGGGGCTGTCGACGCTGGGCATCCTCGGGCTCGACGACCTGCTGGTCTCGGCGCTCGGCCTGCCGGCCGTGGCGCTGGGCCTCGCCATCGGACAGCGCATCCGCCACCGCGCCTCGCCCGCGCTGTTCCGCAACCTCGTGCTGGCGACGCTGTTCGTCATGGGGATCAGCATGATCGCCAAGGGGCTTGCCTGAGCGAACGCCGGTAAAATTGGTCAGGCCACTTGGCCCCTTGACAGGATTATGTTTGGCACACTAACATTCCCGCAACGAAATCATGGGGAGGACGGCCATGCTCACGGGCAAGGGACGGCGTATGGTGTTGGCGGGTCTGATGTCGGCGGGCGTGCTGGCGGCGATGCCGGCGGGTGCGCAGGTTCCCGCCTTTCCCAAGGACCCGGTGACGATCAACGTCATCGACGTCGCCGGCAATCTGGCGCTGACGCAGAAGGCCATCGAGAACTACCGCAAGGCCAACCCGAACCGGGTCGCCCGCTTCACCTTCACCAAGGCACCGGCGCCCGAGCTGGCCGGCAAGGTCAAGGCGCAGCAGAACGCCGGCCGGGTCGACATCGACCTCGTGCTGACCGGCACCGACGGGCTGGCGGCGGGCATCGAGCAGGGGCTGTGGCAGCCGCTGCTGCCGGCCTACGCCGGGAAGTTCCCGAACCTGGAGGCCGGCTACCTGCCGGCGGCGGCGAAGATGCAGACGCTGGCGTCCAACCAGGGCATCGTCGTCACCTACTACCCCTCCGGCCCGCTGCTGGAGTACGCGCCGGAGCGCGTCAAGAATCCGCCCAAGTCCGCCGACGAGCTGCTGGCGTACTGCAAGGCCAACCCCGGCAAGTTCATGTACGCCCGCCCGGCCAATTCCGGCCCCGGCCGCACCTTCCTGATGGGCCTGCCCTACCTGCTGGGCGACAAGGACCCGAAGGACCCGGTGCAGGGGTGGGAGAAGACCTGGGCCTACCTGAAGGAGCTGAACTCCTGCATCGAGTACTACCCGTCCGGCACCACCGCGACCATGAAGGAGCTGGGCGAGGGCTCGCGCGACATCGTCGCTTCGACCACCGGCTGGGACATCAACCCGCGCGTGCTCGGCACCGTGCCGAAGTCGGCGCAGGTGACGACGCTGAAGGGGTTCCATTGGGTGGCCGACGCCCACTACATGGTGGTGCCGAAGGGGCTGGCGCCGGAGCGGCTGGCGGTCGTGCTCGACCTCATGGCGTTCCTGCTGAAGCCCGAGCAGCAGGCCTACGCCTACGACGAGGGCTACTTCTACCCCGGCCCGGCGGTGAAGGACGTGACGCTCGCCATGGCCCCGGCCGAGAGTCAGGCCGCCATCAAGGAGTACGGCCGGCCCGAGTACGAGCAGCTGATCGCCGACAACCCGATCGAGCTGCCGCTCGACGCCAAGGGGCTGGTCGACGCCTTCCGCCTCTGGGACGAGCGCGTCGGCGCGGCGAAGACGAAGTAGGCGGCCAATAAGCCCCTCTCCCTTGACGGGAGAGGGGTTGGGGAGAGGGTGGCGCCGCGCAGCGGCCAAGTCACCCCCTCTCCCCAAACCCCTCCCCCGCGAGGGGGGAGGGGCTTAGACGGGAGACCCACATGGCAAAGGCCGACCACACGTTCGGCGAGATCCGGCTGGACCGCGTCAGCCGCGGGTTCGACGGCGTCATGGCGCTGCAGGACCTCACCCTGACGATCCGGCGCGGCGAGTTCATCGCGCTGCTCGGCCCGTCGGGCTGCGGCAAGTCGACGGCGCTCAACTGCCTCGCCGGGCTGCTGCCGCTGACCGGCGGCAGCATCTGGCTGGACGACCGCCGCATCGACGAGCTGCCGCCGGAGCGGCGCGGCTTCGGCATGGTGTTCCAGAACTACGCGCTGTTCCCGCACATGACCGTGCGCCGGAACATCGGCTTCGGCCTCGCCATGCGCGGCGTGCCCAGGCACGAGGCCGACCCGCGCATCGACGACGCGGTCCGCATGGTGCAGCTGGAGGCGCACGTCGGCAAGCTGCCCGGCCAGCTCTCCGGCGGCCAGCAGCAGCGCGTCGCCATCGCCCGCGCCATCGTCGTGCAGCCGCCGCTGGTGCTGATGGACGAGCCGCTGTCCAACCTGGACGCCCGGCTGCGCCTCGACATGCGGCACGAGATCCGCCGCATCCACAACGAGCTGGGCCGCTCCACCGTCTACGTCACCCACGACCAGGACGAGGCGCTGTCGCTGGCCGACCGCATCGTCGTGCTGCGCGACGGCCGGGTGCGCCAGATCGGCACGCCGGAGGAGCTGTACGCCCGCCCCGCCGTGCTCGACGTCGCCCGCTTCATGGGCTACCGCAACGTCTTCGAGGGGCGCGTCGAGGACGGCGGCGCCGAGCGCGCCATCGTCGTGCGCGACGGCATCCGGCTGGCCGGCACGCCGCGCGGCGCGCTCGGCTCCGGCCGGGCGTCCGTCGCCATCCGGCCGGAGGAGCTGATCCCCGGCGAGGACGGCCCCGGTGCCATCCCCGGCGTGGTCGAGAGCGTCGAGTTCGTCGGCCGCGAATACGCCGCCACCGCGCTGACCGCCGACGGGCTGCTGCTGCACTTCCGCTCGCACCAGCGCCTCTCCCTCGACGAGCCGGTGCACCTGCGGGCATCTCCCGAGCGCGTGCTGCTGTTCGCCGCCGAGGAGGGCGCATGACCAGCCAGACCGCCCTCTCGGGCTCCGCCGCCGACCGGCCCAACCTGCGCCGCCGCCTCGCCGCGGCGGGGTGGGACCGCATCACCCTGCTGGTGCTGCCGGCCGCGGCCTTCGTCGTGCTGCTGTTCATCTACCCGTTCGCCTACGGGCTGGTGCTGTCGTTCCAGCCGGCGGCGGGCGGACTGTTCGCCAACTACGCCAAGTTCTTCAGCGACCCGTACCTGTACGACACCATCGGCACCACCATGTGGCTGGGCCTGCCGGCGACGCTGATCAACATGGCGCTGGCGCTGCCCATCGCCTTCCAGGTCCGGCACTTCCGCTGGCAGCGGATCCTCACCACCATCCTGGTGATCCCGATCACGCTGGGCACCGTGCTGGTCGCCGAGGGGCTGCTGACCTACCTGGGGCCGCAGGGCTGGCTGAACCGCACGCTGATCGAGCTGGGCGTCATCGGCTCGCCGGTGCGCCTCATCCACAACTACTGGGGCGTCTTCCTGTCGCTGGTGATCACCGGCTTCCCGTTCGTCTTCCTGCTGACGCTGTCCTACGTCACCGGCATCGACCCGGCGCTGCCGCAGGCGGCGGCGACGCTGGGCGCCGGGCCGGCCTCGCGCTTCCGCCACATCTTCCTGCCGCTGCTGGTCCCCGGGTTGGCCGTCGCGTTCTGCCTCGCCTTCGTGCAGGCGTTCTCGGTGTTCCCGTCGGCGGTGCTGCTGGGCGCGCCCGCCGGCCCGACCCGCGTCATCTCCATCGCCGCCTACCAGGCCGCGTTCGAGCAGTACGACCACTCCATGGCCTCGGCCATCGCCATGATCATGGGCGCGGTGCAGCTGGTCGTCGTCGTGGCGGTGCTCGGCGCCCGCACCCTCTTCTACCGCGGCCCGATGGGCAGCGGGAAAGGCTGATCCCATGCGCAGCGTCGACAGTCTGCCCGCGAAGCTGTGGAACAGCCTGATCTGGCTGGTCATCGGCTTCTTCCTGCTGAACCTCTTCGGCCTGATCTCGGCGGTGGGGGTGAACTCCTTCGCCACGCGCTGGCTCGGCACATGGTTCCCGGCCGGCTACACCACGCGCTGGTACTTCTCGGCGTGGGACGAGTTCCAGCTCTGGGACGTGCTGCTGGTCACCATGGAGGTGGTGCTGGCGGTGGTCGTGCTCTCCCTGCTGCTCGGCGTGCCGGCCGCCTACGCGCTGGCCCGGCGCGAATTCAGCGGCAAGAAGCTGCTGACCCTGCTGTTCGTGCTGCCGCTGCTGGTGCCGCCGATCACCTACGGCATCCCGCTGGCCACCGTGCTCTACCAGGTGCACCTCGCCGGCACCATGACCGGCGTGATCCTGGCCAACCTCGTGCCCACCGTGCCCTTCGTCATCCTGGTGATGACCCCATTCATCGAGCAGATCGACCCCAGGCTGGAATCGGCGGCCCGCGTCTTCGGCGCCAACACCTTCAAGGTGTTCGCCTACGTGCTGGTGCCGCTGCTGGCGCCGGGCATGCTGGCGGCCGGCCTCCTGGTGCTGGTGCGCACGGTGGCCATGTTCGAGCTGACCTTCCTGACCGCCGGCCCCAGCAGCCAGACGCTGGTGGTGGCCTTGTACTACTCGGTGTTCGCCGCCGGCGTGCGCGCCGGGCAGTCGGTGGATGCCATGGCGATGATCTACATGGCGACGACGCTGATCTGGCTGTTCATCGCGCTGCGCTTCGTCGATCCGACGCAGCTCGTCACCCGCGTCAAGAAGACCTCCTGAGGGGAGCCGACCCATGCCCTTCCAGGCCATCGAGAGCCAACGCCTCTACCAGCAGATCGCCGGGCAGATCGGCGCCCTGATCCGCCGGGGCGAGTTCGCCCCCGGCGACCGCCTGCCGCCGGAACGCGACCTCGCCCGCAGCCTGGGCGTCAGCCGCCCGGTGCTGCGCGAGGCGATGGTGGCGCTGGAGATCGCCGGACTGGTCGAGGTGCGCACCGGCTCCGGCATCTACGTCCAGCCGCCGCAGGACTCCGAGGCGCCGCCCGACCCGACGCAGAACCCCCTCGACCTGATCCGCGCCCGCCGGATGATCGAGGGCGAGATCGCCGCCGCCGCCGCCGGGAACGCCACGGCGGAGGATCTGGCCGGCATCGCCGGGGCCATGGCGATGATCGAGGCGGCGGTGGCCGACGGGCGGGACACCCTGCAGTCCGACCGGTTGTTCCACGTGCGCATCGCCGCGGCGACCGGCAACCCGGTGCTGGTGTCGGTGATCGAGGAGCTGTGGGCGCGCATGATGGCCGCCCCGGTGTTCGTCACGCTGCGCCGCCGCACCGGCCTGACCGACTACGAACCCTCGATGGTCACCGACCACTCCCGCATCCTCGACGCCCTGCGCCGCCGCGACCCCGCCGCCGCCCGCGACGCCATGCACGCCCACCTCGCCCAGGTGGAGGAGGTGATGCTGTGCGGCGACAGCAGCGGCTGACCCTTCAAGGAGACTTGCCATCATGGAACAGACCTGGCGCTGGTTCGGCCCGAACGACGTGATCCAGCTCAACCACATCCGGCAGGCGGGCGCCACCGGCGTCGTCAACGCGCTGCACGAGATCCCCTACGGCGTCGTCTGGCCGGTGGCGGAGATCGAGAAGCGCAAGGCGATGATCGAGGGCGACAAGAGCCTCGACCTGCGCTGGAGCGTGGTGGAGAGCCTGCCGATCCACGAGGACATCAAGATCGGCGAAGGCGACCTGACGCCGCTGTTCGACAACTACCGCCAGTCGATGCGCAACCTCGCGCAGTGCGGCGTCACGATGATCTGCTACAACTTCATGCCGGTGCTGGACTGGACGCGCACCGACCTGCGCGCGCCCTTGCCCGGCGGCGGCACGGCGCTGCGCTTCAACGCCTTCGAGCACGCCGCCTTCGACGTCCACATGCTGGAGCGCCCGGGCGCCGAGGCCGACCACAAGCCCGAGGTGCTGGCCCGCGCCAGGGCGTGGTTCGACAAGGCCTCGGAAAGCGACAAGAAACAACTGCTGTCCAACATCATGTCCGGCCTGCCCGGCGCCTTCGACCGCTACGACATCCCCGGCCTGCGCCGGATGATCGCGCGCTTCAAGGGCATGGACGCCGCCGGCCTGCGCGAGCGCCTCGCCCGCTTCCTGCGCGAGGTGATCCCGACCGCCGAGGAGGTCGGCATCCGCATGGGCATCCACCCCGACGACCCGCCGCGCCCGCTGTTCGGCCTGCCGCGCGTGGTCAGCACCGAGGACGACCTTGCCCACCTGCTGGACGCCGTGAAATCGGAGGCCAACGGCCTGACCTTCTGCACCGGCTCGCTGGGCGCCGGGGTGAACAACGACGTGCCGGCGATGGCCAAGCGCTTCGCCGACCGCGTCCACTTCGTCCACCTGCGCAACGTGACGAAGGAGCCGGACGGCTCCTTCCAGGAGGCCGAGCACCTGGGCGGCGACGTCGACATGGTGTCGGTGGTCACGACGATGCTGGAGGAGCAGAAGCGCCGCAAGGACGCCGGCGACCCGCGCTGGCGCCTGCCCTTCCGCCCCGACCACGGCCACGAGCTGCTGGACGACGTCGGCAAGAAGACCCACCCCGGCTACCCTGCCATCGGCCGCCTGAAGGGCTTGGCGGAGATCCGCGGCGTGATGACCGCCGTGGCCAGCATAAAGGGGCTGCCGGTGTAAGGAAGGTTGCCGTGAGTCCCCTCCCCCTGCTCCGCAGGGGGCGTGGAGCCGGTGCCGAAGGCAACGAGCGCCGAAGGCGATCGTAGGCGGAGCGCGGTCGCCCGACTTGCGGACGACCTGTGGTTGGGTGGGGGCAACGGCCTCCCCGGCCAGCGGAAATCCTTGCTGGATTCGGCCAGCCATGCTAGGAATTAAGTCTGATACACCTTAAGGCCACCCCCCCACGAACTGAACACGCCCCGCACACTGTTCCATAGTGTTCCACGGTGTTCCATCCGCCACCGGGCGAAGCCGCTGCCCCCACCCTTCCCTCCCCCCGCGGAGCGGGGGGAGGGACCCCAGGTCCGCCCCCTTGATTTGTAGGGCTACGGACACCAGATAAGGGTCCTTCCCGACATCCCTTTTCCTTGACGACGGCTGGCCCCGAGCCACCCTCCGGTCCCGTGCTTCGCCCCTCTGGCCTGCAGCTGGCCATGGCGACCCGGACGGATTTTTGACGGGGCGTTTCGCAGATGTCGGATCAGGAGACGTGCATTGGCCGAAACGCTGGTATCCGCCGACCCTCTGAACCTCTATCTCAAGGACGCCCGCAAGTACGAGTACCTGACCCCGGCCCGCGAGCAGGAGCTTGCCATCCGCTGGCGGGACCATCAGGACGCGCGGGCGCTGGACGCCCTGGTGGGCAGCCACCTTCGCCTGGTGTTCAAGATGGCGAAGGGTTTCCAGGGCTACGGGCTGCCGCTGTCCGACCTCGTTGCCGAGGGCAATGTGGGGCTGATGACGGCCGCCCGCAAGTTCGACCCCGACAAGGGCTTCCGCTTCGCCACCTACGCCTCGTGGTGGGTGCGCGCGGCGATCCAGGAATACGTGCTGCACAACTGGTCGCTGGTGAAGATCGGCACCACCGCGGCGCAGAAGAAGCTGTTCTTCAGCCTGCGGCGCCTGCGCGCCCGCATGCAGGAGCTGGAGAGCGGCGACCTCTCGCCCGAGGCGGTGGCCGCCATCGCCACCGAGCTGGACGTCCCGGAGGCCGAGGTGGTCGAGATGAACCGCCGCCTGGGCAGCGACCGCTCGCTCAACGCCGCCCTGACCGAGGACGGCGACGGCGAGTGGCAGGACATGCTGGTCGATGAGCGCTCCAGCCAGGAGACGCTGCTGGCCGAGTCCGAGGAGCGCCAGCAGCGCGTGCGCTTCCTCAAGCTCGGCCTCGACGCGCTGAACGACCGCGAGCGGCAGATCCTCGTCGCCCGCCGCCTCAGCGACGAGCCGGTGACCCTGGAGGAGCTGAGCCAGCGCTTCCACGTGTCGCGCGAACGCGTCCGCCAGCTCGAGGTCCGCGCGTTCGAGAAGGTGCAGAAGGCGGTGATGGCGCAGCACCGCGCGCTGGTCACCGCCACGACGCAGCGGACGATGTAGAGCCGGGCCCTCGATCTGACCGGGGAGCGAATGCCGTGGTGCGGCGTTCTTCCGCTGAAGCAGCTGGAGACCGCCCGTGCCCAAGGCCGACACCATCGACATCGCCGGAGTCACCCTCAGCCACCCCGACAAGGTGCTGTGGCCGGAGCAGGGCGTCAGCAAGCGCGACCTCGCCGCGTACTACGTCTCGATGGCCGGGCGCATCCTGCCGCACGTGGCGAACCGGCCGCTGACGCTGGTGCGCTGCCCGTCCGGCCGCCAGGGCGCCTGCTTCGTGCAGAAGCACCCCTGGCCCGGCCTGCCCAAGGCGGTGCGCCGGCTGCGCTGCGGCGACGAGGAGTGGGTGGGGGTGGACGACCTCGCCGGCATCGTCGCGCTGGTGCAGGCCGGCGTGCTGGAGCTGCACCCCTGGGGCGCCACCGCCGACGACCTGGAGCGGCCGGACCGCGTCGTCCTCGACCTCGACCCGGCCGAGGGCGTGCCGTGGGCGCGCGTGGTGGAGGGCGCGCGGACGCTGCGCACGGGTCTGGAGGGCATGGGCCTGCGCGGCTTCGTCAAGACGACCGGCGGCAAGGGCCTGCACGTGGTGCTGCCCATCGAGCCCGCCGCGGACTGGGAAGCGGCGAAGGCCTTCGCGCACGACGTGGCGGCGCGGCTGGCCGGGCGGGAGCCGGACCGCTACACCACCAACCCGCTGAAGGAGGCCCGCAAGGGACTGATCTTCCTCGACCACCTGCGCAACAGCCGCGGCGCGACGGCGGTGGCGGCCTATTCGACGCGGGCACGGCCGGGCGCGCCGGTGGCCACGCCCCTGACGTGGGAGGAGCTGAGCGAGGATCCCCAGGTGAACCGGCGCACGCTGGCGGACCCGCCGCGGGGGGACGCGTGGGAGGGGTTCTTTTCGATGAAACAGCGGTTGCCGGGGTGACTCGTGCCCCCACCCCTGACCCCTCCCCCGCTTCGCAGGGGAGGGAGTCTGTCGCCGCGTTTCCCCTCCCCTGCGAAGCGGGGGAGGGGTCAGGGGTGGGGGCAAGCAGCCTCCGCTACGCCCGCGCCCGCCTCCGCCCGTGCTCCTCGACCCGTTCCATCAGGTCCGCCACGCCCAGCGCGTCGTCGAACTCCCCCTGCTGCAGCAGGGTCCGGCCGAAGACGGCGAGCGTGCCGAGCACCGCCTCCTCGTCGGTCACGCCGTGCGCCGGGCGCTCGTCGCGGTCCACTAACAGCACACCGAGCACCGCCAGCTCCTCGGCCACCGCGTTGATCGCCCGGTCGAGCGCCGCCTCGTCGCCCGGCGGCACGGTCAAAATCGGGTGCAGCAGCGCGTCGTAGCAGAGTTCGCCCCAAGGCTCGGCCGCGTTGGGGAAGAGGGAGCAGCCGGCCACCAGCATCATGGCCCGCTCCTGCGCGCCCGACAGCTCCGGGCAGCGCGCCATGCGGCGGCCGTTCACCAGCACGTCCCAGCCCTCGTCCGTGTCGCTGGCGACGAAGCGCAGCTCGACGCGGCGCCCGCGGCCTTCCAGGAACACCCGGCGCGGCGTCTCGAACCGCCACGTCATCGATGGTCGCATGTCGCCCTCCTCGGCGCGGCAGCGCGCCCGGTTCAAAACGCCGGTGACAGGAGTGGAAGCGGTCTCGGGCGGATGGAATCCGCAGCTCTGTCAAAGCCATATGGGCGCGGTTCGCGGCGCATCAAGCGAGGCCCGCCGTCTCATTCGGCTGGGGCGACGCTGCACAAGGGGGTGGCGACGCTCTCCAGCGGCCGGCGCTCGGCCCGCACGCCGATCCACAGCTCGATGCCCGCGGCGATCACCATCAGCGCCGCGGCGATGCCGTAGCCCATCATGATCTGCGCGCGGTCGCCGGTCTCGATCAGCCGCCCGAAGAACCACGGCGCCGCCACGCCGCCCAGCAGCGTGCCCAGCGCGTAGAACAGCGAGATCGCCGTCGCCCGCGCCTCCAGCGGGAAGCTCTCGCTGACCGTGAGGTAGGCGGAGCTGGCGGCGGCCGAGGCGACGAAGAAGATGACGCTCCAGGCGACGGTCTGCGTGGTGGCGGTCAGCAGCCCGTGCAGGAACAGCCAGCCGGTGCCGAACAGCAGCACGCCCGACAGCGCGTAGGTCGCCGCGATCATCGGCTTGCGTCCCCACGTGTCGAACAGCGGCCCGAGCAGCAGCGGCCCGGTGAAGTTGCCCAGCGCGAAGGGCAGCACGTACCAGCCGACGTCGCTGTTCGGCACGCCGTAGAACCTGGTCAGGATCAGCACGTTGGTGAAGAAGATGGCGTTGTAGAAGAACGCCTGCGCGATCATCAGCGACAGCCCCAGGAAGGACCGCCGCTTGTACCGGGTGAACAGCACCCGCGCGACGGCGGCCATCGAGGTGTCGCGCCGCAGGTCCAGCGTGATGCCCGGCCCCGCCACCGGCGCCAGCGCGCGCCCGTGGGCGGCGCGCACCCGGCCCTCGATGCCCTCGACGATGGCCTCCGCCTCGCCGATGCGGCCCTTGACCATCAGCCAGCGCGGGCTCTCCGGCAGGAAGCGGCGCAGGAAGATGATGAACAGCGCCAGCACCCCGCCGATGCCGAACGCCATCCGCCAGCCGACGTCCGGCCCGAGGAATCCCGGCGCCAGCAGCACCACGGCGCCCAAGGCACCCAGCGCCGCCCCCACCCAGAAGCTGCCGTTGATGGCGAGGTCGGTGCGGCCGCGGTAGCGGCACGGGATCAGTTCCTGGATGGCGGAGTTGATGGCCGCGTACTCGCCGCCGATGCCGGCGCCGGTGAGGAAGCGGAACGCCGCGAAGCTCCAGTAGTCCCAGGCGAAGGCGCTGGCCAGCGTGGAGACCGCGTAGACGGCCAGCGTGATGTAGAAGAGCTTCTTGCGCCCCCAGCGGTCGGTCAGCCAGCCGAACAGCAGGGCGCCGATCACCGCGCCGAGGATGTAGGCGCTGCCCATGTCGCCGATGTCGGCGTCGGTGAAGCGCAGGGTCGGGCTGTCCTTCAGCGCCCCGGCCAGCGAACCGGCCAGCGTGACCTCCAGCCCGTCGAGGATCCAGGTGATGCCCAGCGCCACCACCACCAGCCAGTGGAACCGGCTCCAGGGGAGCCGGTCCAGCCGGTGGGGGATGTCGGTGCTGTGGATCACCCGCTCCCCCGTCCTCCGTTTACGAGGCCGCCAGCGACTTGCCGGTGGCGCCCAGGTCGGCGAAGGCCTCGTCCAGGCGGGTGGCGATGCCCTTCTCGCCCTCGCGCAGCCAGACGCGCGGGTCGTAGAGCTTCTTGTAGGGCTTGCCGGTGTCCGGATCGATCTGGTGCTTGAACGCCTTCTCGTTGGTGAAGACGAAATTGCCGATGGTCGAGGCGAAGGCGAACTGCGTGTCGGTGTCGATGTTCATCTTGAACACGCCGTAACGCACCGCCTCCTCGATCTTCTCCTTCTCGGAGCCGGAACCGCCGTGGAACACCAGGGCGAGCGGCTTCTCGCCGCCGCCGTGCGTCTTCGCCACGAGGTCCTGCGAGTTCTTCAGGATCTCCGGGCGCAGCTTGACGTTGCCCGGCGCGTAGACGCCGTGCACGTTGCCGAACGACGCCGCCACCGAGAAGTGGCCGATGGAGGAGAGCACCTCATAGGCGCGCAGCACGTCCTCCGGCTGGGTGTAGAGGTGGGCGTTGTCGGCGCTCAGGTCCTCCGAGCCGACACCGTCCTCCTCGCCGCCGGTGACGCCCAGCTCGATCTCCAGGCTCATGCCCATGGGGGCGAGGCGCTTGAGGATGCGGGCGCACTCCGCCAGGTTCTCCTCCAGCGGCTCCTCCGACAGGTCCAGCATGTGCGAGCTGAACAGCGGCTTGCCGGTGCGGCGGAACTCCTCCTCCGAGTGGGCGATCATGCCCTCGACCCAGGGGACCAGCTTCTTGGCGGCGTGGTCGGTGTGCATGACGACGCACACGCCGTACTCCTTGGCCAGCAGGTCCACGTGGCGGGCGGCCGAGACGGCGCCCAGGACGCGCGCCTGCGCCGAATCCTTCATGCCCTGGCCGGCGTAGAACTGCGCGCCGCCGCTGGACAGCTGGATGATGACGTCGGACTTGTTGCGGGCCGCGGACTCCAGCACGGCGTTGATGGTGCTGGTGCCGATCACGTTGACCGCCGGCAGGGCGTAGCCGCCGTCGCGGCAGGCCGCCAGGAGGGTGCGGTAGTCCTCGCCGGTGACGACGCCGGGTTTCAGCGTGCTCCGGGTGGGGGCCGTGGTCGTGCTCATGCGTTTCCGCCTTTCACTTTTGTCGGTTGGGGTTCGGCCAAGGGCCAGCCGACGGCAAGCCCAACAGCGTTTGGGGCGGGACGTTGCCCCACCGCGCGCATTTCCGCAACCGAACCGATCGGGTGAGACGTTTCGTCCACCCGGATTGGGCCTCTCTCCCGTCCCGGAGCGCCTCGGAACGATGTCCCAATTCTGCCCCCGCCCGGCCACAGCCATCTCACACCTACCCCTTTCGATAGGGGTGCACCATGGGCGAAAGCACGTGAGGACCACGACCATGTGGCGAGACCTTCTCCGGCGCGCCGTCGCTCCCTTCCCGCTGCCGGCCGCGGCGCCGGCGGGCACCGCCGGGTCGGCCTGGGCGCTGGCCTGCGCCGCCGCCGGGAACGGCGGGGACGACGAGTCCGAGACCGCCGCGCTGCGCGCCCGCGTCGCCGCGCTGGAGGCCGAGCTGGGCCGCGCCGAGCTGCTGCTGCGCGAGACCAACCATCGCGCCAAGAACGCCTTCGCCACCATCGCCTCGCTGGTCGCCATCGAGCTGGCCGACATCCGCGACCCGAAGGCGCGCGAGGTCCTGCAGCTGACGCAGGAGCGGCTGTCGGCGGTGGCCCTGGTGCATCAGGCCCTGCAGGGGAGCAGCGAGGACGCGGTGCTCGACCTCGGCGCGCTGCTGAAGCGCCTGGGCGGCGCCGTCGCCTTCTCCATGGGCGCGGAGGAGCGCGGCATCGAGGTGCGCATCGCCACACAGCCGGTGCCGGTGGAGGCCGGGGCGGCGCTCACCCTCGCCCTCGTCGCCAACGAGTTGCTGACCAACGCCCTGAAGTACGCCTTCACCGGGCGCAGCGGGGGCTGCGTCGAGCTGACCCTGCGCCGCCGCGCCGGCCGGCTGCTGCTGCGGGTGAAGGACGACGGCATAGGCTCCGCGCCCGCACCCGGCCGCCGGGGCGCGGCCGGCACCGGGCTGACGCTGGTCCGCCGTCTGGCCGAGCAGCTCGGCGCGCGGGTGCGCTTCGGCGGGCGCGACGGCACCTCGGTCACCGTCTCCATCCCCTGCGGCGCGCTCTGAGGCGCCTCCTTCCTCGGTTTGTCCCTGCGCAATTCCGTTTGCATCGCGTAAAAGAGATCGGGATGCTGATGCCGCTGGATTGTCGGAAGGGATAGACATGCCCCGCACGGGAACGCCGCGCCTGCGGCTTGGTGTCGCCGCCCGGCTGACCGCCGGTCTGGTCGGGCTGACGGTCCTCACCATCCTGGCGGCCTCGGTGGCGCTGTACGGCACGCAGGCGTTCCGCGACGGCTTCGACCGCATCGCGCTGAGCCGCTTCGGCCAGCTGGTCGCCATGGCCCACCTGACGCAACAGAGCCACAGCGTCACCTCCGCCGGCCCGCGCATGGTCGGCGCCACCGACCGCCGCGACCTGGAACAGCAGGTCGCCAACACCCGCGACCTGTTCCGCCGGTTCGACGCGGCGGCCGGCAACCTGGTGGCGTCCGGTGCCGATCCCACGGTGGTGGCCGGTCTCACGGCCATGCGCACGCATCTGCAGGACAGCCTGAACCGGCTGGCGGCGCTGGTCGCCGACCGGCAGGACGCCGACGCCGCGCTCGCCCGCGCCATGGACGACCTCGACCGGCAGGCGCAGGATTCGCGCCGCGTGCAGAGCCGGCTCGCCGAAGTGATCACGGCGCTGACCGAGATCAACGCCAGCCAGGGCGACATCGTCGCCATCGAGGCGCAGGTGCGCAACGGCGACGTCATCCGCCGCATCACCGACGACATGGCGCGCGCCGTCAACGTCATGCTGCGCGTCCCCAGCGTCCGCTACCCCGGCCAGCTGGCGCCGATGCTGGACGAGGTGCGCCGCCTGATCGCCCGCGTCCGGCGGGATTCGCAGGAGCTGCCGGGCGCCTTCGCCGACGGCTACGTGGCGCTGGGCAACCAGCTGAACGCCCAGGCCGAGGGCCCCGCCAGCGTCTTCGCGCTGCGCCTGCGCCAGATCGAGGTGACCGAGCAGGTCATGGCCGTGCTGAACGCCAGCAAGGAGGACCTGGACCGCTTCATCGCCAGCGTCACCCGTCAGTACGAGGCGCTGGAAGCCGACATCGCCGAGGAGCGCGGCGACTTCACCGCCTTCATCGCCAACATCTTCAACGGCCTGTTCGCCATCGCCGCGGCGGCGGTGACCGGGGCCGCGGTGATCTTCCTGTTCCTGCGCCGCCGGGTGATCGGCCGCCTGACCGGGCTGCAGCACTGCATGGTGGCGAACGCCGAGGGGCAGGCGGTGCCGATCCCCGCCGACGGCCACGACGAGATCGCCGACATGGGCCGCGCCTTCGGCTATTTCGTCGGCGAGGTCGGCCGGCGCGAGACCGCGTTGCGCGCCGCCAAGGACGAGGCCGAGCGCGCCTACGCCCAGCTGGCCTCCGCCAACGCCTCGATCCGCGAGGGCATGCGCTACGCCCAGCGCATCCAGCAGTCGCTGCTGCCCGACGTGGACGCGCACGGTGGCCTGCTGGAGGATCTGGCGGTGGCGTGGCAGCCGCTCGACGCGGTGGGCGGCGACTATTACTGGATCGGCGCGCAGGACGGGCGCTGCATCATCGCGGTGATGGACTGCACCGGGCACGGCGTACCCGGCGCCTTCATGACCGCCATCGTCGCCTCGGCGCTGGCGCGCATCCTACAAGACCATGCCCAGGATCACGCGCACGACGACCCGGCCGGCATCCTGGCAACGCTCAACACGCTGGTGCGCGGCGCGCTGCGCCAGGATCGACCCGAGGCCACCTCGAACGACGGGCTGGACGCCGCCATCGTCGTCCTCGACCCCGCCGCCCGCCGCCTGTCCTTCGCCGGCGCCAACATGCCGCTGCTCCACGACGACGGGCAGGCGCTGCACCTGATCAAGGGCGACCGGCACAGCCTGGGCTATCGCGAGTCGCGCCCGGATTTCGAATTCCAGCGCCACGACCTCGATCTGACACAGGGCATGCGCTTTTATCTGATGACCGACGGCGTCACCGACCAGATCGGCGGCCCGACGCGCCGGCTGTTCGGCCGGCGCCGCGTGCAGGAGCTGCTGCGCGCCGGCGCGCACCTGCCGATGCAGGCGCAAGTGCGGCAATTGCTGGATGCGCTGGCCGAATACCGCGGCGAAGAGCCGCGGCGCGACGACCAGACCTTCATCGGCTTCGTGCCGTGCCTGGTCCCGGCCGACGGTTCGGCGGAAGCCCGGCCGGCCGACGCGGTGCCCGCCTGAGTTGCTGTATCACACAATCCAATGGCGCACACGGGAGGATGCTTCTAGTATCGTGTCACAGACGGTGACGTATCGGCGGGAGCACGGAAAGCATGGTGTCGGCGGTGATAGCCGTGGTGGAGGACGAGGCCTCGCTGCGCCGCGACATGGTGGAGTACCTGCGCGGCTGCGGCTTCGACGCCATGGGCGCCAAAACGGGCCGCGAGCTGAACGACATCCTGGCCGCCAAGCCGGTCTCCGTCGCCATCCTCGACGTCAACCTGCCGGGTGAGGACGGCTTCACCATCGCGGCACGGCTGCGCGAGACCCCGGGAATCGGCGTCATCATGGTGACGGCGCGCGGCACGACGGTGGACCGCGTGGTCGGGCTGGAGATCGGCGCCGACGCCTACATGGTGAAGCCGGTCGAGATGCGCGAGCTGGAGGCCCAGGTGAAGTCGCTGCTGCGCCGCCTGGAATCGGCGCCGGCGCACGCCCCGGCCGCCACCGCCCCGCCCGCCGCCGACGAGGAGCACTGGACGCTGCATTCCACCGACTGGTCGCTGACCAGCCCCGGCGGCGTGCGCGTGTCGCTGACCAGCACCGAGATGAAGCTGGCCTCCTTGCTCGCCGCCCAGGCCCGCCAGCCGGTGTCGCGCGACCAGATCTCGCTGGCGCTCTACAACCGCCGCTGGGACCCGCAGGACCGCACCATCGATACGGTGGTCCGCCGCCTGCGCAACAAGCTGGAAAAGGCCATCGGCGAGACCCCGCCGCTCAAGTCGGAGCACGGCGTGGGCTACGTGTTCTCGGCGCCGGTGCGGACCGTCTAGGGATTACCCCGGCGCGACCCTCGGGAACGTCAGCGCGAACGCCGCCCCCTGCCCCGGCGGGCTCTCCACCGTGATGGAGCCCTTCAGCGGCCCGACCGCCAGGTTGTGCACGATGTGCAGGCCCAGCCCGCTGCCGCCCTCGCCGCGCCGCGTGG
Organism: Azospirillum sp. TSO22-1; assembly: GCF_003116015.1. Taxonomy (GTDB): domain Bacteria; phylum Pseudomonadota; class Alphaproteobacteria; order Azospirillales; family Azospirillaceae; genus Azospirillum. The sequence continues at coordinate 24,053 of NZ_LGQZ01000077.1, forward strand.
TGAAGAACGGCTCGAAGACGTGCGGCAGGTTCCCGGGCGGGATGCCGGCGCCGTCGTCGGCGTAGGTCAGGCACACCGTCTCCGGGTCGGGCTGCGTCACCGCGATGCGCAGCCGCCCCGCCCGCCCGTCGCCGTAGCCGTGCGTCAGCGAGTTCATCACCAGGTTGGTGAGGATCTGCGACAGGGCGCCCGGATAGCCCTCGACCATCAGGCCCGGCGGACAGTCCACCGTCACCGTGTGGTTGCCGCGCTTCAGGTTGGGCTGCAGGCTGAGCAGCGTCTCCTGCACGTAGGCGCGCAGGTCGAAGCCGCGGCGCTCGGCGCTCGCCCGGTCGACCGCCACCTGCTTGAAGCTGTTGATGAGCTGCGCCGCGCGCTCGCAGTTGGCGAGGATCAACGCCGTGGTGTCGGTGGCGGTGGCGAGGTAGCGGTTGAAGTCGCCGCGCCCCAGCTCCCCCTTCTCCACCATCGCGGTGAGCCGCGCCGTGGCGTCGGACAGGTGCGAGGCGCAGGAGACGGCGATGCCGACCGGCGTGTTGATCTCGTGCGCCACCCCGGCCACCAGGGCACCCAGCGAGGCGAGCTTCTCCTGCTGCACCAGCACGTCCTGGGCCTCGCGCAGGCGCTCGAGCGCGTCCTCGGCCTCACGGCGGCGGCGTTCGGCCTCCTGGTTGGCGGTGGCGAGCTGCCCTTGCAGGCGGTCGCTCACCCGCACCAGCCGGCGCTGCTCGCGGTAGCTGCGCTTGAAGCCGTCCACCAGTTCGGCCAACTCCGCGCCGACCTCCGGCGCCAGCGCCGTCAGCCGGGCTTCCAGCGCCTGGGCCCGCTCGATGACCTGCTCCTCGGCATCGAACAGATTGAAGTTCATGAGTCGCGGTCCGCCGCCTCGCGCAGGCTGAAGGCCACGTGCTCGAGGTCCTCCGAGAAGTCCTCGCCGAACTCGCGCATGGTCTCGTCGTCGGGATCGCAGTACCAGTCGACGGTGACCGGACGGCCCTGGCGCGCCGCCGCCTCCAGCAGCTGGAAGATGGTCATCAGCACCTTGGCGCTGGAGCTGTTGAAGTAGACCAGCTCGATGGCGACGTGCAGCGGCGCGTCCGACGGCTCGGCCAGATGCTCGCGCAGCGCCGCGACCACCGGGCCGAACAGCGTCGCCACGTCGTCGGGATAGGATTCGCCGCGCAGCGCCAGCCGGCCGGAGGCAAAGTCGAAGTCGATCTCGGGCGTCCGCGGGGTCGCCGGGATGGTCAGCCGTTCCGTGGCCATGTCAGATGCGAACCTTGAGGCAGAAGAAGGTCTTGTCGGTGTCGGTGGCGGCGAAGTCGTACTCGATCGGCTCGCTGGCGCGCCGGGCGATCTCGATCAGGCCGATGGTGGCGCCGCGGCTGCCCTCGTCCGGCGCCTCGCGCAGCTGCTCGCGGTAGTGCGCCTTGATGCCGTCCTTGTCGAGGCCCTTCAGGAAGTCCAGCCGCTCGCGCAGGCGCGGCACGTCGCCGTTGCGCACGGTGTTGCCGCAGACGATGAAGAACTTCCCGCCCTCCATGCCGATGGTGACCATGCCGGCGCTCAGCTCGATGGTGCGGCCGTCGTTGGCGACGATCTTCTCTGCCGAGTAGCGGATGATGTTCTGCATCTGCTCGACGAACACCGAGAAGACGCGGCGCACCGTCGGGCCGTCCGCATCCTCCAGCGTCATCTTCTCACGTAAAGCCTCGCCGAGGGAGAACAGGATCCCCTCCGACAGATAGCCGCTGAACGAGAAGATGATGCCCTTGGAATCCAGCTCGCGCTTGAACGCGGCGTATTCCTGACCGAGCGTCGCTGCCATTTCCGACAACCTCTTGCCCCGACAACCCTTTGCGATGTGCGCCGACTATCTCACCATCACCGGCGGCCGTCCACCGGCGGCTCCAGCGGCAAAAGGATGCGGAAGGTGGAGCCCTCGCCCACCGCGCTCTCCACCGTGATGGCGCCGCCGTGCAGCTGCACGATCTGCTGCACCGTGTGCAGGCCGATGCCGGTGCCCGGATGCCCGCCGGCGTTGCTGCCGCGGAAGAAGCGGTCGAAGACGCGCCCGACCTCGTTGGCCGGGATGCCGCAGCCGCGGTCGCCCACCTCCAGCACCGCCAGCGGGCCGTCGCGCCGGCCGCGGATGGTCACCTGCGCCGTCCCGTCCGAATACTTGACCGCGTTGCCGATCAGGTTGGCCAGCACGAGGCCGAGCAGGTCCGCGTCCCCCGACACCGATCCCGGCAGGTCCGCCACGTCCAGCGCGATGGTGCTTTCCGGATGCGCGGCGCGGTGCATCTCCGCCGTGGTGCGCACCAGGGCGGCGAAATCCACCGGCCGGCGGTCCAGCGTCAGGTTGCCGGCCTGCAGCCGCTCGTCGGTCAGGTAGGAGTCGATCAGGCCGGTCAGCCGCTGCACGGCGGTGCGGATGACGCCCAGCCGCTCCAGCCGCGCCGCCTCCCCGCTCTCGACCCGCAACGCCAGCAGCTGCGCGGCGCTGTCGATCACCGCCAGCGGCGTGCGGAACTCGTGCGACACCATGGTGAGGAACTGGCGCTGCTGCGCCTTGGCCTCCAGCTCGCGTTCCAGCGCGCGCTCCACCCGCTCCTTGGCGGCGAGCAGCGCCTTCTGGTTGGCGGCCAGTTCGGCCGTCCGCTCGGTCACGCGCTGCTCCAGCGAGCGGTTCAGCGCCAGCAGGTCCTCGTAGAGGCAGACGTTGTCGAAGCCGATGGCGACGCGGGCACAGAACAGCTCCAGCAGCCGGTGGTCGTCCTTGCCGTAGGGCTCCGGCCGCTCCAGGACGAAGGCGGTGGCGCCGTGCTCCAGTGTACGGAACATCAGCACGCAACGCTCGGCCCCAAGGACGCTGCGCTCCGTCGCGAAGGCCTCGGCCACCGCGGCGGCGAGGTCCGGTGGCAGGGCGGCCTCGGCCGGCTGGCCGATTGCGGCGCCGTAACGGCCGCTGCCGGCGACCACGGTCAGTACCCGCGCTCCGTCGCCGCGCTCGGCCGGCCGGCAGGCGACCACCGAACCACCGGCGTTGTCGACCACCCGGCCCAGCTGCTCGACCAGCCGCTCGACCAGCGTGCGCATGGAGCGCGTCTCGAACAGCGGCGGCGTGGCGTTGACGATCCGCTCCAGGCCCTGGCGGTGCCGCTCGATGGTGACGATGTCGCGCCACGAGCGCAGCGCGCCGACCAGCGCGGTGAACAGCTTCTGCGCCGTCAACTCGCTCTTGGCCTTGTAGTCGTTGACGTCGTAGGCGATCACCACCTCGCGCTCCGGCGCCTGCCCGGGCTGGCCGGTGCGCAGGATGATGCGCATGCGGGCGTTGCCCAGCTCCTCACGGATGTGGCGCACCAGCTGCAACCCTGCATCGTCGGTCTCCATCACCACGTCGAGCAGCGCCACCGGGATGTCCGGCCGCCCGGCCAGCACGGCGCGGGCGTCGGCCGCCGACAGCGCCTTCACCATCTCGAACGGCCGCCCGTCGAACTCGAAGTCGCGCAGCAGGACCGAGGTCATCTGGTGCACCTGCGGGTCGTCGTCGACGACCAGCACCGGCCACGGCACCGCCGCCGGGCGCCCGGCCACCGTGAGGTCGGCCGCCTCGTCGTCGAAAAACAGGGGATCCTCGATCGCCATCCGCCGCCGCTCCGCGCACCACGTCCGTGACAGCAGGGAACCACTGCACACCGGCCCGGTCAAAGGCGATTTTTCGGAAATGCTTAGGTTTCGACACATGGTGACGCATACCGTCGCATTTGATCGGTGGAGCCTTGTGCGCCGCACTCCTACCCTGACTGTAGAAAAAAGGCGGGGGCCGGGCGCCATGGAGAACATCGAAAGCCTGATGGCCATGCGGGTCGAAACGGTGCGGGAATTGCTGCGCCACCTCGACCGCCCCACCGTCCTGCGCATCTTCGACCGCATGTCCAGGACGCCGCCGCGCAATGGCCAGCTGGCCTCCCGTCTGATGTCCGTGGTGCTGGAGCTGCTGAACGGCGGCCGGCGCGAGCACGCCCGCCGGCTGTGGACCTCGTGGCTGGAGCCGGTGCTGGTGCGCGACCACCTCGGCCCGGCCAGCGGCCGCCCGCTGCCCGGCACGGTGAACGCCGCCGACGCCGCGGCGTGGTGGGCGGTGCTGGCCCCGCACATGGCGGAATTGGTGGCCGACGTGCAGGAGCGCGTGGCCGAGCGCGCCCGCCACGTCCCGCTCGACCGCATCCTGGAGTCGGAGGAGGCGGAGCGCTGGGCGGAGACGCTGCGCCGCCGCTCGGTGATCGCGTTGCGCACGGCGCGCGACAACCCGCAGGTCCTGGACGCGATGCTGAACGCCGCCAACGCCGAGCGCTCGCGCCTCGCCGGCGTGCCGCTGGAGCGGCTGCGACCGCTTGACGTGCGCGACCTCGACACGCTGCTGGCGGTGCTGGAGGCGATGCCGGCGTGGTACGCCGCCGACTGGCGCGAGCGCGAGCACGACCACCTGCTCGTCTCGGTGCGCGGCGCCCTGCATGCGGAGCGTCAGGCGGGGACCGCATGAGCACCGAAGCCGGCTTCGCCGTCCTCCTGGTGCTGCTGGGAATCGGCGCGCTGGGCGGCATGGTGGTGATGGAGGTGTCGCGCCTGGGCCTGCTGTCGGCGCGCCGGGCGCTGGTGCAGAAGCGCATCGAGGCCCTGCGCTCGGAAACCGAGCGGGCGCGCGAACGGGCCGCCCAGCTCGACGCCGCCATCGAGCGCGGGCAGGCGCAGCTGGCGCATCTCGCCGCCGAGGTGCAGCGCCTGGCCTCCCTGCTGCGCACCGTCGAGGCCGACCGGGTGGAGCTGGTGCACGACCTCGGCGCGCCGGACGGACGGACGGCGCCGTTCCGCTGCGTGCTGCGCACGGTGCCGGATTTCGCCCGCCTCGATCAACGCCATGTCGTCTTTTCCCGCGACATCTGGCAGCGCAAGAACGTCGCCCACGTCTGGGCCGACGCGCCGGAGCTGGCGCACGCCCTGCTGCTGCGCGCCTTCCCCGCCCGCTCCGGCGTGCTGGCCGGCGCCATCGAACGGGTGGCCGAGCGGGTGGCCGAGCGCGCCGCGCCGCCCAGACCCGCGCCCGTCCCGGAGGCGCCGGACGACACCATCCCCGACGCCGCACTGGTGGCCGCATGAGCGTCTTTCTCGCCTACGCCGCCGTCGGGCTTCTGGTGATCAGCGTCATCCTGGGCCGAATGGCGCGCCGGCAGTTCGAGACGGCGCGCAAGGCGCTGGCCGCCGACGAGGCGGTGCTGGCCACCGCCGGCCAGGCGCTCCAGGAGGCGCTGCGCGTCCGCAACGACGCCGAGCAGCGCCACGCCGGCCTCGACGGCCGGCTGGAGCAGGCACAGGCCGAGGGGCGCGCCGCGCAACAGGCGCTGGAGACCGCGCGCGAGGCGCCGGTCGAGCGCTTCCACGTCTTCGACCGGCTGGAGCCGCGCCCCGGTTCGCTGTGGTCGGTGACGGTGGTGCGCCGCCCCGATGCCCCCGGCGGCCCGGCGCCCTGGACCGGCGAGCGCACGCTGATCGTTGCCGCCAGCGGCCAGAGCGAGGCGCTGGAGCGCGTCATGACGCGCTATCCCCGCAGTTCCGGCTTCGAGGTGCGCGACGCGACGCCGTGTCCGCTGTTCGATCAGAACGCCCTCCCCCGACCGGGTCGGGGACCCGCTCAGCGGGAGGGTGGGGGCAGCGGCCCAACCCGGAAGCCGTAGCCCCCACCCCGCCCACCGGTCGCCCGCAAGTCGGGCGACCGCGCTTCGCCTACGACCGCCTTTGGCGCTCGTTGCCTTCGGCACCGGCTCCACGCCCCCATCGGGGATGGGGGAGGGAGAAATACCCCTCACGCATGCCGGTAGTTCAGCCGCACCGCGCCCCAATGCCGGCCGCGGACGCGGATCGGCACGGCGACCTCCTTGATGGTGACGAACTGCCCGCCGCCCATGTCACGGCGGTAGGTCTGCAGCAGGAAGGGCTTCGTCGTGCGTGCCGAGGCCAGCCCGGTGCGGTCGTTGAACAGGCGCCGGTTGCGGCAGTTCGCGGTGTTCCAGGCCACATCGCCGGAACGCTGCGCCGCCGCGTACCTGGCGTTGTGCGTCGGCAGGTAGCCGTTGCGGTCCACCGGCACGCAGGACACGGTGCGCGGGTCGGCGGCGAAGGCCGGCTCGACGATCGGCGGCACCATGCGGTCGGTGAAGTCGGTGAAGCGGGTGCGGTGCTGCACCGGATCGGTGCCGGGGACCGGCCGGTAGTCCTCGTCGAACAGGTCGGCCTCGCTCAGCTCGCCGCGCTCCAGCGCCGCCTCGAAGGCGGAGGACAGGCGGACGGCGACGTCCTGCGCGCGGTGGACGAAGGGGGTGTCCGCCGTCTCGATGCCCATGGCGGCGGTCGCCTCGATCAGCCCCTCGCCGAGCGTCAGCAGCGACGCCGCCTGCCCCTTGGCGCGCGCGATGTCCTCGCTGGAGGAGGCGACGTCGGCGGCGATCTGCGCCAGCCGGCCCTCCATGTCACGGCAGTGGTCGTGGATGCCGGCGGCGTCCGCGTCGATGCGCCCGGCCTCGGCGTCGATCCGGGCCATGGCGCCGCCGACCGTGGCGAACACCCCGGCGATGCGGTCGGTGCCGTCGCGCACGCCGGCGGCGCGCCGGGCACCGACCGCGCCGTGGTCGAGCAGCGTGTTCACCCGGCTGTCGAGGACGCGCAACGTGCCCTCGATCTCGGTGGTCGCCTCAGCGGTCTTGCGCGACAGCGCCTTCACCTCGCCGGCCACCACGGCGAAGCCGCGCCCGGCCTCGCCCGCCCGCGCCGCCTCGATGGTGGCGTTGAGCGCCAGCAGGTTGGTCTGCTTGGCGATGGCGGCGATCTCCTTGGCCACCTTGCCGACCGCCTGCAGCGCCTCGCGCAGGTCGCCCAGGCCGTTCTCGATGTCGCCGACGGTGCCGACCAGCGCCTGGATCTCGCCGAGCGCCTGCGCCAGCGTGCCCTGCGAGCGGTCGACCTCGGCGCGGCCGTGGCGCACCTCCTGCACGGTCACGCGGGCCGAGCCGGCGATCCGCCCGCCGGCCGCCGCCATGGCGATGGAAGCCTCGTGCAGGTCGCCCAGCGTCGCGGCGCTGCGGTCCATGCGCGCGGAGATGTCCTCGATGCGGCCGGTGATCTCGGCGATCTCCACCGACACGCCGCCCGCGGCGTCGGCGATGCGGCCGACATGGTCGAAGGCGAGGCTCGACGATCCGTCCATGGGTGACTTCCTCCCTTTGCGTTCTTCGTTGCTTAGTTGAGAGAGCAAACCATGTGCCACGCTCGGGTATTCGTCTCAAACCCACGGAATCCCTGCGAGGCCGCCCGGCCGGCGCGGCACAGGGTGTCTGCGCCCGAGGACAGGTGTCGGGAAATCCGGCGCAGTCGAGGATGAGGGGAGTCCCCGAAAGCGCGGCCGGACGGGGGAAGGCCCGGCCGCGAAGTTCGGGAAGAAACGAAAGCCGATGCTCTCTGCCCGTTCATCAGCAATCGCTGTGCCAACACCGCCGGGCCGCAGAAAACCTGGAGTTTCACCGCACGCCGCCGCGCCGGTGTCGGATCCGCCGACAGCAACGTGTCAAGAAACGTTGACACCGCCACCTCCCACGCCAAGCTCTGGGACATGGCCGGCACACCCACCATCTGGACCATCGGGTACGAGAAGGCGTCGCAGGACTCGGTGATCGCCGCCCTGCGCGCGGCGGGAATCCGGACGCTGCTCGACGTGCGCGAGCTGCCGCTGTCGCGCCGCGCCGGCTTCTCCAAGAGCCCGCTGCGCGCCGGGCTGGCCGAGGCGGGGATCGGCTACGTGCACCTCAAGGGCCTGGGTACGCCGGCCGAGGGCCGCATGGCCGGGCGGATGCACGACCACGAGCGCTTCTGGGCCATCGTCGAGCGCCGCATGGAGACCCCGGAGGCCGAGGCCGACCTGCAGCGCGCCGCCGCGATCGCCCGCGAGGAGCCCGCCTGCCTGCTGTGCGTCGAGGCCGACCCGTGCGTCTGCCACCGCCTGCGCGTGGCGCAGCTGCTGGCCGAGCGCTTCGGCTTCGCGGTCGAGCACCTCCATCCGGTGCTCTCCGACGGAGCCCGCCGCTAACCCCGATCCCCCCGTGCCGGCCGCCGGCCGCCGGGGGATAGTGCGCGTCATGAAGATCGCGATCCTGTCGGACATCCACGCCAACGGCCCGGCGCTGCGCGCCGCGCTGGACGCGATCCGCGCGCGTGGCGCCGACCGCGTCGTCTGCCTGGGCGACATCGTCGGCTACAACACCGACGTGGCGGAGTGCATCACTCTGCTGCACGAGGCGGGCGCGCTGTGCGTCGCAGGCAACCACGACCGCGCGGTGACCGGGCAGATCCCGGTGGAGGGGTTCTGCAACACCGCCATCCGCGCCATCGCCTGGACCCGGCGGCGGATCGAGCCCGAGTCGCTGGCCTTCCTGCGCGCCCTGCCGCTCAAGGCGGCCGTCGGCGGCCACCTGGTGGCGGTGCACGGCGCCCTGCATGTGGACGAGGGCTGCGAACTGCTGCGCCTCAACACGCCGGAGCGGCGGCGGCTGAGCGCCGACGCGCTGGCGGCGCACCCCTCCGGCGCGCGGGTCTGCGCCTTCGGGCACACGCACCGGTTGGGCGTCTACGAGATCGGCGCGGACGGCGCGGAGCGCGAACTGACCCGCGAGGCCGACGAGGTCCCGCTGCGCGACGGCTGCCGCTACCTCGTCAACCCCGGCACCATCGGCGAGCCGCGCACCGAGGAGACCCGCGCCACCTTCCTGCTGCTCGACACCGGGCGGCGCGTCATCGAGGTGGGCCGCGCTGCCTACGACGGGGCGGCGGTCGCGGCGCGGACGCGCGGCGCCGGGTTGGGGCGGCGCCTCGATTTCCTGCCGAGGACAGTGCGCACCACGCTGTGGCGCGGGGTCCAGCGGATGCGGCTGGCGGGGCTGGTGCGCCGTCTCAACGGCGTAGGCCCCGGGTCCGGGTGGTAGGAGACACCCGTTCTTTCGGATATCCCCAGAAAGTGTGGATAAGCTTGTGGGCGAATCTGAGGGCAACGCCACGCCACCCCGGAGATGACAGGCTCGTAACACCATTGCCCACGAATTAGGCATCCCCATCCGACCCCGGAGACCTTGATTTCCCTATGGCTGCCCATTCCAGGGGCAGTCCGGTCGCGGTTGCCGGGGCCGGCGGGAAGAGTCAAGCGAACGTCCTGGCAACCTGTGCACATCCCCTGCGGCGCCCCGCCGCAGAAACTAGGCCAAGGTCATAGAACGCCCGCTTGAGATCCTCACTTGGCGGCGATCACCTGGATCTCAACGAGGTATTCCGGGGCCGCCAGCTTGGCCTCGACGGTGGCGCGGGCCGGGGTGTTGCCGAGCTCGACCCAGGCTTCCCAGGCCTTGTTCATAGCGCCGAAGGTGGCGATATCGACCAGGTAGATGGTGGCCGAGAGGATCTTGCTCTTGGAGGTGCCGGCCTCGGCCAGCAGGGCGTCGATCTGGCCCAGGATCTCGCGGGTCTGCGCCTCGACATCGGGGCTCGGGGTGTTGGCGACCTGGCCGGCGAGATAGACGGTGTCGTTGTGGACGACCATCTGGCTCATGCGCGGGCCGCCGTGAAAGCGCTGGATCGACATGGGAATCTCCTGAAAAGGCTGGTGTGAAGGACCGGGGCTTGGTAGTCGGCGGGCACGAGTCCGCGCAAGGGTTTCTTCTTGCGCCGCTTCGCGCCACACTGCGGCCCGCTCCATCCCGAGAAGACACCATGAACGACGACACCAAACGCCGGCCCCTGGAAACCCCGTTCAAGCGCGGCGACCGCGTCACCATCCACACCGGCGAGAAGGGCCCGCAGAGCCTCACCCGCGTCGAGGGCTTCAAGAGCGAGGGCCGCTGCATGGAGCTGTCCGACGGCTCGCTGTGGCGCGCCGACGGCAAGCGGCAGTGGCACTTCAAGGGCGGCTTCTACAAGGGCCCCTGGGTCGAGCGGGAAGCCCCCGGCGACGCCGACCACATCGCCAAGCGCCGCACCATCGGGCACCTGCGCAAGTGGGCGCACGACCTGAGCATGGACAGCCCGCTCGGCGGCCCGGCGCTGCGGCGGATCCTGGATCTGGTGGAGAAGGAGACCGCGGCGGCGCAGCGCGAGGAGGAGGCGGAGGAAAAGTAAAAGTCCCTCCCCCGCCGGGGGCGAGGAAGGGTGATCTACTCCGCCGGCAGCAGGTCCTGGTTGAACAGGGTCTCCAGGTCGGCGGGCGACACGGCGCGGCTGACCAGGTGGCCCTGGATCTCGTCGCAGTTGGCCTGCTGCAGCACCTTCACCTGCTCCACCGTCTCCACGCCCTCGGCCACCGCGCGCATGCCGAGCGCGTGGCACAGGCCGATGATGGCGCGCACCAGCTCGCCGTCCTGGGTGGCGCCGCGCAGGCCGGCGATGAAGCTGCGGTCGATCTTCAGCGCGTGGATCGGCAGCTTGCGCAGCGCGCTGATGCAGGAATGGCAGGTGCCGAAATCGTCGATCGACACCGCCACGCCCAGCCGGTGCAGCCGCTCGATGGCGTCCGCCACCTCGGCCGGGTGGTCGAGCAGCGCCGCCTCGGTCAGCTCGATCTCCAGGTGCTGCGGCGCCAGGCGCGTGTCGGACAGCACGCGGCCGACCACGTCCACCAGCTCGGCGGTGGCGAACTGCCAGGGGGAGACGTTGACCGACATGCGGATCGGCGGCAGCCCGCGGTCCTGCCAGCTGCGGTTCTGCCGGCACGCCTCGGTCAGCACCCACTCGCCGATGGCCGGCATCAGGCCCATGCGCTCGGCCGTCGGCAGGAAGGACGCCGGCAGCAGCACGCCCATCTCCGGATGGTTCCAGCGGATCAGCGCCTCGGCGCCGATCATCCGGCCCGAGGTCATGTCCACCTTGACCTGGTAGGCCAGCGTGAACTCCCGGTTCTCCAGCGCGGCGCGCAGCCGGCTCTCGGCGACCAGCAGCTCGTGGCTGCGCGCGTTGAGCTGCGGCGAGTACACCTGGAAGCCGTTCCGCCCGCCCTGCTTGGCCTGGTACATGGCGAGGTCGGCGCACTTCAGCAGCGCCTCGGGGCTGTCGCCGTCCTCCGGATAGACGGCGATGCCGACGCTGGTGGTGACGTTGACCCGCCGCCCGCCGATCTCCACCGGGCGCTGGACGGCGCCGATCGCGCGCTCCGCCACCTTGGCGGCCTCGGCCGGGTCGGCCAGTTCGGAGAGCACCAGCACGAACTCGTCGCCGGCGATGCGGGCCACCGTGTCGCCCTCGCCGACGCAGCCGGACAGGCGGCGCGCCATCTCCGCCAACACACGGTCGCCCGCGTCGTGGCCCAGCGTGTCGTTGATGCGCTTGAACAGGTCGAGGTCGAGGAACATCACCGCCAGCGGCTTGCCGTGCCGGTGCGCGTTGGCGATCGCCTGCCCCAGCCGGTCCATCAGCAACCGGCGGTTCGGCAGCCCGGTCAGGCTGTCGAAGTAGGCGAGGTTCTTCACCTCCTCCTCGTAGCGCTTGCGCTTGGTGATGTCGGAGAAGATGGCAGCGTACTTGGTGATGCGCCCCGCGGCGTCGCGGATGGTGTTGATGCTCAGCCACTCGGCGTACAGCTCGCCGTTCTTGCGGCGGTTCCAGATCTCGCCCTGCCAGTGGCCGCGGTCGGTCAGCTCCTGCCACATGCGGCCGTAGAACGCCTCGTCGTGCAGGCCGGACTTCAGGATGCGCGGGCTCTTGCCCAGCGCCTCCTCCGCCGTCCAGCCGGTCAGGCGGGTGAAGGCGGGGTTGACGTATTCGATGACGCCGCCGGCCTCGACGATGATGACGCCCTCCAGCGACGCCTCGATCACCTGCCGGGCCAGGAACAGATCCTGGTGCGAGCGCATCAGCGCCTCGTCGCGCTCGCGCAGCGTGGCGTTGAGCTGGGCGATGTACTCGTACTGCAGCGTCGTCAGGATGTCGGCGAAGGACAGCAGACCGACGAAGCCGCCGCCCTCGTCGCGCACCGCCAGATGGCGGATGCCGTGCTTGGCGAACAGGTTGCGCGCGGTCAGCAGCGGCGCGTTGGCCTTCACCGAGACCAGCGGCCGGCTCGCCACGGCGCCGACGGTGCCGGCGTGCCGGCGCTTCGCGGCGAGGCGGACAAGGTCACGCTCGGTCAGCATGCCGGCGCCGTGGTCGGCGTCCTCCAGCACGATGGCGGCGTCGGCGCCGGCCGCGCGCATCCGCCGCGTCGCCTCGGCCAGCGGGATTCCCGGCGGCAGCAGCGTCGCCTCGCGCGTCATCACCGAGCGCACGTCGCGCAGCGTCAGGTACTGCTCGACCCCGTGGTTCAGCACGATGTCGGTCTGGCTGAGCATGCCCGTCGGCAGCCCCGCGTCGTCCACCACCAGCAGGTGGCGCACCCGCTCGTTCTTGAAGGCCAGGCCGGCTTCGCCGACGCTGGCCGACGCGGCGATGGTGCGCACCGGGCTGGCCATCGCCTCGCGGATCGGCCGCTCGAAGCCGGCGGGGCTGGAGAAGTCTATGGCCAGCGCGTCGCGCTCGGTCCAGATGCCGACGGCGTGCCCGTCCTCGACGACGATGATCGAGCTGAGATGCGCCTCGGCCATGCGCTGCGCGGCGTCGCCGACCGGGGTGTCCGACGCGCACGACAGCAGCTCGCGCGACGCGATGTCGCCGACGCTGCGGCCGGGCACCCCGCCCACCGCGTCGTCCACCGAATCCGCCGCCGCATCCACCATGTCCGACACGCCCGATCATTCCTCGCCGCGAACAGCCCGGCATTGGCAAAGTATAGCCTGGGCTGGGTTAACAGTGTGCTAGCGGCATTTCCTATGGCCGGTCAAGATGACGCAGGCAGTCGGCCGGATTCCGCGCGCCCGGGGCTTTGCGAAAATTTGCCGGTTTGCCGCCGAAGGCGACGCGATGGACGTGCAAATCCATTGAACGCCCCAACCATCGGTGTTAACCCCTCTCGACGGGCAGGTGTTGGCGAGCACGTCGCATTGACGAAGCTCGATTGCTTTCCTTAGCTGGCGGTTCAAGTCGAGGAAACCACGGCATGCGGCGGACTCTCGGGCGGATCGGCCTGGGATCACTTGATCGGCGCCTGTGGGCCGCGCTGCTCGCCGTCGTGCTGACGGCGGCGCCGGCCCGGGCCGGCCCGACGATCCGCGTGGCGGTGATGGAGGGGGCGCCGCCCTTCAGCCACCGCGCGCCGGACGGCACCCTGACCGGCTTCAACGTCGACATCATGCGTGCGCTGTGCCGGGCCATGGCCGCCACCTGCCGTTTCGAGGAGCTGCCGTTTCCGGACGTGCTGGAGGCGGTGGCCGCCGGCCGGTACGAGGTCGGGCTCGCCAACTTCCTGCGCACGCCGGAGCGTGAAGCGCGGGTGGCGTTCTCCGCGCCCTACTGGCGCTCCAGTTCCAGCGTCGTCGGCCCGGCGGCGGAGACCGACCGGGCGGTGCCGCAGGCGCTGGCCGGGCGCCGCCTCGCGGTGATCCGCGACTCGCGCCAGCACGCCTACGCCGCGCGCATCGCCGGCACGCTGGCGGCGCTGGTCGAGGCGCCGCACCTGGGCGGCGTCTGGGAGGCGCTGCGCGACGGCCGCGCCGAACTGGCGCTGGTATCGACGCTGGCCGCCTTCGGCTTCCTGATGTCGGAGGAGGGCAAGGCGTTCTCCACCGTCGGCACGCCGCTGACGGACGACGGCCTGGGCGGCACGGCGCACATCATCCTGGCCAAGGGCCGGCCCAACCTGAAGACCGCGGTGGACAGCGCCATCGCCGCCATCCGCGCCGACGGCTCCTACCAGGAGATCAACCGGCGCTACTTCCCCTTCGACGTCTACTGAGGCTCCCGACCCTTGGCCGCCGCCGCGCCCACCGACACCCTTCCCGCCGCCCGCGCCCCGACGCGACGCCCGATTCGCCGCCCGATTCGCCTGGGCCCGCTGATCCTGGCGGTCAGCGTGCTGATGCTGACCGTGGTGGGGGTGCTGTTCCTGGTCATCGCCCACCAGCAGCGCGCCATGCAGACGGCGGCGCAGGACGCGCACGACCGCGTCGCCCCGATGATCCTGGAACGCCAGCGCGCCGCGGTGAACCTGGAGCGCTTCAAACGCTACGGCGCCGTCACCGTCAACGCCGACCAGCCGCGCCAGCGGCGCGAGGCGCTGCTGGCGGCGCAGGCACTGGCCTACCACCCGTCCTTCCTGGTCGATCCGGCGCTCAGCCGGCAGATGACCGAGGCCTACGGCGTGCTGCGGCGGGCCAACGCGCTGCAGGACGAGGCCGACCGCCTGCGCGCTGGCGCCGCCCCGGCGCACGCCGACCTCGGCCCCGAGGCCGCCGCGGCGCTGCGCCGCGAAGCGGAAGCGCTCGACGAGCGGGCGGAGGCGATGTGGCAGGAGACCATCGCGGCGCTGGACGTCACCGCCGACCGGCTGTCGGTGGACGTCTCGCTGCTCACCGCCGGCCGCTTCGCCGAGATCCGCGACACCGCGCAGGGCGTGTCGGCGGTGCTGTCGGCCGGCTTCGTGACGGTGTTCGCGCTGCTGGCGCTGGCGGTGTGGCTGGCGCGCCGGCACATCGTGCGCCCGGTGCAGCGCGCGGCGCGGGCGCTGACGGCCATCAGCGACGGCGAGCGCGGCGTGCGCCTGCCGCCCGGCGGCACCGTGGAGACGGACACCATCTTCCGCGCCGTCGAGAGTCTGGACCGCACCATCACCGACCTGCGCACGGCGCAGAGCCATCTGGTGCAGACCGAGAAGATGGTGGCGCTGGGCTCGCTGGTGGCCGGGGTGGCGCACGAGATCAACTCGCCGCTCGGGGTGGCGGTCACCGCGTCGTCGCTGCTCGCCGACCGCACGCAGGCGATGGCGGAGCGCGTCGCCGCCGGCCCGATCCGCCGCGCCGACTTCGACGACTACCTGCACACCGCTACCGAGGTGACCGCCAGCGTGCAGGCCAACCTGGACCGCGCCGCCCGGCTGATCAGCAGCTTCAAGCAGGTCGCCGTCGACCAGACCAGCGAGGACCACCGCGCCTTCCCTCTCGCCGCCTACATCGGCGAGGTGATGCAGAGCCTGTCGGTCAGCCTGCGCAAGGCCAAGCTGGAGGTCGCCGTCGATTGCCCGGACGACATCGTGGTCGAGGGCTACCCCGGCGCCTTCGGGCAGCTGCTCACCAACCTCGCCATGAACTCGATCCTGCACGCCTTTGAACCGGGCCGGGGCGGCCGGCTGTCGGTGGCGGTGCGGGCGGAAGGCGATCAGGTGGAGCTGCGCTTCGCCGACGACGGAAAGGGCATTCCGCCCGAGTTGCGCGACCGCGTCTTCGAGCCGTTCTTCACCACCGCCCGCGGCCAGGGCAGCACCGGCCTCGGCCTGCACATCGTGTTCAATCTGGTGACCCAGCGCCTGAAGGGCCGCATTGCCCTGGAGAGCGAGCCGGGCCGCGGCACCACCTTCGTCATCCGCTTTCCGCGCAGCGTGCCGCCGGAGTGAGGGCCGGCGCGGCGTCCGGGCGCCGGGCAACCGCGATGCCCACCGCCATCGCCGCCAGCGGCAGCAGCCAGACCACCCGGTTCTGGTAGCGGTCGTGCACCGCCGACAGCCCCCCAGCGAAGCCCGCGTTCAGCACCAGCCCCAGCAGCATCACGCCGAGCAGCCCCCGCACCCGCCCGCCGAGCCGCCTTCCGAAACGCCGCCCGCGCGCCAGCCCCAGCCCGACCAGCGCCGCCCCCGCGACGCCCAGCACCGCCGCCTGCACCGCGTTCAGCGCGTCCAGCGGCAGCGCCTGCCGGAACTGCCGGGAGCCCAGGAACGCCTCGTACACCGGAGCGCCGAAGCGGCTGACGAACTGCCGCGTCCATGGCTTCACCGGCGCGTTCAGCGTCGGGTCGAGACCGGCGCGGACGAACTGCCGCGCCCCGTTCGCGACGACGTGGCCGAGGACGTCCAGCGGCCGGGTCCGCACCGTCTCGCGGACGATCTCCGACGCTTCAGCCAGGAAGCGCGGCGTGTCGCCGAAGGCATGCCGGGCGCCCTGCCGGTGCCAGAGGAAGTAGTCGGACACCGGGTAGCCCGGCGCCGCGCGCCCCAGGTCGTCGAGCCTGCCGCACAGCAGGTAGCCGCGCTCCGGGCAGGCTTCGGCGAGGTAAGCGCGCGCCGGCCCGTCGCCGATCAGCCGCGCCAGCAGGAACACCGGCGAGCTTTCCGACAGCACCGCCCGCCCGGCCAGCGCCAGATTGGCCGCCATCAGCACCACGGAAGCCAGCGCCAGCGGCGCGCCGAGCCCGAGCGCCACCGCCGCAACATCCCGCCGCCGCACCAGCGCCACCCCGCCCAGCACCACGATCAGCCCGGCGAGGATGGCGACGTGGCTGAGATGCACTGCCGTCAGGAAGGCCAGCAGCGCGCCGTCCCACAGCCGCCCAGGCCACCCCCGTTCCGCCCAGCCCAGCACGGTGGCCCCGGCGGCGAGAATCAGCAGGCCGGTGAACACATCCGGCATGACGTGGCCGGCGTGCACGGCCAAGCTGGTCAGCAGCGCCAGCGCCAGGATCACCCCGGCAAAGGCGGGCGGCCGCAGCGCCAGCCCGGCGGCGTCGAGTGCCCGGCGGATCACCAGCGCCGCCAGCACGCCCTGCGCCGCCGGAATCAGCCAGATCCCCCAGTCGCCGGCGAACGGCAGCAGGAAGACCGCGTATGGAAACGGCCGCAGAAAGAAGACGTTGTCGGAGAACGGCACGCCCGCGGCGGGCTCCGGAGGGCGCAGCCACGCGGGCGGGGCGTGCGGATGCAACAGGTTGAAGGCCGGCTCGAAATAGCCCGGACTGTCGTCGAACAGCAGCGGAAAGCCGTTGAGCAGCAGCACCGGCAGGCCGATCAGCAGCCCGCACGCCGCGATCAGCGCGATCTCCGTCCACAGCCGTTCCCGACCATGCGCCATGCGGCCGGCTCCCCGTCGTTGCGACGCAGCAACATGCGCCCTTCCCGCGGGGTGCCCATCCCCCGACGGGGGTACGAACCGTTTCCCCAGGCATCCCCGAATGCACCCCGGCGCACGCCGAACGTGGATTTTGGCCCTCCTGAGGGACAGCGAAGGAAGACTTGCCGCTCCCGGACGCTGTTGTGCAGCGCGTTCAGGGATCCCCGGGCGAGGAGAGAGGCATTGGCGTCGCAGAACGAAGCCTCGTTGCCATCGGAGACCGGGCTGGCGCTCGGCCCCGCCATCGCACGCTCGCGTGAGCGGATGCTGTTCAACGGCGCCGTGCTGGTTCTGGTGCTGGCGCTGTGGAGCATCCCGCGCCTCAGCTTCGCCGACGGCGGCGTGCACATCGCCATGGCGCACCTGCTGACCGCGCTGCTGGACGGCTCGGCGCACACGGTGCTGGCCCGTTATTTCGAGCTGAACCTGCAGACCGAGCCGAACTGGTTCATCTACCCGGTCCTGGCGCTGCTGCTTCAGGTGTTCGAGCCACACACGGCAGAGAAGGCGCTGCTGACCGGCTACGTCCTCGGCCTGCCCTTCGCCTTCCGCTACGCGGTCACCGCGCTGCGGCCGGAGAACGCGCCGCTGTCGTGGTTCGCCCTGCCCTTCGTGTTCTCCTGGCCGCTCAACCTCGGGCTCTACAACTTCATCTTCAGCCTGCCCTGGCTGTTCGTGGCGCTGGGCTACGCGCTGCGCCACCGCGACGACCTGACGCCGAAGCGCGCCGCCGTCCTGGCGCTGCTGGCGGTGGGCACCTATTTCGCCCACGTCACCTCGGTGATCGTGCTGGTGCTGGTGCTGGGCGCGCTGGGCGGCTGGCGGCTGTGGCGCGAGGGGGCGCGGGCGTGGCCGCCGGTGCTGGCGAGCGCCGCGGCGCTGCTGCCGGTGCTGGCGCTGACCGCGGCGTTCGCGCTGCGCAACGCCGGGCAGGAGATCGGCTACGGCCCCGACCCGTGGTACCGCACCAAGATGCTGCTGTACGGCAACCCGCTGCTGTCGCACACCCGGTGGGAGGGGCTGTTCACCACGCCGCTGGCGCTGCTGCCCTTCGCCGCGGCCGGGCTGCTGCTGTGGCGGCGGCGCGGCGGCGGCTGGACGGCGGCGGACGGGCTGCTGCTGGGCGCCGCGGGCGTGACGCTGTTCAGCTACGTCATCCCGAACAACACGTCCGGCGGCGGGCTGGCGGTGCAGCGCCTCCAGATCTACCCGTACCTGCTGGTCATGCTGTGGCTGGCCGCGACCACCGACTGGCCGGCGCTGCGCCGGGCGACGGTCGCCGTGGCCGGCGTGGCCGCGGCGGGGCTGCTGGCGGTCAACCTGGTCTACAACCACCTGCACAGCCGCTACGTGGCGGAGTTCGAGACGGCGGCGAGCTACCTGGAGCCGGGCAGCACCATGCTGCTGCTCGACTTCACCGGCTGGAACCACAGCCCGGACGGGCGGTACGACAGCTTCCGCATGAACTTCATCGGCCATCCGCAGTCGCGCTTCGTCGCCGGCCGGCCGGTGGTGGACCTGAACCTCTACCAGGCATCGACACCCAACTTCCCGGTCAGGTACCGGTATTGGAACGACCCGTACCTGCACGTGCGCGGCAACGGCGCGCATCCCGAGGCGCCGCCGTCCGACGAATTCCTGATGGCCGGCACGCGCAGCGACGTCCAGGTGGACTACGCGCTGGTCTGGGGCCTGACGCCCGAGCGCGCCGCCGCCGACCGCGCCAGCCTGACGCTCGACCAGCTGGCCGAGGGCTACGAGCTGCTGCACGTGTCGGAGAACGGGTGGATGCGGATCTACCGGCGCAAGGGGCGGTGAGCGTCACCCCCGGTAATGCACCGCCAGCCACACGGTCGGCCGGTCCGGGTCGGTCCAGGCGACCCGGTGCCGGGCGTGCGCCGGGATGACCAGCCAGTCGCCGGGGGCGAGGGTGCGCACCGCCGCGCCCTCCATCTCCAGCCCGGCCGATCCGGCGACCAGCAGGACGAACTCCGCCCACTCCTGATCGTACCAGAAGCCCGCGGGCGAGGCCTGCCCGGTGGAGACGATGCGCTCCACCCGCGCGCCGTCGGCCTCGGCCAGCACGGTGAACAGCTCGTCCGGCAGGTTGGCCGGCAGCGCGGCGAGCAGGTTGCCGCTCATCCCCACAGCTCCGGCTGCGGCGGGTGGACCAGGGCGCCGTCGTAGCGCAGGCCGGGCGTGCGGTCCTCGGCGAGCAGCAGCGGGCCGTCCAGGTCGACGAACGCCGCCCCCTGCCCGGCCAGCACCGCCGGCGCCATCGCCAGCGAGGTCGCCACCATGCAGCCGACCATCACCTTGAAGCCCGCCGCCTCGGCCGCCGCCTTCATCAGCAGCGCCTCGGTCAGGCCGCCGGTCTTGTCCAGCTTGATGTTGACGACCTGGTACAGCCCCCGCAGCCGCTCCAGCGACGCCAGCCCGTGGCAGGACTCGTCGGCGCCCAGCGGCACCGGACAGCGGTAGCCGCGCAGCGCCTCGTCGTCGCCGGCGGGCAGCGGTTGCTCGATCAGTTCAACGCCCAGCGCCGCGAAGGCCGGGGCGTAGCGGGCGAGGTGGTCGAGCGTCCAGCCCTCGTTGGCATCGACGATCAGCCTCGCCCCAGGAGCGGCCTCACGCACCGCGTGCACGCGCTCCAGGTCGCCGTCGCCGGTCAGCTTCATCTTCAGCAGCTCGTGCCGCGCGGCGGCCTGGCGGGCGGCGGCGGCCATGATCTCCGGCTCCTCCAGGCTCAGCGTGAAGCAGGTGGCGAGCGCCCTGGGCTCGACCGGCAGTTCGGCGAGGATCCAGGCGGGGACGCGGGTGCGCTTGGCCTCCAGGTCCCACAGCGCGCAGTCCAGCGCGTTGCGCGCCGCCCCCGGCTTCATGGCGGTGCGCAGCGACAGCCGGCCGAGCCCGTCGGCGACGCGGTCGGCCATGGCCTCCAGCTCGCCGACCACCGCGTCCACGCTCTCGCCGTAGCGGGCGTAGGGCACGCATTCGCCGCGGCCGGCGAAGCCGTCGTCGTCCCGGACCTCGGCGACCACCACCTCGGCGGCGGTCTTCGAGCCCCGGGAGATCCGGAAGGCGCCGCGGATCGGGAAGCTCTCGCGGCGGACGAGCAGGCGGCGGGTCGGGGGCATGGCGGGCCTTCGGCGGCTGCGGTTCAGCGAAAGATACCCGCCCCCTCCCCCGGATCAAGGCCCCCGGATCAAGGTCGGTGTGTCAGGAAAGGCCGGCGCCCTTGCCCTGCACGATCACCCCGTACCAGCCCAGCCCGCGGTAGGTTTCGTAGCCGGGGGTGAGCGCGAAGGCGACGTGGCGGCCGTCGGGCTCCAGGTAGTGGCCCATGGTGCGCCCCTCGGTGCGCAGCGGCACCACCTCCGACAGCAGGCCGCGGCCGTCGGACGAGGCGATCACCCGGTGCCGGGCGTCCACCAGCAGGCAGCGGCTGTGCTCGCGCTCGCCCTCCTCCAGCCGCACGCCCTCGACGACGGCGCGGGCCTGCGGCTCCCAGTCGAAGAAGATGCCCAGCACGCCGACCGGCTCGCCGCCCGCCTCGCCGTCGCGGCGGATGGCGGTGGCGTAGGTGGCGACCACGCGGTCGTCGAGCCGGCGGTTGCGGCCAACGTCGCCCACCGTGAACTCGCCGCCGTCGCGGGTCGCCAGCGCCTGGCGGAACCACGGCTCGTCGGTCACCAGCGCGCCGATGGCGCCGGGGTACATGTTCGGCCGGCCGGTGGCGATCACCTCGCCCGCCCTGTTGCAGATCCACAGGTCAAGATAAACGGTGTAGGATTCCAGGATGACGCCGAGGCGGTGCGCGGCGTGCTTGCGCGCCGCCGCGGTCGGGTCGGCGGCGCAGTTGACCACCGCGCTGTCCGTCGCCCACCATCGCACGTCGCACGAGCGTTCGTACAGGTTGCGGTCGATGATCTCGATCATGTTGAGCGACAGGTCGGCCAGCCGCTTGCCCTTCATCTCGCGCACCATGTCGGTGCCGGCGTTCATCAGGTGATCGACGCGCGCCACGATCTCCGAGCGCAGGTCGCGGGTGACGACGTTGACCTGCTTGGAGATCTCCGACACCTCGTTGGCGACGACGGCGAAGCCGCGGCCCGCCTCGCCGGCGCGCGCGGCCTCGATCAGCGCGTTCATGGCCAGCATCTTGGTGCGCCGGGTGATATCCTCGATCAACGTGACCTTGCGCGAGGCGACGTCGAGCACGTCGCGGGACAGGTCGAACAGCGGGTTGCCTGCAACGCTCATGAATTTCCCTCTCCCGGAATCGTTTGTGCGGTGCACATCAAATCCCGTGCCAGAAAGAGCGCGCGGCGGACGTTGTCACACAAATACTTGATAATGATCAATTTGAAACAATCAGCGCAAAGATAACCATAATAAAATTAAGTGTTTCGCCAGAGGACTTTGCCGCAAACATCGGCAGGTCGCGCACCGCGGGGGCACCGTGCGGCCCGAACGATGTCCTGGCTGTAACAATACCGCCGGGTTGCGCAATCGCATTGCGCACAAGTTGCGGTTTCGTGTCTGAACTTGCGAACGCGAGCCTTCGTCTGCCCAAAACACGGGCATCCATCGCGCGGCCATGCAGCGGACGCTGGGCGTCCCGTCCCGGCTATACCATCAGCGCAGTGTCACGCGGCGCCGGGATGTGCCACCCTTTGGACCATCGGTTCAACAAACGGAAAGGAGGTGATCCAATGTCTCATGGAGCCAAGCCGGTCATCGCTGCGGCGTTCGGCGTTGCGGTTCTGCTGACGGCGGGGATCGCCGTTGCCGACTGCGGGCCGTCCCACAAGACCGTCAGCCTTCCGCAGGCGCCGTCGACTGACACGGTCGCCAAGCCGCCCGTTTCCACTCCGGGCAGCACCCGCGGCTGAAGACCGCTCGCACCATGCACGACGGGCCGCCCCGCAGGGGGCGGCCCGTTTTCTTTTGGCCCGTTTTCTTTTGAATGGCAGGGACGAAGCGACGTCACGCCACCTTGTGGATCTCGTCCAGGAAGACCTGAACCTCGCGGGTCAGGCGGTCGGCCTGGGCGGCCATCTGCTCCGAGGCGGAGAACACCTCATGCGCGGTGCCGCTGGTCCGCGTTGCGGCGTCGGTGACCTCGCGGATGTCGTCGGACACCGCGCGGGTGCCGGCGGCCGCGTGCTCCATGTTGTGGACGATCTCGCGGATGGCGCCGCCCTGGTGCTCGATGGCGTCGGCGATGCCGCCGGCGATGCTGTTGATCGACTGGATGGTGCGGCCGATGCCCATGATGGCGCCCACCGCCTGCTCGGTGGAGGACTGGATGCCGGAGATCTGCTGGGCGATCTCGCCCGTCGCCTTGCCGGTCTGGTCGGCCAGCCGCTTGACCTCCTGCGCCACCACGGCGAAGCCCTTGCCGGCCTCGCCCGCCCGCGCCGCCTCGATGGTGGCGTTCAGCGCCAGCAGGTTGGTCTGCGACGCGATGTCGTTGATCAGCGTCACCACGTCGCCCACGGTGCGCGCCGCGCCCGACAGGTTGCCGACCAGGCCGTTGGTGCGCTCCGCCTCGTCGGCCGCCTCGGCGGCGACGCTGGCGACCTGCCCGACCTGACGGGCGATCTCGCCGATGGAGGTCGACAACTCCTCGGTGGCCGCCGCCACGCCGCCGACGCTGGAGCCGGTCTGCGCCGCCGCCGCGGCGACCGAGGACGCCTTGCCGGTGGCGGTCTGCGCGTCGGTCTCCATGGTGCGGGCCGACATTTCCAGCTGGTGCGCGGTGCTGGCCACCTCGGCGCAGACCTGCCGGATGTGCCCCTCGAAGCGCTCGGTCACCCCGGCGAAGCCCTTGACCTTCTGCGCCATGGCGTCGGTGGCGGCGTTGATGGTGCCGCTGGCGCGCAGGAAGCTGCCCTGCATGCCCCTCGCCACGATGCGGCGGAAGTACTTGTTGGCGGAGACGTGGCTCATCGACGCCGCCGCCTCGCGCACGAAGGCGTCGGTTCGGTCGATCAGGTCGTTCAGCTCGTGGAACAGCTCGCCCAGGTCGCCGCCCTCGCGGATGTGGACGACGCGCACCTCGAAGTCGCCGCGGGCGACGGACCGGCACACCGCGCCGGCCTCGCGCACCGCGCGCGCGGCGCGGCCCAGGCTCAACACCACGCCGGCCAGCGCCGCCAGCGCCAGCCCACCCAGCGCCAGCCGCAGCCACGCCCCGCCAAGGTTGGCGAGATCCACCGCCACGCCCGCCACCAGCAGCGCACCGGCCAGCAGCGCCAGCCCCGACGCCCTAGAGAGAGAAGACGAATTCGTCATACCCGATCCCCTTCTCCGTCAGGAGCGCGACGACGGCGGCGAACGCCGCCTCCATGCCCTGTTTGCGGTCGGCGTGCCTGTCCTCGATCTCCAGCAGCGTGCGGTAGAGCGGTACCACCTTCTCGATGGCCGAACGCTCCGGAACCCGGCGGCTGGAATGGTAGCCGATGACCCGCCCGGAGTCGTCGTAGCTGGGGGTGACGTGCGCGAAGACCCAGTAATGGTCGCCGTTGCGCGCCCGGTTGATGACGTAGGCGAAGATCTCCTGGCCAGCGCCCAGGGTGTCCCACAGCAGCTTGAAGACGCAGCGCGGCATGTCCGGATGGCGCACGATGGAGTGCGGCTGGCCGAGGAGGTCCTCCTCGCCGTAGCCCGCCACGCGCTGGAACACGCGGTTGGCGTAGGTGATGCGCCCCTTGAGGTCCGTCTTGCTGACGATCACCTCGTCAGGCTCGAAGAACCGCTCCACCCCGGTAAGGGGAACGTCGCGACGTGCCATGCGATGCCTCGATGGTCCCGTGGTCGGCGCCCGGGACTCATTGTTTCAAAATTGTCATCTCTCCAGGCTGGCTTTCCCAAAGGAAATGCACGGCCTGCGGCACAATAGGTGGGGCCCACGGTCGAAAAAAGATTAATATTTATAACCGAACTGAAATATCACAGTCACTCGGGCGGGTGCGGCACGGTGAGGACGCGGCCGACCGGCGGGTTCTCGATGATGGCGGCCATGCCGCTGGGCCAGCGCACCTCGACCCGCTCCACCGCATCGGCGCTGCCCAGCCCGAAATGCGCCACCGGCTCCATCTGGCAGAGATAGCCGGACCCGGCGCAGACCACCCGCGTCTGCCGCCGCCCGCGCGCGGTGCAGATGACCAGTGCGCCGCGCGCCGGCGCACCGTAGGGGGTGAGCGGCTGCACGCGCAGCCAGTGGTTGGCGTTGGGCAGCGTGCGGTAAAAGGACAGCGGCTGCGCCTCCGACTCGCCGTGCGCGATGATGAGTTCCAGACGGCCGTCGCCGTCCAGGTCGGCCACCGCGGCGCCGGTGCCGGTCCCCCGGGGCTCCGCCGCGTCGCCCAGATCCACCTCGGTCCAGGCGTCGTCGCGCCAGGCGAACAGCCGGTTGGGCTCGCCGAAATTGTTGAAGAACAGCTCCTGGTGGCCGTCGTTGTCGAAGTCGGCGGCGATCACCGTGCGCACCCGCGAGGGCAGCGACAGGTCGCCGTTCGCCGCATCGACGAAGCCGCCGCCGGCCCGCTGCTGGTAGAGGCGGTGCGGCCCCTCCCAGTTGCCGACCAGCAGGTCGAGCAGCCCGTCGCCGCCGGCGTCCAGCACCGCGACGCCGCGCGCCGCGTTGCGCGAGTCGGCGATGCCGCGCTCGCCGGCAATCTCCTCGAAGGTGCCGTCGCCGAGGTTGCGGAACAGGAAGTTGGGGCCGGCCTCGTTGACCGCGACGATGTCCATGCGGTCGCCGAGCAACGGGGCGGCGAGCAGCCCGCGGCCGATCCCGATGAGGTCGATGCCCGCCTCCTCCGCCGTGTCGATCAGCCGGCCGCGGCGGCTCAGCTCATAGAGGCGCAGCGGTGCCTCCTCGGTGGCGATGACGAAGCCGTAACGCCCGCGCCCCTCGCGGTCGATGGCGGCGACCGAGCGGCCGGGCAGCCGGTTGGCGGCGGACGCGTTCTCCGACTGGCTCAGCAGGTCGAGCCAGCGCTTGCCGAAGCCGGCGAACAGCCGGTCGCAGGTCTCGTCCGGCTGGCCGCCGCAATCGGCGTTGAGGACGTAGATCTCCTCGCGCCCGTCGCCGTCCATGTCGGCGGCGGCGACGCCCACCGCCTTGCGCGACGGATCGGCGAGCACCGGGTCGGCGATGTCGGAGAGGGTCTTCCCGTCCCACTTGAGCACGAGGTTGGCGGTGCCGTAGCCGGCGACGAACACCTCGAACGCGCCATCACCGTCCACGTCGGCCACCGCGACGCCGTTCGACAGGCGCGGCTCGTTGCCGGCGATCTGGTCCGAGCAGTCCAGGAACATCGGCGCCATCCCTTCCCCATGTTTATCTGAGGAATACCCCCGGACGGGCCGGGCGTAAACCCGGACGGAAGCGTAGGCGGCGGTGGAAAGCGGCGAAGCGTGACACCCTTTATACCGTCATGGCCGGGCCTGTCCCGGCCATCCACGTGCCCGAACGCCCACAAACGTCCGGGTGCGTGGATGACCGGGACAAGCCCGGCCATGACGGTACATGGGGAAAAGGTGCAAAAGCGCGGCTCACCGCCGCTTCGACACGCCGCCGTTGGTGAGCACGCTGGCCGCCGACTTGATCGGCACGGCCTTGTCGTCGTCCTCGTCCTTGGCGACGCCGTTGGCCGGCTTGGACGGGACGGCGTCCTTGACCGCCGACGGCGCCTTGATCTGGTCGCGGCCCGGCAGCTCGATGTTGACCTCCAGCGTCGAGCAGTCGCCGCCGCGGTCGAGCTTCACCTCGACCTTGTTGGCGTCGATGTCCACGTACTTGGCGATCACCGCCAGCAGCTCCTGCTGGAGCATCGGCAGATAATCCGGCCCGGACCGCCCGACCCGCTCGTGCGCCATGACGATCTGCAGGCGCTCCTTGGCCTGGACGGCCGAGGTCTTCGGAGCGGAGCGGAAGAAGCTGAAGATGCTCATGCGCTCCTCCGCAGGAGGCGGCTGAACAGCCCCTTCTTCTGCACGGTGGTGAAACGGTGCTCGACGTCCTCGCCCAGGAAGCGGCCGACCGCGTCCAGATAGGCCTGCCCGGCGTTGGAGTTCTCGTCGAGGATCACCGGCATGCCGATGTTGGAGGCGCGCAGCACCGCCTGGCTCTCCGGGATCACGCCCAGGAGCGGGATCGCCAGGATCTCCAGCACGTCGTCGACCTTCAGCATCTCGCCCTTCTCGACGCGCTCCGGATCGTAGCGGGTGAGCAGGAGCTGCTGGGTGACCGGCTCCATGCCCTGCTCGGCCCGGCGCGACTTGGCGCTCAGCACGCCCAGGATGCGGTCGCTGTCGCGCACCGAGGAGACCTCGGGGTTGGTCACGATGATCGCGTGGTCGGCGAAGTACAGCGACATCAGCGCGCCGCGCTCGATGCCCGCCGGGCTGTCGCAGACGATGTAGTCGAACTCCTTGCACAGCTCGTTCAGGATGCGCTCGACCCCCTCCTTGGTCAGCGCGTCCTTGTCGCGCGTCTGCGAGGTGGGGAGGATGTACAGGTTGTCGACCCGCTTGTCCTTGATGAGCGCCTGGTTGAGCTTCGCCTCGCCGTTGATGACGTTGATGAAGTCGAACACCACGCGGCGTTCGCAGCCCATCACCAGGTCGAGGTTGCGCAGGCCGACGTCGAAGTCGATGACGACCGTCTTGAAGCCGCGCAAGGCGAGTCCGGTCGCGAAAGCGGCTGACGACGTCGTCTTGCCGACGCCGCCCTTGCCGGAAGTCATGACGATGATCTTGCCCAACGAGCCTCTCCTACGAAGCTAGAGTTTCAAATCACAGCAGTGCGATGTGCAGAAAGCCGTCGTCCAGTCGGATCTGCACGGCCTTCTTGAGAAGCGACGGGTCCAGGTCCTCGCTGACGCGGTAGAGGCCGGCGATCGACACCACCTCGGCCTCCAGGCTCTGGCAGAAGATGCGGGCGCCGCTGTCGCCCGAGATGCCGGCCAGCGCACGCCCGCGCAGCGCGCCGTAGACGTGGATGTTGCCGTCCGCCAGCACCTCGGCGCCGTGGCTGACCGACGCGGTGACGATCAGGTCGGTGCCCTGCGCGTAGAGCTGCGTGCCGGAGCGCACCGGCTCGGTGACCACCAGGGCGGGGCGGAACACCGGCTCCGGCGGCGGCGCCACCGGCTGACCCGAGCTGTCCACCGGCCGCGCCAGTTCCAGCTTCGCGGCGCGCCCGGTCGGCATCGGCACCAGTCCGCAGGCCAGCGACTGCTCCTGCACCGCGGCCGGGCCGCCGTGGAAGCCGATGGGCAGCAGGTACTGCTCGCGCACCCTGCCGACGAAGGCGGCGACGTCGAACGCCACCGCGTCCGGCAGCTCGTCGAAGTCCAGCACGATCGGCGCGTGGCGGAAGAAGTTGGGCGCCTGGCGCACCTTGCCGGCCAGCGCCGGGAAGAAGTTCGCCGATGCCGGGTCGAGCACCTTCAGCACCATCATGGTGAAGGAGTTGCCCCGCAACTGGAACGGCGCGTCCCGTTCGCTCACCTGACCGGCGCTGCTCACCGCCACCATCCTGACCGCCCTGCCGTATCCAAGTCGCCCGCGAAAACCATCCACGCCGTGCGGGCGGCCGGCGAGCCAGCCCCCTTCTAGCCATGCGTGCCAGCCCGGTTCAAGTGCCACCGCGCCGGAAAGGAGTGACAACGATCAGCCCTGCACACACGGCATAGGCCCCATCGGGCGGGCCGCCCGCCTTCCCAGGCCGGGCAATCCGTCGGAGGCGCCAATGTGTTGGGCTGAGGATGCTCCTCACCACAAAGTATAGTAACTTAACCCGATATTGTGGGTAAAGCGTTTCCTGCGGCAAGATCCGCCGCGATTTCGCGTGGAAAGGCGGGGACTTCCCCAACCGGGGCACGCCGCCCGCGCCGCCGGCGCACCCCCAGCGGCAACACGCCGCACCTGGGTCCTATCCACAACATCTTGTATGAAATTTTTACGTAGGCCGCAACTTCGGCTGACAGCGGCCGTTCCCCTCGGGTATGGTTCGTCATGCGAGGCACACTTCCGGACGAGGAAACTGGCTTGCAGCGATCTCTGCCCTCGACGCCCCCACCGATCATCGCGGCCTTTCACGGCTTCGGCGGTACGGGCGTCGGCCTCGCAGCGGCAAGCCGACGTCGGGCACGCATCATCACGAACACGCACGTTGCCGTGACCTCCCCCTGCGGGAGGTTTTTTTGTGCCCGGCGCAAACCGCCCATCCCCCTGACGTGAGGAGAGCGACATGGCCAAGCGACAGACCAAAGGCAGCCCGGCCGCGCAGGTGTCCGACGCGAAGATCCACCCGCTGTTCCCCAACGGCGCCTGGGATCCGCTGACCGGCTCGACGGCCGGGGACGACCGCCGCGACCAGAGCTACCTGCGCAAGGTCAAGCCGCAGAGCCCCAACCAGAAGGCGCTGCTGGACGCCATCCAGGAACACAACCTCGTGGTGGCGCTCGGCCCGGCCGGCACCGGCAAGACCTATCTGGCCATCTCCTCCGCCGTCGAAGCCCTGGACGGCGGCAAGGTCGACCGCATCGTGCTGTCCCGTCCGGCCATCGAGGCAGGCGAGAGCATCGGCTACCTGCCCGGCGACATGCACGAGAAGATGGCGCCCTTCCTGCGCCCGCTCTACGACGCGCTGTCCGACCGCCTGGGCGGCAAGCGGCTGCGCCAGCTGATGCAGGACGGCACCATCGAGATCGCCCCCGTCGGCTTCATGCGCGGCCGCACGCTGAACAACGCCTTCGTGGTGATCGACGAGGCGCAGAACTGCACCTACGCGCAGATCAAGATGCTGCTGACGCGGCTGGGCTGGCACTCGACCATGGTGCTGACCGGCGACCCGGACCAGACCGACCTGCTCGACAACCTCTCCGGCCTCGCCGACATCGCGCGGCGGCTGGAGGCAGTGGACGGCATCGCCGTGGTCCGCCTCAGCGAGACCGACATCGTCCGCCACCCGCTGGTGGCCAGCATGCTGACCGTGCTGTAGATGGAGCCTTAGCCCCTCTCCCTCAACGGGAGAGGGGTTGGGGAGAGGGTGGCGAACGTTGCGTCCTGCGCGCTACCGCGCGCTGCCCCCTCTCCCTACCCTCTCCCGCGAGGGGAGAGGGAGCAAAGACACTTTCGAACCATACGCCACCGTAACGTGGTCACACCACCTGCATCGCTCCACCACTGCGACAGGTTGCCTCTTCCCCAATCGTTCGAGCTCTGCCATAAAGATTGCAAAAATTTTAATGGAATTGCCGTCTATCGGCGGCGTCCGCAATCTCGGGGGGAGCGCGGCGATGTTCGAGCGCATCAGCATCAAGGCGAAGATTTCCGTCATCCTGGCCGTGTCGGCGGTCGGGCTGGTGCTCGTGCTGGCGCTGAGCCTGTTCAGCCTCAAGGCCGAGATGATGAAGGACCGCCAGGACAAGACGCGCAGCGTCGTCGAGACGGCCCACACCATGATCGCGCACCACGAGGCGCAGGCGCGCAAGGGCGCCGTCACGGTCGAACAGGCGCAGGCCGCCGCCAAGGACGCGCTGCGCGCCATGCGCTACGCCGGCGACGAGTACTTCTTCGTCAGCGACCTCAACGCGCGCATGGTCATGCACCCGATCAAGCCGGAGCTGGACGGCCAGGACCAGTCGCAGAACGCCGACCCCAACGGCAAGAAGCTGTTCATCGCCTTCGCCGACACCGTGCGCCGCGACGGCGCGGGCTTCGTCGACTACCTGTGGCCGAAGCCGGGCTCGTCGGCGCCGGTGCCGAAGCTGACCTACGTCAAGGGCTTCCAGTCCTGGGGCTGGGTGGTCGGCTCGGGCATTTACATCGACGACGTCGAGGCGGCGTTCTGGTCGGCGGCGCTGCGCCTGGGCGGGCTGGGGCTGCTGGTGACGGCGCTGGGCGTGTCGGTCGGGCTGCTGATCAGCCGGGGCATCGTGCAGCCGGTGCGCGCCACCACCGCCATCATGCAGCGCCTCGTCGGCGGCGACACCGACTTCGAGGTGCCGGGCCAGGGCCGCGGTGATGAACTGGGGGTCATGGCCCGCGCGGTGGAGGTGTTCCGCGGTCACCAGGTGGCGCTGAAGGAGCACTGGGAGCGCCAGCAGGTGGAGCACCGCGTGACCGAGCAGCGCGCCCGCGCGCTGGAGCGGCTGACCGACCACTTCGACGCCACCGTCACCAGCATGATCGCCGCCGTCACCCAGGCGGTGGGGGGGCTGGAGCGCACCGCCGAGAGCCTGTCGAACACCGCCGACCGCAACATGCAGCAGGCCGCGTCGGTGGCCGGCGCCTCGCAGCAGGCGACCGCCAACGTGCAGACCGTGGCCGCGGCGGCCGAGGAGCTGTCCGGCTCGATCGCGGAGATCAGCGGCCAGGTCGCCGTCAACGCGCGGATCTCCGCCCAGGCGGTGCAGGCGTCGGAGCGCGCCAACGCGCAGATCGCCAACCTGGGCGAGGCTGCCCGCCGCATCGGCGAGGTGGCCGACCTCATCACCTCGATCGCCAGCCAGACCAACCTGCTGGCGCTCAACGCCACCATCGAGGCGGCGCGGGCGGGCGAGGCCGGCAAGGGCTTCGCCGTGGTCGCCGGCGAGGTGAAGAACCTCGCCAACCAGACGGCGCACGCCACCGAGGAGATCGCCCAGCAGATCACCGGCGTGCAGCAGGCCACCGACCACGCGGTGACCGCCATCCGCGAGATCACCGCGATCATCGGCCAGAGCGACCAGATCGGCACCTCCATCGCCACGGCGGTGCAGCAGCAGGGCGCCGCCACCGGCGAGATCGCCCGCTCCGCCAGCGAGGCGGCGATGGGCACCGAGCAGGTCTCGGCCAACATCAGCCACGTCTCGGACTCCGCGCTGGAGACCGAGAACGCCGCCAAGACCGTGTTGACCGCGGCACAGAGCCTGACCACGCAGGCGGACTCGCTGAAGTCGGTGGTGGACAGCTTCCTGATCAGCGTCGAGGCGGTGAACGCCGCCGGCATCGGCGACCTGTTCGCCGCGTCGGGGCACGAGCTGTACATGCCCTGGTCGAAGGAGCTGATCATGGGCAACGACGACATCGACAACGACCACATGATCCTGGTCGGCCTCATCAACCGCGTGAACGACAACGTCCGCAAGGGCCGCTCGGCCGCCGTGGTCGGCGAGGTGGTGGAGCAGCTGATCGCCTACACCGCCCTGCACTTCGGCCACGAGGAGCAGATGATGCGGGACTCCGCCTACTCCGGCCTCGCCGAGCACCACGCCCAGCACGAGGCGCTGAAGACCCGCGCCGCGGAACTTGGCCAACGCATCAAGTCCGGCGCCACCACCGCCGGCGACGAGTTGCTGCGGCTGGTGCGCGACTGGCTGGTGGAGCACATCCGGGAGCACGACAAGCGTTTCGCCGACCACTTGGCGCGCACCGCGGCGAAGGCGGCATAGGCTGGCTTGAGCGCCGCGACGCCCGGCATCTCCTGTCTCGCCGGCAGGCCGGGCTT
Organism: Azospirillum sp. TSO22-1; assembly: GCF_003116015.1. Classification (GTDB taxonomy): domain Bacteria; phylum Pseudomonadota; class Alphaproteobacteria; order Azospirillales; family Azospirillaceae; genus Azospirillum. The sequence goes on from NZ_LGQZ01000077.1 coordinate 55,622, forward strand.
CGGTGTCGCCTCGACCTGACCGACAAGACTGACGGCCATGCCGCCGCACCCCCTTGACCTTGGCCGTGCGACACCCTTCATTGGGCGGTATGAAGGCCCGCATCCTGCGCATCGCGCTCGCTTCCCTCGTCGGACTCGCCATCGCCGCCGGCATCGCCTGGTGGCAGGTGCGGCACGCCACCCAGCAGGTGGCGACCTCGGCCGCCGCCGTCGGCGGGCCGTTCCGCCTGACCGACCACACCGGCAAGGCAGTCACGGACGCCGACTACCGCGGCAAGTACCTGCTGATCTACTTCGGCTACACGTTCTGCCCCGACGTCTGCCCGACCGAGCTGAGCACCATGGCCGCCGCACTGGACAAGCTCGGCCCGACCGCCGACACGGTGCAGCCGCTGTTCATCACTATCGATCCGGAACGCGACACGGTGGCGCACATGGCCGACTACGTGCCGCTGTTCCACCCGCGGCTGGTCGGCCTGACCGGCACGCCGGACGAGGTGCGCACGGTCGCCAGGGAGTACCGCGTGTACGCCGCCAAGGCCCCCGGCAGCAGCGGCGAGGCGTACCTGATGGACCACTCCAGCTTCGTCTATCTGATGGGACCGGACGGGAAATTCGTCGCCGTGTTCCCCGGCGGCACCGGCCCCGAAAAGATGGCCGCCGACATCAAGAAACGCACCGGCGGTTGACGCGGGCTTGACGGATTCCGCACCAGCGAAGGCTCGACCGCGTTGAATCCTCGTCCAAAACCGGCCGGAGAATCCGGAATCGCCGGCTTTTCAAGCACTTGCCTCAAGGGTTTTGCTTCTTGACAGGGTAGTGCCCTGTCCGTATGGTCTCGCCGCTTTCGCGTGGTGGCGAGCGAACGGGGAAACGCAACGGGGCATGACAACGGCATGACCGACCCAAAGCGTCCTCCATCGCTTGAAGAGCTCGACGCCCGATTGCGCAAGGCGCGGGAAAGCCAGGAGCAACGCTCCGGGCCCAGCCGGTTCGCCGGCACCCCGCAGGGCCCCATCGGGGTCGCCTGGCGGATCGGGGTGGAGCTGGTCGCCGCGATGATCGTCGGCGTCGGCGGCGGGTGGCTGATCGACCGCTGGCTTGGTACGGCACCGTGGGGCCTGATCGTCATGTTCTTTTTGGGCTCCGCGGCGGGAATTATGAACGTCTACCGGGCCATCTCCGGGCTCGGCTTGGCTCCCGGCTATCGCCGGAACGACACAGAAGACCCAGAGCGCCCGAACGGCGACGGACATTGAGCGAGGACGCGACCTTGGATCCGCTGCACCAATTCCAGATCAACCCCATCATGCAACTGGTCATCGCCGGGTACGACGTGTCGTTCTCGAACTCGGCGCTGTTCATGGTCGTCGCCGCGCTGCTGGTGTACGGCCTGCTGGTGCACGGGATGAAGGCGCGCGCGCTGGTCCCCGGCCGCCTGCAGTCGCTGGCCGAGATGTTCTACGAGTTCGTCGCCGGCATGGTGCGCGAGAACGCCGGACATGACGCGAAGCCGTACTTCCCGTTCGTCTTCACGCTGTTCATGTTCATCCTGTTCGGCAACATGCTGGGCATGATCCCCTACACCTTCACCTTCACCAGCCACATCATCGTGACTTTCGCGCTGGCGCTGACGGTGTTCGTGTTCGTGACGGTGCTGGCGCTGATCAAGCACGGCCTGCACTTCTTCTCCTTCTTCATGCCGCACGGCGCTCCGGTGGCGCTTGCCCCGATCCTGATCCCGATCGAGGTGATCTCCTACGTGATGCGCCCGGTCAGCCTCTCGATCCGACTGTTCGCCAACATGATGGCGGGCCACACCATGCTGAAGGTGTTCGCCGGCTTCACGGTCCTGATGATCGGCGGGCTCGGTTCGGTCGGCTTCCTCGCCGGTCTGGTTCCCATCGCGATCAACATCGCGCTGACCGGCTTCGAGTTCCTGGTCGCGTTCCTGCAAGCGTACGTCTTCTCGATCCTGACCTGCCTGTACATCCGCGACGCCCTCGAGCTGCACTAAGCGCACCGAGTTCCGACCGGACGTGTCCTGAGTTACCCATCACCAGTTCACCCTTCAGAAGAGGAATGAGTACAATGGAAGCTGAAGCCGCAAAGTTCGTCGGCGCTGGTCTGGCCGTCATCGCCCTCGCCGGCGTCGGCATGGGCATCGGCAACATCTTCTCGACCCTGATCGGCTCGATCGCCCGCAACCCGGCGGTGCAGCCGAAGGTGTTCCCGATCGGCATTCTGGGCTTCGCGCTGACGGAAGCCGTCGCGCTGTTCGCCCTGCTGATCGCGTTCCTGATCCTGTTCGCCTAAGGCTCGTCCAGACGCGACTTTCGCTTCTGAAGCGGCGCCGGCTCCAGTTCCGGATCGACGGGCTTCCGTGGGCACCCGCCCACGGAAGCTTCCGTTGAAACCGGGCGGTCCCAAAGGGTTCTTTGGGGGGCTTTCGGCGCCGTACCTTTGCCTTGGGGGACCGATCATGTCGAACCTGTTGGCCAAGGGACGGCTGGCCCGCTGGTCGGGCGTTGCGGGCACCTCGCTCGCCACGCTGACCATGATGGCCGCCCCCGTCCTCGCGGCGACCGCCGAACACGGGGGCGAGCACGCCAAGGGTGGCCTGCCGCAGCTCAATCCCGGCACCTTCCCGACCCAGATTTTCTGGCTGGCGCTCACCTTTGGCGCCCTCTACTACCTGCTGTCCAAGAAGGCTCTGCCGGTGGTGGCGCAGGTCCTGGAAGAGCGCCAGGAGCGCATCTCCCGCGACCTCTCCAAGGCTGCCAGCCTCAAGGAAGAGGCGGAGGCCGTGATGGCCACCGTGGACAAGGCGATGGCCGACGCCCGCGCCCAGGCCCAGGCGGTGATCGCCGAGACCGTGGCCGCCTTCGAGGCCGAGAACCAGGCCAAGCAGTCCGCGCTGAACACGCAGATCGCCGACCGCCTGCGCGAGGCCGAGACCCGCATCGCCGCCGCCAAGGAACAGGCCCTGGCCAACGTCCGTGGCGAGGCCGTCGGCATCGTCCGCGAGATCGCGTCCAAGCTGGCCGGCATCGACGCCGACCCGGCCCAGGCCGAAGCCGCCGTCGCCGCCGTCATGGAGGAGCGTCGCTGATGCTGAAAGCCCCTGAATTCTGGGTTGCGGTCGCCTTCGTCATCTTCATGGCGCTGATCTGGAAGAAGGCGTCGGCCGCCATCGGCTCGATGCTCGACGCCCGCGCCGAGAAGATCCGCGCCGAACTCGACGAGGCCCAGCGCCTGCGCGAGGACGCCCAGGCCACCCTGGCCGCCTACCAGAAGCGTCAGTCCGACGCCCTGAAGGAGTCGGAGGCCATCGTCGCCCACGCCCGCGAGGAGGCCGCGCGCATCCGCGCCCAGTCCACCGCGGACCTGGAGGCGGCCCTCAAGCGCCGCGAGGCCCAGGCCATGGACCGCATCGCCCAGGCCGAGGCCCAGGCGATCGCCGAGGTCCGCAACCTGACGGTGGACATCGCCATCGCCGCCAGCCGCCAGCTGCTCAGCCAGGGCATTCAGCCCGCCCAGGCCGACAAGCTGATCGACGCGTCGATCGCCGACCTGCCCCGGCACCTGCACTGATTGTTGTCGCCCCGGCAACGCTGTTTCGAGAAGCCCCGGCCTTTGGCCGGGGTTTTTCTTTGGCCATATTGGTCTCTGAACACCTGGAGACCACGCCATGCCCACACCCTTCCCCACCGTCTTCGTCTCGCACGGCTCGCCCACGCTGATCCTCGAGGATTCGCCCGGCCGCGCCTTCCTCGCCGGATTGGGCGAGCGGCTGGGCCGCCCCTCGGCGGTGCTGGCGGTCTCCGCGCACTGGACGACGCCCGAGCCGGCGGTCAGCAGCGCCGCCCGCCCCGAGACGGTGCACGACTTCTACGGCTTTCCGCGCGCGCTGTTCGAGATGCGCTACCCCGCCCCCGGCGCGCCGGAGCTGGCGGAGCGCGTGCTCGGCCTGCTGCAGGCGCAGGGCATCGCCGGCAGCGCCGACCCGGAGCAGGGCCTCGACCACGGCGCCTGGGTGCCGCTCAAGCTCATGTACCCGGAAGCCGACATCCCCGTGGCGCAGCTCTCGGTGATGCCCCGCCATGACGCGGCCGACCACGTGGCGCTCGGCCGCGCGCTGGCGCCGCTGCGCGACGAGGGTGTGCTGATCCTCGGCAGCGGCGGCGCGGTGCACAACCTGCGCGACTTCCGCTTCGGCGCCACCGGCACCGCACCCTGGGCGGACGCGTTCGCCCGCTGGCTCGACGCGACGCTGATGGCCGGCGACGTCGAGGGCATCGCCCGCTGGACCGAGCGCTGCCCGGAGGCCCGCGTCGCCCATCCGACCGACGAGCATTTCCTGCCGCTGCCGGTGGCGCTCGGTGCCGCGGGGCCGATTCCGCGCGCCGAACGGCTGCACGACGGCTTCGAACACGGCAGCATCGGCATGCAGGCCTACGCCTTCCACGCCGGCTGAGCCTGGGGTGTATCAAGTCGCGGATTGTCCCGTACTTGTCTGTTTCTTAACCGCTCCCGTACCGCTACAATCCGCGGCGCGTTTTTGACTGCCCGTATGGGAGCTGGTGTGACTCGGTTCCGCGCCCTGCGCGACCTCAAGGTGGCGACTCGGATCACCCTCGGCTTCGGGATCGCCTTCGGGCTGCTCCTCGTGCTGGCGGTGATCGGGCTGCTCTCGCTGCGCGCGGTGACGCAGAACGTCGGCACCTACTCGGCCTCGGCGGGTGCCGCGCAGATCGCCGCCGACGTCGACATCGGCATGCGCGATCTGGAGGTCGCGGTCCGCGACCACTTCGGCATGGACGACGAGGCCAGCCTCGCCACCGTGCGCCAGCAGCACGAGGCGCTGCGCGCCCGGCTCGCCGCGCTGGCCGAGGCGACCGCCGACACCCCCGACTCCGCCGCCGTCGCCGAGACGCGCACCGCGCTCGACTCCTACCGCGACGGCTTCGAGCGACTGGTGAGCCTGCGCGGCGAGCGCGCCCGCCTGCTGACCGGCGTGCTCGACCCGATGGCCGAGCAGATGCAGGGCAAGCTCGCCCAGCTCCGGGAGGCCGGCGGCGTCGACTCGGCCGCGCTGGCGGCGGACGCCGCCGCCGCGGTGCAGGCGATGGCCGACCACGCCGCGCGCTTCGCCTCCAGCCGCGATCCCAAGGAGGCCGAGGCAATGCGCGCCGCGGTCGAGACGGTGCGCGGCCGCCTGCAGGAGATCAACCGCTACGTCTGGGTGCAGGGCACCCGCCAGCTGATCTTCGACACCCGGCACATGCTCACCGCCAGCGCCGGCGTGCTCGACCGGCTGGAAGAGGTGGTGAACGACGAGGACCAGCTGCGCTTCCAGGCGCTCGACCCCAACGCCGGGCTGATCAGCGCCCGCGCCGCCGAGGTGCGCAAGCGCAACGACGGCTTCGCCTCCAGCCTGCGCCGCGGCCTCGCCGAGGGGGCGGAGCGCTGGGTGGAGACGGCGCTATGGCTGGGCGGCACGCTGCTGGTGCTCGGGCTGCTGGGCGCCTGGCTGGTGGTGCGCAGCGTCGCCCGCCCGGTGGACGCGGTGGCGGGCGCCATGGCCGCGCTGGCCGCCGGCAGGACCGACGCCGCGCTGGTGCCGGCCGTCGCCGGCCGCGACGAGCTGGCGACCATGGCCCGCGCCGTCGAGACCCTGCGCGCCAACGCCGCCGAGGTCGAGGAGCTGAAGCGCGAGGCGGCCGAAGCGCACGCCGGGCTGCTCGAGGCCAAGCAGCAGGCCGAGGCCAAGGACTTCGCCAAGACCAACTTCCTGGTCAACATGGGGCAGGAGCTGCACCGCCCGCTCAACGACATCATCCACCACAGCCAGTCGCTGATGAGCGAGCTGCACCGCGTCGGCGCCGGCGAACTGGCCACCGACGTGGAGATGATCCAGTGGTCGGGCGAACAGCTGGTGGGTCTGGTCGACGCCATCCTCGACTACGCCAAGATCGAGGCCGGCACCGTGGACGTCGAGCTGCAGGACTTCGACGTCGCCCGCTTGCTGGCCGAGCTGCGCGAGCGCATGCTGCCGGTGGCCGACCTCAACGGCAACACGCTGACGGTGCTCGGGGCGGCGTCGCTCGGCGCCATGCACCAGGATTTCGGCAAGGTGCGGCAGATCCTGCTGAACCTGCTCGACAACGCCTGCAAGTTCACCCGTGGGGGCAGCATCGCCTTGTCGGTGGAGCGAGCCGACCGCGACGGCCGCGCCTGCATCCGCTTCACGGTGTCGGACACCGGCGCCGGCTTCCCGCCGTCGCAGGCCGGCCGGCTGTTCCAGCCCTTCGCGCAGGGCCCCGCGCCGGCCGGCGGCAAGGTGCCGGGCGCCGGGCTGGGCCTGACGCTGGTCGGGCACTACACGGCGATGCTCGGCGGCGACCTGGAGCTGTCCAGCGAGCCCGGGCACGGCACCCGCATCATCCTCACCCTGCCCGCGGTCTACGAGCCGCCCGCCGAGGACCGCCCGCTGATCGCCAAGGAGGGACGCGACGTCCGCCCCCTGCTGACCGTCGCCGAACCCCGCGCCCTACCGCAGCCGGCGGAATAGGCGCTACCCCCGCCGCCGCGGCGCGTCCGGATCGGGCTCGCCGCCCCCGCCCTGCCCGTACTTCATGCTGCGCATCTTCTCCGCCACGCGCTCGATCTCCTCGGGCGGCAGGATGGTCGGCTGGCCGAGCATCAGCGCGTGGACGTACTGCCGCGCCAGCGCCTCCACCTCCACCGCCAGCGCCAGCGCGCCCTTGAGGTCGTTGCCCAGCACGATCATGCCGTGGTTGGCCAGCAGGCAGGCGCGCCGGCCCTCCAGCGCCGCCAGCGCGTGGTCCGACAGCTCCTGGGTGCCGAAGGTGGCGTAGGGGGCGCAGCGGATGCTGTCGCCGCCAGCCAGCGCCACCATGTAGTGGAAGCTCGGGATCGGCCGGCCGTGCACCGCCAGCACCGTGGCGAAGGTGGGATGGGCGTGCAGCACCACCTGCGCGTCGGGCCGCGCCGCCAGGACGTCGCGGTGGAAGCGCCATTCCGACGACGGCCGCCGCTCGCCGGCGTAACTGCCGTCGAAGGCCATCTCGACGATGTCCGCCGGCTCCGTCTCGTCGTAGGGCATGCCCGACGGCGTGATCAGGAAGCCGCCGTCGACGCGCGCCGACAGGTTGCCCGAGGCGCCCTGGTTGACGCCCAGCCGGTTCATGGCGAGGCAGGTGTCGATGATGGCGCGGCGAAGCTCGATGTCGGGCAGGCTCATGGACGGGCACTCCGAGGGTGGTTCGCCGAGCACGCCACGGCGGGCCGGCTCCTGTCAACGCCGCTCCGGCAGGGTCCACTCCTTGACCACCGCGTCGTAGCCGGCGGACAGCGCGTGCCGGCCGTCCGGCGTGTAGGTCACCGCCCACACCGGCTTGGCGTGCCCGCTGAACTCGGCCAGCTGGCGGCCGGTCGCCGCGTCCCACAGGCGCACGGTGCGGTCGCCGCCGCCGCCGGTCAGCAGCGTCCGCCCGTCCGGCGCGAAGGCGACCGAGGTGATGAAGCCGGTGTGTCCGGTCCAGGCGCGCAGCTGCCTGAAGTCCGCGAGGTCCCACAGCCGCACCGTCTCGTCGCTCGACACCGTGGCGGCGGTGCGGCCATCGGGCGAGACGGCAACGCCGTTGACGCTGCCCTCGTGCCCCTCCAGCACCGCGAGTTCACGCCACGTCGCGGCGTCCCAGACGCGGACCTGGAAGTCGTAGCCGGCGCTGACCAGCCGCGCGCCGTCCGGCGTGAAGGCGACCGCGTTGACGTTGGCGGTGTGGCCGGTCAGCGTGGCCAGCAGCGCGCCGCTCTCCACGTCCCACACCTTGACCGACGGGTCCCAGCCGGCCGAGGCGAAGCGCCGGCCATCGGGCGACACCGCGAGGCCGACGATGTTGCCGGTGTGCCCCTCGAAGCTGCGCAGCAGGGCGCCGCTCTCCAGGTCCCACAGCTTGATGGTGGAATCGCGGCTGCCGGTCAGCGCCCGCCGGCCGTCCGGCAGGAAGGCGACGGCGTTGACGCCGCCCGTGTGGTCCTGGAAGGCGTGCAGTTCCTTGCCCGCCGCGAGGTCCCAGCAGATCGCCGTGTAGTCCCAGCTGCCGGTCAGCGCCCGCTGCCCGTCCGGCGACACGGCGACGGCGTTGACCATGGCGCCGTGGCCGATCAGGTCGGCGGCGTGGACGGGAGCGGCGAGGAGGATGGTGCCGAGAAGCAGCGCCGCCCATGTCCTGTTGGACAAGGCCGGCAAGACAAGTGTATGCTTGATCCACGCGATAAAGGGACCGCCGATGCCACCGGAACGCGACCCGGAGCTGCTGTCGAAGATCGACCTGCTGATCGATATGGTTCGCCAGCAGGATCGCCGGCTTGATCGGTTGGAAGGCGAGTTCGCCGACCAACGGAAGGAATTTTCGCAGCTCCGCGAGTATGTGGCCGAATTCCGCGAGTACGTCGCCGAGTTCCGCGGCGAGGTGCGTGGCCGGATCGACGGGTTGGCCGAGCGCATCAGCGACGTCAACGCCCGCCTCCCCGTTCCCATCGCCTATTCCCCTCCGACCAAGCCGGCGGCGTAACCCCTCATTTAACAGCCATCACCGCCATGTGTGACCGCGCAGGACCGCCGGGTTGCCGGTGGAGCGGTTCGGGTCATAGCGCCCGTCGGTCGATGCGGTGTAGCCGTCGGCGGCGTGGCGGAACTGCGGCACCAGCTTGCCGGTGCGGGCGTCCACCTCCAGCGTGCTGACCTCGAAGGCGCTGTTGCGGTCGCCGCCGGGGTTCATCACGGTGACGGCGTAGGCCAGGCTGCCGTCCTCGCGCGTCACGTCGCGGACGCGGAGCACGGTGACGCCATACTCCTTTTCGATCTGCCGCTTCACCTCGTCGGCGGGCTTGGCCGGCACGGCGGGTACCGGAGCCGCGGCGGGCACCGGCGGTTCGGCCTGGAGCGCGGCCTGCGGCGCGGGCGCGGCGGGCTGGATCTGGGGCTGGAACTGGGCCGCCGCGGGCCACGCGGCCGCGGCGGCGATCAGCAGGGAGGCGACGGCGGTGCGCATGCGGGACGGTGTCCTCCTCATTCGGCGGGCGCGTGGTGACCGTGCGGGCGCGGGTCGATGCGTTCGCCCTTGACCTCGGCCAGCCAGAGGGCGTGGTGCTCGCGCGCCCACTCCTCCTCCACCTGGCCGGAGCCCATGGCGTCGAAGGCGCCTTCCATGCCGACGGAGCCGATGTAGATGTGGCCGATGATGATGACCGCCATCGCCAGCGCGATCACCGCGTGGATCATCTGGTAGAGCTGCATGTCCTGCAGCCCGCCGAAGCTGAACGGGAACAGCAACGCCAGCCCGGTGAAGCCCAGCCCGGCGCCGCCCAGCACCGTCGCCCAGAAGATCACCTTCTGCCCGGCGTTGAACTTCTTCGCCTCGGGGTGGACGTTCTTGCTGAACAGGCCGCCGGCCTGGGCGAACCAGGTGAGGTCGGCGCGCTCGGGGATGTTGTGGCGCACCCACAGCAGGAAGGTCACCAGCACCCCGGCCATGAAGGCGAAGCCCAGGTAGTTGTGCGCCAGCTTGCCCCAGCCGGTCAGCGCGGCGAACGCCTCCGGCCCGATCACCGGCAGCAGCACCCAGCGGCCGTACAGCACGTTGAGCCCGGTCAGCGCCAACACGATGAAGCTGCCGGCGGTCAGCCAGTGGGTGCCGCGCTCCAGCGCGTTGAAGCGCTGCACCGTCCGGCCGGTGGCCGGCGCGTCGAGCCGGATACGGCCACGGAACAGGAAGAACAGCACCAGCACCACCAGGATGCCGGCCAGCGCCCAGGCGCCGTAGGTGGCGATCGGGCCGTTGCGCAGCGCCCGCCAGCTCTCGCCCTCCGACTGGATCAGCACGCCGGCGCGCGGGTTGGGCAGGCTGGAGGTGCCCTGCACGCCCTGCCGGATGGCCCGCCAGACGTCGGCGTCGGCGCCGGTGTTCAGCTGGTGGGTTCCCGCCGGAGCCCCCGCGGAGGTCGTGTCGGCCGCGCGCGCCGGCATCCCGGCGGCGGCCAAACCCAGCATCAGCGTCAGCGCGGCGAGCGCCGCCTTGCACCAGGACGTCATATCGTACCCTCCGCTCAGAACCGCCCGTTGTTGACGCGCTGCTTCAGGGAATCGAGCTGCTCGGCCGACAGCGGCGCGTCCTGCGGCCCGGCGTACTTGCCCTTCGCGAAATGGAGCGGACGCTCCTCGTCGTTGCACCCGGCAAGCAGCCCCGCCGCCGCGGCCAGCGCGGCGCCGACGACCAGGAGGCGCGTGATGGACTTGGTGGTCATTGTTCTTTCCTCCCCAGGGTATTGCCCCCACCCCGGCCCTCCCCCGCTGCGCATGGGAGGGTGCCGCCATTCCCCTCCCCTGCGCAGCGGGGGAGGGGTCAGGGGTGGGGGCGAGTGCGCCCCTACGACCCCGACTTCATCTGGTACGCCGTCCCCCAGCCCCAGGCGCCCGAGCCGAAGCCGCGCGCCACGACGCGCTCGCGGTAGATGTCGGACACCCGGTCGCCGTCGCCGGCCAGCAGCGCCTTGGTCGAGCACATCTCAGCGCACAGCGGCAGCTTGCCCTCGGCGATGCGGTTGCGGCCGTACTTCTTGTACTCGGCCTCGGAATGGTCGGGGTCCGGACCGCCGGCGCAGAAGGTGCACTTGTCCATCTTGCCGCGGGTGCCGAAGTTGCCGGCCTGCGGGTACTGCGGCGCACCGAACGGGCAGGCGTAGAAGCAGTAGCCGCAGCCGATGCACAGGTCCTTGTTGTGCAGGACGATGCCCTCGGCGGTCTGGTAGAAGCAGTCCACCGGGCACACCGCCTTGCACGGCGCGTCCGAGCAGTGCATGCAGGCGACCGAGATGGAGCGCTCGCCCGGCTTGCCGTCGTTGATCGTCACGACGCGGCGACGGTTGATGCCCCAGGGAACCTCGTGCTCGTTCTTGCAGGCGGTGACGCAGGCGTTGCACTCGATGCAGCGGTCCGCGTCGCACAGGAATTTCATGCGGGCCATGTTTTATTCTCCCTGCGTCAGGCGGCCGAGATGCGGCACAGCGTGACCTTGGTCTCTTGCATCTGGGTGACGGAGTCGTAGCCGTAGGTCGTGGCGGTGTTCGCCGCCTCGCCCAGCACGATCGGATCGGCGCCCTGCGGATAGCGTCCGCGCCGGTCCTCGCCCTGGAACCAGCCGCCGAAGTGGAAGGGCATGAAGGCCACGCCCTTGCCGACGCGCTCGGTCACCATGGCCTTGACCTTGACCTTGCCGCGCTCCGGCCCTTCGACCCAGACCATCTGCCCGTCCTTGAGGCCGAGGTTGTTGGCGTCGGTCGGGTTGATCTCAACGAACATGTCCTGCTGCAGCTCGGCCAGCCAGGGGTTGGACCGGGTCTCGTCGCCGCCGCCCTCGTACTCGACCAGACGGCCCGACGTGAGGATGATCGGGAACTCCTTCGACACGTCGCGGTCCTGGATCGACTTGTAGAGCGTCGGCAGGCGCCAGGACTTGGTGTCCTTGTAGGTCGGGTAGGAGGCCACGAGGTCGCGGCGGTTGGTGTAGAGCGGCTCGCGGTGCACCGGCACGGGATCGGGGAAGTTCCACGCCACCGCGCGCGCCTTGGCGTTGCCCGGCGGGGCGATGCCGTGCTTGATGGCGACGCGCTGGATGCCGCCGGACAGGTCGGTGGTCCAGGACACCGCTCCGATCTTCTCGCCGCCGATCTTGGCCATCACCGCCATCTCGGCTTCCGTCAGGTCCTTGTCCCAGCCCATCTTCTGGAGCATGGCCATGGTGACCTCGGGATAGCCGTCCTTGATCTCGGACCCGGCCGGATAGGCGCCTTCCGCCAGCAGCGTGACGCCGTTGCGCTCGACGCCGAAGCGGGCGCGGAACGCGCCGCCGCCCTCGGCGACGGGCAGCGAGTTGTCGTACAGGTTGGCCGAGCCCGGGTGCTTGATCTCCGGCGTGCCCCAGCACGGCCAGGGCAGGCCGTAGAAGTCGCCGTCCGCCGGGCCGCCGTTGGCGCGCAGCGTGGTCTTGTCGAAGGTCGCCTGATGCTGCATGTGCAGCTTCATGCGCTCCGGCGACTGGCCGGTGTAGCCGACCGACCACATGCCGCGGTTCCATTCGCGGGTGAGGTCCTCGATGGAGGGGACGTTGCCCTCGACCTTGATCGCCTTGAACATCGGCTCGGCGAAGCCGAACTTCCTGGCGAACAGGTACATGATCTCGTGGTCGGTCTTCGCCTCGAACAGCGGCTCCATGACCTTGAAGCTCCACTGCACCGAGCGGTTGGACGCGGTGCGCGAGCCGTCGGTCTCCAGCTGCGTGGCGGCGGGCAGCAGGTAGACGCCGTCCTTCCGGTTGTGCAGCACGGCCGTCATCGTCGGATAGGGGTCGATGACGACCAGGACGTCCAGCTTCTCCATCGCCTTCTGCATGTCGGGCAGACGGGTCTGGCTGTTCGGCGCGTGGCCCCAGAACACCATGCCCTTGATGGTGTCCGGCTGGTCCATGTTCTCCTTGGCCTCGAGGACGCCGTCGAACCACCGCGACACGGTGATGCCCGAGGCCTCCATCAGCTTCTTGTCCTTGAAGCGGCCGAGGAAATAGTCGTACGGCACGTCCCAGACGCGCGCCCAGTGCCGCCACGCCCCCTCGGCGAGGCCGTAGTAGCCGGGCAGCGTGTCGGAGGTGACGCCGAAGTCGGTGGCGCCCTGCACGTTGTCGTGGCCGCGGAAGATGTTGGCGCCGCCGCCGGCCACGCCGATGTTGCCCAAGGCGAGCTGCAGCACGCAGTAGGCGCGGGTGTTGTTGTTGCCGACGTGGTGCTGGGTGCCGCCCATGCACCAGACCAGCGTGCCCGGCCGGTTCGACGCCAGCGTGCGCGCCACGCGCTTC
>NZ_LGQZ01000042.1 GCF_003116015.1 Azospirillum sp. TSO22-1
GTGGTGGTGGCGGCGGTGGCGGGGGTGGCGGCGGCGGGGGTGGCGGCAACAACGCCAACCGTCGCCAGAACGTCCCGCTGCGGCACCAGACCTTCGACAGCAACGGCCCGGACGTCCGCATCCGCGGCAACGCCTGGCAGGTCCATGAGAAGTACCTGGCGCTGGCCCGCGACGCCGCGGCGTCGGGCGACCGCATCCAGGCGGAAAACTACCTCCAGCATGCGGAGCACTATTTCCGCATCATCACCCAGATCCAGGAGTCGGAGAACCGTCAGCGCGACGGTCGCGGCAACGGACAGGCCCACGGCCAGCCGCACCAGCCGAACCAGGATCAGGAGGAGTACGAGCAGCCCGAGGTCGAGGCCGACTCCGACGGCGGCGACGAGCGCGCCGCCGCCAACGCCTGAGGGTTCCGCCTACCCAAGCTCCACCGCGTCACCGACGGCCACCCGGCCGCCGGTGACGACGCGCGCGTAGACGCCGCAGTGCGTGTGCCCCAGGCCGCGCCGCATCGCCGTCAGCAGGTTCAACGCGCGTGAGCCGCCCTCCGGCGTGCCCGCCGGCGCCACGTCGATGGCGGCGCAGCGGCCGACCGGCTGCACCACCTCCAGCACCGACGCGCCGACGCGGATCGCCGTGCCGGCCGCCCAGTCGCGCTCCACCCAGGGGGCGAGGCCGTCGAGCCACAGGTTGGCGCGGAAGCGCCCGGGATCGACCGGCTCCTTGGTCAGCCGCTCGAGGTCGTGCACGCTGGCCAGGTTCAACAGGGAGACCATCGGCGCCTCCTTGTCGGTGAAGGCGAAGCCCTTGCCTTCCGCGATCTTCGGCGCGCCGGGCGCGGCACCGGCCATGTAGGCGGCGAAGAACTGCTCGATCAGCGTGCGGCCCATCGGCTGGTCGAGCCGGCCGCGCGCCACTGGACGGCCGTTGCGGCGGATGGTCAGCGCGCTCGTCTCCGTGTCGAACTCGGTGTCGAGCGCCGCCAGCTTCTCGTTGCGCACCAGGGTGAAGAACTCGGACTTCGGCCGCCAGCCCTCCTGGTCCATTTCGGCGGCGGGGCCGTGCAGGATCGCGTAGGTGCGGTCGAAGGGCAGCGTCCGCCCGGCCGTCAGTTCGACGGCGGGCAGATCCTCGGCGCTCAGCCCCTTGATGGGGTAGCGGCGGATGGCGGCGACGGTGGTCATACGATAGTATCTGTTGCGGCTCGCCCGGTCCTGTCAACCGCAGTGCAACAAAAGTATCACCAGTGCTCGGTTGTCACCAGTGCTCGGCTGGGGGCGCCAGCCCGCGATACTCGGCAAGGCGGCGGCGGGTGGACGCGGTGGCGTCCTCCGGCAGCCGGTCGAGGGGGAAGAACGCCACCTCGACGATCTCGAAGCCGTCGGCCTTGGGCGTGCCGCTCCAGCGCTCGGCGACGAAGACGGCGACGTGGTCGCTGGCCCCGCTGCGGAAGCGCGCGTACATGCCCAGGGGCTGCACGGCGGCCTCGACCGTCAGCCCGACCTCCTCGCGCACCTCGCGCCTCATGGCTTCGACCAGCGTCTCGCCCTTCCCCACGCCGCCACCGGGCAGGTGCCAGCCGGGGACGTAGCTGTGGCGGATCAGCAGCACGCGCTCGCCGTCAACAATGCCCCTATCAATGATTATGGCCCGCACCCCCATGGTCAGCGGCCGCGCCACCCGGTGCCACGCCCTGCGGGCGTGCCAGGCGAGGCGGAGGGGATTCAGCGGGTGCGGCATGACGGGCGTCGGCAGCGTGAGGTCGGTCATTGCGGTGGGGCCGTGCGCGGGGCGGGGAAGCCCTCACGGTAGGCGTTTCCCCACCCTGCCGGAAGCGGCGACGGGTGATTACCCCCATCGTTCGCGCGGGCAATAACCCTCCGCTCCGGGTGGTCTTGCATAGGCCGGGCTCCTCGCCATATCTACCACAGCATCCTCCTGGATCGCACATGTCGCGTGGGTCGAGGCTGACCGGGCTGCCTGGCGGACGGTCGGCGAAGCATGGAGAGTTAGGTCATGGATTTCGAGAAGTACACCGAACGCAGCCGCGGCTTCGTTCAGGCGGCGCAGACGCTTGCGCTCCGCCGGGGGCACCAGCTGCTCACGTCAGAACATCTGCTGAAGACCCTGCTCGACGACAAGGAAGGCCTCGCGGCCAACCTGATCCGCAAGGCCGGCGGCGACCCCGCCGCGGCGCTCAGCGGCGTCGATGCCGAGCTGGACAAGCTGCCGAAGGTGGAAGGCTCGGGCGCCGGCCTGCGCGGCATCACGCCGGAGCTGTCGCGCGTCTTCGAGCAGGCCGAGAAGGTGGCGGAGAAGGCCGGCGACAGCTACGTCACCGCCGAGCGCATCCTGCTGGCCCTGGCCATGGCCGACGGCACCCCGGCGGCGCGCGTGCTGAAGACCGCCCAGGTCAACCCGCAGGCGCTCAACACCGCCATCAACGAGATCCGCAAGGGCCGCACCGCCGACACCGCCTCGGCCGAGCAGGGCTACGACGCGCTGAAGAAGTACGCGCGCGACCTGACCGAGGCGGCGCGCGAGGGCAAGCTCGACCCCGTCGTCGGCCGCGACGAGGAGATCCGCCGCACCATCCAGGTCCTCGCCCGCCGCACCAAGAACAACCCCGTCCTGATCGGCGAGCCCGGCGTCGGCAAGACCGCCATCGTCGAGGGCCTCGCCCAGCGCATCGTCAAGGGCGACGTGCCGGAGGGGCTGAAGAACAAGCAGCTGCTCTCGCTCGACCTCGGCTCCATGGTGGCCGGCGCCAAGTACCGCGGCGAGTTCGAGGAACGGCTGAAGGCCGTCCTCGCGGAGATCCAGGCCGCGGCCGGCGACATCGTGGTGTTCATCGACGAGCTGCACACGCTGGTCGGCGCCGGCAAGGCGGACGGCGCCATGGACGCGTCGAACATGCTCAAACCCGCCCTGGCGCGCGGCGAGCTGCACTGCGTCGGCGCCACCACGTTGGACGAGTACCGCAAGCACATCGAGAAGGACGCGGCGCTGGCCCGGCGCTTCCAGCCGGTGTTCGTGTCGGAGCCGACGGTGGAGGACACCATCTCGATCCTGCGCGGCCTGAAGGAGCGCTACGAGGTGCACCACGGCGTGCGCATCACCGACGGCGCCATCGTCTCGGCCGCCACGCTGTCCAACCGCTACATCACCGACCGCTTCCTGCCCGACAAGGCGATCGACCTGATCGACGAGGCAGCCAGCCGCCTGCGCATGGCCGTGGACTCCAAGCCGGAGGAGATCGACGAGCTCGACCGCCGCATCATCCAGCTGAAGATCGAGCGCGAGGCGCTGAAGCGCGAGACCGACGAGGCCTCCAGGAACCGCCTCGACGACCTCGAGGAGGAGCTGGCCGAGCTGGAGCAGAAGTCCACCGAGCTGACCGCCCGCTGGCAGGCCGAGAAGGACAAGCTGAACAGCGCGCAGAAGATCAAGGAGGACCTCGACCACGCCCGGACCGAGTTGGACAACGCCCAGCGCGCCGGCAACTGGGCGCGGGCGGGCGAGCTGACCTACGGCGTCATCCCTGGCCTGGAGAAGGCCCTGAAGGACGCCGAACAGGCGTCGCAGTCCCGCATGCTGAACGAGGAGGTGCGCGACACCGACATCGCCTCCGTGGTCAGCCGCTGGACCGGCGTGCCGGTGGACCGGATGCTGGCCGGCGAGCGCGAGAAGCTCCTGAAGATGGAGGAGCGGCTGGCCACCCGCGTGGTCGGCCAGGACGAGGCCATCGTCGCGGTGTCCAACGCCATCCGCCGGGCCCGCGCCGGCTTGCAGGACCCGCACCGCCCGATCGGCTCCTTCCTGTTCCTCGGCCCCACCGGCGTCGGCAAGACCGAGCTGACCAAGGCGCTGGCCGAGTTCCTGTTCGACGACGAGACCGCCATGGTCCGCCTCGACATGAGCGAGTACATGGAGAAGCACTCCGTCGCCCGCATGATCGGCGCCCCCCCGGGCTACGTCGGCTACGAGGAGGGCGGTGCCTTGACCGAGGCGGTGCGGCGCCGGCCCTATCAGGTCGTGCTGTTCGACGAGGTCGAGAAGGCGCACCCGGACGTCTTCAACGTGCTGCTCCAGGTACTCGACGACGGCCGCCTGACCGACGGCCAGGGCCGCACGGTGGACTTCCGCAACGTGCTGATCATCATGACCTCGAACCTCGGCTCCGACGTCATCGCCGCGATGCCCGAGGGGCAGGACATCGACAGCGTCCGGTCCGAGGTGATGGAGGTGGTCCGCGCCAGCTTCCGGCCGGAGTTCCTGAACCGCCTGGACGAGGTTCTGCTGTTCCACCGCCTGACCCGCGGCCACATGGGCGGCATCGTCAGGATCCAGCTGGGCCGGCTGACCAAGATGCTGGCCGACCGCGACATCGCGCTGGAGGTCGATCCCGCCGCCACCGACTGGCTGGCCGAGGCCGGCTACGACCCGGTGTACGGCGCCCGGCCGCTGAAGCGGGTGATCCAGCGCGAGCTGCAGAACCCGCTGGCGACCATGATCCTGGAGGGCAGGGTCGCCGACGGCGACACGGTGACGGTCTCCGCGGAGGCCGGCGCTCTGACCATCAACGGCCAGCCGGTTGCCGCGCCGGTACGTTCGGCCAAGTAAAGGCCTCTGCCCTCCCCTGCCTCCGGCGGGGGAGGGTTGGGTGGGGGCAACGGTGCATTCGAGAATCCATGCGAGCCACCGACGCCGTTGCCCCCACCTAACCTCCCCCAGCGGGGCTGGGGGAGGGACCGCGGCGGCGCCTACACCACCAACTCCCTCACCAACCGCCCGACCTCGGCGATGGCCGCGTTGCGGTCGTCGAGCGAGGCCTTGGTCTGCGTGACGTAGACACTGACGACCAGCGGCTTGCGCCCCGGCGGCCAGATCACCGCGACGTCGTTCGCCGTGCCGTGGTCGCCGGTGCCGGTCTTGTCGCCAATGCGCCAGTCCTTCGGCAATCCGGCGCGCAGCCGCGCGTCGCCGGTCCTGGTCGCCACCATCCATGCGTTGAACTGCTCACGAGACGATGCGGACAGGTGGTCCCCGACGGCGAGCGCCCGGAGACTGCCCGCCATGGCGGCCGGCGTCGTGGTGTCGCGCGGGTCGCCAGGGATGGCCGTATTGAGTTCGGTCTCCCGCCGGTCGAGACGGGTGACGGCATCGCCCAGCGAGCGCACGAACGCCGTCAGCGCCACCGGTCCGCCCAGGCTGTCGAGGATCAGGTTGGCGGCGGTGTTGTCGCTCAGCGTCATCGCCGCCTCGCAGATCTCCGCCACCGTCATCCCCGCACCGACACCCTCCTTGGTCGCCGGAGAGTAGGTCACCAGATCGCCGGCCGTGTAGCGCACGCGGCGGTCCAGCCGCTCCTTGCCCTCGTCCACCCGCGCCAGCACCGCGCCGCAGGCCAGCGCCTTGAAGGTGCTGCACATCGGGAAGCGCTCGTCGGCGCGATGCCCCCAGGAGCGCCCGGTCGCGGTGTCCAGCACGGCGACGCCCAGCCGCGCGTCGATGCGTTTCTCCAGCGCCGCCAGCGTGCCGCCCAAATCCTTGTCGGCCTTGCCCGCCGCAAGCGCGATGCCCGGCCGCGCCAGCGCGCCCCCGGCGGCCAGAGCTCCCACCAGCGCGGAAAACCCGCGCCGCGTCAGAATCATCGTCACGATACCTCCCCTCACGGCGCACCAACACGCCATGGTTGTCGAACACGCCAGGAGCGTACGGAGGTTGGACGCCCCGCACAAACCACGTTATCTAGGGCGAGCCATAAATTGGATTTGGGCTTCGATGGTTCGGCCGCACCTTCCGCTCAACGCGCTGCGCGCCTTCGAGGCGTCGGCACGGCACCTCAGCTTCACCCGCGCCGCCATCGAGCTGTGCGTCACCCAGGCGGCGGTGAGCCATCAGGTCAAAGTCCTGGAACAGCGGCTGAACGTCACGCTGTTCAAGCGCCTGCCCCGCGGCCTGATGATCACGCCGGAGGGCGAGGCGCTGTTGCCGGTGCTGCGCGACTCCTTCGACCGCATGGCGGACATGCTGGAGCGGTTCGAGGGCGGGCGGGTCCGTGAAATCCTGACGGTCGGCGCGGTCGGTACCTTCGCCGTCGGCTGGCTGCTGCCGCGCCTGCCGCGCTTCCAGGAGGCGCATCCGTTCGTCGACGTGCGGCTGTCCACCAACAACAACCGCGTCGACATGGCGGCGGAGGGATTGGACTACGCCATCCGCTTCGGCGACGGCGCGTGGCACGGCACCGACGCCGTGCAGCTGTTCGAAGCGCCGCTGTCCGCCCTGTGCGTGCCCGAGATCGCAGCGCGCCTGCGGGAGCCGGCGGACCTGCTGAAGGAAACCCTGCTGCGCTCCTACCGGGCGGACGAGTGGGGCAGCTGGTTCGCCGCGGCGGGCGTCGTCGCCCCGGCGCCGCTGGTGAGGGGGATCGTCTTCGATTCGTCGCTGGCGATGATGGAGGCGGCGCTGCAGGGCGCCGGGGTGGCCCTCGCACCACCGCTGATGTTCGCGCGGCGGCTGTCCATCGGCAGCATCGCGCAGCCCTTCGACGTCCACGCGTCGCTGGGCAGCTACTGGCTGGCGCGCCTGAAGTCCCGCCCGCTCACGCCGGCGATGACGGCGTTCCGCGACTGGCTGGCGTCCGAGGCCTGACCTGCCCTACCGCACCACGCGCCAGGAGCCGTCCGGCTGCTGGCAGGCCGTGCCATGCATCGGCTGCCGTCGACCGTCGATCACGGCGGAGGTCTGGAACTCGCGGCAATAGGCGCCGCTCGGGCCGACGTAGGCCGGACCGGTCGGGTCGGCGTACAGGCCGGAGGGCGGCGGGGCGTAGACCACCGGTGGCGGCGGATAGTAGACGACGCGCGGCGGCGGTACGTAGATCGGCGGCGGGTAGGCGAACACCGGGAATCCGATGCCGACGCCGATCCCCACGCGCGCACCGTGTGCGGACGCAGGTGTGGTCAGCAGCGCCAACGCGGCGCTGACCAACAGAACCCCAACGATCTTCCGAGACATGACGCCCTCTGCCCATACGGCACAGCGTTGCGACGACCCATCCATGAAACACCCGATGCCACCCGCCGGTCCAGAGCCGACAGGGGTCCGGCACGAAAAAGGGGACCGGATGGTCCCCTTGATCGTTCGGTCGAGCCGGCTGCGGCTCAGAACTCCTTCCAATCGTCGTCCGGCGCGTCGCCGGCGTGGCGCAGCGTGCCGCCCGCCGCCTTGGGCGCCGCGGCCGGGCGCGGCGCCTGGGCGGGGCGGGTCGGCTTGATCACCCGTTGCACCGCGGCCGGACGCGCCGGCTTGGCCGCCGGGGCCTGCCACGCCGCCGGGCGGGCGACCGCCGCCTGATCCAGCTTGAAGAAGCCGACCAGCGCCTTCAGGTCGCCGGCCTGACCGGCCATCGCCTGGGCGGCGGCGGTGGTCTCCTCGACCAGCGCGGCGTTCTTCTGCGTCATCTCGTCCATCTGCGCCACGGCGGCGTTGATCTCGTCGAGCGCACTCGCCTGCTCGGACGAGGCCGAGGCCATCTCGGCGATCAGCGACGCCACCCCCTGCACGCCCGACACGATGCCCTGCAGCGCGTCGCCGGCCTTCTGCACCAGATCCACGCCGTCGTGCACCTGGCTGTCGCTGGCGAGGATCAGGCCCTTGATCTCCTTTGACGCCTGGGCGGAGCGCTGGGCGAGCTGCCGCACCTCCTGCGCCACCACGGCGAAGCCGCGCCCGGCATCGCCGGCCCGCGCCGCCTCGACCGCCGCGTTGAGCGCCAGCAGGTTGGTCTGGAAGGCGATCTCGTCGATCACGCCGATGATGTCGGTGATCTTGCGGCTGGCGTCCTCGATCCGCCGCATCGCCTCGATGGCCGAGCCGGCGACGTTGCCGCCGTTCTCCGCCGCCTTCCTGGCGTCCTCGGCCATGCGGTTGGCGCGCTGGGCGTTGTCGGCGTTGGAGCGCACGGTGGCGCCCAGCTCCTCCATCGACGCCGCCGTCTCCTCCAGGTTGGAGGCCTGCTGCTCGGTGCGCTCGGCGAGGTCGGTGGAGCCCATCGACACCTCGGACGCCGCCCCCGCCATGGCGTCGGCGGCCAGGGTGATCTGCCCGACGATCTCGCCCAGCTTGGTCGAGGTGGCGTTGACGTCGGTCTTCAGGCGCTGGAAAGCGCCCTGGTAGTCCTTCTCGATGCGGGTGTTGAGGTCGCCCTGCGCCAGGGCGCCCAACACCGCGCCGATGTCGGCGATGACGCCCTCGACGGTGTCGGTCAGGCGGTTGATGCCCTCCGACATGGTCCGGTAGAAGCCGTCCTTGCCGTCCAGGTCGATGCGCTTCGACAGGTCGCCCTTGGAGACGCCGTCGATCAGCTCGGCGATCTCGTGGCCGATAGCCTGCTCGCGCGCCCGCTGCGCCTCGGCGGCCTGACGCTCGGCCTCCAGGCGGGCGCGCTCGGCCTCGTCCATGCGCTTCTTCTCGATGGCGTTGTCCTTGAAGACCTGGACCGCCTGCGCCATCTCGCCGATCTCGTCCTTGTCGGCCAGCGCCGGGATGGTCACGGTCAGGTCGCCGTGCGCCAGGTTGGTCATGGTCTCGGTCATCGCCCGCACCGGGCGGACGATCGAGCGCGCCACCAGCCACGCCAGCAGCAGACCGACCAGCACCGCGGCAATGCCGACGGCGATGTTGGTGTTGGCGGTGCGGGCCAGCCCGGAGTCGATCTCGATCATGGTCTTGGCCAGCAACTCGAGCGCCGCCGCCTTGGTCGCCTCGGCGATCTGGGCGAACTCCGCGACGTCGCGGCCCATCTGGGCGACCACGCGGGTGGTCTCGTTGACCGCCTCCACCGTCTCGTTGAAGGCCGGCAGGTACTTGCGCACGCCGTCCAGCGCCTCGGCGGCCATCGTCTTCAGCGCCGGATCCTGGAGCTGCGCCTGCAGCGCCTCGGTGTTGGCGACGAGCAGCGCGGCCCGCTGGCGGAACTGCTCGACCCACTTCATCTCGGCGTCGATGAGGAAGCGCGCGGCGAACAGCCGCATGGTCAGCACGTCTTCCACCGCCGTGCCGGCCAGCACCGCGGCCTGGTGCTCGTTGCGGTCCTTCAGCGCCTTGAAGATGTCGGCGAGGCCCTTGCGCGCGGCCTCGCCCGCCGGGGTCAGCACCCGGTACATCAGGTCGTCACGCTTGTCGCGGGCCTGCGACATCTTGGCAAACTGCTGGGAGTAGGCGTCGAGGATGCGGCTCATCCGTTCCAGGCTGGCACGCCGCGCCGGATCGGTCGCCTTCGCCACGGCGGCGGCAAGGCCGGTCTTCAGGGCGTCCTGCAACTCCAGCACACGCTTCTGCGCCGCGTCGTCACCGGTGTTGGAGAAGGCCAGCGCGTTGCGGCGCATGTCGGCCACGGTGCCGGCGATCTCCGACACCTGGAGCGTGCCGTCGGCGATACTTGCGTAGCCGTCGAACTGCCGCTCCACCGTGCCCATCGCCTGCACGCCGATCACGACGAGCAGCACCAGGAGCACCAGGACGGAGAGAAACCCGCCGGAAATCCGCGTCGCTACCTTGAAGCGGCCGGCAAAGCTGGCTTGTTGCATGATCGATCTTCCCAACAGCAAAAGCGCGGCCGCGGCTGGCGGAACCCGCAAAGCCCCATCGGCGGTGGGGTAACATATCCCAAATGGGTTACTGAACCCTATACGAACGACTGGGACAAGATGGAGACACTCCCCCCTTCTACCGGACGGGCGCGGTCACCACGTCCACGGCGGTGCCGACCGCCGAGGTGGTGACGCTCACCGCCGTGCCGACGACGCTGGCCGCCCCGCTCACCACGCCGCAGCCGGCGAGAAGCGTCAGGGCGAGGGCGAGGACGGCGAAACGGGTCATGGCGGCGGCTCCGGCGGGACTGGGACAGGACCTGAGGGAAGCACGGACATGGCAACAGAACCGTTAACGCATGCCCGCCGCCTTTGCGAAACCGTCCGGCGCGCCTAGGTTAGCGGGAGCACGCCGCTTTTCCCCCATTCTCCCTCCAAGTCCGGTCGCCGTCCATGCTCGCTCCCGCCCCCGAATCGCCCACGATGCCCGGCCCCGGCGAGGGCGGTGCGCTCCGCATGCTGCTGCCCTACCTGTGGCCGCGCGATTCCGTGGAGATGCGGGCGCGCGTCGCCGTCGCCTTCCTGTTCCTGATCGCCTCGAAGGCGGCGACCGTCGTCATCCCGCTCTACTTCAAGCACGCCATCGACGCGCTGACGGCGACGCCGGAGCGCGCGGTGGTGGCGGTGCCGGTCGGGCTGATCCTCGCCTACGGCGCGGCGCGCGTGCTGTCGCTGGCCTTCGGGGAGCTGCGCGACGCCATCTTCTCCAAGGTCGGGCAGCGCACCATCCGGCGGGTGGCGCTCAGCGTCTTCCGCCACCTGCACGCGCTCAGCCTGCGCTTCCACCTGGAGCGGCAGACCGGCGGCCTGTCGCGCTCGCTGGAGCGCGGCACCTCGGCCATCGAGACGCTGCTGCGCTTCTCGCTGTTCTCCATCGCGCCGACGCTGGTGGAGATCGCGCTGGTCACCGTCATCCTGTGGCGGATGTTCGACGGCTGGTTCGCGCTGGCGACCTTCGTCACGGTGACCGCCTACATCCTCTACACCTTCACCGTGTCGGAGTGGCGCACCAAGTTCCGCCGCCAGATGAACGAGGAGGACCGCCGCGCCAACACCAAGGCGATCGACAGCCTGCTCAACTACGAGACGGTCAAGTACTTCGGCAACGAGGAGCACGAGGCGCGCCGCTACGACCAGGCGCTGAGCGGCTACGAGGCGGCGGCGGTGAAAAGCCAGCGCACGCTGTCCCTGCTGAACGTCGGGCAGGCGGCGATCATCGCCGTCGGCCTGACCGTGGTGATGGCGATGGCGGCGCAGGGCATCGTGCGCGGCAGCATGACCATCGGCGACTTCGTGCTGGTGAACACCTACCTCTTGCAGCTCTACCAGCCGCTCAACTTCTTCGGCTTCGTCTACCGCGAGATGAAGCAGGCGCTGGCCGACATGGAGCAGATGTTCAAGCTGCTGTCGGTCGAGCGCGAGATCGCCGACTCGCCCGGCGCCAAGCCGCTGGTGGTGACCGGCGGCGAGATCGTGTTCGAGGACGTCTCCTTCGGCTACGACCCGCGCCGCCCGATCCTCAAGGGCGTCGGCTTCACCGTGCCGGCGGGCAAGACGGTGGCCATCGTCGGTCCGTCGGGGGCGGGCAAATCGACCATCAGCCGGCTGCTGTTCCGCTTCTACGACACCTCGGCCGGGCGCATCCTGATCGACCGCCAGGACATCCGCGACGTGACGCAGACGTCCTTGCGCGCCGGCATCGGCATCGTCCCGCAGGACACCGTGCTGTTCAACGACACCATCTTCTACAACATCGCCTACGGCCGCACCTCCGCCTCTCCCGCCGAGGTCGAGGAGGCGGCGCGGCTGGCGCACATCCACGACTTCGTGATGGCGCTGCCCGACGGCTACCAGACCACGGTGGGCGAGCGCGGCCTGAAGCTCTCCGGCGGCGAGAAGCAGCGCGTCGCCATCGCCCGCACCATCCTGAAGAACCCCGCCATCCTGATGTTCGACGAGGCGACCAGCGCGCTGGACACCCACACGGAACGCGAGATCCAGGCCAACCTGCGCGAGGTCAGCCGCGGCCGCACCACGCTGGTGATCGCGCACCGGCTGTCCACCGTGGTGGACGCCGACGAGATCATCGTGCTGGAGCAGGGCCGCATCATCGAGCGCGGCCGGCACGCCGACCTGCTGGCCCTGGGCGGCGCCTACGCCGCGCTGTGGGCGCGCCAGCAGGATTCCAGCCAGGGGCCGGAGCCGGTGCCGGGCGTTCTGGCGCCGACCTGAGCGTTGCCCTTGCGCAGGCCGGCCGCTAGTTTGGCGGCCATGACGACGCCCACCTCCCCCAAGGCCCTCGCCGACGCCGTCCGCCGCGGCGAGCGCCGCGCGCTGGCCCGCGCCATCACGCTGATCGAATCGGCCAACCCGGCGCACCGCGCCGACGCCGAGGCCCTGCTGGAGGCGCTGCTGCCGCACACCGGCCGCTCGGTGCGGGTCGGCATCTCGGGCGTGCCGGGGGTGGGCAAGTCGACCTTCATCGAGGCGTTCGGGCTGCACGTCATCGGCCAGGGCCACAAGGTGGCGGTGCTCGCCATCGACCCGTCGTCGCAGCGCACCGGCGGCTCGATCCTCGGCGACAAGACGCGCATGGTGGACCTGTCGCGCGACGCGAACGCCTTCATCCGCCCCTCGCCGGCCGGCTCGACGCTGGGCGGCGTCGCCCGCCGCACGCGCGAGGCGATGCTGGTCTGCGAGGCCGCCGGCTTCGACGTCATCGTCGTCGAGACCGTCGGCGTCGGCCAGTCGGAGACGGCGGTCGCCGACATGGTGGACCTGTTCCTGCTCCTCCTTCTCCCGGCCGGCGGCGACGAGCTGCAGGGCATCAAGAAGGGCATCATGGAGCTGGCCGACGTGGTGGTGGTCAACAAGGCCGACGGCGACCTGGCATCGACCGCCCGCCACACGGTGGCCGACTACCGCCACGCGCTGGCGCTGCTGCGCCACGGCGGGGCGTGGCGGGTGCCGGTGCTGAGCTGCTCGGCCTTCCACAAGAGCGGCATCGACGCGGTATGGGCCACCATCGGCGAGCACCGCGCCGCCATGGAGCAGGCCGGCCTGCGCGCCCAGCGCCGCGCCGAGCAGGCCCGCGCCTGGCTGTGGAGCGAGATCCGCGAGACGCTGCTCGACGCCTTCCGCCGCCACCCGCAGGTCCAGGCCGCCCTGCCGGCGCTGGAGGCCTCCGTCACCGCCGGCACCCACATCCCCACCGCCGCGGCGCGCACGCTGCTGGAGCGCTTCCTGGGGCGGCCGGTGACCAACTCCGATTGATGGGGCCGATTGACGGATTATGCCGCAGCGCAATATTTCTGTTGCACTGCGGTATCCGGATCCCTACCCTGACGCTCGGCGAAGTGCGGGTGCCGTTCTGCTCGGCACCGAGGCAGGGTCTTGTCCGTGAGTTATCCGGGGCGGCCGGCCGGGATCGCCTTTAACTCACTCAGTATTCGAGGGACTTCATCCATGAGCACGAACCTTCTGGACATCTACGCCCAGGCCGGCGCGCTGGCCAAGAGCAACGCCGAGACCGCCGCCGCCCGTTCGGCCCGCATCGCCGGCCTGATCCAGGACGGCGCCCGCCGCTGGGCCGAGGGCGTCACCGCCCAGCTCGGCGAGACCGCCAAGCTCGTCCAGGACCTCGGCAAGGTGCGCAGCCCGGCCGACGTCGCCGAGCTGCAGCGCACCCTGCTGGTGACCGCCTCGACCCGCGCCGCCGAGAACGTGAAGGCCTTCGTCGAGCTGTCGCAGAAGATCGCCGCCGAGGTCGCCGCCCCAGTGGCCGCCGCTCCCCTGGCCGTCGCCAAGGCCGCCCCGGCCAAGGTTGAGGCTCCGAAGGCCGCCGCCCCGGCTCCGGCCCCGAAGGCTCCCGCCGCCAAGGCCGAGGTGAAGACGGCCGAGCCGAAGCCCGCCGCCAAGGCTCCCGCTGCCAAGGTCGAGGTGAAGGCCGAGGCCCCGAAGGCCGTCGCCGCCCCGGCGAAGGCCGAGGAGAGGAAGCCGGCCCCGAAGGCCGCCGCCAAGCCGGCCGCCAAGAAGGCCGCGCCCGCCCCGAAGGCCGCCCCGAAGGCCGAGGTGAAGCCCGCCGCCAAGCCCGAGGCTCCGAAGGCCGCCGCTCCGGCCCCGGCGAAGGTCGAGGCCCCGAAGGCCGAAGCCCCCAAGGTCGAAGCGAAGCCCGCCGCCGCGGCGCCCGCCCCGGCCCCGAAGGCTGAGGTCAAGGCCGAGGTGAAGGCCGAGACCAAGCCGGCCGTCGCCGCCGAGTGACACCGGCATCACCGACGCCTCCGCCGGCCGGGGGCGTCGGTCTCCGAATCCCGATCGGGCGCGCGCCGGAGTCTTCCTGCCTTGACGGGCGCGCGCTTGTTCGACTATAACGCCGGCCTTCTCTGGACGGAGCGCCGTCCGAGACCGGATTTACATTGTTAAAACGAAGGAACCGTCCGATGGCTCGTCGGTGCTCCGTGACCGGCAAGGGCACGCAGTTTGGCAACAACGTCTCGCACGCCAACAACAAGTCCCGCCGCCGCTTCCAGCCGAACCTCCAGGAGACCTCGGTGCTGAGCGACGCGCTCGGCACGTCGGTCCGCCTGCGCCTGTCCACCAACGCGATCCGCACGATCGAGCACAAGGGCGGCCTCGACGCCTTCCTGCTCGACGCCAAGGACGCGGTCCTGAGCCTCGACGCGCGCCGCCTGAAGCGCCGCATCGCCAAGGCCCTGGAAAAGGCCGCCGCCTAATCCGGCACCGGGATCGCCGGGGAGACGCGAGCTCCCCGGCCGCAAGCCTGCCGCGGATCACCGTGGCGGGCTTTTCTCGTTTGGGCGCGTGCCTTGAGCCCTCCCTCGCCTCCGGCGAGGGAGGGTGAATTACCCTATTCCACGCTGTCCGGATCCGCCGCGTCCACGACTCGCCGTGCGATGTCGTAGGCGAACCCCGCCCGCCCCAGCGCCGCCAGGTCCTTCTCCCGGTGCGCCGCACGCAGTTCCGGCAACCGGTACGGTCCGAGTCGCCGCCGCCGCGCCAGCGCCAGGGCGGCCGTGAGGTCGAGGTCGCCCTCCACGTCCTCCTCCACCCGGCCGAGCGCTTGGTCGACATGGTCCCGCCCCACCCCCTTGGCAGCCAGCTTTTCGCGGATGGCGCGGGTCGAGGCGCCGCGGCGGTGCAGGCTCTCCGCCTTCATGCGGGCGTAGCCGGCGTCGTCGAGCAGGCCGCTGCGCCGGTAGCGCTCGATCAGCGCGTCCACCCAGCCGGCGCCCTCCTCGCGGTCGGTGCCGTGCGCCTGGGCCGAGCGCTCGACCTTGCGCATCAGCACGCGCCGCAGGTTGGCGGCCGAGCTGGCGAAGCGCTCCAGGTAGTGCAGCGCCGCGTTCTCCAGGTACTGCGGCGTCACCCGCTTCGGCGGGGGCCTCTCCCTGGAGCCTTTCTGGTCGTCCGTCATGACAGCCTTTCCTCGCGGCGGGTTGCGGCACCGCGATCCGCGCCCTAATCTCCAACGCCCCAGCGTACAACGTGAAACGATGACTCATCCGCTTCCTCCCATGCCGCGCACGGTCGGCTCCGTCAACTGGGTCGGCCTGTGGACGCTCTACGCCCGCGAGGTGCGGCGCTTCATCAAGGTGCACCAGCAGACCGTCTGGGCGCCGGTGGTCACCACGCTGCTGTTCTACGCGGTGTTCGCGCTGGCGCTGGGCGGTGCGGTGCGGGTGGTCGGCGGCGTGCCCTACATGGAGTTCCTGGCGCCCGGCCTGATCATGATGGCGATGACGCAGAACGCCTTCGCCAACACCTCGTCCTCCATCGTCATCTCCAAGGTGCAGGGCAACATCGTCGACATCCTGATGCCGCCGATGGCGCCGCTGGAGCTGGTGCTGGGCTTCGTCGGCGGCGGCGTCACCCGCGGCGTACTGGTCGGCTTGGTGACCGCGGTGGCGATCCGGCTGTTCGTGCCGTACCACGTGGCGCATTGGGGCTTCGTCGTCTACCACGCGATCATGGCGTCGATGCTGCTGTCGCTGCTCGGCCTCGTCGGCGGCATCTGGTCGGAGAAGTTCGACCACATCGCCGCGGTGACCAACTTCGTGGTGACGCCGCTGGCCTTCCTGTCGGGCACCTTCTATTCGGTGGAGAGCCTGCCGCCGGTGTTCTGGTGGCTGGCCCACCTCGACCCGTTCTTCTACATGATCGACGGCTTCCGCTACGGCTTCATCGGCCGCTCGGACGGCACGCTGGGCCTGGGGATCGCGGTGATGGCGGCGATCAACGCCGGGCTGTGGTGGCTGGCGTGGCGGATGCTCAGCACCGGGTACAAGCTGAAGGCGTAGGAGCTTGGCGTAAATCAAGCACCTTCTCCACTCGTCATCCCCGCGAAGGCGGGGATCCAGAAGAGTTGGCAAAGCCACAAGGCTGCAAAGCGCCCTGGATCCCCGCCTTCGCGGGGATGACGGCCAAAGAAGTTCTTGGACAAGGTGGGCAGGTGCCTAACACGACGCCTATCGCGCTTAGCCTCAACTGACCACGCGCACCGCCCCCGTAGGACATCGATATCGGGTTGTCCGCGCCACCGAAAACGTGATAGGCTATATTTCCTATAAATTGAGCGATAAACCGCAGCGGCACCCTCAAATGAGACACCTCCCCGAATCGCGTTTCATAGCGTTTCACGGCGTCTCATCCAACCACGGCGAAGCCCCGCCATGCCCTGACGGCGTAGCCCATCCGTTGACAGAGCGAAGTGATCTCAGGATAGTGGCCGCCTTCCGTCGGGCGGGGTGCCCGCCGGACCCTTTTTTATTGGGGGAATGCCCGTGATTCCGGTCGTCATGCCCACGTACTCCCGTCCCGACATCGAGTTCGAGCGGGGTGAAGGCGCGTATCTCTTCGATACCGCCGGGCGACGATTCCTGGATTTCGCGTCGGGCGTCGCCGTCAACGCGCTCGGCCACGCGCACCCGCATCTGGTCAAGGCGCTGACCGAGCAGGCGCAGAAGGTCTGGCACATCTCCAACCTGTTCAAGGCCGCGGGCACCGCCGGGCAGTACGGGCTGGCGCAGCGGCTGGTGGACGCCACCTTCGCCGACACGGTGTTCTTCACGAACTCCGGCGTCGAGGCGTGGGAGTGCGCGGTCAAGGTCTGCCGCAAGTACCAGTACGAGACCGGCCACCCCGAGCGCTGGCGCATCATCACCTTCGAGCAGGCCTTCCACGGCCGCAGCACCTCGGCCATCTCCGCCGCGCAGCAGGAGAAGCTGGTCAAGGGCTTCGGCCCGCTGGTGCCGGGCTACGACCTGGTCGCCTTCGGCAACCTCAACGAGGTGCGCGCCGCCATCACGCCGGAGACCGCCGCCATCTGCGTCGAGCCGGTGCAGGGCGAGGGCGGCATCCGCGTCGGTTCGGAGGATTTCCTGCGGGGCTTACGCGCCGTGTGCGACGAGTACGGCCTGCTGCTGATGCTGGATGAGATCCAGACCGGCATGGGCCGCACCGGCAAGCTGTTCGCGCACGAGTGGGCGGGCGTCGCCCCCGACGTCATGGCGGTGGCCAAGGGCATCGGCGGCGGCTTCCCGCTCGGCGCCTGCCTCGCCTCCGAGAAGGCCGCGGTCGGCATGACCGGCGGCACGCACGGCTCCACCTACGGCGGCAACCCGCTGGCCATGGCGGTGGGCAACGCCGTGCTCGACGTCGTGCTGGCGCCGGGCTTCCTCGACGGCGTGGAGCGCATCGCCGGCGTGCTCCAGCGCCGCATGGAGGATCTGGTGCGCAAGCACCCCGCCATCTTCACCGAGGTGCGGGGCAAGGGCCTGCTGCTGGGCCTGAAGTCCGTGCCGACCAACACCACCGTCATCGAACGCCTGCGCGCCAACGGCCTGCTGAGCGTCGCCGCGGGCGACAACGTGGTCCGGCTGCTGCCGCCGCTCGTCATCGGCGAGGCCGAGGTCGACGAAGCGATCGGCATTCTCGACCGCACCGCACGGGAGCTGGCGTCATGAGCGCGCCCCAGAACAAGACGATCAGACATTTTCTGGATCTGCACCACTTCGACACCGCCACGCTGCGCGCCATCCTCGACGACGCCGCGACGATGAAGCGCAACCGCGCCGCCTACGCCGACCGGCTGCGCGGCCGGACGCTGGCGATGATCTTCGAGAAACCGTCGACCCGCACCCGCGTGTCGTTCGAGGTGGGCATGATGCAGCTCGGCGGGAACGTCGTGGTGCTGAAGCACGACGACATGCAGCTCGGCCGCGGCGAGACCATCGCCGACACCGCGCGCGTGCTGTCGCGCTACGTCGACGCCATCATGGTGCGCACCGGGCCGGAGACCCGCCTCCAGGAACTCGCCGCGCACGCGGCTGTTCCGGTGATCAACGGTCTCACCAACGAATCGCACCCCTGCCAGATCATGGCCGACATCCAGACCTTCGAGGAGCGTTGCGGCCCCATCGCCGGCCGCATCGTCGCTTGGACCGGGGACGCCAACAACGTCGCCACCAGCTGGGTGCACGCCGCCGTGCGCTTCGGCTTCACGCTGCGCCTCGCCTGCCCGAAGCCCCTGCGCCCGCCGGCCGCCCTCATGGACTGGGCGAACGCGGAGGGCACCGGCGCGGTGGTCAACATGGACACCCCCGAGGAGGCGGTGCGCGGCGCCGACTGCGTGGTCACCGACGCCTGGGTGTCGATGAACCACTCCATGGAGGAGAAGCAGGAGCGCTACGACGCGCTCGGCCCCTACCAGGTGAACGAGCGCCTGATGGGGCTGGCCAAGCCGGACGGGATCTTCCTGCACTGCCTGCCAGCGCACCGCAACGAGGAGGTGACCGACGCCGTCATCGACGGCCCGCGGTCGGCCGTCTGGGACGAGGCGGAGAACCGCCTGCACGCTCAGAAGGCGGTCCTGGCCTGGTGCATGGACGCATGACGGACGCGGCGGTGACCAATCCGGCCCCTCAGAATCCGGCGGTGGACGACCTCGTCCAGCCGTTCCAGATCGAGGCGTCGCACCTGCGCGGGCGCATGGTGCGGCTTGGGCCCGCGCTGGACGAGATCCTCGCCCGCCACGCCTACCCCGACGCGGTGGCGAAGTTCCTCGGCGAGACGATGACGCTCGCCGTGCTGCTGTCCAGCATGCTGAAGTACGAGGGCATCTTCACGCTGCAGACCAAGGGCGACGGCCCCATCAAGCTGATGGTGGTCGACGTCACCTCGGTGGGCGACGTGCGCGCCTACGCCCAGTTCGACGAGGAGGAACTGCGCAAGGCCGGCGACGACGTGGACATCGCCCCGGCCCCGGCGCTGCTCGGCAAGGGCCACATCGCCTTCACGGTGGACCAGGGCCAGCACACCGACCGCTACCAGGGCATCGTCGAGCTGTACGGCAAGACGCTGGCCGACTGCGTGCAGCACTACTTCCGCCAGTCGGAGCAGATCGACACCGGCCTGACCGTGACGGTCGGCAAGAGCGACCAGGGCCACTGGCGGGCCGGCGGCATCATGCTGCAGCGCCTGCCCGAGCAGCAGCCGGGCGCCGGGGTGCAGCTCTCCAGCGACGCCGAGGACGGCTGGCGCCGCGCCATGGTGCTGATGGCAAGCACCACGTCGGACGAGCTGCTGGACCCGGACCTGCGCGCCAACGAGCTGCTGTTCCGCCTGTTCCACGAGGACGGCGTGCGGGTGTGGCCGCCGTCGCACCTGCGCTTCGGCTGCCGCTGCTCGCGCGAGCGGGTGGTGACCATGCTCTCCAACCTGCCCCGCGCGGAAGTCGAGACCATGAAGGTCGACGGCACCGACGAGGTGGAGGTGGTCTGCCAGTTCTGCTCCACCGCCTACCGCTTCGACGACGCCGCACTGGACAAGGTGTACGAAGGGAAAGGCGGCTCCTCCGCGTGAGGTAATGCCGCACGGGCTGTTCTCCCCCTGTCAACAATTGTCAGGGGGAGGTGCGCCATGCGCACGTCAGCCTTTGTGTTCCTGTCGGCCTTTGCGCTGCTGTCCACCGCCGGCTGCGCGCAGACGAACGACTTGTTCGGCGGGTCATCCTCGCAGGCCTCGCAGCCGCTCACCCAGCAAAACACCATGAGCGTCGCCTCGCTGACTCCGCAGGAGATGATGGGCAAGAACGTCATCACCAACAATGGCCAGAAGATCGGCGAGGTCGAGGACGTGCTGCTGCGCAAAAACTCGAGCCGTGCATCGCACGTCGTGATCGGCGCCGGCGGCTTCCTCGGCATCGGCGAACACAACGTGGCGCTCGACGTCGACAAGCTGCGCTGGTCGGGCGACCACAACGCTCTGGTCGCCATGAACACGACCCGTGACCAGATCGCCAACCTGCCCGAATACCATTACGACGGCAGCGTGGTGTCGCTGAACCGCCCGAAGGGGAGCTACTGATAGGACTCCTTCCGGCGCCGCGCCGGCTTGGTGCGGCGCGGCGCCGGGGGTATACAGGGACGCTTTTCCTTCCCCTCCCCGACCGGAGAGAGCATGCCGTCCCGCCGTTCCCTTCTTCTCGCCGCCGCGGCGTCCGTGACGCTCGCCGCCTGCCAGAGCGCCGCGCCGGTCCGTCCCGCCCCGCGCGCGGTCGATTTCTCCGCCTTCGGCCCGATCGTGCTGAACGCCGCGACGATCGACGTCGTCGACGCCACCCGCCCGGCGGCCGGCGTGCACGTCGAACCGCGCGCCGTCACCCCGCCCCTGGAGGCCATGCGCCAATGGACCGCCCAGCGCCTGCAGGCGGCCGGCCGCGCCGGCTCGGTGCGGGTCACCGTGCGCGACGCCAGCATCGTCGAGGTGCCGCTGGCGAAGACCAAGAGCGGCGTGACCGGCTACTTCACCAACGAGCAGTCGCACCGCTATGATGGCCGCGTGGAGGTGGAGATCACCGGCGAGGCGCCGGTGGCCGGCGGCGGCAGCTTCCGCGGCACCACCAAGGCGGCGGCCACCTACTCCGCCACGGTGGCGGAGAACGCCACGCTGCACGACCGCGACGCCACCATCAGCGAGGTGTCCCGCCGCCTCGCCGAGGAGATCAACGCCCGCCTCGACGCCGGCATCCGCAAGGACCTGACCGCCATGGTGGTGCGGTAAAAACCAAAAGGGCGGCCGGGCGCCTCCTCGGCACCCGCCGCCCTGCGGCAGCGTCGAAAAGAAAGGCCGTGTCAGGCGGCCTTCTTCACCTGGGCGGCCTCGAAGAAGACCTTCAGCAGCGTCTCGACGAACGCCGGCACGTCGTCCGCGCCGCGGGCGGTCACCGTCACGCCGTCCACCACCAGGGTCTCGTCGCTCAGCTTGGCGCCGGCCTGCGCCAGCGTCTCGGCCTGGCCCTCGATGGCGACCAGCGTGCGGCTGCGCAGCTTGCCCGGGATGGCGAGCAGCTGGATGCCCTGGTCGATGGCGGCGATCGGCTTGCCGGCGTCGAGGAAGTGGCCGACGATGCGGCGGGTGTGCGCCGACTGCTGCAGCTTGGCGACGCTGCGCTCGCCGCCCGGCAGCAGGAGCATGTCGTAGTCGGAGCCCAGCACGTCGCCAAGCTGCTTGTCGACCGGGAAGTAGTGGCCCCAGGCGCGGCCGTGCCAGCCGTTCACCAGGCCCGTTTCGGTGGAGATCGTGTGCAGGGTCGCACCGGTCTTGAGGAGGGCCCGCTGGGCCTCGGTCATCTCGACCTCCTCGAAGCCGTTGGCGACGAGGATGGCAATTCTCTTACCCGCGAGCGGCTGATCCATACTCATATTCGTCCTTTCACTGTTCATCCTGAACGGGAGACGGGCTGTGGGGCCGCGCTCCCGGTCGACCGAAGCCGCCGCGCGTGTCCTTGATCCTCGGGACGCCTAAGGGAAAGCATCCGCCCACCGCGCCGGTCGGCGCGGTGCGGCGAAGGGACCCGCGGCCGTCTATTGGGGAAAGCCGGCGCAGGGGCGAGCGCGCCCCGGTCGATGTGTTTTGAGCATGGAACACAAGTGGCCTCTAGAAGGTCCCGAGTCAATGGTTGATTCCGCAGCGCAGCGAGGAGAAACCGCGGTTTCCCAGCGTTGTCACACCCCGACAACGGCCTGGGGCTTGGCCTTGCGGCACGTTGGCGCAGGGACAGGGCGCAGTCATACGCAAAGCGGCCATGTGTGTCACGCAAGCCTTGCGGAGCAAGGATCCCGCGTCTCCCGGAACGGTCCGGCCGGAGGTGCGGCGGTTTGCACCGGTTACAATCCGGTTAATCCATTGTTCACCACGCGGCGAAAGACTCCTGCGCAGTGAAAGCCGTAGGGCGTGGCGAGGGCGGCGGCATGAGCGTTTCGGACGAGGTCGAGCAGTTCATCAGCCGCGTGCGGCGCATGGCGCGGTCGTCCTCGCTGTACGTCGTCGTCAACGTCAGCTACAGCGCCTTCCCCTTCATCCGCCAGGACCGCCAACTGCTGCGCATCCAGCTCAACGGCACGCAGGAACTGGCCGAGCATTTCGGCGCCGAGTTCTGGCCGATGCTCGGTATGGACGCCTTCGTGGTGTTTCCGGAGGCGCAGTTCCGCAAGGTGCCGGAGTTCCTCGACCGCGTCACCGCCAACTTCTTTCCCGACCGCGTGAAGGGCGACCTGGACTTCGGCCAGCTGGTGCAGAGCTTCAACGTGCCCGGCGGCTACGGCGACCTGCGCCGGCGCGCCAACGATTACCTGGAGGCCGCCGCTGCCCGCGCCTCGGCCAATCCCTGCGCCGCCGCACCGGCGCCCCCCACGCCGGCCGAGGCGCTGGCCGAACTGGAAGGCCCGTTGAGCGCGCGCGTGGTCGGCCGGCTGGAGGACGCGGTGGAGGACCTGGACATCGGCCGCTACCTGCGCAGCCAGACCGTCTACCGGGCCGACGCCGACGGCTCGTGGCAACCGTTCTACTGCGAGTACTTCACCGGCATGGAGGATCTGCACCGGGACAACTTCCCCAAGGTGCAGCTCGGCGGCCGGCGGCGGATGTTCCACGAGTTCTGCCAGTGCCTGGACGAGAAGATGCTGAGCGGCCTGTCGGTGCACCAGGCCGAGGCCGCCAACGACCGGAACATCGGCATCAACCTCGGCATCAAGTCGGTGTCCGCCCCGCTGCTGTCGACGCTGGGCCGCGCCACCGCGCGCATCGCCCGCAGCGCCGTGGTGGTGGAGCTGGACGTGCTGATGCTGCTGGAGGACGTCGCCGCCAGCCGGCGCGCCACCGCGCTGCTGCGCGAGGCCGGCCACCGCATCGCCGTGGACGGCGTGACGCTCGACCTGCTGGGCTATATCTGCCCGGAGCGCTTCGACGCCGACTTCTTCAAGGTGCACGTGGCCCGCGACCGCCTCGGCTCGCTGAGCGACCCGGAGAGCCTGGGGGCGCTGCGCCGCCTCGGCCGCGACCGGGTCATCTTCAGCCGTTGCGACCACGAAATGGCCGTGACGGTGGGCCGCGCCATCGGCTGCGACAAGTTCCAGGGCCGCCTCATCGACCAGTTGGCCGGGGTGACCGCCCAGTGATGCCGTGGCTCACCCCCCCGCCGCCGCGCGCCGCCGCTTGCGGCGCCCGGCGGCCATGAGGTTCAGCGCCTCGACCAGCGCCGAGAAGGCGATGGCGAAGTACAGGTAGCCCTTGGGGATGTGGAAGCCCAGGCCATCGGCCACCAGCGCCACGCCGACCAGCAGCAGGAACGACAGCGCCAGCATCTTCACCGTGGTGTGCCGGTTGACGAAGTCACCGACCGGGCCGGAGGCGAACAGCATCACCGCCATGGCGATGACCACCGCGGCGACCATAACCGGCAGGTAGTCGGACATGCCGACCGCAGTGATGACGCTGTCCAGCGAGAAGACGATGTCGAGGAACATGATCTGGATCACCACGCCGGTGAAGGTGGCGACGGCCCTGGCCACGCCCTCCTCCTCGTGCCCCTCGACGGTGTGGTGGATCTCCATGGTGCCCTTGGCGAGCAGGAACAGGCCGCCGCCGATCAGGATCAGGTCGCGCCCCGACACCGCAAGGGAGCCGACGGAGAACAAGGGCTGCGTCAGCGTCGCCACCCAGGCGATGGACGCCAGCAGCAGCAGCCGGGTGATCAGCGCCAGCGCCAGACCGACCTTGCGTGCCTTCTCCTGCTGGTGCGCCGGCAGCTTGGCCGCCATGATCGAGATGAAGATGATGTTGTCGATGCCGAGGACGATCTCCAGTGCCGTCAGGGTCAGCAGGCTGGCCCAGGCGTCGGGATCGGAGAGCAGGTCGAGCATGGCGGCAATTCGTTTCGCTGTGCGTCCGCGAAGGGCGTTGCCGGCCTAGATGTGGTCGCCGCCCATTCCATGCAATAGCCCAGGCAACGCTGCTTGCGCCGTTCAGGGGCCCGGCCACATACGGAAGCACGAAGACGCACCCAATTCGTCATCCCCGCGAAGGCGGGGATCCAGCGTAAGCAGCAACAGCGGCGATATGAGTCATGAGGCTCGCGGACGCGAGCACTGGATCCCCGCCTTCGCGGGGATGACGGTGAAGAAGGCTCACTCCTCCACCTTCAGCCGCTCCAGCGCGCGGCGGTCGCGCTTGCTTGGCCGGCCGGCGCTCTGCGGCCGGCCGGGGACGTCCATGGCGGTCTCCGGGGCGGGTGGCGACAGGTCCTCGTAGAGGGTGCGCGCCTCCTCCGCCGGGCCGCGGCGGCTGCCTGGCGCCAGCACCTTGACGACGCGGATGTGCCGGCCCTGCGGGAAGGTCAGCACGTCGCCGGGCTTCACCGCGTAATGCGCCTTGGTCACCAGCGAGCCCGAACACCGCACCACGCCGCCGTTGCAGACCTTGGCGGCGAGGCTGCGCGTCTTGAAGAACCGCGCGAACCATAGCCACTTGTCGATGCGCAGCCGGCCGCCGCCGGGATCGGGTTGGCCGTCATCGAAATCGTCGTCGTGGTCTGTGGTCATCCGGCACCGTGCAGTTGGCGGAGCTTGGCGAAGGGATGGTCGGCGTTGGCGGCCGGCGCCTTCTTCTTCGGGTGGCGCGGCGCGTCGGGGTGCCTGGAGCGGCGGCGGCGCCACGTCACCGCGCCATCCTCCGCCACCGAACGCGTGTAGCCCAACCCGGCGAGAACCGCCAGCAGGTCCTCGGCGCCGACGCCGATGATCTGCGCCAGCGCCGGTTCCGCCACCGGTGTCGCTTCGCCCTTGCTCTGCTTCATCATTTCGACTTCGAGACGGTCGAGCATATCGACGCGCACCGCCCGCGGCCCGGCGGCCGGGTAGCCGATGGCCTCCCAGAAGGCCGGCGGCGCGCCCTCGGCGGCCACCGACACGCGGCCGGGCGGCGGCGTCGGGGCGGGCAGCGCGCGGCCCTCGTGCACGGTCCACAGCAGCGCGCGCAGCCCCACCGCGGCGGGCTTGGCCAGCGCCGGCAGGTACAGGTGGGTGACGCCCAGGCGTACGCCGAGCTTATGGAACGCCTTGCGATCCTCGCGCGACAGCCCTTCGACCATCGCCGCCACCGGCTTGCGCGCCAGCACGCCCAGCCCTTCCATCAGCTGGAACGCCAGACCGCGCGCCGGTCCCGACAGCCCGTCGGCGTCGCGCAGCCGCAGCAGCGGCTTCAGCGTCGCGGCGACGTGGCCGCGCATCCAGGCCTCCAGCCGGGCGCGCACGCGGTCGCTCTGCGCCTGGTCGAGCAGCGCCTCGGCGTTGGGCACGACCGCCGGCGCCAGCACCGACGGCCCGGCGCCCAGCCGCGCCACGGCGATCCCCCGCCAGGACAGAACGCCGTCCTCGCCCAGCGCAAACGCCTCGTCCGGTTCGTTCTCCAGCGCGCGGACACGGTTGGCGATCTCGTCGCGCAGCGCCCGCCGGGCGGCGGTCAGCAGCGCCCGCGCCTCGTCGGAGCGGTCCGGCGCGTCGGGGATGAAGCGGAAGCCCTCCAGTTGGCCGACCGCGTGCCCCTCCACCACCACCTCGCCGTCGGCGCGGACGCCGCCCATCAGCGCCCGCCCGTCCGCCAGCGTCCGCACCAGCGTCGCCGAGCGGCGGTCGATGAAGCGCTGGGTCAGACGCTCGTGCAGGGCGTCGGACAGCTTATCCTCGATGACGCGGGTGCGCTCCTGCCAGTGCACCGGGTCCTTCAACCACGCCGGGCGGTTGGAGATGTAGGTCCAGGTGCGGATGTGGGCGATGCGCGCCACCAGCGCGTCGATGTCGCCCTCGGTGCGGTCGAGGCGGGCCACCTGCTTGGCCACCCAGTCCTCGTCCAGCCGCCCGACCGGCGCGCGCAGGTAGCGGAAGATCTGGCCGAGCAGCCGCGTGTGCGCGTCCGACAGCACCTTGCGGAAGTCCGGGACCTGGCAGACCTCCCAGAGGAGCTGCACCGCCGGCTTCCCCTTGACCAGCGCCATCACCTCCGGGTCGCGCGCCAGCGCCTGCAATGCCAAGTGGTCGTCGGCGTCGCGGGTGCGGATCAGCTCGGGGATCGGCGGGCGCGCCTCCAGCGACTGCAGCAGGAAGCCCGGCGTCTCGAAGCGCAGCGTCGAGTTGCGCCAGCTCAGCGCCTTCAGGGTGTCGAACTCGTGGTTCTCGACGCGGTCGATCAACTCGGGCTCCAGCTCGCCGACCTCGTCGGTGGTGCCGAAGGTGCCGTCGCGCATGTGGCGGCCGGCGCGCCCGGCGATCTGCCCGACCTCCGGCGCCCGCAGGCGGCGCGGCGCGAAGCCGTCGAACTTCACGATGCGGGCGAAGGCGACGTGGTCGACGTCCATGTTCAGGCCCATGCCGATGGCGTCGGTCGCCACCAGATAATCCACCTCGCCGGCCTGGTAGAGCCCGACCTGGGCGTTGCGGGTGCGCGGGCTCAGGGCGCCGAGCACCACCGCGGTGCCGCCGCGCTGGCGGCGGATCAGCTCGGCCATGGCATAGACGTCGGTGGCCGAGAACGCCACCACGGCCGAGCGCGGCGGCAGCCGGGTCAGCTTCTTGTAGCCGGAGTAGGTCAGCTGCGAGAAGCGCGGCCGGGTGATGAACTCGGCGCGCGGCACCAGCTTGCGGATCAGCGGCTGGATGGTGTCGGAGCCGAGGACCATCGTCTCCACCAGACCGCGCGCGTTCAAGAGCCGGTCGGTGAAGATGTGCCCGCGCTCCGGGTCGGCGCACAGCTGGATCTCGTCCACCGCCAGGAAATCGACGGCGCGGTCGAGCGGCATCGATTCGACGGTGCAGACCCAGTAGTCAGGATGCGGGGGGAGGATCTTCTCCTCGCCGGTGACGAGCGCGACCTTGGCCTTGCCCTTGATGCCGACGATGCGCTCGTAGTTCTCGCGCGCCAGCAGCCGCAGCGGGAAACCGATCATTCCCGTGCGGTGACCGAGCATGCGCTCGATCGCGAGGTGGGTCTTGCCGGTGTTGGTCGGTCCGAGGACGGCGACCACCCGGCCCCCCACCCCCGACGGGTCGTAGCGGGCCTCTACCATGGCTCTAAGCATTGGGGTTGGCGGCCTATGATTGCAAGCGTAAGGGAAGCCGTGTCCCGCATCGCCCTTCCCTGCATCGCCCCAATCATCGCCGATGGACCGCAGCCGCAGGACGCGCTCTACTGAACGTCTGCACAGACCAACCCAACCGGGAGGCCCCATGTTCCGCTCCGCCACGCTGGCAGCCGTCGTCGCCCTTGCCCTCTCGGGCCCGGCCTGGGCGCAGTCGGCATCGGCCATCAGCGCCGATGGGGCCGCCGCCATCCGCGCCGCCATCGCCAAGGGCCTGAAGCAGACCTTCCCCGACTCCGAGGACGAGGGCGTCGAGGTCTTCTTCGACGGCGAACCGACCGTCACCCCGGCCGGCGACCATTACGAGGTCGCGCTGCCGCCGCTCACCATCTCCGGCGAGGACGCGAGCCTGGACGTCGGCGTCATCAGGCTGAACGTGGTGCCGAAGGCCGACGCCACCTACGCGGTGGAGGTGACGCTGCCGTCGCGCATGGAACTGACCGACGAGGAGGACAAGCCCTCGGTCCTCACCATCGGCAAGCAGCGCTTCACCGGCGTGTGGAACACGGCGGTGGAGAACTTCGTCTCCGCCGACATCGCCTACGGCGACATCGCGCTGGTGCCGCCGAAGAACCAGGGCGCGCTGCGCATCGGCTCGCTGACCGCGACGCAGGACATGCGGCAAGACGGCGGCCCCAACATCTGGAGCGGCCCGGTGGCCGGCGCCATCAGCGACGTGACGCTGTCGGACAAGAAGGCGACGCTGCTGAAGATCGGTTCGGTGACCATGGAGGCCAACTACGGTCGCATGGACCTGGGCAAGGTGGGCCAGCTGAAGGCGTTGGCCACCAAGCACGCCGCCGCCGGCACCGAACCGCCGGCCGCGCAGTTCCTGCCGCTGCTGGGCGGTATCCTCGGCGACGCCACCATGCGCCTGCGCGTCAGCAACGTCGCCGCCGGCGACGCCGAGGGCCGGGTCGCCTTCGACTTCGCCGGGCTGCAGTTCGGCATCACCGACATGGACCGCGCCGCCTCCACCCTCAGCTTCGGGTTCCAGGGCGACGGCCTGAAGATCGAGCCGCTGCCCGGCCCGCAGCAGTTCATGCCGCAGCGCTTCGACGTCCAGGTCTCGCTGGCCAAGCTGCCCAACGCCGCCATCGGCCAGGCGGTGACCGCCATGGCGGCGCTGGAGGAGCAGCAGCGCGCCAAGCCCAGCGTCAAGAAGAAGGGGGCCGGGGAGAGCAAGAACGAGGCGCGCGACGCGCTGATGGCGGTGACCGGCACCATGCTGACCGAGGCCGCCACCAACGCCGGCACCGAGCTGCGGCTGGACAAGCTGACGCTCGACACGCCCGCCGCCTCCGGCTCGGTCACCGGCGCCCTGCGCATGCTGTCCAAGGCGGCGATGGGCGCCGTGGGCGGTGCCGAGGTGATCCTGCGCGGCCTGGATTCCGCGGCCGAGGCGCTGAAGCCGAAGCCCGGCGCCCAGCCGGACCCCGGCACCCAGGAGACGCTGGGCATGATCGCCATGCTCCAGGCCATGGGCCAGCAGGGCAAGGACGAGGCCGGCAAGGACATCCGCACCTACAAGTTCGAGCTGACCGAAGGCGGACAGGTGCTGCTGAACGGTGCCGACATGAGCGCCATGATGGGCATGGGCGCCGCGGCTCCCGAGCCGGCACCGGAGGCGAAGCCGAAGGGCGGCAAGAAGAACTGAGCGACGGCCTTGCACGCCGGCCGGGAATCCCACACATATCCGGCCGGATCGGCCCGGCGCTCCTCCAGCCCGAACCCTTTCCAACCGTCATCCCCGCGAAGGCGGGGATCCATACGTTCCACAGCCACGCGCTTTGGGAATTATGGATCCCCGCCTCTCGCGCAAACCTTCGGTTTGCGCTGGCGACAGGTGAATGCTTGCAGCATTCACCGAAAGCCTTCGCGGGGATGACGGTACAGGAGGGGCGCCCGGGACGCCGATCCACGTGAACCCGTCCGACCAACAATAAAGAACCAAGGTGAACCCGATGACCGAGGAACGGCTCAATTTCCAGGCCGAGGTCAGCCGCCTGCTCGACATCGTCGCGCACTCGCTCTACAGCGAGAAGGAAGTCTTCCTGCGCGAGCTCGTCTCCAACGCCTCCGACGCCTGCGACCGGCTGCGCTACGCCGCGCTGACGCAGCCCGAGCTGTCGGCCGACGACCCCAATCTGAAGGTCCGGCTGATCGCCGACAAGGAGGCGCGCACCCTCACCATCGCCGACAACGGCGTCGGCATGAACCGCGAGGACCTGGTGGAGAACCTGGGCACCATCGCGCGCTCCGGCACCGCCGCCTTCATGCGCCAGCTGACCGGCGATTCGAAGAAGGACGTCAGCCTGATCGGCCAGTTCGGCGTCGGCTTCTACTCCGCCTTCATGGTGGCCGAGAAGGTCGAGGTGCTGACCCGCAGAGCCGGCGAGGCGCAGGGTTGGCGCTGGGTCTCCGACGGCAAGGGCGAGTTCACCATCGGCGAGGCGGACAACGTGGCGCGCGGCGCCCGCGTGACCCTGCACCTGCGCGAGGGCGACGACGAGTACCTGGAGGAGCACCGCCTGCGCGCCATCGTGCGCAAGTACTCCGACCACATCGCCATCCCGATCCTCTTCGGCGAGGGCGAGGACGCCGCGGCGTTGAACAGCGCGTCCGCCCTGTGGATGCGCTCGAAGAACGAGATCACGCCGGAGCAGTACAAGGAGTTCTACCACCACGTCGGGCACGGCTTCGACGACCCGTGGCTGACCATCCATTGGCGGGCGGAGGGCGCCATCGAGTACACCAACCTGCTGTACGTCCCGGCGACCCGCCCCTTCGACCTGTTCGACCCGAAGCGCGCCCACCGGGTGAAGCTGTACGTCAAGCGCGTGTTCATCACCGAGGGCGCGGAAGGCCTGCTGCCGCCCTACCTGCGCTTCCTCAAGGGTGTCGTCGACACCGAGGACCTGCCGCTGAACATCAGCCGCGAGATGCTGCAGCACAACCCGATGCTGGCGAAGATCCGCGCCGGCATCACGCGCCGCGTGCTCGGCGAGCTGTCCAGGAAGGCCAAGGACGAGGAGGCCGCGGCCGAGTACCAGACCTTCTGGGAGAACTTCGGCGCCGTCCTCAAGGAAGGCCTGTACGAGGACTACGAGCACCGCGACGAGCTGCTGAAGCTGCTGCGCTTCCGCTCCACCAACGGCGACGGGCTGGTCTCGCTGGAGGACTACCTCGGCCGCATGAAGGAGGGGCAGGACGCCATCTACACCATCTCCGGCGACGACGTGGACACCCTGCTCAGGAGCCCGCAGCTCGAGGGATTCCGCGCCAAGGGGGTGGAGGTGCTGCTGCTCACCGACCCGGTGGACGAGTTCTGGGTGCCGGCGGTCGGCCAGTTCAAGGACAAGGCGTTCAAGTCGGTCACCCGCGGCGGCGCCGACCTCGGCAGGATCCAGGGCGGCGAGGACAAGCCGGAGGCCGAGAAGCCGCCCGAGGGCGACGTCGCCAGCCTGATCGCGCTGTTCAAGCTGACGCTGGCCGAGGCGGTGAAGGACGTCCGCCCGTCCGAGCGCCTGACCGACAGCCCGGTCTGCCTCGTCGCCGACGAG
Source organism: Azospirillum sp. TSO22-1 (assembly GCF_003116015.1). GTDB lineage: Bacteria > Pseudomonadota > Alphaproteobacteria > Azospirillales > Azospirillaceae > Azospirillum. The sequence continues at coordinate 30,708 of NZ_LGQZ01000042.1, forward strand.
ACCGACATGGACCTGCACCTGGAGCGCCTGCTGAAGCAGCACAAGCAGCTCGGCGCCGGCGAGTCCAAGCGCATCCTGGAGCTGAATCCCGGCCACCCGCTGATCAAGCGCCTGGTCGACCGCGCCCGGACCGCCGGCGCGTCCGACCAGGATCTCGCCGAGGTGGCGTGGCTGCTGCTCGACCAGGCGCGCATCGTCGAGGGCGAGGCCCTGCCCGACCCGGTCGCCTTCGCCAGGCGGCTGTCGTCGATGATGGCGAAGGGGTTGGCCTGACGCACGTGCGCGTTTGCCGTGAATAACTAGTGATGCTATATTCGGAGGTGGCCGGTGGGTGGGCCAACACCCACCGGCTGACTCCTAGCGCCTCGTGCGACGGATCCGGCGGATCGTGATCAGCCAGTCCTTCCACAAGAGCACCAGGAGAAACGGCATCCTTCGCATGCCTCTTACCTCCTTGAATGCGGCGGGTGGACCATCCACCCGCCGTCTTCCGTTTTAGCGCGACTTTCCGGCATCCGCATACGGTCGCGTGCATGGCGCGACGGTTTTTCGCGCGAATCCCCTAGAACTCCCCCTTTGGAACGCTTCGCCTCCGCACTATCTTTCTTGGGTCAGCCCCGGAAAGTGGAACCTATGCCTTCGCGGATCGAAGACCTCTGCGCCCAGAAGGGCCTCAAGATGACGGACCAGCGCCGGGTGATCTCCCGCGTGCTATCGGAGTCCACCGACCATCCCGACGTGGAGGAGGTGCACCGCCGCGCCGTCGTCATCGACCCGCGCATCTCCATCGCCACCGTGTACCGCACCATGCGCCTGTTCGAGGATGCCCAGGTCATCGAGCGGCTGGACTTCGGCGACGGCCGCGCGCGCTATGAAGAGAAGCGCGACGAGCACCACGACCACCTCATCAACCTGCAGACCGGCGAGGTGGTGGAATTCACCAGCGAGGAACTGGAGCAGTTGAAGTCCACCATCGCCCGCAAACTGGGGTACGAACTGGTCGGCCACCGCCTGGAGCTCTACGGCGTTCCACTCGGTCGCCAGACGGTCTCGCAAGACAACTCCTGATAGAACGGGATTATCCCTAGGGATTCGCCGGTCGCGCCGTCCGGAGTCGGCCGGAGCCTTGGAAACCCTTGCGGAGTGCGCCGCCCGCGGGACTGTGCGTGGCGTCCTCCGCGGTCTAGGTTCAGAATCGACCGCAAAAGCAGGGACTCCGGGCAGCCTATGGATCACCGCGACGACCCCCTTCTGGCGCCGATCCTCGCGCGCCTGGACCGCATCCACGATACCGCCGAGGCCCGTTTCGCGGCGTTCGACGAGCGTCTGCGCCGTCTGGAGCGGGAATGCGGCGAAATCATCAACCTGCTGGTCTCCATCAAGGCCAGCCTCGACTGCACCGTCGACGAACTGATCGAGGAGGCGGAGGAGGACGACGAGGACGAGGACGGCGAGTCCGAGACCGTCTGGCACTTCATTCATTGAGGACGCCATTCCGGCTGCGATCTGCTACACACGCGTCATGCGGACGGAAGCCCCCACCCTCGACCGGCCTGCCGTCGGGCAGCACCCCGGCGTCGCCTTCTTCGACTTCGACGGCACGCTGGTGCACGGCGACACCCTGCCCATGTTCATCGCCGAGGTGATCGGCCGCCGCCGCACGCAGCTGGCCTTCGCCGACGCCATACGCTCCGCCGGGCACCGCCACCTGCGCGGCCGCGGGCCGGGGGTGGACTTCCGCGGCTCGATCAAGGCGATCCTGCTGAAGCGCACGCTGCGCGGCCTGCCGCTGGCCGACGCGCACGCCGCGGCCGAGCGGCTGTCGGCCAAGCTGCGCTGGCACCCGCCCACCGTGCAGGCCCTGCGCGAGCACCGCCGCGCCGGCCGCCGCGTGGTGGTCGCCACCGGCGCGCTCGACGTCTACATGCCGTTCCTGCTGCGGGACGAGGCGGTGGACGACCTCCTCGCCACCGGCATGGAGGTGCAGGACGGCCGCCTGACCGGCCGCCTCGCCACCGGCAACTGCGTGCGCATCGACAAGGCCGACCGCGTGCGCGCCTGGCTGGCCGCCAACGGCCCGGCCAGCGAGACCTGGGGCTATGGCAACCGCCCCAGCGACCTGCCCATGCTGGCGCTGCTCGACCGCAAGATCGTCGTCCGCATCCCTTAACGGCTTCTTTACGCCTTTCCGCCAATAATGTATTACCTTGGTCAGGTATCGCCGTCCTGGCCATATGACGTGAGGCGGAGGCTTGGCCGTGTTCAGCATCGACGTGCAGATCGGGAAGGCTTCTCCAGCGCGGCTGGCCGTGGTCGCCGACGACGATCTGGAGCAGCGCGCCGCCGTCACCCGCCAGTTGGAAGCGCTGGGCTTCACCGTGGCGCAGGCCAGCGACGGCTACGAGGCGCTGTCGATCATCGGCGAGCGCGAGCCCGGCATCGCCCTGCTGCGCCGCCACGCGGAGTCCGACGACGGGGAGCGTGCCGCGGCGCTGGCCCGCATGCTGTACCCGCGCACCCGCATCATCATGACCGCCGGCCCGGCCGATGTCCGGACCGACGACGACGCCTTCACCGTGCTGAGCCTGCCGGCCGACGCCCGCGGGCTCGACCGCTGCCTGCTCGAAGCGGCGTAAGGGCACCTACCCCCCGTCGCGCACCCGGTCCCACACGCCGGTTCCGACGCCGCGCTCGCGCAGCTTGGCCTTCTGCACCTTGGCGGTCGGCGTCTTCGGCAACGCCTCGACGATCTGCACGTAGCGCGGCTGGGCATAGCGCGGCAGCTCGCGCGCGGCGTGGCGGACGACGGCCTCCGGGGTCAGCGCCGCCCCCGGGGACGGCACCACGGCCAGCATGATGTCCTCCTCCATGCCCGCCCCTTCCGAGGGCACGCCGTAGGCCGCCACCTCCTCCACCCCCTCCAGCCGGGATACCGCCGTCTCGACCTCGTAGGAGGAGACGTTCTCGCCGCGCCGGCGGATGCAGTCCTTGATGCGGTCGACGAAGGTGAGGTAGCCGTCCTCCCCCATCACCGCGGCGTCGCCGGTGTGGAACCACAGGTTCCGCCACGCCTCGACCGTCTTGTCGGGCATGCGGTGGTAGCCGGTCATGAAGCCGAACGCCGCCTTGGGGCGCACCATCACCTCGCCGACGTGGCCCGGCGGCACCGGGACGTCGGTGACCGGGTCGCGGATCTCCACCTCGAAATAGCGGCCGTAGAGCCGGCCGCAGGTGCCGGGGCGCGGGTTGCCCATCTCGCAGTACAACGGGATGTTCACCTCCGTCATGCCGTACAGGCCGATGACGTCGCGGATGCCGAATCGCTCGCGCAGCACCGCCTCGGTCGCGGCCGGGTTCGGCGCGGCGCCGACCAGGCGCAGCCGGTGCTCTCGGTCGTAAGGGCGCGGCGGCTGCGCCACCACGAAGGCGGTGACCGCGCCCAGGCTGTTGGTCACCGTGCAGCCATAACGGCGGACGTCGGAGATCCAGGCCGAGGCGCTGAACCGCTCGCGCAGCACCGCGTCGCAGCCGGCGATCATGGTGGCGAACAGCTGCATGAACAGCCCGTTGGCGTGGAACAACGGCAGGCAGACGTAGAAACGGTCCGCCTCGGTCATCGCGTAGTTGTCGATGGAGCCCAGCCCGAACAGGAAGGCGTGCCCGTGCGGCATCAGCACGCCCTTGGACGGCCCGGTGGTGCCGGAGGTGTACATCACGCAGTGCGTGTCGCCCGCCCGCGGCATCGGCCCCTCGTAGGGCCCGGCGCCACGCCAGCCCTCCAGCGCCACCAGTGCGAACGGGAAGCCGGTGGGTGCCACGGCGGTGCCGACGCTCAGCACCGTCTTCAGCGCGGTGAGCCGCGGCCCCAGCTCGGCGAAGCGGTCGAGCAGCGTCTGGTCGGCGATGGCGAGTCTCGCTCCCGCGTTCTCCAGCTGGTGCTCCAGGAAGGATCCCTTGAGGTCGGTGTTGAGCGCCACCAGCACCGCGCCCAGCCGCGCCAACCCCAGCCACACCCGCACGAAGTCGAGCCCATTGGGCAGCATCACCGCCACCATGTCGCCCGGCTTGACGCCGAGCGAGGAGAGGAACCCGGCGACCCGCGCCGCCTCGTCCTGCGCCTGGGTGTAGGTCAGCGCCGGCCCGTCCACCATGGTGACAAATGGCCGATCGCCGCGCGCCGCAGCCTGATACGCCAGCACCTCCGGCACGACCCAGCGCGCCTCGTCGCGCAGATGGGGATACATGCGACGCCCTCCCTGACCCCGGTTCTTATCTCATTGAAATGGAAGGGTAGCGGGGCGGTCGGGGCCGGGGCAAGTCATAGGGTGCCGCTCAGGGGGCTGCTCAGGCTTCCACCTCGACCGTCATCCCCAGCTCCAGTTCCAGGTCGCGGTCCGCGCGGCCACGGTTGACGGCGATCTCCACCAGACCGTTGGAGTTTGCGTACCAGAACGCCTCGCCTTCCGCGGCGGCACCGAAGGTGTGGGCGTGGCGCAGTTCGTAGCCGTTGGCGATCAGCAGCGCCGACTCCGGCACGCCGCCGGCGCGCAGCCCGGTCATGGCGTTGCCGTAGACGTCCACGTAGACGATCCGCGCCAGATCATCCGGCCAGTCCGGCCGGGCGATCTCGTCCTGGCTCAGCGGCGTCGCCAGCGGCGCGCGGCCCAGCGCCGCCCGCGCCGCAACGGGGGCGAACAGGTCGCGGCCGTGGAAGGTGTTCGACAACCGCGGCGGGCGCCAGTCGACGGCGGCGGCCTTGAAGTCCACCGCGCGTCGGCGCACCAGCTCGAACAGGCCGTTGTCCGGGCCGAAGAAGGTGCGGCCGTCGGCCTGCACCCACAGCGGCTTGCGCCCGGTGCCGACGCCGGGATCGACGACGCAGACGAACACCGTGCCGGCCGGGAACTCCGGCGCGTAGGCGGCCAGCAGGTAGGCCGAGAGCTGCGGGTCGAAGGCCGGGGCGTCGGCGAACAGGTCGATCACCGGCACACCCGGCGCCTCGCGCAGGAGCGCCGCCTTGACCTGCCCGGTGTACGGCCCGGAGAGCCCGAAATCGGTGAACAGCACGATCATGGTCGGCAATATAGCTCAGGGGCCGCCGGCCTGTAAGTCGGAGCCGTGCCGCGGCATCCTCGGCCGTGTGCCGGGGCAGCGACGGCTCGCGGCGGCGGTGGTGCAATCCGGCAATTCCCTTGGACGTTGACGGGCTCTAGAATCGACCCGGCCTTCTCCGGAGATCCCCATGTCCCCTGCCGCCCGTCGAGGCCTGCTGATCGCCGTCGCGCTGGTCCTGCTGATGGCCGATCTGGTGCACGATCTGCTGCATTTCTTCGGCTATCCGATCCATGGAGCCTTGAGTGCGCCCTGGACGGCGCTGCTGGAGATGACGGGGCCGCTTGCCGCGGCGCTGCTGCTGACCACGCTCGCCCTCCGGGAAACCGGCGCCGCCGGGCGCGCCCGCGCCGCCGCACAGGAGGCGGAGGAGCGCGCCACCGCCGCCCACCACCGCCTGACCGAGACGGCTGAGGCGATGGCGCAGAAATCCACCCTGCTGGAGGCGACCTTCGCCGCCATGACCCAGGGCATCGTGGTGTGGAGCGCCGACGGCCGCCTGCTGACCTGGAATCGCCGGTACGAGGCGCTGCTCGACCTGCCGCCGGACTTCCTGACGACCGGTCTGCACGCCGACGAGTTCCTGCGGCGGATGGCGCTGGAGGGCGAGTTCGGCGCCGGCGATCTGGACGATCTGGTGGCGCAACGCCACGCCCTCGTCGCGCTCGACGGCCGGTTCGAGCGCACGCGCCCGAACGGCATGGTGCTGGAGATCCTGATCAGCCATCTGGACGATGGCGCGCTGCTGATGACCTACACGGACATCACCGCCCCCCGCCAGGTCGAAGCGGCGCTGCGCGAGAGCGAGGAGCGCTTCCGCCAGCTTTCGGACGCCGCCACGGATTGCATCATCGTTCACGAGGACGGCACCATCGTCGACATCAACCGCGCCGCGCTGGCCATGACCGGCTACAGCGCGGAGGAGCTGATCGGCCGCCCGATCATCACCCTGGTGGCCCCCGAGGACCATGGCAAGGGCCTGAAGCGGATGGCCGACCGCAGCCAGACCCGCTTTGAGATCACCGGCCTGCGCGCCGACGGCTCGCGCTACGTCGTCGGCGGCGAGACGCGCTATGTTCCCTACCGCGGACGCACGGTGGCCATCGTCTCGGTGCACGACATCACCGCCTACCGCGACGCCGAGGCGCAGCTGCGCCGCGCCAAGGAGCAGGCGGAGCAGGCCAGCCAGGCCAAGTCCGACTTCCTGCGCATGATCAGCCACGAGATCCGCACGCCGCTGAACGGCGTGCTGGGCATGATCGGCGTGCTGCTGGACGGCCACCTCAGCGAGCAGCAGCGCACCTACGCGGCGACCGCCCGCGAGTCGGGCGAGGCGCTGCTGGCGATCCTCAACGACATCCTCGACCTGTCGAAGATGGAGGCCGGCAAGCTGGAGCTGGAGCCCGCCGGCTTCGACCTCGTCGAGCTGGTGGAGGGCACCATGGAGCTGCTGTCGCCGCGCGCCGCCGCCAAGGGCATCGGCCTCGCCGCAGCGGTGCCGGCGACGTTGCCCGCGGCGCTGCGCGGCGATGCCGGCCGGCTGCGGCAGGTGCTGCTGAACCTCGCCGGCAACGCCGTGAAGTTCACCGAGGACGGCGGCGTCGCCGTTACCGTCGCCTCCGAGGGCCTCGACGGCCAGGGCCGCGAGCGCGTGCGCTTCGAGGTGACCGACACCGGCGTCGGCATCCCGCCCGACGCGCACCCCCACCTGTTCGAGGAGTTCACCCAGGCCGCCCCGATCCTGTCGCGGCGCTACGGCGGCACCGGTCTGGGCCTCGCCATCTCGCGTCGGCTGGTCGACCTGATGGGCGGCAGCATCGGCTTCGACAGCGCGCCCGGCCACGGCAGCCGCTTCTGGTTCACCGTGCCGCTGGAACCGCAGCCCGGCGGCGCCCTCCCCGCCGCACCACCGCTGGCCGGCCGGCGGGTGCTGCTGGTGGCCCCCTGCCCGCTCAACCGCGCGACGCTGCGCCTGCAGATCGCCTCCTGGGGTGCGGAGGTGGCAGAGGCGCCGGACGCCGCCGCCGCCCTGCGCGCCGGCCCGGTCGACGTCGCACTCCTCGATACCGTCGCCAACGGCGCCGCGGCCCTGGCCGACGCCCTGCGCGAGGCTGGCGCCAAGCGCGTCGTGCTGCTCGCCGAGGTCGGGCCGGCGCCCCACCGCGCCCCGCCGGGGATCGACGCCACGCTGGTCAAGCCGCCGCGGCAGGCCCGCCTGCTCGCTGCGCTGGACGGCAACGCCGCGCCCCCCGAACCGGCCCTGCCCGCCGCGCGCCCGGCGCCGCGCCCCAACGGCCGCCGCCTGCTGCTGGTGGAGGACAGCCCGACCAACCAGATGGTCGCCACCGCCTTCCTGAAGGCCGCCGGCTACCGCATCGACGTCGCCGCCAACGGGCTGGAAGGGGTGGAGGCGGTGCGCACCGTGCCCTACGATCTGGTGCTGATGGACATCGCCATGCCGGAGATGGACGGGCTGAGCGCCACCCGGACAATCCGCGCGCTGCCACCACCGGCCGGCGCGCGGCCGATCATCGCCATGACCGCCGACACCATGGAGGGCGACCGCGAGCGCTGCCTCGCCGCCGGCATGAACGACCACGTCGGCAAGCCGGTGGACCGCGCCCGCCTGCTCGAGGTGGTCGAGCGCTGGCTGCCCCCCGAACCGGTGGCGCCCTCCGCCGACGCGGAGGACGGACCGGCGCCCGATACGCTGGACGACGAGGTGCTGGCGCAGCTCGCCCGCGACCTCGATCCCGAGCTGCTGGCTGACGTCATCCGCCAGTTCCTGGAGGAAACGCGCGAGCGCGTCGAACGCATCGCCGGGGCGGAGGCCGACGCCACGGCCCTGGCGCAGGAGGCCCATACGCTGAAGAGCACCGCCGCCACCTTCGGCGCCCAGCGCCTGTCGGCCGCCGCGCGCGAGCTGGAGATGGCCTGCCGCGGCCACGCCACGGCGGAGATCCGCACCCTGCGCCGCCAGATCCCCCGTCTCACCCGCGAGGCGGCGGAGGCGTACCGGGTGCGGGGGGTGGTGGGATAATCAAAGGCCCCTCTCCCTTGCGGTGAGGGGCTTGATGCCGTCGCTCAGCTCACCACCGCGATGTTCACCGCCGCGTCCTTGCCGTTGGCGCCGCGGGCGACCTCGAACTGGACGCGCTGGCCTTCGGCGAGGCCGTGCAGGCCCGAGCGTTGCACCGCGGTGATATGGACGAACACGTCCTTGGCGCCGGCCTCCGGCGCGATGAATCCATATCCCTTGGTGGTGTTGAACCATTTGACGGTGCCGGTGGCCATGGGCGTGCTCCGAAGACGATGAGCGCCGAGGCTAGCCTCTGCACTTGGCCATCGACAAGACCCGTCGAGGAGATATGCCGATCGACACGCCCTTCCACAATGGAATACGCCGTTTATTCCAAATCCTTTCCAGTCGAAACTTTCGATCGTCCAGTGCGATTCGGAAAGGGAACTTGAGCAAAGGGCGTATAACCCTAGATCTTGCCCTCCGCTTGCCAGGCAAGACGCTTGCGGTAGATGGTGGACGCGCTGATGTCCAGCAGCGCCGCGGCGCGCGGGATGTTGCCGTCGCAAGCGGTGATGGCGTCTTCGATGGCGTCCTTCTCGATCTGCCACAGCGGCCGGATCGTCTTCGGACCGGCGGCGGGCGTAACGGCGGCGAGCGGCGGCGGAGATGCCGCCTGCGGCGCCAGCGGCGGCGGCAGCGTGCCGGGCAGCACGGTATCGCCGTCGTGCAGCACGACGATGTTGCGCACCACGTTCTGCAGCTGCCGCACGTTGCCCGGCCAGTGGTAGAGGCGCAGCACCTGCTCCGCCTCCGGCGCGAAGCGCTGGAAGCCCTTCCCCTCTTCGCGGGCGTACTCGACGAGGATGTGGCGCGCCACCTCGATGACGTCGTCCTCGCGTTCACGGAGCGCCGGCAGATGGATGGGGATGACGTGCAGGCGGTAGTAGAGGTCCTCGCGGAAGCGGCCCTCCTCCACCTCCCTCAACGGGTCGCGGTTGGTGGCGCAGACGATGCGCAGGTCGACCTTCTCCAGCTTGTTGCCGCCGACCGGCATGAAGGTGCCGGTCTGGATGAAGCGCAGCAGCTTGGTCTGCAGGTTCGGTTCCAGCTCGCAGATCTCGTCGAGGAACAGCGTGCCGCCGTTGGCGCGCGCCGCCGCGCCCTCGCGGTCGGCCACCGCCCCGGTGAAGGAGCCCTTCATGTGGCCGAAGATCTCCGACTCCATGAGGTCCTTGGGGATGGCGCCGCAGTTGATGGCGACGAAGGGCTTGTCGCCGCGCGGGCTCTGGCGGTGGATCGCCTCGGCGCAGACCTCCTTGCCGGTACCCGACTCGCCGGTGATGAACACGGTGGCGCGGGACGCGGCTGCGCTGTCGATGATCCGGTACACCGCCTGCATCGCCAGCGATGAGCCGATGAAGCCATGGTAGCGGGTGCGGGCCAGATCCTCCCGGTAGGTGTCCACCAGCTGCGCCAGCCGCAGCCGCTCCACCGCGTTGCGCACGGTGACGATCAACCGCTCAGCCGAGAAGGGCTTGACCAGGAAATCATAGGCGCCGTGCCGCATCGCCTCGACCGCTACGTTGACCGAGCCGTGCGCGGTGATCACCACCACGGCGCAGGGCAGCCCCTGCGCCTCGATTCGGCGCAGCACCTCCATGCCATGCATGTCCGGCAATTGCAGGTCGAGCAGCACGATGCGCGGCGCCCCGTCGGACACCGCGTCCAGCGCCGCCGCCCCCGTCTCCACGGCGACGACGGTGAACGCCTCCTTCTTCAGATACTCGGCGTAAACCCGCGCCAGCGAGGGCGTGTCTTCGACCAGCAGGACGGTGGCGGGAGCGGAGAGCATGCGGTTGTGCTCGGTAAACTGGTGTCGCCACAGGCTACGACGTTTTGGGGGGCCGGCGCAAACCGCGATTCGGCACGGCCCCTCCGCATCGGTTTCACAGGATGGGCACAACCAACGGGTGACGCCCGCACAGTGGGAGTGGAATACGCATCCGACTTGTCCGCGGAGCCGCGATGGAATATCTAGATTCTACACTTCCAACCGCGTACTCCGCGAGGCGGCGTTGAGCGACCACTCCATCCTGTCCGGCAAGCGGGTCCTGCTGATCATCGCGGGCGGCATCGCCGCGTACAAATGCCTGGACCTGATCCGCCGCCTGCGCGAGCGCGGCTGCGCCGTGCGCGCCATCCTGACCAGGGCGGGTGCGCAGTTCGTGACGCCGCTCTCGGTGCAGGCGCTGACCGGCGACACCGTCTACCAGGACCTGTGGTCGCTGACCGACGAGTCGGAGATGGGGCACATCCAGCTCTCGCGCGCCGCCGACCTGCTGGTGGTGGCGCCGGCCACCGCCAACATCCTGGCGCGCATGGCCGCCGGCATGGCCGACGACCTCGCCACCACCGCGCTGCTCGCCACCGACAAGCCGATCCTGGTCGCCCCGGCGATGAACGTGCGGATGTGGCTGAACCCGGCGACGCAAGCCAACATGGCGCTTTTGGCATCGCGCGGCGTGACCAGCGTCGGCCCGAACGACGGCGAGATGGCCTGCAACGAGTACGGTCCCGGCCGCATGGCCGAGCCGATGGAGATCATCGACGCGATCGCCGACCACTTCACCGCCCGCGAGGCGCCGAAACCGCTGGCCGGCACGCGCGCGCTGGTCACCAGCGGCCCGACGCACGAGCCCATCGACCCGGTCCGCTACATCGCCAACCGTTCTTCCGGCAAGCAGGGGCACGCCATCGCCGCGGCGCTGGCCCGGCTGGGCGCCGACGTGACGCTGGTCAGCGGCCCGACCCGTCTGCCCGACCCGCCCGGCTGCACGGTGACGCACATCGAGAGCGCCCGCGACATGCTTGCCGCGTGCGAGGCGGCGCTGCCGGTGGACGTGGCGGTGTTCGCCGCCGCCGTCGCCGACTGGCGCGTCAAGGATGCGGCGGAGCGCAAGTTGAAGAAGGACGGCGGCGGCCCGCCGACGCTGGAGCTGTGCGAGAACCCGGACATCCTCGCCACCGTTTCGAAATCCGCCCGGCGCCCCACCCTGGTGGTCGGCTTCGCGGCGGAGACCGGCAACGTGGTCGCCTACGCCGAGGCCAAGCGCGCCCGCAAGGGCTGCGACTGGATCGTCGCCAACGACGTGTCCCTGGGCACCCAGACCTTCGGCGGCGACGCCAACACCGTTCACCTGATCCGCTCAGACGGAGCGGTCGAGGACTGGCCGACCTTGGACAAGGACGCCGTCGCCGACCGCCTCGCCCACACCATCGCCGACCATTTGAAGGGAACCGCTTCGTGACCCCCGTGACCGTCCCCGTTCTCCGCCTGGCCCACGCGGAGGGCCTGGAGCTGCCGGCCTACGCCACCGCCGACTCGGCGGGACTCGACCTCGTGGCCGCGGTGACGGAGCCGGTGGTGCTGCCGCCGGGCGGTCGGGCGCTGGTCCCCACCGGCCTGGCCATCGCCCTGCCGCCTGGGTTCGAGGCGCAGGTGCGGCCGCGCTCCGGCCTGGCGCTCAAGCACGGGGTGACGGTGCTGAACACGCCGGGCACCATCGACGCCGACTACCGCGGCGAGGTTGGCGTCATTCTCATGAACCACGGAGCCGAGCCCTTCACCGTCAACCGTGGCGACCGCGTCGCCCAGCTGGTGCTGGCGCGCTATGAGCGGCTCGCCTGGGCGCCCACCGACCGCCTGCCGGAAACGGCGCGCGGCGCGGGAGGCTTCGGCTCCACCGGCCATACCAATCAGAGGTCGTGATGCTGCGCATCTCCAAGAAGCTGATGTTCGCCATCGAGGCGGTGCTGGACATCGCCTACAACGCCGGCACCGAGCCGGTGCAGTCCGGCGAGATCACCCGCCGCCAGGGCATCCCAAAGCGCTATCTGGAGCAGGTGCTGCAGCAACTGGTGCGCGACGGCATCCTGGCCGGCGTGCGCGGCCCCCGCGGCGGTTACCGGCTGGCGCGCGAGCGGCGGCGCATCACGCTGGGCGAGATCGTCCGCGTCGTCCGCTCCATGGAGACCGCCTCGGACCCCATCGAGGATCCCGCGGGCTCGATTCTCGGCCACAAGGTGGTGCGGCCGATGTGGGCGGAACTGCAGGACGAGTTCATCGCCAAGCTGGAAGGGATCACCATCGAGGATCTCTGCCTGCGCGCCCGCGCCGCCGGCGTCGAAAGCGAGACCGAGGACCGGATCGACTTTACCATTTGATTCTGGTCAAGAGACGCCTAAACTCACATTTCAAGTGTGAGATATCATCAATTTACGCGTTCGAGGGGTGAAATCATGGCCGAGTTCCGCGGCAGGATCTACGACAGCATCGTCGACACCATCGGTGCCACGCCGCTCGTGCGCGTGAAGCGCTTGGCGCAGGACGCCGGGGTGAAGGCCGACATCGTCGGCAAGCTGGAGTTCTTCAACCCGCTCGCCAGCGTCAAGGACCGCATCGGCTTCGCGATGATCGAGTCGGCGGAGCGCGAGGGCAAGATCGCCCCCGGCCGCACCACGCTGGTCGAGCCGACCTCGGGCAACACCGGCATCGCGCTGGCCTTCGTCGCCGCCGCCAAGGGCTACAAGCTGATCCTGACCATGCCCGAGAGCATGTCGATCGAGCGGCGCAAGATGCTGAAGCTGCTGGGCGCCGAGCTGGTGCTGACCCCAGCGCCGGAGGGCATGAAGGGCGCCATCCGCCGCGCCGAGGAGTTGGTCGCCCAGGGCCCCGACACCTACATGCTCCAGCAGTTCAAGAACCCAGCCAACCCGGAGATCCACCGCAACACCACGGCGGAGGAGATCTGGCGCGACACCGACGGCAAGGCCGACATCCTGATCTCCGGCGTCGGCACCGGCGGCACGCTGACCGGCGTGTCGGAGGTGCTGAAGGCGCGCAAGCCCGGCTTCAAGGCCGTGGCGGTGGAGCCCGAGGACAGCCCCGTGCTGTCCGGCGGCATGCCCGGCCCGCACAAGATCCAGGGCATCGGCGCCGGCTTCGTGCCCGACATCCTGAACACCAAGCTGATCGACGAGGTGGTGCGCATCTCCAACCAGCGCGCCTTCGAGACGGCGCGCAAGGTGGCCAAGCTGGAGGGTCTGCCGGTCGGCATCTCTTCGGGCGCTGCGCTCGCCGCGGCGCTGGAGGTCGGCGCCAAGCCGGAGAACGAGGGCAAGCTGATTGTCGTGATCCTGCCGTCCTTCGCCGAGCGGTACCTGTCGACGGCGCTGTTCGAGGGGCTGGAGTAACCGCCCACCTGCCCCCACCCCTTACCCCTCCCCCTGCGCAGCGGGGGAGGGGTAAGGGGTGGGGGCAGGTGTGTTCGCTTAAGGGAACCTCCTGCGCTACACTGGCGCCCATGGACTTCACCGACACGCAGCTGCACCGCTATTCCCGCCACATCATCCTGCCGGACGTCGGCGGGGTTGGGCAGGAGAAGCTTCTGAACTCCAAGGTCCTGGTGGTGGGCGCCGGCGGGCTCGGCTCGCCGCTGCTGCTGTACCTCGCCGCCGCCGGGGTGGGCACCATCGGCGTCGTCGATGACGACGTGGTGGACCTCTCCAACCTGCAGCGCCAGATCATCCACGACGAATCCACCCTCGGCACGCCGAAGGTTGAGAGCGCCGCCGCCCGCATCCAGGCGCTGAACCCCGACGTCAAGGTAGAGGCGCACAAGGCCCGCATCACCAAGGACAACGCGCTCGACCTGATCGGGCGCTACGACGTGGTGGCCGACGGGTCGGACAATTTCGGCACGCGCTTCCTGCTGAACGACGCCTGTTTCCTCGCGAGGAAAACGCTGGTCTCCGCGGCGATGCTGCGCTTCGACGGGCAGGTCTCGACCTTCAAGGCGCACGAGAGCGGCCCCTGCTACCGCTGCATCTTCCGCGAACCGCCGCCGCGCGGGCTGGTGCCGTCCTGTTCCGAGGGCGGGGTGCTGGGCGCGTTGGCGGGCGTCGTCGGTTCCTTGCAGGCGACCGAGGTGCTGAAGGAACTGCTGGGCATCGGCGAGAGCCTGTCGGGCAGCCTGCTGATGCTCGACACGCTCAACGCCGGCTACCACCGGATCACCGTGAAGCCCGACCCGGCCTGCCCGCTGTGCGGCACCGACCGCACGCTTCACGATTTGTCGCATCACTGAGGGCGCCATGCAGGGACCCGACAGCCTGTCCATCGTGGTGTTAGCCGGCGGCTTCGACCGCGTGCACTACGCGCTCGTCATGGCGAGCGCCGCAGCGGCGACCAACCGCAAGGTGACCCTGTTCTTCACCGGCCGGGCGTTGCGTGCCCTGGTGCACGAGCAGGAGCCAGGCGTGCTCGGCTGGCACGACCTGGACGCCGCCGACGATGGCAGCCGCCCGACCGAGCGCGACCACTATTTCGCCAAGAACGGGCTGGCCACCTTCGAAGAGTTGCTGGATGCCTGCGTGGCGCTGGGCGTCACCGTCATGGCCTGCGAGATGGGCCTGAAGGCGCTGGGCCTGCCGCCGGGGGCCGGGCTGCGGCCCGACGTGCCGGTGCAGAAGGGCGGCGTGGTAACGTTCCTCAACGAGTCGCCGGCCGGCGGGGCGATGCTGTTCGTGTAACCTTCCCGGTCCCTCCCCCGCCTCCGGCGGGGGAGGTTAGGTGGGGGCTGGTTGTTTTCCGCAAAGCCGCGGCCCCCACCCAACCCTCCCCCAGCGGGGCTGGGGGAGGGTTGGGTACGCATCACGGACACGGGTCCGGCAGCCGCGCGTGCACCGCGTCGATCTCCTTCAGCACCGCGTCGCCGAGCGTCACGTCCAGTGCCTCTATGTTGGACTTCAGATCCGCGATGTTCGTCGCCCCGATCAGCGCCGAGGCCACGAACGGCTGCCGCGCCACGAAGGCGATCGCCATCTGCGTCGGCGACAGGCCATGCCGCTTGGCGATGTCCAGATAGGCCCGGGTGGCCTCGTCGGCGCTCGGCGTGTCGTAGCGCGACTTGCGGTGGTCGATGGCGCGCCGGGTGCCTGGCGGGATCCTGCCGTCCAGGTACTTGCCCGACAACGTCCCCGCCCCCAGCGGCGCGTAGGCGAGCAGCCCGACGTCCTCGCGCAGCCCGATCTCCGCCAGCGCGGTCTCGTAGGCGCGGTTCAGCAGGTTGTAGGCGTTCTGAACGCTGGCGATGCGCGGCAGGCCGTGCATTTCCGACAGCTTCAGGCAGGTCATCACGCCCCAGGGCGTCTCATTGGACAGGCCGATGTGGCGGATCTTGCCCGCCTGGATGAGATCGCCCAGCACCGCCAGCGTCTCGGCCAGCGGGGTGCCGTCCATCTCCGGCTTGTGCTGGTAGCTGCGGCCGCCGAAGCGGTTGGTGACGCGGTCGGGCCAGTGCAGCTGGTAGAGGTCGATGACGTCGGTCTGCAGCCGCTTCAGGCTGGCGTCCACCGCCGCCACGAGGTTGGCGCGGTCGAGCTTCGCGGTGCCGCCGCGCACCCACGGGAAGCCGCCATGCGCCGCGCCGATGGCCTTGCTGGCGAGGATCACCTGGTCGCGCTTGCCGCGGCTCTTGAACCAGGTGCCGATGATCTCCTCGGTGGTGCCGTGGGATTCGGCGATCGGCGGGATCGCGTACATCTCGGCGGTGTCCCAGAAGGTGATGCCGTGGTCGAGCGCCAGATCCATCTGGGCGTGTCCCTCGGCTTCGGTGTTCTGGCGGCCCCAGGTCATGGTGCCGAGGCCGATGACGCTCACCTGGAGGCCGGTGCGGCCCAGCGGGCGGTATTGCATGCGTGAAAATCCCTTGGAATATCGTCAGAGGAAGAGGGTGAGGACGCCGGTGTAGCCGTACAGCCGCGCGTTGGAGATCTCGCCGTTGGCGAAGAAACCGGCCAGGGGGAACTCCCCCAGCGCGCGCTGGATCATGGCGACCTCCTGGTTGCCCTCGCCGAAGAAGTTGGGGCCGCGGGCGACGCAGCTGACATAGACGCCGCCCTTCGGCGGGCCGGACAGCCGCTTCTTCAGCTTCTCCAGCATGCGCTCCATGTCGAGCACGGCGGACTGCCGGTCGCGGCGGGTGAACAGGATGCGCCGGCCGGGCTCGACCCGCTCGCCCACCGCCAGCCAGCCCATGCGCGCGTCGATGGCGATGATGTCGCGCACCAGATAGTCCGCCGTGTCCGACCCGGCGATGGGCAGCCCGGCGAAGATGTAGCCGGCGACGCGGTTGAGGTCCCGCGCCAGCAGCTCGCCGATGTCCTCCTTGAACACCTCCAGCGCCGGGCGGCCGTCGATCTCGATGATCAGGTTTTCCTCGGCCGCGGAGATGGTGCGCATCGGCCCGATGGGCGAGCAGCCCTGCGTCAGCCCGGTCGCCACCTCCAGCCCGTTGCCGAACAGCACGCCCGACACGCCGCCGTCGCCAACTGGGCCCTCCTTGATTTTAGGGGCCGTCATGGTCGCCGACGAGGCCGGCACGCTGAACTGCGGGTACTCGCCGCGCGACGAGGCCAGCCCGCCGACCAGGAATGCTCCGGTCGCCTCGCCCAGCCGCGTCGCCAGATCGGGCAGGTCTGCGTTGCGCGGGTCGGCGTGCACGAGGCCGAGCGTCGCCCCGTTGCGGTCGAGCCAGCCGCCGGCGACGCGGCGCATCGGTTCCAGGTCGCCGCTGACCACCGGGAAGACGCGGAAGGACTCCTCGGGCAGGCGGGCGGCCATCACCGCGATGGCCGGCTGGTCGAACAGCTCCTCCCCGCCACCCAGCACGCCGATCCCGACGCTGCCGACCCAGTCGCGGATCCCGGTCACCCCGCGCAGCAGATTGAGGATGCTGGAAGCCTGCTCGGCCAGCGAATCGGTGACGTACAGGAAGCCCAGGTTGCAGCCGCGCACGTCGCCCAGCTTGTCCAGGCACGCCTTGACCGTCTGCCCCCAGTCCGGCCCGACGGCCGAGGCGGCGTGGAAGCGCGTTGCCGTGGTGGTGCCCATGCCTTCAGCCTCCGTGCGCCCGCTGGTCCAAAAGGCGCGTGACATAGGGCAGGATGCCCTCGACGATCCGTTGTACGCCGGTGGCGTTCGGGTGGATGCCGTCCCCCTGGTTCAGGCGGGCGTCCGTCGCCACGCCATCAAGGAAAAAAGGGTAGAGCGGCACCCCGTACGCCTGCGCCAGCTCCGGGTAGATGGCATTGAAGCGGTCGACGTACGCCTTGCCGTACGTGCCCGACGCGTACATCCCGGCGAGCAGCACGGGAATCTTCCGCTCGCTGATCGTCTTGAGGATGGCGTCCAGGTTGGCGCGCGCCACGCCGGGGTCGATGCCGCGCAGCATGTCGTTGGCGCCCAGTTCGACGATCATGGCGTCCGGCCTGTCGCCCAGCGTCCAGTCCAACCGCGCCCGGCCGCCGGCCGTGGTGTCGCCGGACACGCCGGCGTTGACCACCGTCACGTCGTAGCCCTTGGCCTTCAGCGCCGTCTCCAGAACGACGGTGAAGCCCTGCTCCGGCGGCAGGCCGTAGCCGGCGGTCAGGCTGTCGCCCAGCGCCACCAGCCGCACCGGCGCCGCGTGCGCGGCTGCGCTCATCGACCACACCCCGAGGGCCAGCAGGCCGGCCAGCGCGGCGTTGAAAAGGCGGTATGCCATGCCATATGGCGGAAGTCCCATTCGTTCCCCGTCCCGTATCCCGGTGAGACCCTTCGCATGTCCCGACCCGATTCCGCGGCGTCTCCGATCGTCCAGCTCCAGGACGTCCACCTGAGATTGGACAGCGCCGCCGGACCCGTCAACATCCTGAGGGGCCTGGATCTCTCGGTCGGGCGCGGCGAACGGGTCGGCGTGGTCGGCCCGTCGGGCTCCGGCAAGTCCACCATGATGATGGTGATGGCGGGGCTGGAGCGCCCCAGCTCCGGCCGGATTTCGGTGGCGGGGCACGACCTCGGCACGCTCGACGAGGACCGGTTGGCGCGCTTCCGCCGCGACCATGTGGGCATCGTCTTCCAGGCTTTCCACCTCGTCCCCACCATGACCGCGCTGGAGAACGTGGCCATCCCGCTGGAGTTCGCCGGGGCGCCGGACGCCTTCGAACGCGCCCGCGCCGGGCTGGAGGCGGTCGGCCTCGCGCACCGGCTGACGCATTATCCTGGCCAGCTGTCGGGCGGCGAGCAGCAGCGCGTCGCCATCGCCCGCGCCTTCGTCGCCGAGCCGTCGCTGCTGCTGGCCGACGAGCCCACCGGCAACCTCGACCTCGACACCGGCGCCACCATCGTCGAGCTGTTGTTCGGGCTGGCCGAGCGGCGCGGCACCACGCTGGTGCTGATCACCCACGACTCGGCCTTGGCGCGGCGCTGCGACCGCACGGTGACGCTGCGCGACGGGCGCATCGCCGCGGATGAGCGGCGGATGCGCGAAGACCTGCGCGTGGCGGGGGAGTGAGATGCTCGCCTTCCGCCTCGCACTCCGCGAGCTGCGCAGCGGCTTGCAAGGATTCCGCATCTTCCTGGCCTGCCTGATGCTGGGCGTCGCGGCCATCGCCGCCGTGCAGTCGGTGTCCAGCGGCATCCTGACCGGCTTGCAGGAGGACGGGCGCGCCATCCTCGGCGGCGACGTCAGCGTCCGCCAGATCTACACCCCGCCGGACGGCGACGCGCTGGCCTTCCTGAAACGGTCCGGCCGCGTCTCCGAGTCGGCGGAGATGCGCGGCATGGCGCGCTCGCTGGACGAGCAGCGCTCCACCCTGGTCGAGCTGAAAGCGGTGGACGGCGCCTACCCGCTGTTCGGCACAGCCGAGCTGCGCGGCGGCAACGGCCTGCACGCCGCGCTCGTCCAGCGCAACGGCGTCTGGGGCGCGGTGGCCGAGGACACGCTGCTCGACCGGCTGGAGCTGAAGCCCGGCGACCGCCTGCGTCTCGGCGACGCCGAGATCGAGGTGCGCGCCGTACTGGCCCGCGAGCCGGACAAGGCCTCGTCCGGCGCCTTCGCGCTTGGCCCCCGGCTGATGGTCTCCACCGCCGCCCTGCCCGACACCGCGCTGCTGCAGCCCGGCAGCATCGTCTATTGGACCGAGAAAGTCGCCCTGGCCCCCGGCACCACCGCCAAGGCGTGGCAGGAGGATCTCGCCAAGCGCTTCCCCGACGCCGCGTGGCGGGTGCGCGACACCACCAACGCCTCGCCGCAGATCGAGCAGTTCATCGAGCGGATGACGCTGTTCCTGACGCTGGTCGGCCTGACCGCGCTGCTGGTCGGCGGCGTGGGGGTGAGCAACGCCGTGCACGCCCACCTCGACGCCCGCGCCGAGACCATCGCCACGCTGAAATGCGTCGGCGCGCCCGGCGCGCTGGTGTTCCGCACCTACCTGATCCAGGTGCTGCTGCTGGCGGCGCTGGGCATCGGTTTCGGCCTGATGATCGGCGGCGCCGCGCCGCTGCTGCTCGGCCGGCTGCTGGAGGGCGTGCTGCCGATCAACGCGCATTTCGGCGTCTACCCCGGCGCGCTGGCCGTCGCCGCGCTGTTCGGGCTGCTGACCGCGCTGACCTTCTCGCTGTGGCCGCTCGGCCGGGCGCGCGAGGTGCCGGCGGGGGCGCTGTTCCGCGACGTGATCGCGCCGTCCGGCGGCCGGCCGCGCTGGGTCTACGTGGCGGCGCTGGCGGCGTCGGCCACCGCGCTGGCGGCGCTGGCCATCGTCACCGCGGCGGACAAGCGCTTCGCGTGGTGGTTCGTCGGCGGCGCCGTCGCCACGCTGCTGGCCTTCCGGGGCGCGGCGTGGCTGGTCACCCGCGGCGCCGCGCGCGCCGGGCGGCCGAAGCGGCCGGGGCTGCGCCTGGCGCTCGCCAACCTGCACCGGCCCGGCAACCCGACGGCCAGCGTGGTGTTGTCGCTCGGCCTCGGGCTGACGGTGCTGGTCGCCATCGCGCTGGTCGAGGGCAACTTTGCCCGCCGCATCAACGATGTCATCCCCAAGGATGCGCCCAGCTTCTTCTTCGTCGACGTGCAGCCCGACCAGTTCGACGCCTTCAGGCAGACCGTGCTGTCGATCCCCGGCACGCACGGCTTCGAGGCGGTGCCGAGCCTGCGTGGCCGCCTCGCCACGGTGAACGGCGAGGAGGCGGAGAAGGCGCTCAAGAACCCGGAGAAGGGCTGGGTCATCCGCAACGAGCGCGGCATCACCTATTCGGCCGCCCCGCCGCGCAACGGCGAGATCGTCGCCGGCTCCTGGTGGCCGGAGGACTACCGCGGGCCGCCGCTGCTCTCCATCCACAAGGACGTGGCGGAGGCGTTCGGCATCGGCGTCGGCGACCGGCTGGGCCTGTCGATCCTCGGCCGCGTCATCGAGGCGAAGGTGGCGAACGTGCGCGCCGCCGACTTCTCGACCATGTCCATCAACTTCGCGCTGGTGCTGTCGCCGGGCGTGCTGGAGTCCGCTCCGCAGACTTGGATCGCCACCGTCCGCGCGCCCGTCGACGTGGAGCCGGCGGTGCAGCGCGCGGTGCTCAAGCGCTTCCCCAACATCACCAGCGTGCGCATCAAGGACGCGCTGGAGACGGTGGCCGGCATGCTGGGCAACATCGGCCTCGCGGTGCGGCTGACCGCGGCGATCACGCTGATCGCCGGCACGCTGGTGCTGGCCGGCGCGGTGGCGGCCGGGCACCGGCGGCGGGTCTACGATTCGGTGGTGCTGAAGGTGCTGGGGGCGACGCGGAAGGACGTGCTGGGCGCCTTCCTGATGGAATACGGCCTTCTGGGGCTGGTCACCGCGCTGATCTCCGGTGTCATCGGCACCATCACGGCGTGGGCCATCCTGACGCGGCTGATGCGCTGGGACTGGACCTTCCTGCCCTCGGCCGTGCTGTGGACGGCGGCGCTGTGCACGGCGATCACGCTGGTCTTCGGCTTCCTGGGCACGTGGCGGGCGCTCGGCCAGCCAGCGGCGCCGCTGCTGCGCAACGAGTAGCGGCGCTTGCATGACAGTGGCATGAAGCTTCGTTCATGAAGCCCGGGCCGCCCGACGGACATCTTGAACGAAGCGGTGGACTCCACGATATGCTACGATGTCGAGACCAACATCGCTTCTGAGGAAACCACAATGGCTGACCCGATTTTCCAGCGCTACGACACCGCCGCGGGCCGGGCGTTCGATCGGGGCTACTTCGACGAAGGCCTGCGCCAGCACATGCTGCGCGTCTACAACTACATGGGCGGCGGCCTGATCGTGACCGGCCTGGTCGCGCTCTTCGTCGCGTCCAGCCCGGCGATGCTGCAGGCCATCTTCGGCACCCCGCTGAAGTGGGTGGTCATGCTGGCGCCGCTGGCCTTCGTGATGGTGCTGTCGTTCGGCATCAACCGGCTGTCGTTCGCGGCGGCCCAGGGCGTGTTCTGGGCCTACTGCGCCGCCATGGGCCTGTCGATGGCGTCGATCTTCCTGGTGTTCACCGGGGCGTCGATCGCGCTGACCTTCTTCGTCACCGCCGCGACCTTCCTGGCGATGAGCCTGTGGGGCTACACCACCAAGCGTGACCTGTCCGGCATGGGCAGCTTCCTGGTGATGGGCCTGATCGGCATCCTGATCGCCAGCCTGGTCAACATCTTCTTCGCCTCGAGCGCGCTGCAGTTCGCGATCTCGGTGATCGGCGTGCTGATCTTCACCGGCCTGACCGCCTACGACACGCAGGCGATCAAGGAGAGCTACGCCGAGGGCTATGACCGCGAGAGCGGCGGCAAGCTGGCCCTGATGGGCGCGCTGACGCTGTACCTGGACTTCATCAACCTGTTCCAGTTCATGCTGTCGTTCCTGGGCCAGCGCGACGAGTAAGCGGCGAAACGCTCGAACCAACCGCCCGGGGCCATCCCCCGGGCGGTTTTCGTTTGGGCGCAAAGCGCCAATGCGCTTCCATTCCGTCATGGCCGGGCTTGTCCCCATGGGCGCCAAGTTAAGTCCTCGTACGTCGCTCCAGATACTTTTCCTGACCGTCATCCCCGCGAAAGCGGGGATCCATAACCCGCAAAGCAAGAGGCTGTGGAACGTATGGATCCCCGCCTTCGCGGGGATGACGGCCAAAAGGGTGCAGGAGGTGGTAACAGGTACCTAAGTTAGCACCCATGGGGACAAGCCCGGCCATGACGGCAAACAAGGCATCCGCACGGCGCAGGAAATAGCGCCCTACTGCGCCGCGTCCGCCATCTCGACCGCCACGATGCGGTCCTTGCCGGCCTGCTTGGCGAGGTACATGCGGTGGTCGGCGAGGTCGACCATTCGCTCCCAGTCCTCGGGGCGGTCGGCCATGTACTCGGCGATGCCGATGCTGGCGGTCTGCGGGCTGCCGTCCGGCCGATTGCCGAATCCCAGCGAGCGCAGCCGCTCGGCCGCCGCCCGCGCACCCTCGCGCGCGGTGTTGGGCATCACCAGCAGGAATTCCTCGCCGCCCCAACGCACCAGGATGTCGCTCTGCCGCAGCATGCCGCGGATGGCGTCGGCGGCGTTGCGCAGCACCCGGTCGCCCTCGTCGTGGCCGTAGCGGTCGTTGACCTTCTTGAAGTCGTCGAGATCGACGAACACCAGCGCCAGCGGGTGCTCGCTGCGCTGGGCGTGGGCGAACTGCAGGCGCAGCAGCTCCTCGCCGATGCGCCGGCCGAAGGCGCCGGTCATGCCGTCGTGCGAGGCCTGGTCGACCAGCGCCATCATGAAATGCAGCTGGCTCATCGCCGCCAGCGCCGCCACCACGGTGATCAGCAGCAGCAGCCACAAGGCGCCGACATAGCTGGGGAACGGGAAGACCAGCGAGCCGTAGAGCCCCGCCGCCAGATGCGCCGACAACAGCGGCAGCGCGAACACCAGCCCCTCGATGGCGGTCAGCGGGAAGACGCTCAAGCCCGCCACCATGACGAAGGGCAGGAACGCATAGCCCGCCCCGACCGCGGCGGCGACGCCGACGATCTCCTGCTGGTTCAGCATGGGGTGGGAGAGCAGGAAGAACACCGTCGGCACCGCCAGCAGCAGCGCCAGCCCGCGCCACGCCGAGCCGATGTCGTCGCTGATCCGGTAGCCGAGCGCCAGCGCGCCGAACGCCGCGCTGGCGACGATGCGCAACAGGGCCAGCCAGCCCCACAGCGGCCACTGGAAGATGACGACGTCGATGCCGATCCACAGCGGCGTCAGCACGGCGAACGCCGCCGCCACCATGCGCACGCGGGAATGGATGAGGACGGCCCGGCGCCGCTGGATGATCGGCGTGTGGCCACCGGGGTGCACCAGGTCGCGCAGCTGCTCGAGGGACAGATCACCGCTCACGGCCTGGAACGCCTTTTCCGCAAAGCGTCTGAGGAGATTCGAGGCCCCTGGATACACGCGATCCTCCCTCCCGGCAACTTACTTCGCTGTGTAATCTTCGGCACGCGGGCGAAGACGGCCCGGCCCCGTGGAGCGTGCACGAACGGCCCGATAACTCCTCTTACAATGAGCACCCGTCAAGGCGTCAGTGGTAGGACCGGCTGCGACGCGATGACACGACGAAAGGCGCAGACAAAGAAAAACGGGAGGGCAACCGCCCTCCCGTTTCGTTCCACAGCGGACCCGAAGCCGCGTGCTACTCCTTCAAGTCCTCCCACAGCTCCTTCACCTTGGCGAAGAAGCCCTCGGACTGCGGGTTGGTGCCGCCGTCCTTGCCGCCGGCCTTCTCGAACTCGCGCAGCAGTTCCTGCTGGCGCTTGGTCAGGTTCATCGGCGTCTCGACCATCGCCTGGATGAACATGTCGCCGCGGTGCGGGCTGCGCAGCACCGACATGCCCTTGCCCTTCAGGCGGAACTGGTGGCCCGACTGGGTGCCGGCCGGCACCGTGATCTTGGCCTTGGTGCCGTCGATGGTCGGCACCTCCACCGCGCCGCCCAGCGCCGCCGTCACCATCGGGATCGGCACCCGGCAGTGGATGTTGGCGCCGTCGCGCTGGAACAGCGGGTGCGGTGCTATGGCCAGGAAAATGTAGAGGTCGCCCGGCGGCGACCCGCGCAGGCCCGCCTCGCCCTCACCCGCCAAGCGGATGCGGGTGCCGTCCTCGACGCCGGCCGGGATGTTGACCTGGAGGGTCTTCTCCTTGCGCTGGCGACCGGCGCCGCCGCAGCTCTTGCAGGCGTCCTTGATGATGCGGCCCTGGCCGTGGCAGGCCGGGCAGGTGCGCTCGATGGTGAAGAAGCCCTGCTGCGCGCGCACCTTGCCGTGGCCGGCGCAGGTCGGGCAGGTGATCGGCTGCGTGCCGGCCGCGGCGCCGGTGCCGCTGCAGCTCTCGCACGCCACCGAGGTCGGCACCCGGACCGTGGCCTGCGAGCCCTTGAAGGCTTCCTCCAGGCCGATCTCCAGGTTGTAGCGCAGATCCTGGCCGCGGCCGGAGCCGCCGCCGCCCTGGCGACGCCCACCGCCCATGAACTCGCCGAACATCTCGTCGAAGATGTCGGCGAAGCCGCCGCCGCCGAAGTCGAACCCGCCGCCGCCGAAGCCGCCGCCCGGGGCGCCCCGGCCGCCGTTCTCGAACGCCTGATGGCCGAAGCGGTCGTAGGCCGCGCGCTTCTGCTCGTCCTTGAGGACGTCGTAGGCCTCGTTGATTTCCTTGAATTTATGCTCGGCTTCGTCGTTCCCGGGATTGCGGTCCGGGTGGTACTGCATCGCCAGCTTGCGGTACGCCTTCTTGAGATCGTCCGCGCTGGCGGTTTTCGCCACGCCGAGGAGTTCGTAATAGTCCTGTTTCGCCATGGAAGCCCCGAGCGCCTCGCGTTAGCCCCAAAACACCGTTCCGGCCCGCCCCCGGAACTTCGGGCGGCGGGCCGGACGGTATAGCACGAGTCCGGTCGGACCCGGGCGTGACTTACGCCGACTTCTTCTTGTCGTCGTCGACTTCCTCGAAATCGGCATCGACCACGCCCGGCTCGGCCTGATGCCCGGCGCCCGCACCGGCGGCCCCGGCGGCGGCACCCGCCGCCGCACCGGCGGCGTCACCGGCGCCGGCCTTGTACATGGCCTCGCCGATCTTCATGGAGGCCTGGGCCAGCGCGTCGGTCTTCGACTTGATGGCGTTCAGGTCGTCGCCGTCGAGCACCGCCTTCAGGTCGGCGATGGCGCGCTCGGCCGCGTCCTTCTCGGCCGCCGGCACCTTCTCCGCGCCCTCCTTGATGGAGCGCTCGGTGGTGTGGATCAGACCGTCCGCCTGGTTGCGGGCGTCGATCAGCTCGCGCCGCTTCTTGTCCTCGGCGGCGTGGGCCTCGGCGTCCTTCACCATCTTCTGGATGTCGGCGTCCGACAGGCCGCCCGAGGCCTGGATGCGGATCTGCTGCTCCTTGCCGGTCGCCTTGTCCTTCGCCATCACCGAGACGATGCCGTTGGCGTCGATGTCGAAGGTCACCTCGACCTGCGGCACGCCGCGCGGCGCCGGCGGGATGCCGACGAGGTCGAACTGGCCGAGCATCTTGTTGTCCGCGGCCAGCTCGCGCTCGCCCTGGAAGACGCGGATGGTCACGGCCGTCTGGTTGTCCTCGGCGGTCGAGAAGACCTGCGACTTCTTGGTCGGCACCGTGGTGTTGCGGTCGATCAGGCGGGTGAACACGCCGCCCAGCGTCTCGATGCCCAGCGACAGCGGGGTCACGTCGAGCAGCAGGACGTCCTTCACCTCGCCCTTCAGCACGCCGCCCTGGATGGCGGCGCCGATGGCGACCACCTCGTCCGGGTTGACGCCGCGGTGCGGCTCGCGGCCGAAGAACTTCTTCACCTCCTCGATGACCTTGGGCATGCGGGTCATGCCGCCGACCAGGATCACCTCGTCGATCTCGCTGGCCTTCAGGCCGGCGTCCTTGAGGGCCGCCTTGCACGGCTCGATGGTGCGCGAGACGAGGTCGTCGACCAGGGCTTCCAGCTTTGCGCGGCTCAGCTTGACGTTGAGGTGCTTCGGGCCGGACTGGTCGGCGGTGATGAAGGGCAGGTTGACCTCGGTCTGCGTCGTCGAGGACAGCTCGATCTTCGCCTTCTCCGCGGCCTCCTTGAGGCGCTGGAGGGCCAGCTTGTCCTTGCGCAGGTCGATGCCCTGCTCCTTTTTGAACTCGTCGGCGAGGTAGTCGATGATGCGGGCGTCGAAGTCCTCACCGCCGAGGAAGGTGTCGCCGTTGGTCGACTTCACCTCGAACACGCCGTCGCCGATCTCCAGCACCGAAATGTCGAACGTACCGCCGCCGAGGTCGTACACGGCGATGGTGCCGGCGCCCTTCTTCTCCAGGCCGTAGGCCAGCGCGGCCGCGGTCGGCTCGTTGATGATGCGCAGCACTTCCAGGCCGGCGATCTTGCCGGCGTCCTTGGTGGCCTGGCGCTGGGCGTCGTTGAAGTAGGCGGGGACGGTGATGACCGCCTGGGTCACCTTCTCGCCCAGGTAGTTCTCCGCCGTCTCCTTCATCTTGCCGAGGATGAAGGCGCTGATCTGGCTGGGGCTGTACTTCTTGCCGTGCGCCTCGGTCCAGGCGTCGCCGTTGTCACCCGCAATGATCTTGTAGGGAACGAGGCCCTTGTCCTTCTCGGTCAGCGGATCGTCGTAGCGGCGGCCGATCAGACGCTTGATCGCGAAAAGGGTGTTCTCAGGGTTGGTCACCGCCTGACGCTTGGCCGGCTGCCCGACGAGGCGCTCGCCGTTCTGCGCGAACGCGACCATGGATGGGGTGGTGCGCGCGCCCTCGGCGTTCTCGATCACCTTGGCGCTGGAGCCTTCCATCACGGCCACGCACGAGTTCGTGGTGCCGAGGTCGATGCCAATGACTTTGCTCATGTCTAAACCTCTGTTTTCCGGCAGATCGGCGGCGGCCCAGTGAACCGGCACCGCCGTGATCCCCATTCGGTTCGGTTGGAACGTGTCGGGGTGAAACGCGACTGTCGCCGGAGATATAGGCAGGTGCGCCACGGCGTGCAACGCCCGCCGCGCTTCCGGACGAGGAAGATTGCAGCGGGATTGCGCGAAGATGACGCAGCCCCTCGCTCCATTCCGGTGGGAAACCCAGCATCCACGCGGGCCAAGAGAATCCCGCCGCATACAGTGATATGTTTCGTATACGCCGCCTCCGGCAACAGCTCTTACCGGGGCGCGAAGCACTCGCACAGTAGCGCAACCAGGAAAGTTCGGACAATATGTCGCCGTTAACCTCCTGTTAATAGTAATCAGCGGCGTTTGCGCGATTCCACCGATCGAAGACGCGCGTTAACTGCTTATTGACGCAAGATTCGACTGTTTGTCGCAAGATTCATCTGGTGAAGCCAGCGTGCATTTATGTTATATGCTGTAGCAACGCGGCGCCGGTCCTTGCGAAAGAAGGTTGCCGCCGATGAACAGTATCCTGGCAGATAACCTGTTGAAGGGTGATCCAATGTTCGAAGACCGGCGCGGCGTGGCGCTTGCCATCAAATCCTGCCTCGACAGCCTGAAGGACGACGCCGCGCGCTGCGATCTCGACGATCTGGCCCGCTTCATAGGGCTGGCCGCCATGGCCGCCGAGGAGGCGGCGATCGAGGCCGACCCCAAGGCCATGCAGCTCAAGGCCCTGATGGCCGGCGGCGTCGGCCACTGCTGATCCGGCGGCGGGGGCTGTAACGCCCCCGCGCTACAGCAGCTCCGCGGCCCGGATCGCCGCGTCGAGCCCGGCAAGGTTCGAGACGTGCGGCTCCTGCCCGTCGAACAGCGCCGGCACCGTGTAGCTGAACATCGCCACCCGCACCCGCCCGTCGCGGACGCGGCCGAGCAACCAAAAATAGTGGCTCTCGGCGCGGCCGTCCTCCTCCGTCGCCATCGCCGCCAGGGCGAGGCGGGCGCCGTCCTCCCGCTCCTCGACGCTGCGGTCGCTGACCCGGGCGTCGTCGGGGCGCACGAAGCGCAACGCCATCTCGTGCAGCACCGCCTCCGCCGGTTCGCCGGGGCGCGGGGCACGCTCGTCGACCAGCACGTGGAACGTGCCGCCGCCGGAGTCGTTGGGATCGAAGGCCAGCACCTCGATCCCCTCGCGGTCCTCGGACGACACCGTCCAGCCCATCGGCACGCGGAAGCGCACCGTGCCGGCCCACTCCACCGCCTTCCAATCCTCGTTCATCGCTTCCTCCGCGCTGGGGCGCCCTTGATAGCCGGCCCTTGATAGCCGGTGGGCGGCGGCCCATGAAAGCGGGATGATCGTCTCCGCCAGCTACCGCACCGACATTCCAGCCTTCTATGGCCGCTGGTTCCTCAACCGCCTGGAGGCCGGCTACGCACGTGTCGTCAACCCCTACGGCGGCCCGCCGGGGCAGGTCGACCTGACACCGGCCGCGGTGGACGGCTTCGTGTTCTGGACCCGTAACCTCGCACCGTTCGGCGCCGCCCTCGACGCCGTGGACGCCCGCGGCACGCCGTTCGTCGCGCAGGTGACGGTCACCGCCTACCCGCGGGCGCTGGAACGCTCGGTCATCGCCTGGGACGACGCGGTGGCGCAGTTGCGCGCGGTGCGCGACCGTTGGGGGCCGCGGGCGGCGGTGTGGCGCTACGACCCGATCGTGCTGACCACGCTGACGCCGCCCGTCTGGCACCGCGACACCTTCGCCCGGCTGGCCGCGGCGCTGCGCGGCGTCACCGACGAGGTCACCGTGTCCTTCATGCAGCCCTACCGCAAGACCGCCCGCAATCTGGACGCGGCGGCGCGGGTGGCCGGCTTCTCCTGGCACGCGCCGGTGGCGGAGGAGGAGCGCGCCCTGCTCGCCACCCTTTCCGGCATCGCGGCGGAGAACGGCATGGCCCTGACGCTGTGCACGCAGCCGGACCTGGCGGACGTTCCCGGTGTGCAGGCGGCGCGCTGCGTCGATGCAGCGCGGCTGTCGGATGTGGCCGGTGCGCCGGTGGCGGCGCGGCAGAAGGGCAACCGCCCCGGCTGCCTGTGCGCCGAGAGCCGCGACATCGGCGCCTACGACACCTGCCCGCACGGCTGCGCCTACTGCTACGCGGTGTCGAGCCGCACGACGGCGCGCACCCGGTTCCAGGCGCACGATCCGGAGGGGGAGTTCCTGTTCGCGGTCAATCCACGATGAACAGGGTGCAGCCCGTCTCGGTGGAGGAGCGGTGCGGCTCGGCGCCGTCGGCAACCTGATAGCTGACGCCCGGCGTCAACGTGAAGGTCCGCCCATCCGCCAGTTCGGTCACCATTGCACCGGACAGGCACAGCAGGATGTGGCCCTTGCTGCACCAGTGGTCGGCCAGATAGCCCGGCGAATACTCGACCATACGGACGCGGATGTCGCCGAACTGCCGGGTCCGCCACAGCGCGTGGCCGCGCTCGCCCGGGTGCATGGTCGGCTCGACCTCGTTCCAGTCCGTGGTACCGAACGGCAGGTCGGCGATCTTCACGGACAGACCTTCCGCACCGTCTCGACCAGCTTCTCGGGGTTGAACGGCTTGACCAGCCAGCCGGTGGCGCCGGCTTCACGCCCCGCGGTCTTCTTGGCGGGGTCGGCCTCGGTGGTCAGCAGCAGCACCGGGGTGGCGCGGTTGGTGGCGCTGGCGCGCACCGCCCGGGTGAGGGCGAGGCCGTCCATGCCCGGCATGTTCAGGTCGGTGATGATGCAGTCGAACTTCTGCTTGGCGACCAGCGCCGCGCCGGCCGCCCCGTCCGCCGCCTCCTGCACGGCGTAGCCCGCCTTCTGCAGGGTGAAGGAGACCATGTCGCGGATGGTCTTGGAATCGTCGACGGTCAGGATCGTCTTCGCCACAGTGTCGCCTCTGCTATCGGAGCATGCTGCCGCGGCGCAGCACAAACCGCGAGAGTCGCAAATGCGAACCGCTTGCGCAAGGCCGGGGGCGGTGCGGCGATGCGCCGCTCCCGGATCTCTGGTATGCGCCCGATAGGCGTCAGGCGGTCGTGTCGATGTGCTGCGCGGCACCGCCGTCGGCCGGAGCCTTGGCAACGCCGACCATCGCCTCGCGCAGCAAGCGGCCATGGATGGTGTAGCCGGGCTGCAGGACCTGGACGACCGTGCCGGCCGGCTTGCCGGTGTTCTCGATCTCGAACATCACCTGATGGAAGTTCGGGTCGAACGGCTCGCCGGTCGGATCGACCTTCTTGATGGCCGCGCGCTCGAAGGCGCCCAGGAGCTGGCGCTCGGTCGCCTCGACGCCGACGGCGAGGCTCTTGAGCATCTCGTCCTTCTCGCGGCCCTCGGGCGGCACCGCCTCCAGGGCGCGGCGCAGGTTGTCGGCGACGCCCACCAGATCCTTGGCGAAGCTGGACACGGCGAACT
Organism: Azospirillum sp. TSO22-1; assembly: GCF_003116015.1. Taxonomy (GTDB): domain Bacteria; phylum Pseudomonadota; class Alphaproteobacteria; order Azospirillales; family Azospirillaceae; genus Azospirillum. The sequence continues at coordinate 61,067 of NZ_LGQZ01000042.1, forward strand.
TCGAGGCGTCCTCGCGGTCGCGCTGGGCGCGGCGGCGGGTGTTCTCGGTCTCCGCCATGGCGCGCAGCAGCTGGTCCTTCAGGCTGGCGACCTCGGCCTCCAGCTTGGCGACGCGGTCCTCCCCACCGGCCTCGGGCGCGGCGGCGGCAGCGGCGTCGTTGGCGGCGGGCTGGCCGTTGGTCTCGAGCTTGGGGTCGGCGGGGGTGTTGTTGGTGTCGCTCATGTCTCTCTCGTTGATCTCGACCTTGTTGTTTTCCGGGGCATCCGCCTCAGCCGACGAGGCGGCTGATGACTTTCGCCGTGTAGTCCACCAGGGGAATGATACGGGCATAGTTGATCCGTGTGGGACCGAGGACGCCGATCGCGCCGATGACCTGCTCGCGGCTGTTCTGGAACGGCGAGATGATCAGCGAGCAGCCGGAATGGTTGAACAGCACGTTCTCCGCGCCGATGAAGATCTGCACGCCGTCGCCCTGGCCGGTGGCCTCCAGCAGGCGCAGCATGGCCTCCTTGGTCTCCAGCGCCTCGAACAGCGAGCGCACGCGCTCCAGGTCGGACAGCGCGGTGACGTCCTCCAGCAGCTTGGCCTGGCCGCGCACGATCAGCTGGCCGTCGCCGGCGCTGCCGGCCCAAGTGGCCAGCCCGGCGGCGACGACGCGCTTGGACACCTCGTCCAGCTCGGTGCGCTGCTCGCCGATCTCGCGCAGCACCTCCTTGCGCGCCTCGTCCAGCGTGCGGCCGACGAGGCGCGACGTCAGGTAGTTCGACGCCATCTGCAGGGTCGAGCCCGGCAGGCCGACCGGCACCTCGACGACACGGTTCTCGACCAGCCCGTCCTCGTTGACCAGCACCACCAGCGCCCGGCCCGGCCCCAGCGAGACGAACTCGATGTGCTTGAGCGCCCGGTCGGTCTTCGGCGCCAGCACCAGCCCGGCGCAGCGCGACAGCCCGGACAGCATGGCGGAGGCCTCGCGCATCACGTCGGACAGCGCGCGGCCGGAGGACGAGCACTTGGCCTCGATGGACTCGCGCTCGTCCTCGGTCAGCGCGCCGACCTCCAGGATGCCGTTGACGAACAGGCGCAGGCCCAGCTCGGTCGGAATGCGGCCGGCCGAGGTGTGCGGGGCGTAGAGCAGCCCCAGCTCCTCCAGGTCGGCCATGACGTTGCGGATGGTCGCCGGCGACAGGGCCATGCCCAGCCGCCGCGAGATCGTGCGCGAGCCGACCGGCTCGCCGGTCGCCACGTAGGCGTCGACGATGTGCCGGAAGATCTCGCGCGACCGTTGGTTCAGCTCGGAGATCATGTCGGTTGCGAATTCCCATGCGCGGTGTGCGCGTTGGAATTTAGGCAGGTCGCGCAACCGAATCAACGTCGGGTCTGCCCGGGCCTGGACTTAGGGAAGGCACGGCGCTAGCTTCCCTGCCCATTCCTAAGCCCCATTCCTAAGCAAAGACAGGATCTATGCCGATGCGCCCCTCCGGCCGCGCCCTTGACCAGCTGCGCACCGTCACGCTGGAACCCGGCTTCGCCAAGTACGCCGAGGGCTCGTGCCTCGTGCGCTTCGGCGACACCCACGTGCTGTGCACCGCCAGCGTCGATGACAGCGTGCCGCGCTTCCTCAAGGGCACCGGCCTCGGCTGGGTGACGGCGGAGTACGGCATGCTGCCGCGCTCCACCCATTCGCGCACCGACCGCGAGGCAGCCAAGGGCAAGCAGTCCGGCCGCACGCAGGAGATCCAGCGCCTGATCGGCCGCGCGCTGCGCGCCGTCACCGACCGCGCCGCCATGCCGGAGGTGCAGATCAAGGTGGACTGCGACGTCCTGCAGGCCGACGGCGGCACCCGCACGGCGTCGATCACCGGCGCCTACGTGGCGCTGCACCTGGCCTTCCAGCACCTGCTGAGCATCGGCGCCATCAAGCGCATGCCGCTGACCGACCAGGTGGCCGCCGTCTCCTGCGGCATCTTCCAGGGCAAGGCGGTGCTCGACCTCGATTACGCCGAGGATTCCAACGCCCAGGCCGACGCCAACTTCGTGCTGACCGGCCGCGGCGGCATCGTCGAGGTGCAGGGCACGGCGGAGGAGAAGCCCTTCGGACACGACCAGTTCCTCGAACTGCTGGAACTGGCGCAGAAGGGCGTCAACGAGTTGGTCGCCCTGCAAAAGGCGGCGCTCGGCCTGTAGGTCCTTTTCTTCGTCATCCCCGCGAAGGCGGGGATCCATAATTTCCCGCAGATGCGCGTGAATCGGCTGGATTCCCGCCTTCGCGGGAATGACGGCCAAAAAAGGTTCTGAGGATATGACCACCCCCCGCCACTTCACCGGCGACACGCTGGTCATCGCCACGCACAACCCCGGCAAGGTGCGGGAGATCGCCGACCTGCTGCGGCCCTACGCCAAGTCGTTCAAGTCGAACATCGAACTCGGCCTGCCCGAACCGGAGGAAACCGGCCTCACCTTCGTTGCGAACGCGGAACTGAAGGCGCTGGCGGCGGCCAAGGCCGGGCACATCGCGCTCGCCGACGACAGCGGGCTGGTGGTGCCGGCGCTGGGCGGCGATCCGGGGATCTACTCGGCGCGCTGGGCCGGACCGACCAAGGACTTCCGCATCGCCATGCAAAAGGTCGAGGACGGGCTGGCCGGCAAGGCCGACCGCTCCGCCTACTTCGTCTGCGCGCTGTCGCTGGCGTGGCCCGACGGGCACATGGAGACGGTGGAGGGCCGCTGCTATGGCACGCTGGTGTGGCCGCCGCGCGGGGAAAAGGGGTTCGGCTACGATCCGATGTTTGTTCCCGACGGGCATGACCTTACATTCGGTGAGATGGACCCGGCCAAGAAGCACGAGATGAGCCACCGGGCCGACGCCTTCCGCCAGCTCGTGGAGCGATGCTTCCGATGACCCCCGATCCCGGCTTCGGGATCTACATCCATTGGCCCTTCTGCAAATCGAAGTGCCCGTACTGCGACTTCAACAGCCACGTCCGCGAGCGAATCGATCAGGCGCGCTGGCGCGACGGACTGCTGTGTGAGCTCGATCATTACGCTGACGCAACGGTGGGGCGCACCGTCACCTCGGTGTTCTTCGGCGGCGGCACGCCGTCGCTGATGGACCCCGGCACCACCGCTGCGCTGATCGACCGCATCCAGCAGCGCTGGCGCGTCGCCAACAGCCTGGAGGTGACGCTGGAGGCCAACCCGACCTCCATCGAAGCCGGCCGCTTCCAGGCGTTCCGCACGGCGGGGGTGAACCGGGTGTCGCTGGGCATCCAGGCGCTGGACGACGCGTCGCTCCGTTTCCTTGGCCGCCAGCACGACGCCGCGGAGGCGATCGGCGCCATCGAGCTGGCGGCGCGCACCTTCGATCGTTTCTCTTTCGATCTGATCTACGCCCGACCCGGGCAGACGGTGGGGGCGTGGCAGGCGGAGCTGACCCGCGCGCTGGATTTCGCGATGGGGCACCTCTCGGTCTACCAGCTGACCATCGAGGAGGGCACGGCGTTCTTCCCGGCCCACCAGCGCGGCGAGTTCGAGATCCCCGACGAAGATCTGGCCGGCGACCTCTACGAGGCGACGCAAGACCTGCTGGGCGCCGCCGGCCTGCCGGCCTACGAGATCTCCAACCACGCCCGCCCCGGCGAGGAGAGCCGGCACAACCTGACCTACTGGCGCTACGGCGACTATGTCGGCGTCGGCCCCGGCGCGCATGGCCGGCTGACGCTGGACGGGGGGAAATGGGCCACCCGCGCCCACCGCGCCCCGGAAATCTGGCTGGACCGCGTCGAGCGCGGCGGCCACGGCGGCCACGCGCCGGAGCCCATCGACACCGGCTCCCGCGGCACCGAGTTGCTGATGATGGGCCTGCGCCTGACCGAGGGCGTCGCCCGCGCCCGCCTCGTCGAGGAGACGGGCCGCGATCTCGACGTTCTGGTCGACGCGAAGGCGTTGAAACGTTTGGTGGACGGCGGCTTCCTGGAGGTGGACGCAACGGCGATCCGCGCGACGCACGCCGGGCGGCAGCGGCTCAATGCCGTGCTGTCGGCGCTGCTGGCGTAAGGTCGGGCACGGGGGCGGAAAGGTGCGGCGCGTGTGCGCCGGCTCACAGCGGGAATAGGCTGGGATGGGGCAGTGTTCGTCTACCGAACCCACCGCTCCCGATGGAGACCCGCGATGCCCCGTCCCCTGCCCCCGTACGTCCCCGACGCCGCGACGATCGGCGCCATGACGCCGCGCCACACCCACGAGGCGCACCTGCACGCCCCGTCGCCGACGCTGCCGCTGCACGACCACACGGACTGGCGGCGCGAGACCGCCATCCTCGCCGAGGTGGACAGCGGCTACCCGTGGAACGATTAGCAAACCCTCTCGCGCTGGCGCAGCCAGCGCTGACGGCGTCAGGCGGATCGAAGATCCGCCGAGAGCCCCGGGAGCGTGGAGCCGGTGCCGCAGGCAACGGGCGCCGAAGGCGATCGTAGGCGGAGCGCGGTCGCCCGACTTGC
>NZ_LGQZ01000080.1 GCF_003116015.1 Azospirillum sp. TSO22-1
CGCATGATGTGGATGCTCTCGGCCTCGAGGCGTTGCAGGTGGGTCAGGCGGGCGGCGGGCAAGGCGGTCACGGCGGCACCGGAAGGCTGCGTCAATGTCCTGGCTATACTGCGGCGCGCCCGCGCTCGGCAACATAATTCTACAAATTTTTTACATTATACATTTTTATTTGGTTATTAGTGAACTCTGACGAAAGGCGAGTGGCCCCCCTGCCCTTATGGTGCGTTGCGGCAGCGGCACGAATCGGCATCATTCATCGTGGGTACAGGTTCCCTCGCACCAACGGACGAGGACGCTATGTGGAGGCTGCTGATCGTCGTAGCCGTCGCCCTGCTGCCGCTGGGCCTGTCGCATCTCCTCCAGGGGACCGGGGTGCCGGCGGCGCTGTCGGCGTGGCTGCCGCGTGTCGAGCGGCCGGCGGCGCTGGCCGGCCAGACACCGCCGCCGGAATGGCGGGAGCGCGCCTATCTGACAGCCAATCCCGACGTCGCCGCCGCGGTGCGCCGCGGCGCCTACGAGTCCGGCTACCAGCACTACCGCCTGGACGGCCTGCGCGAAGGGCGCAGCGGCGGCTTCCCGGCCCCGCGCGACGTGGCGGAACTGCCCGAGCGCTGACGGCTAGCCCGCACGCCCGGCCAGCGCGGCGAACCAGCGCAGCTTCTCGGCGTAAGGCAGACGCGCCAGCCCGCTCGGCGACGGCACCACGAAGTCGACCACCCCATCGAACAGGCCCACCGGCTGCTCCCCCCACGCCGCTTGGCCGAGCCCGGCCGCCGCGAGGTAGACGCCCTTGCCGGTGTAGGCGACGATGCGCGGCCGGTTCGTCTCCACCAGCGCGCGCAACGGCCCGACCCCGGCGCGCAGTTCGGCGCGGCTGAGGTCGGCGGCGCTCGGCGTGGCGCGGCCGACGAGGTTGGTGGAGCCGAGACCGTACTGGAGCATCGTCCGGTCCTCCTCCGGCGCCAGCAGCCGCGGCGTCAGGCCGGAGTCGGCGAGCAGCCGCCAGAACTGGTTTCCCCGCCCCGCGTAGTTGTGCCCGATGGCGCCGGAGCGGGTGCCGGGGTTGAAGCCGCAGAACAGCACGCGCAGCCCGGGTGCCACGATATCCGCGATCGGCTGCCCCCCGCCCATCGGCGCACCCATCAGCGCACGAAGAACAGCACGGCCATGGTCAGCCCGACCACGACGATGGCCGGGCGCAGCCGGGCCGGCGGGATGCGGCGGGCCAGCCGCGCCCCGGCGTAGCCGCCGACGACCGCCGCCGCCGCCATCAGCAGCGCCTGCGGCCAATGCACCGCGCCGCCCGCCGCGTAGGCCCCCACCGCGATGGCGGTGAGCACGGCGGACAGCAGGTTCTTCAGCCCGTTCATGGCGTTCAGGCTGGTCAGCCCGAACAGGCTGAGGTGCGCCAGCAGCAGGATTCCCAGCCCGCCGTTGAAGTAGCCGCCGTACACCGACACCGCGAACAGCCCGCCCAGCATGGCGCCGCGCCCGTGGATGCCCTGGCGCTGCAGCCAGCGCGACAGCCGCGCCCCGAAGGCGAACAGCCCGGTGGCGGCGAGCAGCAGCCACGGCACGATGGCCCGGAAGGTGGCGTCCGGCGTCCACAGCAGCAGCGCCGCCCCGGCCAGCCCGCCGGCCAGGCTGACCACCGACAGCCACAGCGTGCCGATGCCGTCCACCGGCTCGATGTCGTGGCGGAAGCCGTAGGCGCCGCTGGCGTAGCCGGGCAGCAGCGCCACGGTGCCGGTGGCGTTGGCGGCGACCGGCGGCACCCCGGCGTAGATCAGCGCCGGCAGCGTCAGGAAGCTGCCGCCCCCGGCCATGGCGTTGAGGCCCCCGGCCAGAAACGCCGCGGCGAGAAGGAGGAGGGTCAGGATCGGATCGGGCATGATGTGCCGCTTTATGCAGCAGCCCGCGCTGTGAGACAATCCGCCGCGCCCAGATTCTGCGCACGACGCGCCAGATTCCTTAGCGGTATAACGATCCTCGCCATGAGCCACGGCTGCCGGACACCATGCAACACCGCCTGAAAGGGCTGAAGCCGAACGACCTGGAGGCGGTGCGCGCCGCCCCGCTGTTCCGCCGCATGCCCGAGCCCGCCATGGACAAGCTGCTGGCCAGCGCCTCGGTGATGGCGGTGCCGCGCTTCGGCACGCTGTTCTTCCAGGACGAACTGGCGGACCGCTTCTTCCTGCTGCTCAACGGCTCGGTCAAGCTGTCGCGGCTGACCGCCGACGGCGAGGAGGCGGTGGTCAGCCTGGTCGAGCCCGGCCAGGTCTTCGCCGAGGCCGACATGTTCTCCTCGGCCCGCTATCCCCTCAGCGCCGAGGCGGTGGAGCCGACGCGCGTGCTGGTCTTCACGGCGGAGGAGTTCTTCCGCTGCATGCGCGCCGACCCCGAGGTGGCGTTCCGCGTGGTCGAGGCGCTGTCGCAGCGCATCCGCGGCTTCGTCCAGCAGATCGAGCACCTGCACGTCCGCTCCTCGCCGCAGCGGGTGGCCAGCTTCCTGCTGAACCTCTGCCCGGAGGCCGGCAAGGACGTCCACTTCGAACTGCCCTTCGAAAAGAGCCTGATCGCGCGCCGCCTGGGGATGCAGCCGGAGACCTTCTCGCGCGCGCTGGCCAAGCTGCGCAAGATCGGGGTGGAGACGCACGGGGCGGCGGTGTTCGTCGCCAACACGGCCAAGCTCAAGGAATTCTGCGCGTCCGACGACGGCGGAGCGGGACGATCATGGAAACAGTGAACTGGACCGACGCGCTGCTGACCGGCGTCGACGAGATCGACGCGGAGCACCGCTACTACTTCGAGATCCTGCACCGCTTCAACAAGGCGCGCGCCGACGGCTTCGACCCGCGGCGGCTGCGCACGCTGCTGAACGACCTGCTGGCCTACATCGAGATGCACTTCCGCAACGAGGAAGCCATCATGCGCGAGGTCGGCTACCCCGCGTTCGAGCGCCACATCGCCGGCCACGCGCGCGCCGCCAAGGCGATCCAGGACACCTTCGCCGCCGACCCGACCGACGCCCAGGTGCACGAATTCCTCAACAGCTTCCTGTCGCGCTGGCTGATCAACCACATCCAGAGCGAGGACCGCGCGTTCGGGGAGTGGATGGAGCGGAGCGGCAAGAGCGTCTGATACGGCCGGCGCATGAATGCTTCATTGTCCTGCCGGCCGTATCACCCCCCCGCTCAATGCGTTGCATTGAGCTGCCGGGTCTGAATCAAAGGCGCTTGATGGAAGCCATCAAGCGCCTTTGATATGACCGAACAAAGCGCCCCCCGCGCCGTTAACGGCGCATGACCCGCATGACCATCGCCGAGGCGCAGAGCCGCGTCACCCGCTTCCTGACCCAGGACATGGTGGACGCGCTGCGCGCCGTGGAGCACGAATCGCCGCCGCTGGCGCGCGAGCCCTCCCCCACCCCGCTGTCCGACCTGCTGCGCGCGCAGGTGACGTTCAGCCACGTCCCCGGCTCGTCGGACTGCATCTATCGGGTGGAGGCCTTCGGCGACGCGCTGCTGATGAGCCTGCAGCTCAATGTGCGGCGCTTCGTGGCGCTGTACCGGGTGCCGGTGGAGGACCCCATCGGCGCCGACACCATGGCGCCGCGCTTCGAACGCTGGGCCATCGGCGCCGGGCACGCCGGCTGGATGATCGGCTGGCGCGACGGCGCCGACCCGTGGAAGCCCGAGGACAAGGTGGTGGAAACCTACTGCTACGCCATGCTGCCGGAGGACTTCCTGGACGACCCGCTGGAGCAGCTGTACTGGCGCACCGACCTCGTGCAGATGACCCGCGCCTTCATGGTCGAGGCCCGGCGCATGGGCATCCGGCTCTCGCCGAAGGGCGGGGGCTGACCCCCGCCCTCCCCGCCACGCTACGCCAGATCGAACAGCAGCACCTCGGCGCCGACGCCCTGGTCGAGGGTCAGCGCGGTCTCATCACTGACCGCGGCGCCGTCGCCCTCCTTCAGCGTCACGCCGTTGAGCCGCACGTGACCGCGGGCCACCTGCACCCAGGCGTGCCGGCCGGGGCGCAGTTCGAACGTCGCGGACTCGCTGCCGTCGATCAGGCCGGCGTAAAGGTCGACGTCCTGGTGGATCGTCACGCTGCCCTGCCGCCCGTCGCGCGAGCCGACGAGGCGGAGCGTGCCGCGCTTGTCGGCCTCGGCGAACGCCGTCTGCTCGTAGCCCGGCGCCAGCCCCTTGCGCTCCGGCAGGATCCAGATCTGCAGGAAGCGGGCGGGGTTCTCGCGCGAGGCGTTGTACTCGCTGTGGCGGATGCCGGTGCCGGCGCTCATGCGCTGCACCTCGCCGGGGCGGATGACCGAACCGGTGCCGAGGCTGTCCTTGTGCTCCAAGGCACCGTCCAGCACGTAGGAGACGATCTCCATGTCGGCGTGGCCGTGCGTCGGGAAGCCGGCGCCGGGGATCACCCGGTCGTCGTTGATGACGCGCAACGCGCGGAAGCCCATGTGCGCCGGGTCGAAGTAGTGCCCGAACGAGAAGCTGTGCCGGCTGTCCAGCCAGCCCATATTCACCGCGCCGCGCTCGTCCCTGTTGCGAACCGTGATCATTGCCGAACCCTCCTGGCGGCCGATGGGCCGCTCTCTCGTGTCGGGCATGATGTGGCGATTGGTGCTGGGACAACAACGCACGCCGACGCGACAGGACCGTTCTCCAAATCGGAACAGTCAGAGACCCAGGTACGCCTGCTTCACCGCCGGGTCGTTCAGCAGCGCCTCGCCGGTGCCGGACAGCACGACGCGACCGTTCTCCAGCACGTAGGCGCGGCTGGCCAGCTTCAGCGAGGCGGCGACGTTCTGCTCGACCAGGATGATGGTCATGCCTTGCTCGCCCAGTGCGCGGATGGTGCGGAACAGCTCCTGCACCAGCGCCGGGGCGAGGCCCAGCGAGGGCTCGTCGAACATGATCAGCTCAGGTCTGCCCATCAGGCAGCGGCCGATCGCCAGCATCTGCTGTTCGCCGCCGGACAGCGTGCCGGCCGCCTGCTCCAGGCGCTCCTCCAGGCGGGGGAAGAGGTGCAGGACGTGCGCGAAGGTGTCCTTGGCCGAGGCGCGGGCGCGCGGGATGACGGCGCCCATCTCCAGGTTCTCGCGGATCGACAGCGTCGGGAAGATCTGCCGCCCCTCCGCCACCTGCCCGACGCCGAGGTCGCACACCACGTGGCTGGGCAGCCCGGCGATCTCCCGGTCGTGCAGGCGGATGGAGCCGCGGGCCGGCTTGAGGATGCCGGAGATGGTGCGGATCAGCGAGGTCTTGCCGGCCCCGTTGGCGCCGACGATGGCGGTGGTCGTGCCGGCCTCGACGGACAGCGACACGGAATCGAGCGCCTGGGCGTCGCCGTAGAACAGGTCGAGGTCGGTGATCGTCAGCATGGCAGCGGCTGGTGGTTGGGAGGACGGGGCCGCACTCTAGCGCAGTCCCCGCTCCGCCGAAACAAGTTCCACCGCAAAAGTACCTAGTACAATGTTTACCGGTCGAAAAGCGCTCAACACATTCGGCTCTTAGGCTGTGAACAGGTCTGAAACGCGACCACCATAGCTCCGCGGACGTCCTCATCCCATGCATGAACCAACGCCAAATGTCCTTTCATATGCACAACTACCCGTCCTGCCAAGCTGATATCAAGATAAACTATAACAGGATAAGGTTTCACTGAATAATCTTCATTACCCTTAGCTAGAAGCGTCTTCTCATCTAGATAGCTATCTTGTCCAATCATATAAAATTTTGCAAATTCATGTTTCAATTCATTTTTCTTCCCATATGCAGCCACCACGGCTTGATCTAACCATTGAATATCATTAAGATCTGCGTTAATGTTTAATATAGCCTCGACATTCATGTCACTCCAATCTTTCAATGGAACTGCTTGCTTTCTTCCCATAAAACCGGAAAATACATTATTGTATACTATACTTGGACCGCCAGTCGACGGTGATGAAATACGATTTTGCTTTTGGTAAGTAGACTTCAAAAACAGCGTCTGCTCGCGATCCTTCAGGTCTTCTGTCCATTTATTCGAAATATCTTGCGCGCCCCTTGACTTGGCGGTCACAGCAATTTTAAGTACACCACCTTCTCCAAGAAAGGTGGGTGGAGGCATACGTCGGATCGCAGACAGATCAAAGGGAAATTCATAGGTAACAACCGCAGATATGTCTACAACCAATCCAGTGATTTCCTCTTGTTTACGAACCAACTCAGCAAGAGCATCTTTCAAATCCGCTTGGAGCCCGCCTATTTTTTTGTCTTGATCTTCGATCATCTCCCGATCTGCGGCCTTTTCCACCTGGGTATCCCGTGCCTCGTAAGCAGAAGCACCGAAACCTAGTACAGCAATAATTATTGCCACATAGCCTGCGCGGGTCGGCCGCCCATGATCCCATGTCTTCGATTGCGTGACCGCGAGCACAGTCGCCGCAAGAGCAACCAGAGGAATCATATAGGATGCCATACGGGGCATCTCCAAAAGCTATTTTGATAGGAAATACCATTATATCACCATGACGCCACTCCGTCTCTATCTCCGGTCGTCGTATCCAAATGGCAATACAAGCGATGCGCGGCAGGGCGGGACAGCGCTTCCGAGCGCCCCCGCTCCGCCGGAATCGAAACTACGCCGCGGCGGTTTCCTCACGAGCCGCGGCGATCATCACGCCGGCCAGCGCGCCGTAGGCGGTCGTCCAGGCCAGCTCGACCTCGGCGGTGAAGGCGTCGCCCAGGCCCTTGCGCAGCGTCCACAGCAGCGCCTCGCCGACGGTGTCGTACTGCGCCTCGGTGACGCCGTAGTGGACGTGCCGGCGCGCCATCGACTGCACCGCGTCGAGGATGGTCTCCAGCCGGTCGAGCGAGTTGACCACCATGGTCAGCGCCGCCATCAGCTTCACCCCCTGGGTGCGGATGTCGCTCCTGAACAGGCTGCGGGTTTCGGGGGCGATCTCGAACAGGCGGGTGTAGAACAGGTCCGCGGCCTGGTCGCGGATCGGCACGACGTGCTTGAAGCTGTCGCGGATCAGGGCGATCTGCTCGGGGGTCATCCAACTCTCCGGTCGTTTTCTTGGGAACGGGGAGTCTCCGCTCCCCGCGCGACCGTATGCATGCGAACTGTTTCGCGACGATGTCAGGCGCGTTTCAGCTTTCTCACGGCCTTTCCCGGATTGCTTGGTCACGCAGCTCGCGGCGGATGATCTTGCCGGTGGTGGTCATCGGCAGGGAGTCCACGAAGGCGATCTCCCGCGGGTACTCGTGCGCGGCGAGGCGAGTCTTTACGTGCTCCTGGATGTCCCTGATCAGCTCCGGCCCCGGTTGGGTGCCTTCGTTCAGCACGACGAAGGCCTTGACGATCTCGGTGCGCAGCGGGTCGGGCACGCCGACCACGGCGGCCATGCGCACCGCCGGGTGGGCGATCAGGCAGTCCTCGATCTCACCCGGGCCGATGCGGTAGCCGGCCGAGGTGATGACGTCGTCGGCGCGCCCGACGAAGCGGATGTAGCCCTCCTCGTCCAGCTCGCCCTGGTCGCCGGTGACCAGCCAGTCGCCGATGAATTTTTCCGCCGTCGCCCTGGGGTTTCCCCAGTACTCCAGGAACATCACCGGGTCCGGCCGGTGCACGGCGATGTGGCCGAGCGCGCCCGGCGGCAGCCGGTTGCCCTCGTCGTCGATGATGGCCACGTCGTGGCCGGGCGCCGGGCGGCCCATGATGCCGGGCTTCTCCGGCATGACCGCGGCGCAGGATGAGACGATCATGTTGCACTCGGTCTGGCCGTAGAACTCGTTGATGGTCAGCCCGAAGGTGCGGCGGCCCCAGTCCAGCAGTTCCCCCCCCAGCGTCTCGCCACCCGACGCGATGGAGCGCATGGAATAGGCGAAGCGCTCCTGTGGGTTCTCCACCGCCCGCATCATCTTCAGCGCGGTCGGCGGCAGGAAGGCGTTGCGCACGCCGAAGTCGGCGATCAGACGGAACGCCTCCTCGGCGTCGAACTTCTCGAAGCGGCGGGCGACCACGGCGACGCCGTGGTGCCACGCCGGCATCAGCACGTCCAGGAGCCCGCCGATCCACGCCCAGTCGGCCGGCGTCCAGATGCGGTCGCCCGGCTGCGGGAACAGGTCGTGCGAGATCTCGACGCCGGGCAGGTGCCCCAGCAGCACGCGGTGCGCGTGCAGCGCACCCTTCGGCTGCCCGGTGGTGCCGGAGGTGTAGATGATCAGCGCCGGGTCGTCGGCCAGCGTGTCCACCGGCGTGAAGGCGTCGGACTGCTGCGCCACCAGGGCGTGGAAGTCGTGGAAGCCGCGCAGCGGCCCGTCGATGCACAGCACAACGCTTAAGCTCGGCAGCCGTTCCGCCAGCGCGGCGATCTTCTCCGCCCCGGCGGCGTCGGTGATCACCGCCCTGGCGCCGCAGTTGCCCAGCCGGTACTCCAGCGCATCGACGCCGAACAGGCCGAACAGCGGCACCGCGATAGCGCCCATCTTGTAGACGGCGACGTGCGACACCGCGGTCTCCGGCGCCTGCGGCAGCAGGATGCCGACGCGGTCGCCGCGCTCCACGCCCAGCGCCCGCAGCAGGTTGGCGAGGCGGTTGGACTGGGCGCGGATGTCGGCGAAGCTGAACTCCTCCACCGTGCCGTCACGGCGCTTGTGGATCAGCGCGGTACGGCCGGGGTCGCACTCGGCCCACTTGTCGCAGACATCGACGCCGATGTTGTAACGCTCCGGCACGTCCCAGCGGAAACGCGCGGTGATCTCGGCATGGCTCGCCCCGTGCGGCAGCATGCGGTTCCCTCCCCAGGGTGATTCTTCTTTCGGACGGGGAGCTTACGACCGAACCGCACGCTGCGCCAGACACCTGTCCTCAGCCGGTCAGCGCCTCGAGCAGCGGGTGCGGCTTGGCAGAGAACGGATTGACGACGGTGAGCCCCCGCCATGTGAAACCGTCCTGCATGTCCTCCGAGAGGAGCAGGCGGCATCCGGCCTCGGCGGCCGCGGAGACGACGACCGCGTCCCAGATCGACAGCTTATGGTCGGCGGCCAAGTCGATGGCCGCCATCATGACCGTGGCCGTCGTATCGGACTGCGGATACAGGTCACGCCACGTCATGATCGCACGGCTCGCGTCGGCGACGGGGCGTTTCGCCTTGCCAACGAGCACCCGATACAGTTCCCCCAGGACCTGGGTCGGCAGGACGACGCCATCGGCGGGCAGCGCGTCGAGCAGCCCATGCACCCGGACCGGCTTTTCGACGTCACCGGGAAGGAACGCGATGCCCTCGGCGTAGACCAGGATGTTTGTGTCGAGCGCGATCAGCACGGCTCACTCGTCGTACAACTCGTCCCGGTTCCAGCGATGGCCGATGACCTGCACCGGCTGCTCGCGCAGGCGGGCCATCAACGTGCCCTTGGCCGCTTCGGCCAAGGCGCCGCTTTGCTTGGCCGGCACGATCCTGGCGACCGGCGTTCCGTGCGACGTCACCACGTAGGAGCGTCCCTCCTTCACGTGCCGCAAGATTTGCGAGAAGTTTCGATTGGCGTCGGCAGCCGACACGGCTTCTTCCATCGCCCGCCCCAGTGTGTAGTGAAATTACCTACATCAGGATGGTGAGGACCGCGCCGGCTGTCAACCAGGGATGCTTGCTACGCCGCCTTCACCGCGGACAGGAACAGCTCCACCTTCGACTTCAGCACGCCGGCTTGGCTCGACAGCGTGTCGGCGGCGCCGAGCACCTGGTGCGCGGCGGACCCGGTGTCGGTGGCGGCGCGGTTGACGCCGACGATGTTGCTCGATACCTCCTGCGTGCCCTGCGCCGCCTGCTGGATGTTGCGGGCGATCTCCTGCGTCGCCGCCTGCTGCTCCTCCACCGCGGCGGCGATGGTGCCGGAGACATCGCTGATCCGGCGGATGGTCTCCATGATGGCGCCGATCGACGACACCGCGCCCTGCGCCTCGTCCTGGATCGAGGTCACCTTGGCGGCGATCTCGTCGGTGGCGCGGGTGGTCTGGTCGGCCAGCGCCTTCACTTCGCTCGCCACCACGGCGAAGCCCTTGCCCATGTCGCCGGCGCGCGCCGCCTCGATGGTGGCGTTGAGCGCCAGCAGCCGGGTCTGCGCGGCAATCTGCATGATCAGGTCGATGACCTTGGCGATCTCCTCCGACGCCGAGGCGAGGCCGCGCATCGACTCGTCCGCCCGGCCAGCCTGCGCCACCGCCTCGCCGGCGATGGTGGCGGACTGCGCGACCTGCCGGCTGATCTCCAGCACTGAGGCGGCCAGTTCCTCCGTCGCGGTGGCGACGGTCTGCACGTTGGCCGAGGTCTGCTCCGACGCCGCGGCGACGGCGGTGGACTGGCGGGTCGTCTGCTCGGCGGTGGCGGACAGCTGGCCGGCGGTCGCCTGCATCTGCACGGCGGCGGCGGAGACCGAGCCCAGCACCTCGCCGCTGTCGCGGTCGAAGCGGCCGGTCAGCTCCTCGATGGCGCGGGCGCGGCGCTCGCGCTCGGCCTGCTCGGCACGCTCGCGCTCGGCGGCCTCGCGGGCGGCGACCATGCCGTCCTTGAAGACCAGCACCGCCTGCGCCATCACGCCGACCTCGTCGCGCCGGCCAACCGCCGGGATCGGCGTCGCGTAGTCGCCGCCGGCCAGCCGCTTCATCGCCTCGGTCATCGCAGCGAGCGGCCGGACGATGGAGCGCCCGGTCACCAGCACCGCCACCCCGGCAATCAACAGGCCCAGTGCCAGCATGCCCGCCTGCATCAGCATCAGCCGGTCGGCGGCGCTGGTCATGCCAGCGGCGTCGGCTTCCAGCAGAGAGCGCTGGCGGTCGGTGATGCCGTCCACCGGCTGGCCCGCCGCATCCTTGCCGCCGTCGAGCAGCAGCTTCAGCCGGGTCGCACGCGGCAGTGCCTCTTCGGCCAGAATCCTGATGGAACGGTCGCGCTCGCCGGCGGTCGCCGCGGCCTCGGCGCCGTCCTGCACCGTGCGCAGCTCGTCGAGCAGCGGCCTCACCTCGGCCCAGGCGCGCCGGTTGGCCTCGGAGGTCCAGGACACCGACAGCCGGTCCATCTCGGTGCGCAGGCGGCCGATCTCCGCCCAGGCCTCGGCCCGCTCGGCGCGCAACGCCGGGGCCCCGGTCAGCAGGAAGCCGCGCATGGCGGCCAGCGAGCCGTTCAGGTTCGCGTAGATCCCGTCGCTCGCCAGCGCGGTGGGCATGCGCATGTCGGCGATCCGGGTCGCCATCGTCTTGCCGCCGTTGGCCAGCATCAGCGCCACGGCGACGTTCACCACCAGCAGCACGATCACCGCAGCAAAGCCGATCATCAGGCGTCGGCCAATTCGCAGGTTGTTGTACCAGCTCATTCGCACTCTCCCATCTCTCGCGCGCCGGGTTTGGTATTATTCGTTTCGGCGTAGGGCCAGGATGGGAGGCACTCCCTTAACAGAGCGTTTCGCTAAGGTACCGGGCGGCGCTCAATTTTAAGACTTTTTGCGTCTTTTATGTGCAGAACGCACAAAAAGACGGCTTATTCGCCGAGCGGCGAAACACCCTTACGAATGCAGGGTCAAAGGCTTTCCGCGCCGAGGTAGGATTCGATCACCCGCGGGTCGGCGGTGACGTCGGCCGGAGTTCCCTCGGCGATCTTCTCGCCGTGGTCGAGCACAACGACATGGTCGGACAGCGCCATCACCGCCCGCATCACGTGCTCGATCATCAGGATGGTCAGTCCCTCGCGGCGGTTGAGGTCGCGCAGCACCTCGACCATGCGGTCGACCTCGGTGGGCCGCAGGCCGGCCAGCACCTCGTCCAGCAGCAGCAGCGTCGGCCTGGTCGCCAGCGCCCGGGCCACCTCCAGCCGCTTGCGGTCGGGCAGGGTCAGGCTGCGCGCCGGGCGGAAGGACTGCTCGGCGAGACCCAGGCGCTCCAGCACGCCGCGGGCGATGCGCCGCGCGGTGTCGACCGAACGCTCGCGGGCCAGCGCGCCGACCACCACGTTCTCCTCCACCGTCAGGTCGCCGAACGGCTTGACGATCTGGAAGGTGCGGCCGATGCCGGCGGCGCAGACCTGGTGCGGCTTCAGGCCGGTGATCGGCCGGCCGTCCAGGCGGACGCTGCCCTCGTTGGGCGGGAAGACGCCGGCGATCAGGTTGAAGGTGGTGGTCTTGCCCGCCCCGTTCGGCCCGATCAGCGCGACGATGCCCCCCTTCGGCACCGCGAAGCCGACGTTCGACACCGCACGCAGGCCGCGGAAGCGCTTCGACAGGCCCTCGACCTCCAGCAGCGCGGTCATTGCGGCCCTCGCACCAGCTTGAGGCGGCGCGACAGCCACGGCCACACGCCCTCCGGCCGGAAGACGATGATCGCCACCAGCGCGGCGCCGTAGAACAGCTGCTTCAGGCCCGGCAGGTCGATGCCCAGCGCGCCGATGGCGCCGGTCAGCGCCTCACCCATCGGCGTCAGGATGAAGGCGCCGAGGATCGGACCGAACAGCGTGCCGATGCCGCCGACGATGGCCGGCAGGATGATCTCGATGGAGCGGCCCATGGAGAACACCTGCTCCGGAAACAGGTTGTTGAAGTAGAAGGCCTGGAACACGCCGCCCAGCGCGGTCAGCGCGGCGGACACCACCACCGCCTTGATGCGGGCGCGGAACAGATCCACACCCACCGCCTCGGCGGCCTCGGCGTCCTCGCGGATCGCCAGCCACTGGTAGCCGAGGCGCGAGTGCAGCAGCACCTTGGCCAGCGCAAACGCCAGCAGCACCAGCGCCAAAATGACGTAGTAGAACAGCACCGGCGCGCCGCGCAGGTTCAGCGGGTCGCTGCCGCCCACCGGCAGGAACAGCCCGCCCGATCCGCCCAGCCAGCCGATGTGGTCAAAGCCGATGCGCGCCACCTCGGCGAAGGCGATGGTCAGCAGCGCGAAGTGCACGCCGCGCACGCCGAAGCGGAAGCCCAGGAAGCCGATGAACGCCCCCGCCGCCGCTGCCAGCGCCACGCCGACGAACAACCCTAGCCACGGCCCTATCCCGAAATGCACGAACAGCGCCGCGCTGGCGTACGCCCCCAGGCCGACATACAGCGCGTGCCCGAGCGACAGCAGGCCGGAGAAGCCCATCATCACGTTCCACGCCTGGCCGACGTAGGCGAACCACAGGACCGTGGTCAGCACCGACAGCACGTAGCTGTCCGCCACCAGCGGCGCCGCCAGCAGCGCCGCCAGCAGCACCCCGGCGAGCGCCATCGCCCGCGCCGTCATCACGAGCGCCTCCCCAGCAGGCCCTGCGGCCGCAGCAGCAGCACGACGATCAGCACGACGTAGCTGAACAGCGCCTTCAGCGACGGCATCAGCAGGAAGCCGGCCAGCGCCTCCGACACCCCGATCAGCACGCCGCCCAGCAGCGCGCCGGGCAGGCTGCCCAGGCCGCCGACGATGACGATGATGAAGGACAGGAGCGTGTATTCCGGCGCCAGCTGCGGTCGCGCCTCGACCACCAGGGTCAGCAGCGCCCCGGCGATGCCGACCACCGCGGCGCCGATGCCGAAGGTCAGCGCGTACAGGCCGTCGATGTTCAAGCCGACGACGCGGGCGCCCAGCGGGTTGTCGGCGCAGGCGCGGATCGCCTTGCCGGTGCGGCTGAAGCGGAAGAAGGCGAACAGCACCGCCGCCACAGCGATGGCGCCGAGGCCCGCGTAGGTGCGGGTGGCGTCCTGGTGGAACGGCCCGATCTCGAAGACGTCGAAGACGTACGGCACCATGACGCCGCGCGAGTCCGGCCCGAACACCATCAGCAGCAGGTTCAGCACGATGGTGGCGATGCCCAGCAGCAGGATGAACTGCATGTGCTCCGGCCGCTCGACGAACTTGTTGACCAGCCCGCGCTGCAGCGCCCAGCCGAAGACGAACAGCACCGCCGCGACCAGCGGCGCCGAAAGGATGGGATCGAGCCCCAGGGCGCCGAACAGCAGCACGGCGCCGTACATGCCGGCGACCATCATCTCGCCGTGCGCGAAGTTGACGACGCGCACCACGCCGAAGATGACCGACAGCCCCAGCGCCGCCAGCCCGTACACCAGGCCGGTGAGCAGCCCCGAGGCCACGATGTTGAGGAGGAGGGCGAGAGTCATGGACCGCCGGACCGTGAATTCCGGTCTGCGGTTACCAGTCCTTCGAGGGGCAGGCAAGCGCCATCTTCACCGGCGCAGGCTCGGGGCGCGGCTCGACACCGGCGTACTCGAACCAGGGGTGCCGCGGCTTCGCCATCGGCGCGTCGTCTTCCGCCTCGACGCCCGCGTCGAGCCAGGGGTCGTCCTCGAACATGATGGCTGGCCTGTGGTTCCGGTAGGATCTCAGGAACCAACGCGGCCAAGTGCGAACTTATTCCACGGCTGACTTGCCCCCACCCCTGACCCCTCCCCCGCTTCGCAGGGGAGGGGAAAAAGCTCCTCCCCTGCGAAGCGGGGGGAGGTTGGGAGGGGGGCAAGAGTCACGGCGCTCATGCGACGCCGCATACTACGTCCGCTTCGCCCAGCCCGGCATCGGGAACACCGGGTCCATCTCGGCGGACTCCTTGGGCAGCACCACCGTCGGCCGCTGGTTGCGGTTCTGCACGCAGGCCGAGGCGAGGTTGACGTTCTGCCCCTTGGCGTCGAAGGTGATCGCCGGGCCGACCATCATCTTGTCCTTCAGGTTGGTCTGGCGCAGCGCCTGCAGCATCGGCTCCGACGCGGCCGAGCCGGCGCGCTTGAAGGCGTCGGCGGCGACCAGGATGGCCTCCAGCGTGAAGGCGACGTTGAAGGCGTAGCCCTCGAAGCGGTCGTTCGGGTACTGCTTCTTGAAGGCGGCGGCGACACGCTGCGTCAGCTCGGCCTTCGGGTCGTACCAGGGCAGGTTGGTGATGGCGAAGTCCACGTACTTGCCCAGCGCCTTGTAGGTCTGCTCGTCATACAGGCCCGGCGAGCCGGGGGAGACGATGCCCATCGGCTCCCAGCGCTGCTTGACCATCTCCTTGACCATCATGATGGCGTCGGCGGCGCGGGTGGTGACGATGGCGAGGTCGGCGCCGGTCGCCTTGGCCTTGGTCACCTCGATGGACAGGTCCTGCGCCTTCGGGTCGTAGGCGATCGAATCGACGATCTGGAACGGCATGTCCAGCTTGGGGAACAGGGCGTCCAGCGCCTTCTTGTTGGCCATGCCGAAGGTGTCATTGGCGTGCAGGAACACCGCGCTCTTCGGCGTCGCCCCGGTCGCCTTGAACAGGTCCTTCATCAGCGCCAGACCGTTGGTGACCAGCATGGTCGAGGTCGGGAAGTTACGGAACACCGTCTTGTAGCCCTGCTCGGTCAGGCCGTCGGCGGCGGCGATGTTCATCACCAGGGGAATGCCGCGCTGCTCGCAGACCTGGGCGGCGGCGGCGGTCTGGCCGCTGTCGAAGGCGCCGACGATGACGTTGGCGCCGTCGTTGATCAGCTTCTCGGTGCGCGAGCGCGCCACGTCCGGGCTCGATTCGGTGTCGGCCGACAGGATCTCCACCTTGTAGCCGAGGTCGCCCAGCACCGCCGGCGCGATGTCGGCGCCGCGCTGGCAGGCCTGCCCCGCCTGCGCCAGATGGCCGGAGCGCGGCAGCAGCACACCGATCTTCAGCGCCGCGCCCTGCGCGAACACCGGCGCCTTGCCGAAGGCGGTGAGCGCACCGGCGGCGACGGCGGCCTGTCCGAGCTGGCGGCGGGTGAGGCCGATGCGGGGGAATCGGGTGGTCATGAGCGCGTCTCCCTGGGGGGCTTTTCTTCGAGGGCCCAAGGATTTCCCGATCCGGCCGGCGTGTCAAAGCCTTATCACCGCGCCGCCAGCGGCCACACCACGGCGATGGCCGCGGTGCCCAGCACGACGATCAGCAGCGACAGCGGCGCCCCCAGCCGCGAGTAGTCGCGGAAGCGGTAGCCGCCCGGCCCCATCACCAGCGTGTTGCACTGGTGCCCGATGGGGGTGAGGAAGTCGCAGCCCGCCCCCACCGCCACCGCCATCAGGAACGGGTCGGGGCGCAGCCCCAGGTGCCCGGCCAGGCTGGCGGCGATGGGGGCCATCACCAGCACGGTGGCGGCGTTGTTGAGGAACGGCGTGATCGCCATCGCCGCCACCAGCATCATGCCCAGCGCCCCCACCGGCGGCAGCCCCTGCGCCGCGTCGGACAGCCACCCCGCGATCAGGTCGGTGCCGCCGGTCGTGCGCAGCGCCTCGCTGACCGGGATCAGCGAGCCCAGCAGCACCAGGATCGGCCACTCGATGGCGTCGTAGGCCTCCTTCAGGCTCAGCACGCGGAACAGCGCCATGGCCACCGCCGCGCCGAAGAAGGCCGGCGCCACCGGCGCCGTGCCGGTCGCCACCAGCCCCACCGTCACCGTCAGGATCAGCACGGCCAAGCGCTGCTTCTGCGGCCGGCCCAGCGCCAGGTCGCGCTCGGCCAGCGGCAGGCAGCCCAGCGTGCCCAGCGTCTCCGGCACCTCCACCGCCCGCATCTGCAGGGCGACGAGGTCGCCGAACCGGAAGCGGATCCGGCGCAGCCGCTGGCGGATCGGCCGGCCGCGCCGACTCAGCGCCAGCAGGTTGACACCGTAGCGCTCGCGCAAGCAGACGTCCTCGACGGTCTGGCCGATCAGCATGGAGCGCTGGGAGACCACCGCCTCGACCAGCCGCAGTTCGTCGGCACTCTCCACGCCCTCCAGCTCGCGCTCGGCCACCAGCTCCAGCCCGGCGGTCCGCACGATGCGGGCGAGCGCCTGGGTGTCGCACTCCAGCACCAGGATGTCGTCGGCGTACAGCTCCCAATGGCCGGAGGGGACGTAGCGGCGATGGCCCTCGCGGATGATGGCGGCGACGGTCACGTCGCCCTCGCCGGCCTCCTCCAGGTCGGCCACGGTGCGGCCGACGAAGGCGGATCCGGGCGGCAGCCGCACCTCGGCGGTGAAGTCGTCGATGGAGAAGGCCGCCTGCGACGCCGCCCCGCCCTTGTGCCCCGGCAGCAGCCGCCAGCCGAAGGCGAGGAACGCCAGCCCGGCCAGCGAGACGGTCAGGCCGACCGGCGTGAAGTCGAACATGCCGAACGGCTCGCCCAGGATCTCCGCGCGCATGCGCGAGACGATGATGTTCGGCGAGGTGCCGACCAGCGTCATCAGCCCGCCCAGCAGCGAGCCGAACGCCATCGGCATCAGCAGCCACGACAGCGGCGTGCCGGTGCGCTGCGCCATCTGCACCGCGATGGGCAGGAAGATCGCCAGCGCGCCGATGTTCTTGACGATGGCCGACAGCAGGGTCACCGCCCCGGTCAGGATCACCACCTGGGCCACGGTGGTCCGCATGTGCCGGGCGAGCGGCCGCATCGCCGCCTCCACCACGCCGGAGCGGCTGATGCCGGCGCTGACCACCAGCGCCGAGCCGACGATGACGACGATGTCGTCGGCAAAGCCGGTGAACGCCTCCTTGGCCGGCACGATGCCGGCGACCATGGCGGTCAGCAGCGCCAGCAGCCCGACGAGGTCGTAGCGCACCTTGTCCCAGATCAGCAGCACGATGACCGCGCCGATGATCGCGAAGGCGAGGAGCATGGGGGTGTTCATGGACGCGCGGCCTACCGTCCGCTGCCCTGCGACTGCTTGTCTTTCCCACCCGAATTGCCGGCGCCGACGCCGGACTTGCCGGACGGCGTCTTGGCGTCCTGGACCAGCTTCCCGCAATGCGGCTGCTCGCCGGTGCCGGTATCCACCAGCGCCAGCACGCTGGCCAGCGGCGTCAGCAGCACGCCCAGCGCCACCGCCGCCGCTCCGCGCGCCGCGCTCTCTGTGGGATCGACGCCGATGTCCGGATCGCCCAGCGTGCCGCGCACATGGACCGGCACATGGGTGGCGAAGACCTGCGGCTTCTTGGACCGGCCGACGATGCGCAGGTCCAGCGCCTCGGTCTTCAGGTTGATGCCGCCGCCGCCGGTGACCAGCGTCTCCGGTGTGTCGAGCACCAGGGCGTTGGCGGTGGCCAGCCCGTTCTTCAGGTCCATGTCGACGACGAAGCAGTTGAACGGCAGCGGCTGGCTGCCCGACAGCGCCACGCCCAGCGTCTCCAGGATGTTGGTCTTCAG
Source organism: Azospirillum sp. TSO22-1 (assembly GCF_003116015.1). Taxonomy (GTDB): domain Bacteria; phylum Pseudomonadota; class Alphaproteobacteria; order Azospirillales; family Azospirillaceae; genus Azospirillum. The sequence goes on from NZ_LGQZ01000080.1 coordinate 18,149, forward strand.
CCCCTTGACCGCGAGGCTGGAGATCCGTCCGCCGTCCACCGCCAGCCCCAGCTTGCCGTCGGCGCCGGCCAGGATGTCGGCCGGGCTCGGCCCTCTGCCGGCCAGTTCGATGCGGCCGGTCAGCGTGCCGCCCATGTCCCTGGCGAACTGCGTCTGGCGGAACAGCTCCGCCAGCTTGACCCGGCGGACCTCCAGGTTGGTCTTCAGCGCCGGCGTCTTGCGGTCGCGGCCGTCGAGCATCGCGATGCCCGCCACCTGCCCGCCGCCGATGCCAAGCTTCAGCGGCTCCATCGTCAGCCGGCCGTTGTCGAGCGCGATCCTGGCGTCCAGGTCCTCCAGCGCGGCGAACGGCGCCTCGACCCGGCCGCCGCGGAAATGCACGTCCATGTCGGCGGCGCGCAGCATCTCCAGACTGATCTCGGTGGCCGGCAGGATGCGGCCGGGCCCCTTGGTCGGGTAGTCCTCCCGCCCCCTCGGCGAGCCGCCGACGAAGCCGGCGAGATCGAGCGCCGCCAGCCGCTTCGAGGTCAGGTCGCCGGTGATGCGCGGCCGCTCGCCACCGAGATCGATTGCCACCTTGCCGTTCAGGTCGCTCTCCCCGACCTTCCCCTGCAGGCCGGAGAAGGTCCACACCTCGCCCTGGTGCCCCAGGTGGCCGGACAGGCTGTAGGGCCGCGTCTTCGGCACCGGCACGCCGAAGATCGGGAAGATCTCGGCCAGATCGTCGCCGCGCAGCTCGATGGAGAGGTCCTCGCCCTCCAGCTTGATCGGGTCCTTGACCGAGCCCTCGACCTTCCCCCGGGTCTTGCCGACCGCCGCCTCGATCAGCACCGGATAGGGCCGGCTGTCGTCGCGCAGGAAGCGCAGGCCGCCGCCCTTCACCAGCATGGTGAACCCCTTGCCGGCGAAGTCGCCCTTGCCGTCGAGCCTCACTTCCTGCTCGCCGTTGCCGCCGACGGCGGTGGCGATGGTGGTGTTGACGTCGATCCGCCGGCCGGGGTCGCGGTAGCGCACGCGGCCGCCGTCGATCTCCATGGCCTCGATGATCGGGATCTCGTGGCGGCTGTCGGGTTTCACCGTCTCCTTGGCCGCGGCCTTGCGCGGATCGGGGGCGAAGGTCCAGTTGTTCTCGCCTTGCCGGTTCTTCTCCATGTCGAGCTTGGGCTCGGTCAGCAGCAGCTTCGGCACCTCGATGTCGCCGCGCAGCAGCGGCCACGGCCGCACCTCGGCGTCGAGCACCTTCAGCTCGGCGAAGGTCTTTTCCGCCGCCCACTCGACGTTGGCGACGCGCAGCCCCTCGATATGGATCCGGATGGGGTCGCCGATCTTGACCGAGAAAGTGCCGTCGATGGCCACCTCGCGCCCCAGCGCCTTGGTCGCCTGCCGGGCGACGAAGCCGCGCGCGTCGTTCCAGTCGAACACCGCCAGCGCGATCCCCGCCCCCGCCGCGACCAGGGCCACAAGCCCCAGCAAGCCGATGCCGATCCACTTCACCACGGCCATCGCCGCACCCTCGCTCGCCGCTTCCCTTGGAGAGTCAACGGCAAGGGCGGCGGGGCGTGTCAGACTACCCCCAAAGGACGTAGAGTGACCGGCGGCGGTGACGCTGTTGCGGTGGCGAGGAGGTGCGCTCCATGGCGAAGGGGTACGTCGGCTGGACTCTGGCGATGGCGGACCGCGCGGCACTGCTGGCGCGCTTTCCGCCCGCCTATGCCACCGTGATGGCCGAGCACGTCACGCACACCTTCCCCGCCGGCCCGGACGTCCCGTTGCCGGTGGCGACGGAGGGGCGCGTGGTCGGCGTCGCCGACGACGGCAAGGGCGTGCAGACGCTGGTGGTGGAGATCGGCGGCGGCACGGCGCGGCCGGACGGCTCGACCTTCCACGTCACATGGTCGCTCGGCCCCGGCCGCACGGCGCGGGAGTCCAACGACGTGATATCAGCGCGGGGCTGGACGCCGGTGGACCCGGCGCCGCTGCGGCTGGAGCCGCGCTACTTCCCACCGCAGCGTCAGTAGCGTCGCCCGTTCGACCGCTCCCAGACCTGCTTGCTCTCCGGGTGCGGGTTCTCCAGGAACGGCACGTACTTGCGGTCCTCGCCCAGGATGTGGCTGACCAGCCAGTCGTTGAGCAGCGTGCGCAGCTTCTCCGCCTCCGGCACGCGGCCGTGCTCGACGTCGGACTTCAGCGCGAAGACCACGTCGTACATGCGGTCGTGCAGGTCCTTGTGCGCGCGCCAGTCCGGGTAGCCGGCGGCGCGCATCTGCTGCTCCTCCTCGCTGAAGTGGACCAGCACGAACTCCTCCAGCGTCGCCAGGACGTCCCGGATCTCGTCGTCCCTGCCGGATTGGCCGATCAGCGGGCCCAGCCGGTTCAGGCAGTCGATGATCATCCTGTGGTGACCGTCCAGCGTGTCCGATCCGACGGACATGCCCGCGGTCCATTCAACGACCTGCATTGTTCCCTCACGCATCCATCAGCGCCCGGACGTGCGACGCCACGCACGCCGCCAGCGCGCGCGTGTCATAGCCGCCTTCCAGAACCGACACCAGCCGCCGCTGGCAGCATTCCGCCGCGACATCGAGAAGCTGGCGCGTCACCCAGTCGAAATCCGCCACCTGCAGGCGCAGGTGCGCCATCGGGTCGGCGGCGTGGCCGTCGAACCCGGCCGAGACGATCACCAGCTCCGGCCGGAAGTCGCGCAGCTTCGGCAGGATGAGGTCGGCGTACGCCCAGCGGAAATCGTCCGACCCGGTCCCGGCCGGCAGCGGCACGTTGACCACCACGCAGCCGCCCTCCGGCCCGGTCTCGGCCATGGTGCCGGTGTAGGGGTAGGCGTCCTGCTGGTGGGTCGAGGCGTAGAAGGTCCCCGGCTCGGTCCACAGCACCTCCTGCGTGCCGTTGCCGTGGTGGACGTCGAAGTCGACCACCGCCACACGCTCCAGCCCGTGCACCCGGCGCGCGTACAGCGCGCCGATGGCGGCGTTGGAGAACAGGCAGAAGCCCTCCACCGTCTCCCGCCCGGCGTGGTGCCCCGGCGGCCGCACGGCGCAGAAGGCGTTGCGGCTACGCCCGCCCAGCACCTCGTCGATGGCGGCGACGACGGCGCCCGCCGAGCGCAGCGCCGCCTCGCCCGAGCCCGGCGAGGCCACCGTGTCGGAATCGAACTCGTGCCAGCCCTCGGCCGGGATCGCGCCCAGGACGCGGGCGACGTGCGCCGCGCTGTGGCCGAGGCGGAGCTGATCCTCGGTGGCGCGCGGCGCCTCGTCGCGCGACAGGTAGAAGAAGTCCTCGTGCTCCAGGATGCGGGTGATCGCCGTCAGGCGGTCGGCGCACTCCGGATGCAGGTCGCCGGTGTCGTGCTCGAGGCAGGCCGGATGGCTCAACAGCAGTGTGGTCATGTCCCCCCGGACGCGGTCGGTATTTTCCGTAACCACACCACGGACAACCCCTGCGCGTCATCCACCATTTGGAGATGCGCGTGCGGCGGGAGGTCGCGGCCGGGTCACTCCGCCGGGCCGAGGCCGGTCCCCGCCTCGGCGGCGCGGCCGCGCTTCAGGGTCTGCTCGCGGTGGAAGACGAACAGGCCGCTGGCGATGATCAGCGTGGCGCCGAGCGCCACCCGCAGGCTGGGCGCCGTGCTCCACACCACGAGGTCGAGGACCACCGCCCAGACGATGGAGACGTACTGGAACGGCACCACCACGGCGGCCGGGCTGAGCTGCAGCGAGCGGTTCATCGCCGCATGCCCGCCCAGCGCCACCACGCCGAGCGCCCCCAGCAGCACGAAGTCCAGCAAGCCCGGCGGCGTCCACACCGCGGGCAGGGTCGCGGCGCCGACGAGGCCGGTGCCGAAGGTCTGGAAGCTGACCAGCGTCAGGTTGCCGTCGTCGCGCAGCAGGCGGGTGGTGATCATGCCCAGCGAGAAGATCGTCGCCCCGGCCAGCGCCGCCAGCGACGGCACCGGGTCGAACGCGCCGGTCGGGTTCAGCACCAGCACCACGCCGGCGAAGCCGACCAGCACCGCCGCCCAGCGCCGCCAGCCGACCCTCTCGCCGAGCAGCGGCACGGAGAGTGCCGTCACGATGAGCGGCGCCGCCATGTAGATGGTCATCACGTCGGCCAGCGGCAGCGAGCGCACCGACCAGTAGAACAGCGCCACCTCGCCCGTCACGCAGGCGACGCGGACGAGGTGCAGCGGCAGGCGCCGCACCGCGAAGACGGCTTTCAGGCCGGCCCGTGCGATCATCGGGGCGAGCAGGACGGCGCCGAACAGGCTGCGGATCGCCAGCAGCATGCCGACCGCGTAGTCCGCCACCAGCCACTTGCCGAGCGCGTCGTTGACGGTGAACAGCGACATGCCCAGCAGCATCATCAGGATGCCGGAGCGGGTGTCGACGGCGGAGGCGGTGGTGGCGGTCATGGGTACAGCACTGATTTCCAACAAAAACCGTCATCCCCGCGAAGGCGGGGATCCATAATTTCCAAAGCGGCATGCCGTGGCAGTTATGGATCCCCGCCTTCGCGGGGATGACGGACAGGGGTAAGATGTGGGGGAGGATCGGCTAAATCACGCCCTTATCCCGCAACGCTGCGATGTCCCCGGCGCCGAGCCCGAGCTGCCCGCCCAGCACCTCCTCGGTATCAGCGCCCAGCATCGGCGGCGCGCGGTCGTGCGCCAGCGGGGTGGCGGAGTAGCGGATGGGGTTCGCCACGGTGGGCACGCTGCCCAGCACCGGGTGCGGCAGGTCCTGGCGCAGGCCGCGCGCCTGCACCTGCGGGTCCTCGAACACCGCCTGGAGGTCGTTGATCGGCCCGCACGGCACGCCCAGCGGCTCCAGCGCGTCGAGCCATTCCCGCGTGGTGCGGGTCGGCATCACGTCGGTCAGGATCGCCACCATGTCGGCGCGGTGGGCGACGCGCGACGCGTTGTCGGCGAAGCGCGGGTCCTGCGCCAGCTCCGGCCGGCCGGCGGCGGTGCAGAACTTGGCGAACTGGCCGTTGTTGCCGATGGCGATGATGATGTGGCCATCGCGCGTCGGGAACGCCTGGTAGGGCACGATGTTCGGGTGCGCGTTGCCGAGGCGCTGCGGCGCCTTGCCCGACACCAGATAGTTCATTCCCTGGTTCGCCAGGATCGCCACCTGCACGTCGAGCAGCGCCATGTCGACCATCTGCCCCTCGCCCGTGCGGTCGCGGTGCGCCAGGGCGCCCATGATGCCGATGGTGGCGTAGAGGCCGGTGAAGACGTCGGTCACCGCGACGCCGACCTTGACCGGGCCGCCGCCCGGCTCGCCGTCGGGCAGGCCGGTGATGCTCATCAGCCCGCCGAGGCCCTGGATCATGAAGTCGTAGCCGGCGCGCGGCGCGTACGGCCCGGTCTGCCCGAAGCCGGTGACCGAGCAGTAGACCAGCCGCGGGTTGACCGCCTTCAGGCTGTCGTAGTCCAGCCCGTACTTCTTCAGCCCGCCAACCTTGAAGTTCTCGATCACCACGTCGGCTTCGGCGGCGAGACGGCGGACCAGCGCCTGCCCCTCCGGCCGTTCGAAGTCGATGGTGACCGAGCGCTTGCCGCGGTTGGTGGAGAGGAAGTAGGCGGCCTGCCTATCCTCCCCCTCCCCCGCCCAGGGCGGGCCCCAGGTGCGGGTGTCGTCGCCGGTGCCGGGCCGCTCCACCTTGACCACGTCGGCGCCGAGGTCGGCCAGCGTCTGCGCCGCCCAGGGGCCGGCCAGCACGCGGGAAAGTTCGAGCACCTTGATGTGGGAGAGAGGCCCGGCCATGACGCGTCAGCCCGTGAACGCCTGGATGCCGGTGATCGCCCGGCCCAGGATCAGCGCGTGCACGTCGTGCGTGCCCTCGTAGGTGTTGACCGCCTCCAGGTTCATGGAGTGGCGGATGATGTGGAACTCGTCGGAAATGCCGTTGCCGCCGTGCATGTCGCGGGCAATCCGCGCGATGTCCAGCGCCTTGCCGCAGTTGTTGCGCTTGATCAGCGAGATCATCTCCGGCGCCGCCTTGCCTTCGTCCATCAGCCGGCCGACGCGCAGCGCCGCCTGCAGGCCGAGCGCGATCTCCGTCTCCATGTTGGCGAGCTTGAACTGCGGCAGCTGGTTGGCGGCGAGCGGCCGGCCGAACTGCTTGCGGTCCAGCGTGTACTGGCGCGCCTGCTGGAAGCAGAACTCCGCCGCCCCCATGGCGCCCCAGGCGATGCCGTAGCGTGCCCGGTTCAGGCAGCCGAACGGGCCGCTGAGGCCCTTGGCGTTGGGCAGCAGGGCGGTCTCCGGCACGTGCACCTCGTCCATGACGATCTCGCCGGTGATCGAGGCGCGCAGGGAGAACTTGCCCTCGATCTTCGGGGCCGACAGGCCCTTCATGCCCTTCTCCAGAACGAAGCCGCGGATGTCGCCGGCGTCGTCCTTCGCCCACACGACGAACACGTCGGCGATGGGGGAGTTGGTGATCCACATCTTCGAGCCGGTCAGCACGTAGCCGTCCGCCACCTTGCGAGCGCGGGTCTTCATGCCGGCGGGGTCGGAGCCGGCGTCCGGCTCGGTCAGGCCGAAGCAGCCGATCCACTCGCCGGTGGCGAGCTTCGGCAGGTACTTCATGCGCTGCTCTTCCGAGCCGTAGGCGTGGATCGGGTGCATGACCAGCGAGGACTGCACGCTCATCATCGAGCGGTAGCCGCTGTCGACGCGCTCCACCTCGCGGGCGATCAGGCCGTAGCAGACGTAGTTGACGTTCGAGCAGCCGTACTTCTCCGGCAGCGTGGCGCCGAGAAAGCCCAGCTCGCCCATCTCGGTGAAGATCGCCGGGTCGGTCTTCTCGTGCCGGTTGGCCTCCAGCACGCGCGGCATCAGCTTGTCCTGGCAGTAGGCGCGGGCGCTGTCGCGCACCATGCGCTCGTCCTCGGTGAGCTGGTCATCCAGCAGGAACGGGTCTTCCCAGTTGAACACCGGACGCGTCTCAGCCTTCGCCACCGTTTCCTCCATCGTCAGGGCATTGACCGGACTGTGCGGAACGGGGCTTCATAGGTCCAATACATTTATGCGGCGGTTTTGATATGCTGGGCATATAAATGTATCTCTGTCCCTCCCCCTGCTCCGCAGGGGGAGGTTAGGAGGGGGCAGCGGCCTCTCGGGAGGGCAAATGGAACACTGTGGAACACCATGGAACAGTGTGCGGAGGCTGTTCAGTTCGTTCTTCGTGGCCAACCCTTGATAGGATTACTATCCTATAACAACAGGCGGTCTCCGGCAAGGCTTTCCGCCAGCCGGTGAGGCCGCTGCCCCCACCCAACCCTCCCCCAGTGGAGCTGGGGGAGGGCTTAGGAGGCCACCCATGGATCTGCGCCATCTTCGCCATTTCGTCGCCGTCGCCGAGGAGCTGCATTTCAGCCGCGCCGCCGCGCGCCTGGGGATAGGCCAGCCGCCGCTCAGCCAGTCGATCCAGGCGCTGGAGGCGGAGCTGGGCACCAGGCTGTTCGAGCGCACCAAGCGCCACGTCGAACTCACCGAGCCGGGACAGCTGCTGCTCAAGGAGGCCCGCGAGATCCTGGCGCGCACCGAGCGCGCGGTCGTCCTGACCCGCCGCGCCGCAAAGGGCGAGGTCGGCGAGCTGCGGGTGGGCTTCACCGCCGCATCGCCGTTCCTGCCGGTGGTGCCGCGCATCATCGACGCCTACCGCCGCGCCAGTCCCGACGTGCACCTGACGCTGACCGAGCTGCCCTCGCTGCGCCAACTCGCCGCGCTGGCCGACGGTCGCATCGACGTCGGCTTCGTGCGCGAGCCGCGCACGCCGACCGGCGACGCCTTCACCTTCCACACCGTGCTGCGCGAGCCGCTGATCGCCGTGCTGCGCGACGACCACCGGCTGGCCGAGCGCGACCCGGTGCCGCTGGCCGAGCTGGCCGGCGAGCCGTTCGTCTTCTACCCCGCCGACTACGGGACCAGCACGCTGGAGCAGGTGATGGCGCTGTGCGCCACCGCCGGATTCAAGCCCGACGTGGCGCAGGAGGCGCGCGAGGCCTTCACCATCATCGGCCTGATCGCCGCCGGGCTGGGGGTGTCGATCCTGCCGGCGCAGCTGCGGCAGGTGGCGGTGGAGGGCGTGGTGTACCGCAGCCTCGACACGCCGGACGCCTACACCACGCTGCTGCTGGCGCACCGGCGGGGGGAACGCTCGCCGCTGGTGCGGGCGTTCGCCGACCTCGCCGAACGGCTCGTGTGAGGTCAGCCGAGCGCGTCGCGCAGCTTCAGCAGCTCCCCTTGCAGGCGCTCCATCTCCGCAAGGTCGAGGCCGGTCGCGCAGCCGATGGCCCTCGGAACCGACTCCGCCTTCGCGCGCAGCTCCCGCCCCGCGTCGGTCAGGCGGATGCGCACCCGGCGCTCGTCCTCCGGGTCGCGTTCGCGCGTCAGCAGACCGGCGGCCTCCAGGCGCTTGAGCAGCGGCGTCAGCGTCGCGGAATCGAGCAGCAGCCGGGCGCCGATGTCGCCGACGGTCAGCCCGTCCTCCTCCCACAGCACCAGCATGACGACGTACTGCGGGTAGGTCAGGCCGAGGGCGTCGAGCAGCGGCTTGTACCGGCGCGCAAAGGCGTGCGCCGTCGAATACACCGCGAAGCAGAGCTGGCGGTCGAGGGAGAGCAGGCTCCCGGATGATTTGGGCGACGGTTTGGGCATGGAACGGTCCTGGCACGGCCGGGGGGCCAACCCGTCAAGTGTAGCGACGTGCCGCCGTCTGCACAGGCCCCGCCGGCGCGGAGCAGCTATGCACACTATTAAATCGCGCACGATCAAATCGTGCTGTAGGTTCCTGTCATCGACACCGCGCCGCGACGACGGCGCCAACGGAGGGAAAGACGACCATGGCCATTCTCTACACGACCCAGGCGACGGCGTCCGGCGGCCGCGACGGCCGCGCGGCGAGCGCGGACGGCAAGCTCGACGTGACGCTCAACACGCCGAAGGAACTGGGCGGCGCCGGCGGCGAGGGCACCAACCCGGAGCAGCTGTTCGCCGCCGGCTATTCGGCCTGCTTCCTCGGCGCGCTGAAGTTCGTCGCCGCCAAGGAGAAGGCGAAGATCCCCGCCGACGCGGCGGTGACCGCCGCGGTCGGCATCGGCCCGCGCGACGACGGCACCGGCTTCGGCCTGAAGGTCGCGCTGACGATCTCCCTGCCGGGCGTCGAGCGCGCCGAGGCCGAGGCGCTGGCGCAGAAGGCGCACGTCGTGTGCCCGTACTCGCACGCCACCCGCGGCAACATCGAGGTCGACGTGGCGGTGGCCTGAGGCCTCGGTCGAAGTGTTCCAAGCCCCTCCCCCGCAAGGGGAGAGGGGCTTTATGGTTCCGGCGCGCCGAACAGGTCGGGCTGGGCGTCCGTGCGCGGATCGACCAGTTCGGCGCAGCCGATGCCGATCAGGCGGTACTCCCGCCCCTCGCCTTCGCGGTCCAGCAGCTCGCACCCCGCCCGCCACAGCGCCTCGGCCGAACACGTCGGCGCGATCCGCTGCGAGCGGGTCAGCGTCTGGAAGTCCGCCGTCTTCAGCTTCAGCACCACGTTGCGGCCGAGCAGGCCGGCCTTCTCCAGCCGGCGCGCCACCTTCTCGGCGATCGGGCGCAGCTCGTGCTTGAGGATCTTCAGGTCGCCGATGTCCCAGTCGAAGGTCTCCTCGGCGGAGATGCTCTTGGAGGGCGTCTCCGGCTCGACCCGGCGGGTGTCCTCGCCCTGCGCGAAGCGGTAGAGGCGCCGGCCCATGGCGCCGTAGCGCCGCGCCAGCCAGATCTCCTCGCGCTGGGCGAGGTCGCCGACGCTGCGGATGCCGTCGGCCCACAGCTTCTGCCGCAGCGCCGGCCCAACGCCCCAGAGGATCGACACCGACTTGGGCGCCAGGAAATCCACCGCCTCCGCCCGGCCGATCACCGAGAACCCCCTGGGCTTGTCGAGGTCCGAGGCGATCTTCGCCAGCAGCTTGCAGTAGCTGAGTCCGATGGACGCGGTGATGCCGAGGTCGCGCTCGAAGCGGTGCACCAGCTCCACCAGCGCCTGCGCCGGGCTGATGCTCAGCCGTTCCTCGACGCCGGTGAGGTCGAGGAACGCCTCGTCGATGGAGATCGGCTCGACCAGCGGGGTGAACGCCTCCATCAGCGCGCGGGCCCGATGGCCGACCTGCCGGTACTTCGCCATGTCCGGCGGCAGGATCACCGCGTCCGGGCAGCGGTCCAGCGCCTCGCGGATCGGCATGGCGGAGCGCACGCCGGCCATCCGCGCCACGTAGCAGCAGGCGGCGACCACGCCGCGGTGCTCGCCGCCGACGATCACCGGCTTGTCGGCCAGCTCCGGCCGGTCGCGCTTCTCCACGGTGGCGTAGAAGGCGTCGCAGTCGATGTGCCCGATGGGGAGCGCGTGCAGCTCCGGGTGCGCGAAGACGCGGCGGCCGTCGCACTTCGGGCAGCGCTCCACCCGCCGCGGTAGGGCGGCGGCGCAGTCTCTACAAACCGCGAGGCAGACGGCGGTCGGCTCCGGCATGGCTTCGTTACCGGTAGAGGCCCTGGAACAGGTCGCCCAGCGCGCGGCGCAGCAGGACGGTGACGCGGACGCGGTCCCGGTGGACCGTGCGCTCGTGCCCCAGATGGCAGCGGCGGCACAGCGCGATCAGGTTGGCCGGGTCGTTGTTGGCCGGGTCATGGTCGCGGTGGCAGGCGGAGATCACCACGCGCGTCGAGCGGTGGCGGGCGTAGTCCACAACGTCCGGCCAGGCGGCCGGGCGGCCCTGGCCGTCGCGCCAGCTGTGCGCTTCGACGTCGAACCAGCGGCCGTCGGGCAGGCAGCGCACCTCGTGGCCGTGCGGACGGCCGCAGTGCTCGCACCGCCCCTTCGCCCGCACGAAGCGGACGTGGTGGCTGAGCTGCGGCCAGTCGATCGGGAGGTGCCAGCGGCGGCGCGACAGGGTGGGCATGGCGCGGAGTTTAGGCGAATCCACTCCACCGGGAAAGCCCCATGCCATGCTTAGACCACCAGTATTACGGTCTGGGTCCCAGAAGGTCCACCACCCATAGGATGAGGAACGCCAGCCCGATCCCCAGCGCGATCAGCAGCCACACCGTGTCGGACGACAGGCCCTCCATCGGGCGCCCTGCCGTCAGCCGCCCGGGGCGCCGATCCGGGCGGGGCGGCCGGCCGGCTCCTCGGCTTGGTTGGCGGCGGACAGGGTGGCGAGGTGCTCCTCCAGCCGGGCGGCGAAGCGCTCCTGCGCGGCGCGCAGCATCAGGCTGTGGTCGGCGTCCTCCAGCGTCTCCAGCCGCACCCCGGCGACCCCGCGCAGCCGCCGGCCGCCGCGGCCCAAACGGCTCTCCAGCTCGCCCAGGGTGACGTCGCCGGTGCTGTAGAGCAGCAGCGTCGATACCCCGCGCTCGCCCAGGCGGCGGAACCACTGCGCCGCGCCGCCGGACGCCGCGCCGCTGCCGAAGCGGTCGCGCAGCGCGTCGAGCGTGCGGGCCAGCAGCGTGCGGGCGATGCGCTGGACCTTGGGATCGCTGCGCAGCACCGCCCGCCAGACCCGCGGGTCGGCCACCTTCGGCAGGTAGTCGCGGGTGCGCCGGGCGGCGTCCTGGATCACCGCCTCCGACGTGAAGCCCTCGGCGGACAGCAGGAAGCGGCCGGGGTTGACCAGCGCCTGCGCCGCCACCCGCGGGTCGGCCAGCGCCGTGTGCAGCGCCAGCGTCGCCCCGGCGCACAGCCCGACGGCGACGACGCGCGGGTAGCCCTGCCCCTCCAGCCAGTCGAGCGCGGCGCGCGCGTCGTCCGGACCGTCGCCGCGATAGATCAGGTTGTCGCGCCGGCCCGGGCACGGGGCGCTGTCGCCCAGCCCGGCGGCGTCCATGCGCAGCGAGGCGTAGCCGCGCGCCGCCAGCCGCCGCGCCAGCATCACCGACATGCGCCCGGAGCCGACGTGGTGGGTGGCCCCGCTGTTCAGCAGCAGCACCGCCGGCCGTCCCGGGCCGCCGCGCAGCACCGGCTCGCACAGGATGCCGAACAGGCCGGAACCGAAGCGCGCCGGCGTCTCGACCGCGCCGGGCAGCTCCAGCCGGCCCGGCGGCGCCGACACATCGGGGGGCGTCCAGGCGGTGGCGCCCTCCGGCGCATCGGCGCTGAGCCACGCCGCGACGCGGTCGAGGGGGGCCGCCGGCAACAGGGCGCGGTGCACGCTGTTCATCAGCGCGGCGAGTTCGGCGAACGGCTCCTCCTCCACCGCGGCGCCCAGCGCGCGCAGCCGCCCGGCGAGCTTGGCGCCGTCGCGCACGTCGGTGCGGGCCAGCAGCAGGATCCGCGGCGCCGGCATGGCCGGCAGCGCCGCGAGGTCGAGCGCGCGCATCCCGGCGAGCGTGCCGGCGGTCAGGCGGAAGCCGGCGAACTCGACACCACCCACGGGCTGCGGCGCGCCGGCCAGCCGGGCCATGGCCTTCATCTCGTGCGCGTAGGCCTTGCCCGAGGCGCAGGGCGCCATCAGCACCAGCCGCGCCACCCCGCCCCGCTCCGCCGCCGCCATGGCGGCCAGCGTGCCGCCCAGGCGCAGGCCGAGCAGCGCCACCTCCTCCACCCCGGTGGCGGCGCGCAGGAAGCGGATGGCGGCGTGGATGCCGTCGAGCCAGGCGCGCACCCGCTCCGGCTCCTCGTCGCTGCCGGCGGAATCGCCGGTGCCGGGGTAGTCGAAGCGCAGCGCCGGCATCCCGGCGGCGGCGAGGCGGTCGGCCAGCGCGGCCCAGCTGCGGTGGACGCACAGCTCCTCGTTGCCGTGCGGGCTGCACAGCACGACGCCGCGCCGCCCCGCCGCGGGGTGCAGCCAGCCGAAGCAGCCCTCGAACGTCACCGGCGTCATGCCACCCCCTTGAAGCGCACCGGACCGCGGCCGTTCAGCGCGTGCACCTCGCCGTCCGGCACGGCCGCGCGGTCATGACGGGGCAACAGCCGCACGGTGCGTTCGGTGCCCGGCGGCAGGGGAAACCAGCTGTCGGCGGCGCGGAATCCGTCATCCTCGACGTGCACCCCGCGGGCGAGGCGGCGGCTGCGCAGACGCAGCAGCCAGCCGTCGCCGTCGCGCACCGCCTCGGCGGTGAGGTCGAGGTCGGTGCGCTCCGGCGGGCGCGGGAAATGGACGGCCTCGGCGATCGGCGTGCCGTCGGGAGCGCTCAAGGTCGCCACCGTGGCGTCGTGCGCCGGGGGGCCGAAGCGGTAGGCGTAGGCGGCGTCGAAGAACGCGTCCAGCAGCGCCGGCACCGCCAGGGCGAGCGCGCCGCGGGCGGGGATGGTCACCTCCCGCGTGCCGCGCGCCACCGGCACCTCGCCGTCGCGCAGGCACGCGACGGACAGCACGGCCGGCACCGGCTCGGCGGTCTCGTTGAGCAGGTGCGCGGCGAGGCCGTTGACGCCCTCGTCGGTCAGCAGCACCGTGACCGGCCGGAAGGCGCGCTTCAGCGCGTGCCACGCCGCCTTCGGCGTGCCCGACGCGTCCACCACGCCCCACCCCGCCCCCGGCCACAGGTCCTGGAACAGGAACACCAGCCCGCCGGCGGTGGTCGAGCCGGCGCGCCGCCACTCGGCGAACACCGCCTCCATGACGTCGCCGGTCACCGCGCGCGACAGGCGCAGGTGGCGGTCGGGGTCCTCATAGCGCAGCGTCGGGGGATCGACGCCGTAGAGGCGGCGCAGGTAGTGCTCGCGCACGTCCTCGAAGTCCCACGGGGCGCCGATGTCGCGCGGCACCCGCTGCTTCCAGCGCGGGTCGTGGACGGCGGGCACCCCGGCCAGCATCGGCGCGTCCGGCACGTTGGCGAAGGCCAGGCATTCCGACGCGAAGGAAACGTCCGCCCGCCGCGCGTCCTCCAGCGGGCGCATGTAGGCGCCGACGCCGTAATAGTGGGTGACGCCGTCGTTGGCGATGAAGGGCAACGCGCCGCCGCTCGGCGAGTTGGGAAGGTAGGGCACGTCCGGGCGCAGGCGGGCGCTCTCCTCGGGCAGTGCCGCATCGAACAGCGGCTGTGACCACGAGGATCGCGGCAGGCCGAGCATGGCCGCCTGCTGCATCGCCTCGCTGCCGCCGCAGAGCACCGCCAGCGACGGCGACGCCTGGACGCGGTCGAGCAGCTGCGCCGCCTCCTGCCGCGCCGCGCCGAGGAACGCCTCGTCGGCCGGGTAGTCGAAGTTGGCGAACATGAAGTCCTGCCAGACCAGCAGGCCCAGCTCGTCGCACAGCTCGAAGAAGGCCGGGCTCTCGTAGGCCATGGTGCCGCCGACGCGCAGCATGTTCATGCCGGCCTCCGCCATCAGCGCGAGCCAGGGCGCGTAGGCCGCGCGGCTGCCGGGCAGCGAGACGATGTCGGCGGTGCTCCAGCACGCACCGCGGCAGAACACCCGCTCGCCGTTGACGCGCAGCGCGAAACGGCTGCCGGGCTCACGCGCGATGCTGCGGAAGCCGGTGCGGCCGAGGTCGACCACCGCCTCCCCCACCCCGGCCTTGACGGCGTGCAGCGCCGGCTTGCCGTGGGTGTGCGGCCACCAGAGTTCGGGATCCGGGACGGTGACGGTGCCGTGCAGCGTGTGCGGGTCGGTCCAGGCCAGCGGCGCGCGAATGCCCGCCACCTCGACCCACGCCGACGCGCCGGAGGCGCCGCGCCAGTCCACCGACAGGGTCAGCGTCAGCGTGCCGTCGCGGTCGCACACGGTGCTGCGCAGGTCGGCGGCGCGGACGCGCAGCGGGCCGGTCTCCTCGACCAGCTCGACCGGGCGCCAGGGACCCACCGCGTGCACCGGCGGGCACCAGCCGGGCATGTGGCCGAGCAGCGTCGTGCGGATGCCGCGCAGCGCCTGATGCTCGATCATCCGGGGACGCCAGCGCGCCCGGCCCCGCTTGCCGCTCAGCGCCGGGGCCAGGGCGCGGAAGGCGAGGCACAGCTCGTCGTTCCCGGTCAACCGGACGGGCACCGCGTGCGCGACGAACATGCTGTCGGAGGCCAGGATCCGCTCGCCGTTCAACCACACCTCGGACAGGGTGGCGAGGCCGTGCAGGACCAGCGTGCGCTCGCCCTCGGCATGCAGGCGGGTGCGGTACCAGACATCGTGGCCGTGCAGCGGCTTCGGGTCGTCGAGGCTCCAGCGCCCGGCGTCGCGCAGCGCCTGCGCCACCGTGCCGGGGACCGGGGCCGGGATCCAGTCGCGCGCATCCTCGAGATCCGCCGGGGTCGCCGCCGCGCCGGGGGCGGTGAGCGTCAGCTCCCACCCGGCGTCGAGGGCGCCCGCGTTGCGGCCGGTGACCGAAAGCACGCGCGCCATGGGCTCACCCGTAGCGCCGCGCCAGGGCTCCGACGCTGTCGTCCCAGCCGCGCTCCAGCACATCGAGGAGCGGCGTGTAATCGCCGAACTTCCGCCGGTGCACGGCGCGGGCGAGCTGGAATTGCAGGGCCTTCACCGTCTCCGCCAGCGTCGTCGCGGCGTCCGCCGTGGCCGACAGGCCGCCCTCCCCCTGCCCCTCCAGCCAGCGCAGGTGACTGCCCAGCAGCTCGGCGTTGGCGCCGAGCTGGCGCAGCAGGTTGAAGGCGTAGAGGTGGAAGTAGTCCATGGACCGCGCGGCCAGCCGCTCCAGGTGCGCCGGGAACACCTCGCGGTAGGCGGCGACCGGGTTGCGCGCCGGCCGGCGGCCCAGGTGGTGGGCGAGCAGGCCGAGCGCTCCGTCCAGCAGCGCCCTGCCCTGCAAGGCCGGCGCGCGCGAGCGCACGAACTCGACGTAGGGGAACAGCACGTCGGGGTTTCCGCTCAGATGGGGCAGACGGCGGAACACGCCGTCGAAGTCCTCCCCCTCCAGCGTGAAGCGGCCGGCGTTGTGGAAGTAGTCGAGGCGACGGGCGCCGGAGTCCAGTCCGGCGACGGCGATGGTGGTCTTGACGTGCTGGCTGCGGTAGGCGATGCCGCGCGTGTCCGGCAGGTAGAAGCTGTCCACCTCCACCAGCACCGGGTTGCCGCGCCTCAGCTGCTCGGCCGTGTGCGCCTCGACGGTGTCGTAGATCGCCAGCTCCTGCACCTCCAGCCCGAACAGGGCGCGCAGGTCCTCCGGCGGGACCTTGAAGAAGGTGAACTGGTCGCCCTCGAAATCCTGCGCCACGGTGAAGCCCAGCGCCGCCAACGGTTCGTAACCTTGTGCGTGCAGCAGCTCGATCCACAGGTCGACGTAGCAGTTGGTCTCCGGCCAGATGCGCTCACCATCGTGCTGGGGGGCGTGCAGGGGGTGCATGCGCTACCCCCACAGCACGGCGCGCACGGCCTGCGGCCAGTCTGCCGGGTCGAAGCCGTGATGGCGGAACAGCGCCAGCGCCACCCGCTCCATGCCGAAGCCGACGCACGCCGTGTGCGCCAATTCGCCGTCCGCCGTGCGGATGTCCCACAGCAGGCCGAAATGGTCCTGGTGGTAGTTGAAGGACAGGCAGGCGGTCGGCTTCTCCGCGCTGGTGATCGGGATCAGCAGCTCGAACTTCAGTCCCTGGTCGCGCTGGTTGGCGGCCAGCATACGGCCCGCCCGGCCGAAGAACGGGTCGTTGGCGAGGTCGATGGCGACCGGCACGCCCAGCGATTCCATCAGCAGCTTGCCGCGCTCCAGCCAGCTCCGGCGGAAGGACATCACTTGATTGGGCGTGCCGATGCGCACGTATTCGCGCATGCGGAACAGCTGCATGCGCGCCGGGTCGAGCGACGGCTCGTGCCGGAAGCAGGTGGAGTAGACGTCGACGACCCGCCCGCGTTCCGGCAGCACGCCGCGCGCCGCGATGGTCGGATACACCGGGTAGCAGGCGGCCGGCGTCAGCACCACGTCGGTCGGGCGCTGCATGCCGGTCCAGTCCTCGCCGTCGTGCAGCTTCTGCAGCAGGGTCTGGTGGTCGCGCTCGTTGCCCTCGAAGCTGTGGATGGTGCCGGCCAGCTGCGGGAAGCTGTTGAGGTACTCGCTCTTTTCGAAGTGGCGGCGGTTGAGCGCGGGCGGGAAGCGCATCACCTCGGCGCCGTCGTCCTTGCCCCACTGGGTGATCAGCGCGTCGAAGCGCTCCACCACATCCTCGAACACGCCGCTGCGGCCGTACAGGCCGTCCACCCCCATGGGGATCAGCAGGCCGTGGGCGACCAGGGCGTCGCGGAAGGCGGTCTGGGTTTCCGTGCTCATCCGAACAGCCCCATCGTATCCTTGTGGACGAGGAGAAGGTTGGCGGTGTTGCCAAGGATCCGGTCGTTGCTGATCATCAGCGGCGCCGAATGGGCGTCGCGCAGGTGGCGCGCCACGCTGTACTCGCTGTCGTTGCGGTAGCCGTTCAGGCCGCAGACCAGCAGCGCCTGCTCGACGATGCGCACCAGCGTTTGCGCCGCGCCCACCTTCAGCGTGTTCATGGCGACCGCGAAGCCCATGGAGGTCAGGCGGTCGGCGTCACCCAGCGCTTCCTCGTACTGGCGCACGGCGCCGACGATGCTGGCGCGCATCTGGTTCAACATGGTCGTCGCCTCGGCCAGCCGCAGCGCGCCGGGCGGGGTGGCGCCGGGCTTCCTGCGCGCCTCCGAGCGCACGAAGGCGCGGGCGCGCCCAACCGCGTCGGTGGCGATGCCCAGCCACATGCTGGCCCACAGGATGTGCGTGGTCGGCAGCATGGTGCGGGCCGAAATGTCGGCGTAGGGCAGGGGCAGGATCTGCTCAATCCCCGCCTCCGCGCTCAGCCGGTAGCCCATGGAGCAGGTGCCGCGCATGCCCAGCGTGTCCCAGCCCACCGTCTGCTCCAGCCGGCAGTCGTCCTTCAGCACGGCGACGATCACCTGGTCCGACGCCGGCGAGTCCGGCGTGCGCCGCGCCGTCACCAGGATGCCGTCCGCCGCCTCGCCGTAGGAGATGACGGAGGCGTTCTTCTCCAGCCGGAAGCGGCCGCCGCTGGCCTCCACCGCGCAGGACGAGCTGCGCACGTCGCCGCCGATGCCGGCCTCGGTGGTGGCGGAGGCGAGCAGCAGCTGCTCGGCCGCCAGACGCTCCAGCAGGGTGCGGTGCCACGCGCTCTGCTGGCCGTGCTGGACGACGCAGGCGACCTGGATCTGGTGCATGGCGTAGATCATGCCGGTGGACGGGCAGTGCTGCGCCAGCTCGTGGCAGACCGCGGCGATGTCGGCCAGGGTGGCGCCCTCGCCGCCGAAGTCGCGCGGCACCATGGCGCCCAGCAGGCCGGCGGCCTTCAGCGCCGCGAACGCCTCGGTGGGGAAGCGGGCGTCGCGGTCGACGGCGTCGGCGTGGCGCGCGGCGACGTCGAGGCCGGCGTCGCGCGCCCGCCGGAGCAGGGGCGGGCTCATGCCCCGGCCGTCCCGTTGCGCAGGCCCGTCACGGCCTCGCGGATGGCGGCGATGCTCTCGAAGGTGCGGCGGCGCAGCAGCTGCTCCGGGAACTCGATGTCGAAGCGCTCCTCCAGCGCCAGCATCAGGTTGACCGAGCCGTGCGAGGTCAGGCCGGCGGCGTACAGATCGTCCCCGTCCGACAGCGCGGCAACATCGACGGCCAGCCAGCCACTGTCCGCCAGAATCTCCCGAATGGTCGTATCCATGGATGCCACGTCCTCGGCCGTCTCGTCGCCGAGTGCCGTCCATGCCGTCGCGCGCATGAAGTCCGCCTCCCATTTTTTCGAACTGTCACCGCGAGTTAACATGACCGACCTCGGGTTGTTCAAAATTCATTCAGGTGTTCCATGAGCTTTTGGGGATGCCTCCGTGCGTAATACACGCCAAGGACTTGCCTATTCCTTTGGATACAGGCCCGCTCGACATTGCCTGCAATTGCGGATGGGAGGATAGGGGCGCGGGGGCGACCGGACAGGGGCGGGAGCACCCGGCGCGAAGCGCCGTTCCATCCCGAAACAAACGAGGAGGAACACCGTGCGGAACCGTCTGCTGCGCATGGAGCGCGAAGCCATCGACCGCGACGCCACGCCCAAGCCGGCCGTCTTCGGCACCATCGTCGCCGGATCGCCGGACGAGGCGTACGTCCCCGTCTTCGACGCCGCCCGCTTCGCCTGCGGCGTGTGGCAGTGCACGGAGGGCGTCGTCGCCATGCGGGACTGGCCGTACGACGAGTTCTGCATCCTGCTGTCCGGCCGCGTCGTCATCACCCCGCAGGGCGGCACCGCACAAGAATACGCGCAGGGCGACGCCTTCGTGATCCCCAAGGGCTTCACCGGCACCTGGGACATCAAGGAGACGATCCGCAAGTACTACGCGGTGCAGAAGCACCCCAGCGCGCTGGGGCGGCTGAAGTCGATGGTGCGCGGTCTCTTGTCGCTGTAAAGCGAACCTGTTCTTCGGTATCATCGGCGCGCCGCCTTCGGGGGAGCCGCCGCATGACCGCCACCGTTCCGCTTCCCCTGGTGTCCGCCCTGCTGGAGCTGGAGCGCGCCGTCGGCCGCCTTGCCGAGGCGGTGCGCGATCCGGCGCGGCGCGAGCGGCTGTGGGCCGACGCCGCGCGGCGCGACGCGGTGGCCGCCGCCCGGTTGGACGGTGCCGCCGTCGATCCCACCGACTTCCTGGTCGCCACCGTGGCGCCCGAACTGGTGCCGCCCACCCGGCGTTCTACGGGAATCGCCGCGCACGCGCTGTGGAGCGGCGTGCGGCTGGCGCAGGGCAAGATGCGCCGGCCGGCGCCGCCACCGCCCTTCGAACTCACCGCGCCGGCCGGGCCGAAGACTGGGCCGCTCGGCGCCGCCTCGGCGGCGTGGCGCGCGGTGGCGGAGCTGGAAGCGGCCGACGATGTTGACGCACATTTCGCCGAGGACGAACCCGCGCCGGTGACGCCGTTGCCGGAGCCGTGGACGGTGGGGTGGCTGGAGCGGCTGTGGTGCGCCACGCAGAACGGCGTGTCCGGTCGCGCCGCCGACCGCTTCCCGCCGCACGAGGAACGGCAGGCCGGCGCGCTGCTCGACCGCGTCGACGGCCTGCTGGGCGAGCCTGGCATGGTCGGCGGCATCGAGGCGCTGGGCTACCTGCTGCGCCCGGCGCCGGTGGCGCGCGTGGCGCCGTGGGCGGTGCCGCTGGCCCGGCTGGTCGCTCCGGCGCTGCTCGCCCGCGCCGCGCGGGTGCCGGAGGTGTGGCTGCCGGCGGCGCCGGTCCTGCTGGCCGAGCGCACGGCGGCGCGGCTGGCGGCGGGTGGGGCAGACCTCGACTGGCGGATCTGGCTGGCCGGCGCGCTGACCGCGGCCGCGCACGCCGAGCGGCGCCGCGCCGATGCACTGGACGCAATGGCCGCCGGGTGGCGGCAGAACACCGGAACACGCCGCCGCAACTCCCGCCTGCCAGAGGTGTTGGACGGGTTGTTCGAACACCCGGCCTTCACGGTGCGGCGCCTGCAGCGCCGGTTCGCCACCACCTTCCGCGGCGCCCAGCTGATCGTCGACGATCTGGTGGAGGCCGGCGTGGTGCGCGAGGTGACGCAGCGCGCGCTCGACCGCGTCTACGTCGCCGTCGACCTGATGCCCTGAGCCTTGTCGGCGGGGCAGGGGCGCCGTAAGGTCGGGCACCCCCACGGCTTCCTTGATAGGGATCGGCATGAAGTACGCCATCGTTCCGGTGACGCCTTTCCAGCAGAACTGCAGCATCCTCTGGTCGGAGGCGACCATGCAGGGCGCGGTCGTCGATCCCGGCGGCGACGTCGCCCGCATCATGCGCGCGGTCGAGCAGCACGGCGTGCGGCTGGAGAAGATCCTGGTGACGCACGGCCATCTGGACCACGTCGGCGCCGTGCACCCGCTGGCCGAAAAGCTGGGCCTGCCCATCGAGGGGCCGCACCGCGACGACGACTTCTGGATCCAGGGAATGTCCCAGCAGTGCCAGATGTTCGGCTTCCCGCCGACGCCGACCTTCACGCCCGACCGCTGGCTGGTGGACGGCGACACGGTGACGGTGGGCGGCGAGACGCTGGACGTCGTGCACTGCCCCGGCCACACCCCAGGCCACGTGGTGTTCCACCACGCGCCGACGAAGCTGGCGGTGGTCGGCGACGTGCTGTTCGCCGGCTCGATCGGCCGCACCGACTTCCCCAAGGGGAACCACGGCGACCTGATCCGCGCCATCAAGGAGAAGCTGTTCCCGCTGGGCGACGACGTGGCCTTCATCCCCGGCCACGGCCCGATGTCGACCTTCGGCGAGGAGCGGCTCTACAACCCCTTCCTCAACGACTGACATGAGCGAGCCCGCCGCCTTCCGCCGCCGTCTGCGCCGCGCGCTGCTCAGCCCGCTGCTGGTGCTGGCGGCGGTGGTCGTGCTGTTCGAGGAGCTGTTCTGGGACCAGCTCCAGACCGTGGCGGCGCGGCTGGCGCGTTGGGCGCCGCTGGCCCGGCTCGAGGCGTGGGTGGCGGCGCGGGACCGCTGGACACTGCTGGCGCTGTTCGCCGTGCCGGTGGCGGCGCTGTTCCCGGTGAAGCTGGCGGCGCTGTGGCTGATCGGCTCCGGCCACGTGGCGGGGGGCCTCGGCGTGCTGGTCGGCGCCAAGCTGGCCGGCACCGCCTACGCGGCGCGGCTGTTCCTCATCGGCCGGGACAAGCTGCTGTCGATCCGCTGGTTCGCCCGTTGCTACGACTTCGCCACCTGGGTGCACCGGCTGGTGCATACGGGGTTCGAGCGCACCGGCGTTCCGGCGTTGGCCCGGCGGGTGCGCGCGGCGTTCCGCCGCTGGCGCGCCACAGCCGGGCAGGGCAGCTTCGCCCGGCGCGTGCATCTGGTGAAGCGGCGGCTGGCCGGGCGCGGCTGACGCCTACTCCCCCAACAACTCGTCGATCTGCCGGCGCAGTTCGCGCAGCTCGGCGCGCTGTTCCTCGTCGAGGCGGCTGCGGTGCGCCTCGACATCGGTGGCCTGACGGCGGATCAGCCGCACGGCGTTGAAGAAGGTCGCCAGCGCGCTGGTCTCGGAGGCCGGCGTACGGGCCTTGCGGGTGCGGGCGGCCTTCACCGTGCCCTCGCCGGCCTTGACGCGCTGCCACAGCGCCAGCTGCTCCGCCTCGTCCTTGACCCAGGCGATCTCCACCAGCACCGAGCGCGAGACATCCCTATGCGACGTCGCATATTCCCGCTTGATCGCGTCCGGCAGGGCGTTGAGGCGCAGGGTGTGGCTGACGTAGCTCTGGCTCTTGCCGATGATGCTGCCCAGCTCCTCCTGGGTGTAGCCGTGCCGCTCCATCAGGCGGGCCAGCGCCATCGCCAGCTCGACCGCGTCGAGGTCGACGCGCTGCACGTTCTCCACCAGCGCCAGCTCGTCGGAATCGCCGGACGTGATGATGGCGAAGATGGTGTCCTTGCCCAGCATCTCGTGGGCGCGGTAGCGGCGCTCGCCGGCCACCAGAGCGAAGCTGCCGCCGCCGGTCTCCTGCACCAGGATCGGCTGCTTCAGGCCGTAGCGCTGGATGGACTCGGCCAGCGCCTCCATCTCGTCCGGGTCGAAGTGCTTGCGCGGCTGGTCCGGGTTGCGGGCGATCCGCCCCAGGTCGATCTCCACCAGCTTGGGGAAATCGACGCTGGTGCCGAACAGGGCATCCTTCGCCTGCGTCTCCATGGCGCCGCGGAACATGCCGAAGTTGCGGGTCTTATCAGGCTTCGCCATGGCCAATCAGCTCCCTTGCCAGATCCACATAGCCCTGCACGCCCGGCGTGTCGGGCAGCACCTCCAGCGTCGGCTTGCCGGCAGCGGCCGACTGCCCGTACCCGGTGGAGCGGTTGATCGGCGCGAAGATCCGCGTCTTCGAGCCGAGCGTCTCGCGCAGTTCCTTCAGCGTCTCGTTGTCCTGCGTGTAGCGCGCGTTGAACATGGTGGGCAGGATGCCCAGCACCGTGAGCTGCGTGTTGCCGCGCCGGCGGATCTTCTCCACCGTGTCCAACAGCAGCGGGATGCCCATGATGTCGAGGAACTCGGTCTTCACCGGGATGATCACGCGGTCGGCGGCCGACAGCGCGTTGACCGTCAGCAACGACAGGTTCGGCGGGCAGTCGATGACCACGAAGTCGTAGCCGGTGCGGATCCCCTCGATCTTCTCGCGCAGGACGGAGGAGGCGAAGGGCTCCGCCATCAGCTCGGTGTCGGCCGCCGCCAGCGTGATGGAGGAGGGCACCAGATCGAAGAAGCCGGGGATGACGATCGAGGCGAGCGCCTGCTCCTTCAGGAGCGCGTAGTAGACGGTGGCCTTGCGCTGCTCCAGCCCCCGCGGGTCCTGGCCGAGGAAGATGGTGGCGCTGGCCTGCGGGTCGGCGTCGATCAGCAGCACCTTCTCGCCCTCGCGGGCCAGCGCGTAGGCGAGGTTGACCGCGGTGGTCGTCTTACCCACACCGCCCTTCTGGTTCGCCACCGCCACGGTGATGGCGCGGCGCTCGCGCGGCGGCGCCTTCGGCGCGCCCTCGGAGCCGGTCTTGATGAACAGCTCGACGCGCGGCGGGATGCGCTCCGCCCCGCTTTCCCAGCGGCTGATGCGCGCGCGGTCGTACTTGCGGCCCAGCTGCTCGTTCAGCCACGCCGCGAACTCCTGCTGGGTGACGCCGCGCGTCTCCCGGATTCCCTGCAATTCCTCGCCGGTCATGAGTCCCCTCGGGCCGAATGCCTCTCGGCGCGACGGTGCCTCTGTTGACAGCGCATGTCAACAGCGCGTTGACGGCCCCGCAGCGATATGCGACGTCGCATGAAACCGCGAGATCGTGGTGTTCCCGACCGTCCGCTCCCACCACATAATGGTAATGCCAACATACGTATTCTACTCGCACCGCCCTCCGAGTCGCCCGGAGTGCCCCGCCGGACTCATTGCGTCCTCGAATCGATCACCGACTCCGGGAGTGGTCGTGCCCCCGTCTGGTGTCATCGCGGCGATTCGGATAAGCTGTCGACCAGCCCCCGGAGTCGGTCCGATTCGCGCCTCTTCAGGACTTCTCATCCACAGCCGGGCCGATTTATCCCACGTAATCTCGTGCGGAATCCGCGTATTCTGGTGGCCGCGAATCGGGTTTTCCTGCGTAGTCTGGTGGCACATACAAATAGTTAGAATCAACTAATACCAACTAGACCCCTCCACAAGAATACGTGTTGACGGGATCCGTCAACAGACCCAGATTGTTGCTCGATCGTTCAGCCTCCGTAACGGTCAGGAGAGTCCTATGGCCGAAATCCACCAGCTCATCATCCAGCACGGCAAGGACCGTGCCCGCGAACTCGTACCCCGCGAGCAGCGTCCCCTCGTGGATGCCGCCGCGTCGGTGCTCGCCGACGAATCGCGCGCGATGGGCATCACCTACAGCGGCTTCTGCCTGACCGCACTGCCGCACAAACGCCTGGCCGACGACCAGACCTGGCGGCGTGACGGCCACCGGGTGACGCTGGTGGTGCAGCCGGGCGTCCTGCTGCTCGGCGGCAAGGAGAAGATGTACGGCGTGCCCTATGGCTCACGGGCGCGGCTGATCCTCCTGTATCTGCAGACCAAGGCGTTGCAGTCCAGCAGCCGCGAGGTGGAGCTGGGCGCCTCCATGCGCGACTGGATGAGCCGCATGAACGTCTCGACCGGCGGGCAATCGTACCGGGACGTCAAGGAACAGTGCAACCGGCTGTCCGCCTGCCACCTGACCTTCTTCTGGGACGACCTGGAGACCAAGGGGCGCGGCAGCAAGTTCGCCAAGGATTCCATCGTCGTGGGCGGCCTGACCTTCACCGCCGACGACGACCGCCAGGGCTCGCTGTGGGAAGAGCGCGTGCTGCTCTCCGAAAGCTTCTTCAAGTCGCTGCGCGAGCATCCGGTGCCGGTCCTGGAGTCGGCGATTCGCGAGATCTCCAGCAAGTCCATGGCCATCGACGTCTACATCTGGCTGGCCTACCGCCTGCATTCGCTGAGCGAGGCGACACGGATCTCCTGGCAGTCGCTGTACGCGCAGTTCGGCGCCGGCTACGACGAGCTGCGGCACTTCAAGACCCGCTTCCCCGAGACGCTGCGCGTGGCGCTGAACGTCTATCCGGAAGCCAAGGTGGAGATCGGCCGCGAAGGCCTGACGCTGCACCCGTCGCTGCCGGCGGTGGCCTCGGACCGCCGTCAGGCGGCGCTGATCGGCATGTAGAGGCCGGCTGCCACCAGATTACGCGGGGAAAAAATACTTTAAAATCAGCATCTTCCACAAAAATACGCACGGCGGCCTCGGGACACCCTCCCAGGCCGCCGTTGTCGTTTCCGGGGTCAGGCGGGCGGTGCGCTGTCTGGTGGAAAGTGCGAAAAAGCGAGTCGCAATCAAGGAGTTCCACAAGAGTACGCGCCCGCCGGGCGGCGGATGACGGGGCTCCGCCGTTCCACAAGAGTACGCACTGCCACAAGACTACGAATCGGCCAGGAACGAGCCGACCGGGGCCCGCCTCCAACATCTTGGGTCCCGCAAACCAAGGAAACCCAAGGGCCGGAGTCCACCGCCGCGGAGCGTTCGGCGACTCGGCTTCCACAAGATTACGCGCCGGGGGTCCCGCCCCTCAGACGCCCGCTACAAGAATACGCGCTCCAGCCTCATACGGGCTTGGGAGATCCGGGTGCCGGGACCATTGTTACAGAATGATGACCACGCACTCTCCGACGCTCGTCCTCATCGACATCCTGGGAGCCGTGGCCCTGCTGCTGTGGGGGCTGCGGCTGGTGCGCACCGGCGTGTTCCGCGCATGCGGCGCCTCGCTGCGGCGCTGGGTGGGGCAGGGAACGCGCAACCGCGCCGTCGCCTTCCTGGCCGGCTTCGGCGTGACACTGGGCCTGCAGAGCAGCACGGCGACTGCCCTGATGGCCTCGGCCATGAGCGGGCAGGGGCTGATGACCACCGCCATGGCGCTGGCGGTCATGCTGGGCGCCGATGTCGGCACCAGCGTGGTGGCCGGGCTGTTGTCGCTGGACGTGCGCTGGCTGGCGCCGGCGCTGCTGCTGCTGGGCTCGGCCCTGTTCGCGGTGGGGGAGGGCAGCCGGCAACGCCGCGCCGTCGGGCGGACGCTGGTCGGGCTGGGGCTGATGCTGCTGGCCCTGCGCCTGCTGGGCGAGGCCACGGTGCCGGTGCGCGAGTCCGGGCTGATCCACGCCGTGCTCGGCGCGCTGACCGGGGAACCGGCGCTGGCGCTGCTGGTGGCGGCCGGGCTGACGGCGCTGCTGCACTCCAGCCTCGCGGTGGTGCTGCTGATCGCCTCGCTGGCGGGAGGCGGGCTGCTGGACATGGCGGGCACGGCGGCGCTGGTGCTCGGCGCCAACCTGGGCGGAGCCGCGCCGCCGCTGCTGGCCACGGCGCGCGACGTGCCGGCGGGGCGGCGGGTGCCGCTCGGCAACCTGCTGATGCGGGCCGGCGGAGCACTGGCGGCGTTGCCCTTCGTGGAGCTGCTGCCGGGCACGGCGACCGCCCACGCGACGGTGTTGCTGCACGCCGGCTTCAACGGGGCGCTGGCGGCGCTGTTCATTCCGTTGGTCGGGCTGGTGGCGCGGCTGACCGGGCGGATGCTGCCCGACCGCGCCGACCCCGAGGACCCCGGCCGGCCGCGGCACCTGGACGAATCCGTGCTGGAGGCGCCGACCGTGGCGATCGCCTGCGCGGTGCGCGAGACGCTGCGCCTGGGGGATCTTGTGGAGGGGATGCTGCGGCGGACGCTGGACGTGCTACGCCACGACGATGAGCGCCTGATCGCCGAGGTCAGCCGCACCGACGACGCGGTCGATGCGCTGCACACCGCGATCAAGCTGTACCTCATCAAGGTCGGCGGCGGGCAGTTGGAAGAGGAGGACAGCCGGCGCGTCGGCGAGATCATGGCCTTCGCCATCAACCTCGAGCACATCGGCGACATCGTCGACAAGAGCCTGGTCGATATGGCGGCGAAGAAGACGCGCCTCGGCCTGCGCTTCCCGCCGGAGGACTTCCAGGCCATCGAGGCGCTGCACCGGCGCACGCTGGGCAACCTGCGCACCGCGCTGGGCATCTTCCTGTCGGAGGATCTGCGGCTGGCCCGCCAGCTCATCGCCGAGAAGGACGCCATCCGCGTGCAGGAACGCGCCTCGGCCGAGGCCCACCTGACCCGCGTGCGCCAGGGACGGACCGCCAGCATCGAGACCAGCGCATTGACGCTCGACCTGCTGCGCGATCTGAAGCGCGTCAACGCGCACGCCGCCTCGGTGGCCTACCCGATCCTCAAGCGTGCCGGCGAGCTGAGCGACACCCGGCTGAAGGAGGGCGGGCTGGTGGCTGTGGAGAAGGACGCGTGAGGGGGCTCACTTCCCCAGCAGCACCTGCGCCACGCCGCTGAGCAGGCGGCGCGAGTCCTCGAACAGCGTCGCCATCTGCAGCGTCACCAGGAAGGTGGCGGAGTAGACCAGCCCCGGCCGCGCCGCCTGCAGCCGGCCCATCCAGGCGGGCAGGAACGCCGGCAGCGGCACCCGCAGCATCGCGACCATGACCAGCGCACCCACCACCGCGCCGGCCAGGATGTCGGTGGGGAAGTGCAGGCCGAGGTAGACCCGCGGCAGGCAGATCACCACCAGCGTCCACAGATAGGCCAGCAGGCCCAGCCTCCGGCTGCCCCACCACACGGCGGTGGCCAGCGCGAAGAACAGCACGGCGTGGTCGCTGGGGAAGGAACTCCAGCCGTCCAGCGTCTCGATCTTCACGTAGGGCGGGACGTGCATGTCGACCGCCGGGTCATGCGCCGGGCGCAGGCGCATCGGCAGCTCGTTCTGCATCAGCCGGCCGACGGCGATGGCGATCAGCGCGCCGGCCAGCGTGCGCACGGCGTAGAGGTCGGATCCCAGCGGCTGGCCGGTGCGCCGCGCCCAGCACCACCACAGCAGCGCCAGCAGCACGCCGCCCTTCAGCAGGTGGCTGGAGGCCACCACGTAGATGGCGCGGTCGACGGTCGGGCTGGCGCCCGCGAACCCGTTCAGGAAGTGGATGATCGTCAGGTCGAAGGCCACGGCTCCCCCGCTCAACCGCCGGTGTCACGGCCTTGCAACAGAAGCGGAGCGCGGAAGGACGGGCGGGGGATGGGCGTTACTCCGCCCGGCGGCGCGCCATCCCCCGAAATGCTTAGCCTGCGTTCGTAATCTTGAGCGCCAGCGGCGGCGGGTTGGCCAGCGTCTGGTAGACGACGCAGTAGCGCTCGGTCAGCTTGGTCAGGGCGTCGATGCGCTCCTGCGGCTCGTCGGTGTCGAGGTCGAAGCGCAGGCGGATCTCGCGGAAGCCGACCGGCGCGTCCTTGGCCACGCCCAGCGTGCCGCGGAAGTCCAGGTCGCCCTCGGCCGAGACGCTGCCGCCGCGCAGGTTGAAGGCGAGCGCGGTGGCCACCGCCTTCAGCGTCACGCCGGCGCAGGCGACGAGTGCCTCCAGCAGCATGTCGCCGGAGCACGCCTGCGTGCCCGGGCCGCCGGTGGCGGGGTGCAGGCCGGCCTCGACCAGGGCGCGGCCGGTGTCGACCTTGCAGGCGATGCCGTCGCCCGACAGGTCGCCGTTGGCCTTCAGGGTGACGACGGCGGCGTTCGGGTCCTGCTTGTACTTGTCCTTGAGCGGCGCCTGCAGCGCGCGCAGGGAATCGGCGTCCATGGCGTTTCCTCGGTGTTTTTGACCGGCGTACTGTAGCGGCGTCTATGCGACGTCGCATCCCTCATGCGGCAGGCCGCATGACCCTTTCGCTCAATGCGTTGCATTGAGCTGCCGGGTTTTTATCCAAGTCGGTCGATGACGAGCATCGACCGACTTGGATATCAGATCGCCGCCGCCGGGAAGGCCTCCTCGCCCTGCGGCCGGTGGCGGAAGGCGCGGCTCAGCTCGGCGAGCAGGCGGTGCTTCCAGTCCTCGAACAGCGGGTCGGTGCGCTCGCGCGGGCGGGGCAGCGGCGGGGTGGCGACGGTCAGCACCCGCCCCGGCCGCGGCTGCATGACGACGACGCGGTCGGAGAGCATCAGCGCCTCCTCGATGTCGTGCGTCACCAGCACCATGGTCGGGCGGTCGTAGGACCACAGCTCCAGCAGGTGCTCCTGCAGATCGTAGCGGGTCAGCGCGTCGAGCGCCGAGAACGGCTCGTCCAGCAGCAGCACGGAGGGGCGGCCGACCAGGGCGCGCGCCAGCGCCGCGCGCTGCGCCATGCCGCCGGACAGCTCGCGCGGCCAGGCGTTCGCGAAGTCGGCGAGGCCGACGCGGGCCAGCGCCTCTTGCGCGCGGGCCTGTTGTTCCGCCTTGGGAAGGTGGCGGATGCCGAAGGCGGCGTTGGCGCGGATCGAGAGCCAGGGCATCAGCCGCGGCTCCTGGAAGACGAAGCCGATCTCCTCGCGCGGCGCCGTCACCGGCGTGCCGTTGAGGGACACGCCGCCGGCCGAGGGATCCTCCAGTCCGGCGATCAGGCGCAGCAGGGTGCTCTTGCCGCAGCCGGAGCCGCCGACCACGCCGACGATCTCGCCCGGCGCCAC
Source organism: Azospirillum sp. TSO22-1 (assembly GCF_003116015.1). Taxonomy (GTDB): domain Bacteria; phylum Pseudomonadota; class Alphaproteobacteria; order Azospirillales; family Azospirillaceae; genus Azospirillum. The sequence goes on from NZ_LGQZ01000080.1 coordinate 47,623, forward strand.
CTCCAGGTCGATGCCGTCGAGCGCCAGCGTGCCGTTGGGATAGCGTTTGCTCAAATTGTCGATGCGCAGCATCTCAGGCCCCCGGCTTGAAGGAATCCTGCCAGCGCAGCAGCGGGCGGGACAGCGACGCCAGCAGCCCGTCGGTCAGCTTGCCGAGCACCGCGAAGGCGACGATGGAGGCGAGGATGGTCTGCGGCTGCCCGGTCATCTGCCCGTCGGTGAGCAGGAAGCCCAGGCCCTCGCTGGCGCCCATGAACTCGGCGGCGACCACGAACATCCAGCCGAGGCCGAGGCCGGCGCGCAGCGCCAGCACGTAGCTCGGCAGCGTGGCGGGCAGCAGCACGCGCCAGACCAGCTCGACCCCGGACAGGCGGAAGATGCGCCCGACCTCCACCAGCTTGCGGTCGACGCCGAGGATGGCGCCGGACAGCGCGAGGTAGATCGGGAAGAAGACGCCCACCGCGATCAGGATCACCTTCGACGTCTCGAAGATGCCGAACCACAGGATGAACAGCGGCACCCAGGCGATGGAGGGGATCGAGCGCAGCGCCTGCAGCATCGGGTCGAGCAGCCGGCGCGCCCAGGTCAGGTAGCCGGTCAGCGCGCCGAGGATCGTCCCCGCCAGCACGCCGAACAGGAAGCCCAGCGCGACGCGGCCCAGCGTGGCGAGCACGTGGGTGGTCAGCTCGCCGGACTTGGCGAGGGTCCACAGGGTGGCGAGGATGCGGCTCGGCGGCGGCAGCAGGCGGCCGTTGCCCCAGCCCTGGGCGACCGCCAGCTCCCAGCCGAGCGCCAGGACGAGGGGGACGAGGAGGCCGAGGGCGGTGTTCGACGCGGACCCCCACCCCACCCTCCCCCGCTGGGCGGGGGAGGGCCTTACCTCCTCCCCCCGCCCAGCGGGGGGAGGTTGGGAGGGGGGCAAGGGGTGAGACGCGTCAGAGATCAACGTCACGTCCCACACCCCTTACTGCGTCAGCGCCTTGGCGAAGGACGGGTCGATCAGCGCGGCGACCGCGCCCTTGACGTCCACCTCCGCGCCCAGCACGCCGGCCTGCTGCAAGGCGAGGCCCGCCTCCAGGATGGTCTTGGCTTGCGGCTCGCCGATGGCGGAGTGGGTGAGGTCGGTGCGCTCCAGCTGCCGCGCCGCGACCGGCTCGGACAGCTTGGCGGCCGCGGCGATGGTCGCCTTCAGCGCGCCCGCGTCCTTCAGCGCGATGGCCCGCGCCTTCTCGTAGGCGCGCAGCACGCGGCCGACCAGCTCCGGGTTGGCCTTGGCGAACTCCTCGCGGACGTTCAGCACGCCCCAGGTGTTGGCGTTGGCGTTGCGGAAGAACAGCTTGGCGCCGTTGTCGATCTCGGCCTGCGCCATCAGCGGGTCGAGGCCGGCCCAGGCGTCGACGTCGCCCTTCTCCAGCGCCAGCCGGCCGTCCTGGTGCTGCAGCAGCACCAGCTTCACGTCCTTGTCGGTCAGCCCGTGCTCGGCCAGGGTGCGCACCAGGAAGATGTGCGGGTCGGTGCCGCGGGTGACGGCGACGCGCTTGCCCTTGAGGTCGGCGACCTTGGCGATGCCGGTGTTCGCTCCGGTGACCAGCGCCGTCCACTCCGGCTTCGAGTAGACGTAGACCGACTTGATCGGGTTGCCGTTGATCTTCGCGATCAGCGCCGCAGCACCCGCGGTCGAGCCGAAGTCCAGGCTGCCGGCGTTGAGGAACTCCAGCGCCTTGTTGGAGCCGAGGCTGAGCACCCAGCGGACGGAAATGCCGTCCTTCTTCAGCTCCTCCTCCAGGAGGCCCTTCTCCTTCAGCACCAGGCTGACCGGGTTGTAGTAGGCGTAGTCGAGCCGGATCTCGGTGACCTTGTCGGCGGCGCGGGCGGCGGCCGGGAGCAGCGCCGCGGCGAGGCCGGCGGCGATCACGAGGCGGCGGGACAGGGACTGAAGCACGTGCGACCTCCATTCATTCGTTTCTGGCGTTTCTGGAGGCGGGCAAAAATTTACCCGCCGCAGCCTTTGGCGACCGGGGCGGGTGACCCACGCGCTTTAGCTGCATTTGTAGCGCGCCCGCAAGCTGTTGGCTCAAATCGGCGCGTGATTCCCTTGTAGTTGGGCGCACGATATTTTGTCAATAAGAACTGTTAAACATATAATTATAGTGAAATATAATGGTGCGCAAAATTCGCCTTGCGCGCCCCCTCCGGCCGGCCGCTTAATGGTTCGAAACCGCGGGAACACGGCGGGGAGGGGGGCATGAGAAGGCGCAGCTTCCTGACGGCGGCCGGAACCGGGCTGGGCGCGGCGGCGCTCGCGGCGCCGGCCATCGCCCAAGGGCTGCCCGAGGTCGAATGGCAGCTCGCCTCCAGCTACCCCCGCAGCCTCGACACCGTGTACGGCGCCGTCGAGAGGATCGCCGCGCGCGTCGCCGAGGTGACCGAAGGCCGCTTCCGCATCCAGCCGTCTCCGCCGAACGCCGTCGTGCCGGCGCTCCAGGTGCTGGATGCCGTGCGGCATGGCGCCGTGCCCTGCGGGCAGTCGGCCGCCTACTTCTACATCGACAAGGACCCGACCTTCTGCTTCGACACCGGCATGCCGTTCGGGCTGAACACGCGCCAGCAGATGGCGTGGATGACGTACGGCGGCGGGCTGGAGCTGATGCGCGACTTCTACCGCGGCTACGACGTCACCATGCTGCCGGCCGGCAGCACCGGCGCGCAGATGGGCGGCTGGTTCCGCAAGGAGATCCGCACCGTCGAGGACCTCAAGGGCATCCGCATGCGCATCGGCGGCCTGGCCGGGCGGATCCTCGCGACGCTGGGCGTGCAGCCGGTGCCGATGGGCGGCGCCGACATCCGGCCGGCGCTGGAACTCGGTGCCATCGACGCGGCGGAGTTCGTCGGGCCCTACGACGACGAGCGGCTCGGCCTGCACCACGTGGCGAAATACTACTATTACCCCGGCTGGTGGGAGGGCGGGGCGCAGATCGCGCTGTTCGTCAACCTCGACGCCTGGGCGGCGCTGCCGCGGCCGTTCCAGTCGGCGCTGGAGCAGGCGTGCGCCGAGGCGCAGAGCTGGATGCTGGCCAAGTACGACGCGCTGAACGCCGCGGCGCTGCGCCGGCTGGTGGCGGCGGGCGCGGTGCTGAAGCCCTTCCCGCGCGAGGTGATGGAGGCCTGCTACGAGGCCGCCTTCGCGCTGTACGACGACATCGCCGCCGGGAACCCGCGCTTCAAGCGTGTCTACGACGCCTGGTCGTCGTTCCGCGACGAGGAGTACCTGTGGTTCCGCGTCGCCGAGAGCAGCTTCGAGAGCTTCGTCTACGGCGCGGCGGCGCGGCGCAGGGAGTGATCCGGCTGCCCCCGAGCTCCCCCGAGTCGGGCGCGCGGCGCGCGGGGAAAGCGGCGGTGGTCCGATGGTCGGCGGGGCTGACGGACCGCCGATTGGGCAAAGGGCCGCCCACGCGGTGGTCACCACCGGGTTTTCTGCACACCGGTGCAGCAATCCGGTCATAGATATGATGGTGTGCGCAACGGCTTGTCTAATTTCTTAAACACGTGGTACGGTCCAGCCCAGGTTCGAGACCCCACGGCGCCAGCCGGCGGTTGGGGGGACCAGGGGAGGACAGGAACCGATGGACGGCGGCATGGTCGACACGAAGAAGGACACGCTGGTCCGCTTCACCGGGGTGCAGAAGACCTACGACGGTGAGCACCTCGTGGTGAAGAGCCTCGACCTCGACATCAAGCGGGGCGAGTTCGTGACGCTGCTGGGCCCGTCGGGCTCCGGCAAGACGACGACGCTGATGATGCTGGCCGGGTTCGAGGTGCCGACGCACGGCGAGATCGTGCTGGACGGCCGCCCGATCAAGAACGTGCCGCCGCACCAGCGCGACATCGGCATGGTGTTCCAGAACTACGCGCTGTTCCCGCACATGACGGTGGAGGAGAACCTCGCCTTCCCGCTCTCGGTGCGCAAGATGCCGAAGGACGAGCAGAAGGCGCGGGTGTCCAGGGCGCTGTCGATGATCAAGCTGGAGAGCCTGGCGAAGCGCCGGCCCGGCCAGCTGTCCGGCGGCCAGCAGCAGCGCGTGGCGCTGGCGCGCGCGCTGGTGTTCAGCCCGCAGCTGGTGCTGATGGACGAGCCGCTGGGTGCCCTCGACAAGCGGCTGCGCGAGCACATGCAGCTGGAGATCAAGCAGATCCACGAATCGACCGGGATCACCGTGGTCTACGTCACGCACGACCAGAGCGAGGCGCTGACCATGTCCGACCGCATCGCGGTGTTCAACGATGGCATCATCCAGCAGATCGACAAGCCCGACGCGCTGTACGAGCGCCCGGTGAACAGCTTCGTCGCCAATTTCATCGGCGAGAACAACATGCTGCACGGCACCGTCGAGAATATCGAACAGGGCCTCGCCAGCGTCCGCCTCGCCACCGGCGAGCAGGTGGTGGCGAGCGCGGTGGGCGTCGGGCAGGCGGGCGAGCGCACCTCCGTCTCGATCCGGCCGGAGCGCGTGCACATCCTCAAGGGCAACGAGGACGCCGGCCACCCCAACCACCTGCCGGCCACCGTGCAGCACACGATCTATCTCGGCGACCACGCGCTGACCGTGCTGACGGTCGCCGACAACGAGGAATTCATGGTGAAGCTCAGCGGCGGCAACCACGCCGGGCTGACCCCCGGCCTGCCGGTCACCATCGCCTTCCGCCCCGAGGACGCCCGCGCCCTCGACCCAGCGTGAACCACCCCCGACCAATCATCAGAAGAGGAACAGGGAAGATGCGCATGTGGAAGTCTTTCGGCTTTGTCGCCACGCTCACTGCGGGCATCGCGCTGGCCTCGGCGGCCAGCGCCCGCGACCTGAACGTCGTGTCCTGGGGCGGCGCCTATCAGGAGGCGCAGAAGAAGGTCTATTTCGAGCCGTTCAAGAAGGCCGCCGGCCTGCCGATGAACGACGAGTCGTGGGACGGCGGCATCGGCGTGCTGCGCGCCAAGGTCCAGGGCGGCAACGTCACCTGGGACGTCGTGCAGGTGGAGAGCGAGGAGCTGGCGCTGGGCTGCGAGGAAGGCCTGTTCGAGCAGCTCCAGTACGCCAAGATCGGCGGCGAGCAGGCGTACCTGCCGGAGACGGTCAACCCCTGCGGCGTCGGCGCGATCGTCTATGACTTCGTGCTCGGCTACGACAAGGACAAGCTGAAGGACGCGCCGAAGAGCTGGGCCGACTTCTTCGACACCAAGAAGTACCCGGGCAAGCGCGGCCTGCGCCAGGGCCCGAAGACCACGCTGGAGATCGCGCTGATGGCCGACGGCGTGGCCCCGAAGGACGTCTACAAGGTGCTCGGCACCGACCAGGGCGTCGAGCGCGCCTTCAAGAAGCTCGACACCATCAAGAACGACCTGGTGTGGTGGAAGGCCGGCGCGCAGCCGCCGCAGCTGCTGGCGTCCGGCGAGGTGGCGATGACCTCGGTCTACAACGGCCGCATCGACGCCGCCAACAAGGCGGAGAAGAAGAACTTCGGCATGGTGTGGAATGGTGCCCTCTACACCATCGACAGCTGGGTGATCCTGAAGGGCAGCCCGAACCAGGAGGCTGCCTACAAGTTCCTCGACTTCGTCGGCAAGGCCGAGAACCAGGCCAAGCTGCCGCAGCACATCGCCTACGGCACGTCCAACAAGGGCGCCGCCGCCAAGGTGGACAAGGCGCTGCTGACCGACCTGCCGACCGCGCCGCAGAACCTCGCCAACGCGATCGAGATCAACACCAGCTTCTGGCTGGAGAACATCGACCGCCTGACCGAGCGCTTCAACAAGTGGGCGGCGAAGTAACGCGCGAAGCGGAGTGAGACCCTCTCCCGTCCCGGGAGAGGGTGGCCGCGCAGCGGCCGGGTGAGGGTAAGGCCAAGGATCCTTGCAGTTACCCTCACCCTCCCGCCCTACGGGCGGGCCCCTCCCTCTCCCGGGACGGGAGAGGGGTTTTAGGCGAGGGAGATTTCTTTATGGCCGCATTCGTCGCCACCGGGGCGGAAATCCCGCTGAAGCGCCGGCTTCGCCGGGCCGAGCGGACGCGGCAGCTGAAGGCGCTGGGCCTCGTGGTGCCGCTGCTCGCCTTCCTGCTGTTCACCTTCCTGGTGCCCATCGGCGGCATGCTGTGGCGCAGCGTCGATGACTGGGAGGTCGGCAAGGCCCTGCCGCAGACCGTCGTCGCGCTGAAGGCCTGGGACGGCAAGGACCTGCCAAGCGAGGCGGCCTACGCGGCGCTCGCCTCCGACATCCGCCGCGCCACCGCCGACCGCACGCTGGCGGTGGCGGCCAAGCGGCTGAACTACGTGGTCAACGGCTACCGCACGCTGCTGACCAAGACCGGCCGCGCGCTCAAGGAGCAGCCGGCCGCCGGCGAGGCGAAGGCCGCCCTGACCGGCATCGACCCGGCCTGGGGTGAGCGCGCCACCTGGTCGGCCATCAAGGGCGCCGGCGGGCCGGTCACCGACTATTACCTGCTGGCGGCGCTCGACATGCAGCGCAACCTCGACGGCTCCATCGTCTCGGCGCCGGAGGAGCAATCGATCTACCAGGGCATCTTCCTGCGCACCTTCGGCATCGGCCTGGGCGTGACGCTGACCTGCCTGATCCTGGGCTTTCCGGTCGCCTACCTGCTGGCCTCGCTGCCGCCGAAGCAGTCGAACATGCTGATGATCTTCGTGCTGCTGCCGTTCTGGACGTCGCTGCTGGTGCGCACCTGCGCCTGGATCGTGCTGCTGCAGGACCAGGGGCTGATCAACGACGGGCTGCGCTGGCTGGGCATCCTCGACCATCCCGTCCGGCTGATCTTCAACCGCACCGGCGTCTTCATCGCCATGACGCACGTGCTGCTGCCCTTCATGATCCTGCCGCTGTACAGCGTGATGAAGGCGATCTCGCCGGCCTACATGCGCGCCGCGGCCAGCCTGGGCGCGCCGCCGGCCGTCGCCTTCGTGCGGATCTACCTGCCGCAGACGCTGCCGGGCATCGGCGCGGGCGGGTTGCTCGTCTTCATCCTGGCCATCGGCTACTACATCACGCCGGCGCTGGTCGGCGGGGCCGGCGACCAGATGATCAGCTACTTCATCGCCTTCTATACCACCGAGACGGTCAACTGGGGCCTGGCGTCGGCGCTGGGCGCGGTGCTGCTGTCCGCCACGCTGGTGCTGGCCGTCGTCTACGGAAAGCTGGTGCACGGCACCGCGACCACCGGAGGGGTCAAGAATTGAGCGACAACCACGCCCCCCGCACGCTCAGCCAACGGCTGGGCTGGACCGGAACCATCGTCGCTGCGACGCTGGTGTTCGTCTTCCTGATGGCGCCGATCATCGCCATCGTGCCGCTGTCCTTCAGCTCGTCCACCTACCTGACCTACCCGCTGCCCGGCGTGTCGATGCGCTGGTACCAGGACCTGTTCACCTCCGACAAGTGGATGCTGTCGGTGAAGAACAGCTTCATCATCGGCATCGCCTCCACCGTGCTGTCGATGATCCTCGGCACGCTGGCGGCGCTCGGGCTGGCGTCGTGGAAGAGCCGGTTGAAGTCGCTGGTGATGGCCATCGTGCTGTCGCCGATGGTGGTGCCGGTGGTGATCACCGCGGTCGGCGTCTACTTCTTCTTTGCACCCCTGGGGCTGACCGGCAACTACGCCGGCCTGATCCTGGCGCACACGGCGCTGGCCACCCCCTTCGTCGTCATCACCGTCAGCGCGACGCTGCAGAGCTTCGACACCAACCTGTCGCGCGCCGCCGCGTCGCTGGGGGCGCCGCCGTTGCTGACCTTCTTCAAGGTGGTGCTGCCGCTGATCCTGCCGGGCGTGGCGTCGGGCGCGCTGTTCGCCTTCGCGACCTCGTTCGACGAGGTGGTGACGGTGCTGTTCCTCGCCGGGCCGGAGCAGCGCACGCTGCCGCGCGAGATGTTCGCCGGCATCCGCGAGAACATCTCGCCCACCATCACCGCCGCGGCGGTGATCCTCACCATCTTCTCGGTGGCGCTGCTGTCCTGCCTGGAGTGGCTGCGGCGGCGCGGCGAGAAGCTGAAGGCGGCGGTGCACTGAGGGGAGGGCGCGCGGTGATCCTGATCGGCCAGTACGATTCCCCCTTCGTGCGCCGCGTCGGCGTGGCGCTGCGCCTGTACGGGCTGCCGTTCGAGCACCGCCCCTGGTCGACCTTCGCCGACGCCGAGCGGGTGGCGCGGTACAACCCGCTGCGCCGGGTGCCGACGCTGGTGCTCGACGACGGCGAGGCGCTGATCGAGAGCGGCGCGATCCTCGACCACCTGGACGAGCTGGTCGGTCCGGAAAGGGCGCTGATCGCCCGCGGCGGGCCGGAGCGGCGCCGAGCCTTGAAGGTCTGCGCGCTGGGCACCGGGCTGGCCGACAAGGCGGTCAGCCTGTTCTACGAGCGCGCCCTGCACACCGAGACTTCGGATACCTGGACGCAACGCTGCGCCACGCAGATCGCCGGCGTCCTCGACGTGCTGGAGGCCGACCGCGCGGCTCGGTCCACGCCCTGGTGGTTCGGCGGGAGCATCGGCCACGCCGACATCGCCGTCGGCTGCGCGCTGCGCTTCACGGGCGAGGCGCACCCGGGCGTGTTCGACGTGGCGCGCTGGCCGGCCCTGGCCGGCCATTCCGCGCGCTGCGAGGCGCTGGAGCCGTTCCGCGAGATCCAGCAGGCGTTCGCGCCGCCAAGCGGCTGATTCAGCGCGTTGCGCCGGGCCAGAGCGCCAGCAGGCTGCTGGTGACGGTGTGGCCGTGCCGCTTCGCCCAGACGACGGCGGGCGCGGCCAGCGAGCCCATCGAGCAGGCGCCGGCCATGGTCGCCACGATGACCGGGACGGCGACGGCGGTGCTGGCCGCTCCCACCCCGGTCGCCGCCAGCGCGACGCCGCCGGCGGTGATCGTGGCGAAGCCCGCGGCGGCGGCGGCCGTCACGCACCCGACGCTGGCCATCTCGGCGTCGCTCATCGGCTCCTCGACCTGCGCGCGGGCCGGCGCCGCCACGGCGAGCGCGCCGCACACCAGCACGACCGCGCCGATCCGAAGAACCCTGTCCATGTCGATGCCCGCCGCTGTCGCCACCGCTGCGCCCAAGCATGCCACAAGCGGGACGGGAGGGGGCGAGGTTTTCCGTCCAGCCCGCACGTCCCCTTTCTCGTCATTCCCGCGAAGGCGGGGATGACGGGGTGTGGTGGTTCAGGCGCTGTGGGAGGGGTGTTCGCACACAGCAAAAAGGCCACGCCGTGCGGCGTGGCCCCGATTGCGTGTCGGCCGGTGCGATCCGCGTCAGGCGACGGAGAGTACGTCCAGGCAGACGTTGGCCGGCGCGGGCAGGCGGATGCGGTAGAGCGCGCCCAGCTGGTCCACGGTGACGGAGGTCTGCGGCGACTTGGCGGTCAGGTCGGTGATCGCGGCGCGGACGTTGCGCGGCAGAGTCTCCATCTCGACCTCGCGGTACGAGCCCTTGTCCGACAGCATAACGGTGACGTTGGCCATTGCGGCGCCTTGCACATGCGGTTGTTGCAGTGGCGCGCACCCTGCGCCGACATTGTTAACAAGACCCTAACCGTAAGTCATATGAACAATTGCCGGTGCTCAATTACAGATAGGGCGGCGTGCAGGCGCTGACGATCTCGCATTCCTCGTCGCCGAGGTTGCGGAAGCGGTGCGGAATCCGGCTGTCGAACAGGTAAGCGTCGCCGGGACCAAGGATTTCCTTGCGCTCACCGACGGTCAGCTCGATCTGCCCGCGCAGCACGATGCCCCCTTCCTCGGACTCGTGCTGGAGCATGCTGCGCCCGGTGTCGGCGCCCGGCGCATAGCGCTCATGCAGCACCTGCAGGTTCCGGCCGCGCAGGTCGCCGACCTGCCGGAACGACACCTGGCCGATGCGGCCGCTCAGCATGCTCGACAGCTCGATCAGCTCCTCCTTCTTGAAGAAGATCTGCTCCTGCGGCGGCAGGTCGGTGGAGAAGAACTCCGCCAGCGTCATTGGGATGCCCTGCAGCACCTTGCGCATCGAGGAGATCGACGGGCTGCAGCGGTTCTGCTCGATCAGGGAAATGGTGCCGTTGGTCACCCCGGCCCGCTGCGCCAGCTGGCGCTGCGACAGTCCGTTCAGCTCGCGCACCTGCTTCAGGCGCGCGCCGACGTCGAAATCCATCAAGGCCGGCTCCCGGCTTAGCCACAACTCTCCATATTAGGACATAGCCGAATCGCCGCACCGCGTCACCAGAAACTGTCATCAGAAACTCGACACGCTGTGTGGGGTTGTTTAACTTCTTAAACACGGTTAGGCTTCGTCCGACACCCCAACCATTCGCACGGTCCGCCCCATGCCCGCCCTGAAAGACGCGTCCCTGCTGCGCACCCAGGCCTACATCAACGGCGCCTGGACCGCCGGCCACGCCCGCAAGACCTTCCCCGTGTACAACCCGGCGACCGGCGCCGAGCTGGCCCAGGTGGCCGACCTGGGCGCCGAGGAGACGCGGGCCGCGATCCGCGCCGCCGCCGACGCCTGGCCGGCGTGGCGCTCCAAGACCGCCAAGGAGCGCGCGGTCATCCTGCGCCGCTGGTTCGAGCTGATCATGGCGAACCAGGAGGACCTGGCCGTCCTGATGACCGCCGAGCAGGGCAAGCCGCTCACCGAGGCGCGCGGCGAGGTCGCCTACGGCGCCTCCTTCATCGAGTGGTTCGCCGAGGAGGGCAAGCGGGTCTACGGCGACGTCATCCCGACGCACAAGCACGGCACGCGACTCGTCGTGCTGAAGGAGCCGATCGGCGTGGTGGCCGCCATCACGCCGTGGAACTTCCCCAACGCCATGATCACCCGCAAGGTCGCCCCGGCGCTGGCCGCCGGCTGCCCTGTCGTGATCAAGCCGGCCGAGGACACGCCGCTGTCCGCCCTGGCGCTGGCCGAGCTGGCGGACCGCGCCGGCATCCCGGCGGGCATCGTGAACATCGTCACCGGCTCCGACCCCGTCGCCATCGGCGGCGAGCTGACCGGGTCGCCGCTGGTGCGCAAGCTGTCCTTCACCGGCTCGACCGAGGTCGGCAAGATCCTGATGCGGCAGTCGGCCGACACCGTGAAGAAGGTGTCGCTGGAGCTGGGCGGCAACGCGCCGTTCATCGTCTTCGACGACGCCGACCTGGACGCGGCGGTGGTCGGCGCCATGGCGTCGAAGTACCGCAACTCCGGCCAGACCTGCGTGTGCGCGAATCGTATTCTTGTGCAGAGCAGCGTCTACGACGCCTTCGCCGAGAAGCTCGCCAAGGCGGCGCAGGGCATCAAGGTCGGCAACGGCCTGGAGGCCGGCATCACCCAGGGCCCGATGATCAACGCCGCCGGCGTGGCCAAGGTCGAGGAGCTGCTGGGCGACGCGCTGGCCAAGGGGGCCAAGGTGTTGACCGGCGGCAAGCGCCACGCGGCCGGCGAGCTGTTCTTCGAGCCGACCGTGCTGACCGGCATCACCACCGAGATGCGCGTCGCCCGCGAGGAGATCTTCGGGCCGGTGGCGCCGCTGTTCCGCTTCGAGACCGAGGCCGACGCCATCCGCATGGCCAACGACACCGAGTTCGGCCTCGCCGCCTATTTCTACAGCCGCGACATCGGTCGCGTCTGGCGCGTCGCCGAGGGGCTGGAGTACGGCATCGTCGGCATCAACGAGGGCATCATCTCCAACGAGGTGGCGCCGTTCGGCGGCGTCAAGGAAAGCGGCATCGGCCGCGAGGGCTCCAAGTACGGCATCGAGGACTTCCTCGAGATCAAGTACCTGTGCATGGGGCTGTGATCGTTTCTTTCGTCATCCCCGCGAAAGCGGGGATCCATGGCTTCCGACGACGCGCCTGAACCGGCTGGATCCCCGCCTTCGCGGGGATGACGGCCGAAGACGGCGCGGGAGTCGAACAAAGAGGGGTTCAGGGGAAATGAGCAACCAGTCGCTTCACGCCCGCCGCGACGCCGCCGTTCCGCGCGGCATCTCGGCGATGCTGCCGGTCTACGTCGAGCGCGCCGAGAACGCCGAGATGTGGGACGTCGAGGGCCGCCGCTTCATCGACTTCGCCGGCGGCATCGCCGTGCTGAACACCGGCCACCGCCACCCGAAGGTGGTCGAGGCGGTGAAGAAGCAGCTCGACAGCTTCACCCACACCTGCGCCATGGTCACGCCGTACGAGTCCTTCGTGGCGCTGGCCGAGCGGCTGAACACCCTGACGCCGGGCAGCCACGCCAAGAAGACCGCCTTCTTCACCACCGGCGCCGAAGCGGTGGAGAACGCCGTCAAGGTGGCGCGCGCCTACACCGGCCGCCCGGCGGTGATCGCCTTCGCCGGCGGCTTCCACGGCCGCACGCTGATGGCGATGGCGCTGACCGGGAAGGTGGCGCCGTACAAGACCGGCTTCGGGCCGTTCCCCAGCGACGTCTACCACGTGCCGTTCCCCAACGCGTACCGCGGCATCTCGGTGCAGGAGAGCCTCAAGGCGCTGGACACCCTGTTCAAGACGGACGTCGAGCCCAGCCGCGTCGCCGCCATCTTCATCGAGCCGGTGCAGGGCGAGGGCGGCTTCAACGTCGCGCCGCCGGAGCTGCTGGCCGAGCTGCGCCGCATCTGCGACCAGCACGGCATCCTGCTGGTGGTGGACGAGATCCAGACCGGTTTCGCCCGCACCGGCAAGATGTTCGCGGTCGAGCACGCCGGCGTCGTCCCCGACCTGATCACCATGGCCAAGAGCCTGGCCGGCGGCTTCCCGCTGTCGGCGCTGACCGGCCGCGCCGAGATGATGGACGCGCCGGTGGTCGGCGGCCTGGGCGGCACCTACGCCGGCAACCCGCTGGCCACCACCGCGGCGCTCGCCGTCCTCGACGTCATCGAGGAGGAGAAGCTGGTCGAGCGCTCCGTCACGCTTGGCAAGCGCATCACCGACCGCTTCGAGGCGATGGCCAAGCGCAACACGCTGAACGTCATCGGCGACATCCGCGGCCTGGGCGCCATGGTGGCGATGGAGCTGGTCAAGGACCGCACCACCAAGGAGCCGGCGGCGGAGCTGACCAAGGCGCTGGTGATGAAGGCGGCGGACAAGGGCCTCGTGCTGCTGTCCTGCGGCACCTACGGCAACGTCATCCGCATCCTGGTGCCGCTCACCGCGTCCGACGCGCTGGTGGACGAGGGCCTGGACATCATCGAGACGGCGCTGGAGGAACTGGTCGCCGTCTGACGAGGGGCGACCTCCTGACGCGCGACATTTTGCCCCCTTGTCATACGCAAAAGAGCTTAATGCAAAGGCCGCGCTAATCGTTCAGTGTCTCGACGGCAGCTCGCGTCCGCGCGGGCACGCTTCAGGACCTTGTCAGGCACGACTGATGGGCCGCCGGAGGGCAATCCGGCGGCCCGTTTTTTTTGGCAGCGCGCTGGTTGGTCAGCCCGGCCGGCCGTCGGCGCGCGGGCCGGTCAGGACCGGTACGTAGACCCACAGGAACAGCGCGAAGCCCAGCGTCCACAGCGCCCCCGCGGAGTGCAGCACCGGCGTCCAGGCGCCGTCCGGCAGCATGGGCAGCAGCGTGCGCGCCGTGGCGCCCAGCAGCACCAGGGCGTAGGCCGCCACCGTGGTGCGCGACACCACGATCATGCGGCCGGTGTGGCCGAGCGCGGCGCGGCTCATCACCGCCAGGACCATCGTGGTGAAGGCGCCGGCGGTCAGCGCGTGCAGCCACGCCCGGCCGAGCGGCAGCCCGAAGGCGTACTCCAGCCCCTTCAGCGCCAGCGCCACCGGGATCCAGGCGTAGCCGACGTGCAGGATCCACAGCACCGGTTGCGACAGCGTGTGCAGCCCCTTCCAGCGCGACACCCGCACGCCGTGCGCCACGGCCGCGGCCAGCGCCAGCGCGCCGGTGGCGACGCTGCCCGGCAGCAGCAGGTCGGCCGGGATCAGCAGCGCGGTCAGCACCAGCACCGCGCGCTCCAGGTGGGGCAGGGGGGTGATGACGAGCGTCGGCTCCTTCTGGCGCAGCGCGTTCTGCGTGAAGCTCGGCACGATGCGGCCGGCGATCACCGTGACCATCTGCAGCACGATGCCGATCGCCAGCGCGATGCCCAGCTGCGCGGTCGCCTGGGTGACGCCCAGCCACTCCAGCCGGAACAGCGCGTTGGCGAGCGTGAGCAGCCCCAGCAGCGCCAGGAAGGCGGTGTTGCGCGCCTTGCCCGCCTTGATCAGGGGGGCTGCCACCAGGGACCCCAGCGCCGGCAGGAAGGCGAGGTCGATCAGCGCCGCCGGCACGGAATCGGCCAGCGCCGGCAGCGAGGCGACGCGCCCGGCGAGGTACAGCGCCACCAGCGCCATCAGCGGCTTGCCCTTGACCGCCACCGACCCGGTCCAGCTGGGGATCGCGGTCAGCAGGAAGCCGGCGATGGCCGCGACGGCGAAGCCGTAGAGCATCTCGTGCGCGTGCCAGCCCGACGGCGGAATGCTGCCGCCCAGGCCGAACGCCCCGGTGGCGACGCACACCCACAGCGGGACCAGCGCCGCGGCGGACAGGCCCGCCAGCAGGAAGAAGGGACGGAACCCGTAGGAGAACAGCACCGGCGGTGCCTTCACCCGCTGCTCATCGAAGACGTTCGTGCTCATGGGGACTCTCCTGAACTCAGCCGCACATGCCGCCGCAGCACGAACCGCCGCGGCGGGCGAGCAGGCGCTCGAAGGCGAGGCGGTACATGCCCGGCGGCGGCACCACGCCCTGCATCAGGTCCAGCACCTCGTCCCGGGTGGTGCCCGGCGGGCAGTCGGTGACCTCGACGATCAGCGCGCCGTCCGGCGTCGGGCCGGGCTCGGAGCCCGCCGGGGCGGCGACGACGCTGCCGCCGCGCTCGATGCGCACGCTATGCGACGTCGCATCGGCGGCGCCGGCCGGCTTGGAGATGCGCACGCGCCACTCCTCGGGGCCGCGCTCCAGGTACTCCCAGTCGAAACCGTCGCCGAAGTGCATCTGCAACTGCATGTGCAGCGGGCGCGGGTCGTGGTCGTTGACCAGCGTGAAGGACTGGCCGGCGTTCAGCCGCTGCACCGCCTGGAAGATCAGCGGGTGGCGCTCGTAGGGCGGGATGGACTGGACGTCGATGATGGTCTCGCCAGCCTGGAGGGTGGTCTGCATGGGGGGCCGCTGCGCTCTCGGTTGCGGGAAGGATGCCCCCAGGGGTACCGTGGCGCCATCGAGGCGTCTTTGTTCCAGCACAAACTCGCCGCCAACCGCCGGAGCCCCCATGGCCGGTCCTCGCGCCCCCGATCCCGCCGTGCTGCACGGCATGCGGCTGTTCGCCGGGCTGGAGGCGGCCGACCTCGCCGAGGTGATCCGCTTCGCCCAGACCCGCCGCGTGGCGAAGGGCGCCACCGCCTTCAAGCAGGGCGACCCCGCCGACACCTGCCACGCGCTGATCGACGGCCGCATCAAGATGGTGCAGACCGGCGCCGACGGGCAGCAGGTGGTGGTGCGCTTCATCGGCCCCGGCGAGACCTTCGGCACCGTCGCCACCTTCTCCGGCGTAAGCTTCCCGGTGGACGCCGTCGCCATGGCCGACTGCGTCGAGGTCACCTGGACGAACGCCGCCATGACCGACCTGATGCAGCGCCACCCGCGCATCGCGCTGAACGCGCTGGGCATCGTCGGCGCGCGGCTGCAGGAGGTGCAGAACCGCCTGCGCGAGGTCTCCACCGAGCGTGTCGAGCGCCGCGTCGCGCATGCGCTGCTGCGCCTCGTGCGGCAGGCCGGACGGCGGGTGGAGGGCGGGGTGGAGATCTCCTTCCCGCTGACCCGCCAGGACGTGGCGGAGATGACCGGCACCACGCTGCACACCGTCAGCCGCATCCTCAGCGCCTGGGAGGCGCAGGGCCTCGTCGAGAGCAGCCGGCAGCAGGTGATGATCCGCCAGCCGCACCGCCTCGTCGCCATCGCCGAGGACATGCCGGCGCCCGACGACGAGTCCGCCTGAGCCGAATTTGCGCCCGCGCAAAGACCGCACCTGCGCTGCGGATTAGGGTCGCGCCATGATGACCGATCCGCACGATCCCGCCGCGACGCACCTGATCGCCGAGGTGCCCATCGGCGACGTCCTGGCACGCTGGCCGCAGACGCTCGCCGTCTTCCTGCACCGGCGCATGGCCTGCCCCGGCTGCGCCATGGCCCCCTTCATGACGGTGGCCGAGGCCGCCGCCTGCTACGGCGTGCCGCCCGCCGAGCTGGTGGCCGAGCTGCGGCGCGCCATCGACGGCGACGCCCCCGCCGGCCCCTTCCCGCCGCCGCTGCCGCACCGCCGCGTGGTTCCCGCGGAGTGACGAAGCGTCCCGCTGCCCTGTTGCCGTTCCCGTGACCACTGGGAGGGGCGCATGGATCGGGACTTGGTGAAGCGTGTCGCCGACGCGCTGGGCGATGTGCGGCTGTACGAGAAGCACCACACCGGCGAGATGATCGCCATGCGCCTGCGCGACCTGCTGGCCGACCTGCCGGGCTTCGGCCCGGAGGAGGTGGACGGCAAGCTGGCCGAGCTGGCGAAGGCCGCGGTGGCGGCGTGCGGGGAGGGAAGGGTGTGACCTCGAAAGTGGCGCTGCGTATTTTCGTTTAAGGTTCGCTTTTGTCGCATTGAAGCGCGTTTGGCGCGCGCATACATTCATGCGAAATCGAACCAACGGGAGCGGCGTCCATGGCGCCCGTCTACGACCTGGCCATCATCGGCGGCGGCATCAACGGCTGCGGCATCGCGCGCGACGCGGCGGGGCGGGGCGCCTCGGTCTTCCTGTGCGAGC
>NZ_LGQZ01000035.1 GCF_003116015.1 Azospirillum sp. TSO22-1
GTACAAGCAGCCGGGCGAAAAAGCGCTGCCGGTGCGGGCAACCGACTTCGCCTACGACACGCCGGACCCGGCGGCCGGCGGGCTGCGCACCGCCGACATGCAGGACATGTTCTCCGGCCTGCTCGACCGCTTCTCGTTCGAGCTGCTGGGCCGGCGCGAGATGTACGTGCCGTACAACGCCTGGCGCCTGCTCGCCCCCGACCTGACGCCGGAGGAGGTGTTCTGGTCGGCGCACCCCAACCCGACGCTGACCCGCTACGAGCTGCACCGGGTCTGGGTGGTCGAGGCGACGCTGAAGCGCGGCCTGCGCCACGCCTTCCCGCGGCGCGTCTATTATCTGGACGAGGATTCCTGGCAGATCCTGATGGCCGAGCACTACGGCCCGGATGGCGAGCTGGCGCGCTACGCCGAGGTGCACCCCATCGTGCACCCGCAGGTGCCGGTTCTGCTGCCGGCGCGCGAGATGACCTACGACCTGACGAGCGGGCGCTATCTGGCGGTCGGTCTGGACGGCTCCGAAAAGCCGCCGGGGTTCGACCGGCCGCTGAAGCCGGAGGACTTCACACCGGAGGCGCTGGTGCCAAAGCGGCGGTGACGCCTACCGCTTTTCCTCGTCGCTCAGCGGCACCCCGTAGATCTCCAGCCGGTGGCCGACGATGCGGTAGCCCAGCTCGCGGGCGATGCGCTCCTTCATCGCCTCCAGTTCCGGGTTGGTGAACTCGATCACGTGGCCGGTGCGGGTGTCGATCAGGTGGTCGTGATGCTGCCCGCGCTTCTCCTCATAGCGGGCGCGGCCGTCGCCGAAGTCCACCTTCTCCACCACCTCTGCGTCTTCCAGCAGGCGCATGGTGCGGTAGACCGTGGCGATGGAGATGCGCGGGTCGAGGTGGACGGCGCGGCGGTGCACCTCCTCGACGTCGAGATGGTCCTCCGCCTCCGACAGAACCTGCGAGATGACGCGGCGCTGGCCGGTCATCTTCAAACCTTTTTCCAGGCACAGCGCCTCGAGCCGTGACGACATGCGCTCCCGACCTCCCCGCCTTGAACGAGCGACGATCATACCGCCGGCCCGCCGCCCACCGATTGAGCAATGACGCGACAGAACGCCGCATCTATGCCAAATCGCCCGTTGACGCAACAGCCTTGCTGACGCTGCAATGGCGGGAGCCGGCACACCGGCACAACGACGAGGGGAGTGGAACCATGAAGCTGTTCGCACCGGCCGCAGTTGCGGTCGCACTGGCGCTGTGCGCCGGGGGTGCCTTCGCGCAGTCCATGCCGGGCGCGTCGGCCGCCATAAAGGACGCGGCGGGCAAGGACCTCGGCAAGATCACGCTGACCCAGCACCCCGGCGGCATCGTGATCCGCGGCGAGCTGGAGGGGCTGCCGCCGGGCTGGCACGCCTTCCACATCCACGCCGCCGGCAAGTGCGAGCCGGACTTCGCCGCCGCCGGCGGCCACTTCAACCCGAACAACGCCAAGCACGGCCTCGCCGGCAAGGAGCCGCACGGCGGCGACCTGCCCGGCTTCTACGTGGACGAGCGCGGCCATGCCCGCTTCGAGGCGTTCACCCACGGCGTCTCGCTGAACGACGGCGCCGCCAACAGCCTGTTCGGCGCCAACGGCACCGCGTTCGTCATCCACGCCAAGACCGACGACTACGCGACCGATCCCGCCGGCAACTCCGGCGACCGCATCGCCTGCGGCGTCATCAAGAAGGGCTGATCCGCGCCGCACCGTCCGGCAAACCCTTGCAAATCCGGCGTTTTCGCCCTATCTGAGGGGCTGCCGCGTTTGCACCGGGGTTTGCCGGGCGGCGGCCAGCAGCCAGGATTTCCCCGTCTCCATGACCGATTTCAAAGACCTCGGCCTGATCGAGCCCCTTCTGCGCGCCGTCGAGGCCGAAGGCTACACCACGGCCACGCCGATCCAGGCACAGGCGATTCCGGCGCTGCTCCAGGGGCGCGACGTGCTGGGCCTCGCGCAGACCGGCACCGGCAAGACCGCGGCCTTCGCGCTGCCGATCCTCCAGCGCCTGTTCGAGAACCGCAGGCGGCTCTCGGCCAAGACCATGCGCGCGCTGGTGCTGACGCCGACGCGCGAACTGGCCCTGCAGATCCGCGACGGCTTCACCACCTACGGCGGCCACCTGCCGATCCGCTGCACGGTGGTGCACGGCGGCGTCGGGCAGATGCCGCAGGTGCACGCGCTGGCCCGCGGCACCGACGTGCTGGTCGCCACGCCGGGCCGCCTGCTCGACCTGATGGCGCAGAAGCACGCGGTGCTGTCTTCGGTCGAGGTGTTCGTGCTGGACGAGGCCGACCGCATGCTCGACATGGGCTTCATCCAGGACGTGCGGACGATCGCCGCCGCGCTGCCGAAGCCGCGGCAGACCCTGCTGTTCTCCGCCACCATGCCCGACGCGGTGGCCAAGCTGGCGGCCAGCGTCCTCGCCCCGGATCCTCTCCGCATCGAGGTGACGCCGCAGGCCACCACGGTGGAGCGCATCGACCAGCGCGTGCTGTTCGTCGAGCGCGCCGACAAGCGCCGCCTGCTGGCCGAGTTGCTGGGCGACACCAGCATCGCCCGCACCATCGTCTTCGCCCGCACCAAGCACGGCGCCGACCGCATCGCCGAGCACCTGAAGAAGGCGGGCGTGTCCGCCGACTCGATCCATGGCGACAAGTCGCAGACCGCGCGCCAGAAGGCGCTGGACGGCTTCCGCGCCGGCGAGGTGCGGGCGCTGGTGGCGACCGACATTGCGGCGCGCGGCATCGACGTGGACGGCGTGACGCACGTCATCAACTTCGACCTGCCGAACGAGCCGGAGAGCTACGTCCACCGCATCGGCCGCACCGCGCGCGCCGGCAGTGCCGGCATGGCGCTGTCCTTCTGCGATGCCGAGGAGGTGGCCTACCTCAAGGCCATCGAGAAGACCATCCGCCAGCCGGTGCCCGCCGATCCCAGCCACCGCTACCACGCGGCGGCGGTGGCGCAGTTGCACGCATCGCACAAAGGCGGCGGAGCGCCGAAGCCGGGCGCGCGGCACGACCGCCGGCCGCCGCGGCATGGCGGCGGGCAGAAGAAGAGCGCGGCATAGCCGACACGTGCCCCCACCCTAACCCTTCCCCGCTCTCGGCGGATCCGAAGGATCCGCCTGCCGCGTCAGCGCAAGCAAAGCTTGCGCGAGAGCTCCGCAGGGGAGGGAACTCCGCCACTCTTCTCCCTCCCCCGCCCAGCGGGGGAGGGTCGGGGTGGGGGCAATGCTCCGCCTACTCCACTCGCTTCCCCGTCTCCGCGTCGAACACATGCCATGCGTCCGCCGACGCCACCAGGGTCAGCGCATCCCCCTCGCGGCAGCTCGGCAGCCCCGGCAGGCGCGCCAGCAGCACCTGCCCGCCCGCCAGCCGCCCGTGCACCACGGTGTCGGCGCCCAGCGCCTCGACCAGTTCCACCGTCACCGGCAGCCCGCCCTCGCCCACGCTCAGGTGCTCCGGCCGCACGCCCAGCTTCACCGTGCGCCCGGCGTGATCCGCATACGGCCGTGACAGGCCGACGCCCACCCCGCTCAGGTCGGCCACGCTGCCGCCCGCGTCCAGCGCGGCGTCCAGCACGTTCATCGGCGGCGAGCCGATGAAGCCCGCCACGAACAGGCTGGCCGGGCGCTGGTAGACCTCCAGGGGGGTGCCGACCTGCTCGGCCACGCCGTGGTTCATCACCACGATGCGGTCGGCCAGCGTCATCGCCTCGACCTGGTCGTGCGTCACGTACAGGCTGGTGATGCCGAGCCGATCCTGGAGCCGCTTGATCTCCACGCGCATCTGGTTGCGCAGCTTGGCGTCCAGGTTGGACAGCGGCTCGTCGAACAGGAACACCGCCGGCTCGCGCACGATGGCGCGGCCCATGGCGACGCGCTGGCGCTGGCCTCCCGAGAGCTGGCTGGGCTTGCGGCCGAGGAACGGCCCCAGTTCCAGGATCGCCGCCGCCTTGTCGACGCGCGCCTGGATCTCGGACTTGGGCAGACCGCGGATCTTCAGGCCGTAGGCCATGTTGTCGAACACGCTCATGTGCGGGTAGAGCGCGTAGTTCTGGAACACCATGGCGATGTCGCGGTCCTTGGGCTCCAGCCCGTTGACCACGCGCCCGCCGATGGCGATGTCGCCGGCGGTGATCGCCTCCAGCCCCGCCACCATGCGCAGCAACGTTGACTTGCCGCAGCCCGAGGGGCCGAGCAGCACCAGGAATTCCCCGTCCGCCACGTTCAGGTCGATCCCCTTGATCGCCTGCACGCCGGCGTAGGACTTGCGGACCTGCTTCAATTCAACCGTCGCCATGTCTTACTTCTCGCTGTCCACAAGGCCCTTGACGAACCACCGCTGCATCAGCACCACCACCGCCACCGGCGGCAGCATGGCCAGCATCGTCGTCGCCATGATCAGGTTCCAGTCGGTGGCGGACTCGCCGGTGCCGATCATCGCCACGATGCCGACGACGACCGTCTGCATCTCGCGGCTGGTGGTGATCAGCAGCGGCCACAGGTACTGGTTCCAGCCATAGATGAAGAGGATGACGAACAGCGCCGCGATGTTGGTGCGCGACAGCGGCAGCAGCACGTCGACGAAGAACCGCATCGGCCCGGCGCCATCCATCTTCGCGGCCTCCACCAGCTCATCCGGGATGGTCAGGAAGAACTGGCGGAACAGCAGCGTGGCGGTGGCGGACGCGATCAGCGGGATGGTCAGCCCGGCGTAGCTGTCGATCAGGCCGAGGTCGGCGACCACCTTGTAGGTCGGGATGATCCGCACTTCCACCGGCAGCATCAGCGTGATGAAGATCATCCAGAAGAACAGCATCCGGCCCGGAAAGCGGAAGAACGCGATGGCGAAGGCCGACAGGATGGAGATGACGATCTTCCCCACCGCGATGGTGAGGGCCATGATGACGCTGTTCAGCATCATGGTGCGCACCGGCGTGAAGACGGCCCGCGAGCCGCGGCTCTCGGTCCAGGCGGTGACGTAGTTGTGCGCCATCTGATCGCCCGGCGTCAGCGGCAGGTTGCCGCGCGCGATGGTTGCCGCGTCCCAGGTCGAGCCGATCAGCGTCATGTAGATCGGGAAGGCGAAGATCAGGACGCCCAGGATCAGCACGGCGTGCGGCACCCAGTCGATCAGTCTGCGTGCCGTCATGCGTAGTGCACCTTGCGTTCGATGAAGCGGAACTGGATCGCCGTCAGCGCCACCACCACCAGCATCAGCAGCACCGACTGCGCCGACGAACTGCCCATGTCGTTGTTGATCACGCCGTCCAGGTAGACGCGGTAGATCAGCGTCTCGGTCGCCTTGCCCGGCCCGCCCTTGGTCAGCGCGTGGATGACGCCGAAGGTCTCGAAGAAGGCGTAAACGACGTTGACCACCAGCAGGAAGAAGGTGGTCGGCGACAGCAGCGGGAAGGTCACCGTCCGGAACCGCCGCACCGGCCCGGCGCCGTCGATGGCCGCCGCTTCCAGCAGCGAGCGCGGGATCGCCTGCAACCCGGCCAGGAAGAAGATGAAGTTGTAGCTGACCTGCTTCCACGCCGAGGCCGCCACCACCATGAACAGCGCCTGCGCGTCGTTCAGCCGGTAGTCCCAGCGAAGCCCGATGTTGTTCAGCGCGCGGCCGAGCACGCCGATTTCGGGATTGAAGATGAACAGCCACAGCACCGCCGCCACCGCGGGAGCGACCGCATACGGCCAGATCAGCAGCGTCTTGTAGGCGCTCCGCCCACGGATATGGGCGTTCGCCAGCACCGCGAACAGCAGCGCCAGCACCATCGACAGCACGGTGACGGCAAGGCTGAAGACCGCAGTGACCCGCATGGTCCCGAGGTAGTTCGGGTCGCTCAGCACGACCTCGAAGTTCTCGAACCAGACGAAGGTCTGGCGCAGGCCGAAGGCGTCCTGCAACAGCATGGACTGCTCGATCGCCTGGGCCGCCGGCCAGTGGAAGAAGACGAGCGTGATCGCCACCTGCGGCGCCAGCAGCAGGTAGGGAAGCCACTTGTTCTCGAAGACGACGCGTCGCTGCATGGGGTCTCTAAGGCAAGTCCCTCCCCCGCCTCCGGCGGGGGAGGTTAGGTGGGGGCAACGGCTTCTCGGGGAGGCCGCGGCCCCCACCCTTCCCGCTTCGCGGGTCCCTCCCCTCCCCCTGCGGAGCAGGGGGAGGGATTTGCGCCGTCACCCCTTGTTCGCCCGCTCGAAGTTGCGCAGCACGGTGTTGCCGCGCTGGACGGCGGTGTCGAGCGCCTGCTGGGCGGACTGCTGGCCCTGGAAGGCCTTCTCCATCTCCTCCTGGATGATGTTGCGGATCTCCGGCAGGCCGCCGAGGCGCAGGCCCTTGGTGTTCTCCGTCACCTCGGAGCGCGCCATCTGCAGGTACGGCACGTCCGCGCCGGGGTTCTTGTCGTAGAAGCCCGCGGCCTTCGCCGCCTCGTAGCCCTTGGCGGTGATCGGCAGGTAGCCGGTGTCCATGTGCCACTTGGCGTCCACCTCGGGCTGGCCGAGGTACTTCAGGAACTCGGCCACCGCCTTGTACTCGTCCGCCGTGCGCTTGGGCGAGGTCATGACCCAGAACGAGGCGCCGCCGATGATCGAGTTCTTCGGGGCGTCCTTGACGTCCGGCCAGTAGGGCAGCATGGCGGCGCCCCAGGCGAACTTCGCCTCCTTGGTGATGCGCAGCCGCAGGCCGGAGGAGGCCATCTGCATGGCGCACTCGCCCGACGGGAAGAGCGCGTCCGGCGCGTTGTCGCGGCCGGCGTACTTGAACAGGCCGTCCTTCTGCATGTCGATCAGCGTCTGCAGGTGCTTGACGTGCAGCGGGCTGTTGATCTTCAGCTCGGCGTTCAGGCCCTTGAAACCATTCTCCTGCGTGGCGAACGGCACGTTGTGGATCGAGGAGAACTGCTCGAACTGCGCCCAGGTCGGCCAGGAGGTGGTGAACGGGCAGGACGAGCCCGACGCCTTCAGCTTCTTGGTCGCCTCGATCAGCTCCGGCCAGGTCTTGGGCGGCGCGTTGGGGTCGAGGCCGGCCTTCTGGAAGGCGTCCTTGTTGTAGAACAGGATGGTGGTCGAGCTGTTGAACGGCATCGACACCAGCTTGCCGTCCGGCGTCGTGTAGTAGCCGGCAACCGCCGACAGGTAGCTCTTGGGATCCAGGGTCGAGCCGGTCTCCTGGAGCAGCTGGTACACCGGCTTGATCGCCGGGCCGGCGGCCATCATGGTGGCGGTGCCGACCTCGAACATCTGCACGATGTGCGGCGCGTTGCCGGCGCGGAAGGCGGCGATGGCGCCCTGCATGGCCTCGGGGTACGAGCCCTTGAAGGTCGGGTTGACCTGGATCTTGTCCTGCGACGCGTTGAAGCCCTGCACCACCTGCTCCAGCTGGCCGCCGAGCGGCTGCGGCAGGCCGTGCCAGAACTCCAACTGGACCTTCTGCGCGGCGGCGGGGCCGGCCAGCAGGGCGAGGGCGACCGCCGTGCCGGCAGCCAGCGCGAGACGATTGGACACGATGCACCTCCCTGTTTTTGTGCGGAACGCCGGTACCCTGGTATCCCTAAGCGTCCTTAGCATGACATTTACGTAAAGGTTAGATGAAAATGCTGGCGCCACGGCGCGCGCATGTCGCCGGCACTTCGGCGGCGTCGTTCCCCCACGGCAAAGGGGTGTAGCGCGTGTCGGTGAAGCGGATGGTCGCCAGCGGCGGCGGCCAGCCAGCGGCAAGCGTGTGTGACGGCGTCGCCATTGGAACGCCTCCTCCCCGTATTTTTCACACACCCTGAGGGAGGAAATGGTTCGCTGTCAATCGGCCGGGGGGCAGAGGCCCGGCGGCCTACGCCATCGGCGCGTCGTCCAGCACCAGAACCGGAGCGGCGATCAGGGGGATGTTCAGCGACACCACCGTCCCGCGCCCAAGCCGGGAGCGCACCGCCACCGGGTGCCCCAGCACCGCGGCCAGCCGGCGCACCAGCGGCAGGCCGAAGCCGTGACCCTTGGTGCGCTCACGCCCGTCGATCTGGTGGAAGTCGTCGAACAGGCTGGGCAGGTCGGCCTCCGGGATGCCCAGGCCGGTGTCCCACACCTCCAGCCGCAGCAGCGCGCCGCGCCGCCGCGCGGCGATCAGCACGCCACCCGCCTCGGTGTAGCGGATCGCGTTGTCCACCACGTGGCGCAGCAGGCGCAGCAGAAGCGCCTGATCGGTGGTGACCGTCGCCTCGGCCGGGCGCACCGACAGGCGCAGCCCCTTCCCCTCGGCCTTCGCCTCGAACTCCTGGAGCAGCACGCTGAACATGTCGTCGATGGCGACCGCGCCGCGCTCCGGACGCACCAGCCCGGCCTCCAGCGAGGCGGCATCGAGCACCATGCGGATGAAGCCCTCGGCCCCCTGCAGTGCTTGGCCCAAGCGGTCCACAATCTCGCGCGTCTGCGGGTCGCCGGTGCGCGCCTGCAGCAGGTGCAGGAACAGCTGCATGGCCTGGATCGGCTGGTTCAGGTCGTGTCGTGCGGTGGACAGGAAGCGGCTGCGCACCTTGCGCGCCTCCTCCTCCGGGTTGCGGCCGCGCACCACAACGGATCCGTTGGATTCCGCCGCCAGCGTCACCTCGCCGTCCGGCAGCAGGCCGCCGACGGTCAGCGCCATGCCCGACGCCGCCACCGCGCCGACCAGCGCCGTCAGCGCCGGGGCCTGCGGAATGCCGGCCTCGGCCAGGGTCAGCCCTTCCACCTCGTCGGAGCGGCGGCCCAGCGCCGCGGCAAACGGACGGTTCGCCACAAGAATCCGTGCCGCCGGGTCCAGCATCGCCAGTCGATCCCCGCCCGCGGCGAGCAGCGCATCCAGCAGATCTTCCCGGCTGCCGGCCAAGCTTTGGCCGGGCCGTTCGTTCCGCACATCTTGCTTATACTCGCCCACGACGGTCCTGCTCCCTGACCACTTCCAGCCACAACTATCTTGCGGCGCCGGCTCGCCTGTCAAATGTGACAATCGTCAGGAGCCATTGGAACAAAGTTAGACCGGGGCACCGGAGCCGCAATACAACAATCCGTGAACGCTGGTGCGGGGCGGCGGCGGCGGGCTATAAGAGGGCATGACCACTCGCCGCCCCCCCGGCGCCGCCCCAAAGGGGCCGCGCGCGTTGGCCATCGCCGGGCTGCCCGTTCCGCTGGAGTTGCGCGAGAGCACGCGCACCCGCCGGATGACCCTGCGGGTGGACGCCGGGCGCGGCCTCGTCCAGGTGGTGGTGCCCGCCGGCATGGCCGAGACCGAGGTTCACCGCTTCATCCTCCGCCACGACGGCTGGCTGCGCGCCCGGCTGGAACAGCTGCCGCCGCGCCTGCCCTTCGTGGACGGCGCCGTGGTGCCGGTGCTGGGCCGGGACCACGTCATCCGCCATGTCCCCGACCTGCGCGGCGGCACCCGGCGCGAGGACGGGGCGCTGCTGGTCGGCGGCCGGCCGGAGCATGTGGAACGCCGCGTCCACGACCACCTGATCGCCGAGGCCCGCCGCGAACTGGCCGAGCGCGCCCGCGCCAAGGCGACACGGATCGGCAAGCGGGTGGCGGCGGTGACCGTGCGCGACACCCGTTCGCGCTGGGGCAGCTGCGCATCAAGCGGCCGGCTGTCCTTCTCCTGGCGGCTGATCCTGACGCCGGAGGCGGTGCTCGACTACGTGGTCGCGCACGAGGTGGCGCATCTGGTGGAGATGAACCACTCCGCCCGCTTCTGGGCGGTGTGCGCCACGCTGACCGCCGAAGTGAAGGGCCCGCGCGCCTGGCTGAAAGCCAACGGCGCCCGCCTTCTGCGCTATGGCTGAGGCCTAAGCCGAAAGCGTTACTTCCTCCGTCGCTTGTCGTGTTGCGCGCGATTGTTGCGACTCTTACGCTTTGATGGTGTCGCGCGGAAACGCGCGCCGGCCGGACCGGATCCTCGGGAGGCTCGATGAAAGCCTATGCCTTCGAGCGCGCGAGCGTACTGCTGGTGGACGACAGCGTCTGGATGCGGGTGATCCTGCGGCAGATGCTGAAGTCCCTGGGCTTTTCCCGTATCCACGAGGCCGAGGCCGGCGACGCCGCGCTGGCCCTCGTGGACTCCGCGCCACCCGACATCGTGCTGGTCGACTGGGACATGAAGCCGATGGACGGGCTGGAGCTGACGCGGCGCCTCCGCCGGTTGCCGGGTGAGGCGCGCTACGTGCCGGTCATCATGATCTCCGCCTACAGCACGCTGGGCAACGTGCTGGCGGCGCGCAACGCCGGGGTCAACGAGTTCCTGGTCAAGCCGGCCTCGCCGCAGACCATGTACCACCACCTGGTGTCCGTCATCGAACGGCCGCGCCCGTTCGTCGAGGCGCCGGGCTATCGCGGACCGGACCGCCGCCGCCGCGGCGCCTCCGACGACGATACGCCGCGCCGGCGCAGCACCGACCACCAGTCGCCGCCGCTGGGCCCCGCCGACCGGCCCCTGTCGCAGAGCGAGATCACCGCGATCATGGGCGGCGCCACCACGCTGCCCGCCCAACCGATGGAGGCCGGTGAATGAGCACGCACACCGCACCCGACAGCCCCTCCGTCCGCATCGTCCAGCCGCCGAATCGGCTGAAGAGCAAGGTCGGCCGCGGCAGCCCCACCCTGCCGCCGACCGTCCCGCCGACCTTCCGCGCCCTGGTGCACGCCAGCGCCGCCGCCTATTCCCGCCACCTCGACGACCAGTTGCACGCGCTGCGGGCGCTGGCCACGGGCGGCGGCGCGGCGGCGACGGAGACCCTCTTCGCCATCGCCCATCAGATCCGCGGCGAGGCCAAGACCTTCGGCTTCGGCAGCGTCGGCGGCACCGCCGAGTCGCTGTGCGCGTTCATCGAGGCCGGCGGTCCCGGCCGGGCGCGCGGCGGCACGGTGGTCACCCTGCACGTCGACACCATGGCCGCGCTGAAGGCCGACTGCGACGCCCGCGGCGAGACCGCCGGGGCGCAACCGCTGCTGGACGGCTTGGCGCGCGCCGTCCGCCACGTGCTCTCCCCCGAACGAGCCTGAGCGGGACAGCCGGCGGCTGGGCGGCTATAGTGCGGCCTCGCCCGCCGCCTCATGCGCCCCCGCCATGCCCCGATCCGATTCCCTTGCCGTTCGTGTGCTGCTGACCGCGCTCGTCGCCTTCGGCCCGCTGTCCACCGACCTCTACCTTCCCTCGTTGCCGACGCTGGTGACGGTGTTCGACACCGACATCGTCACGGTGCAGCTGACGCTGTCCGTCTTCCTGGTGGGCTTCGCGGCGGCGCAGCTGATCTACGGGCCGCTGTCCGACCGCTTCGGACGGCGTCCGGCGCTGGTCGGCGGCATCTCCATCTATCTGGCGGCGAGCGTCGCCTGCGCGCTGGCCGCCAGCATCGACCAGCTGATCGTCGCGCGGGCGTTCCAGGCGGTGGGGGCGTGCTGCGGGCCGGTGGTGGCGCGCGCCGTGGTGCGCGACGTGTTCGGCCGCGACCGCGCAGCCACGGTGCTGGCCTACATGTCCATGGCGATGTCGCTGGCCCCGGCCATCGGCCCGGTGTTCGGCGGCCTGCTGACCGAGCTGTTCGGCTGGCGCGCCAACTTCGTGACGCTGGCGCTGATCGCGGTGTCGGTCCTGGCGGCGACACTGCTGCTGCTGCGCGAGACCAACGCCCATCTGGACGAGGAGGCGCTGAAGCCGGCGCGCCTGTTCGGCAATTACATCCGCCTGCTCGGCAACCGGGCCTACGTCGGTTACATGCTGACGGTGGCCTGCGCCTACAGCGGCATCTTCTCCTTCATCTCCGGCTCGTCCTTCGTGCTGATCGGCCGGCTGAAACTGTCGCCGGCGGAATACGGGCTGAGCTTCGGCGCGGTGGTGCTCGGTTATATGGCCGGAACGTTCCTGGCCGGGCGGGTGTCGCAGCGCCTGGGCGTGGACCGCATGGTGCGCCTGGGCACGCTGGTCTCGCTGGGCGGCGGGCTGGCCGGGCTGGCGCTCGCAGTGGCGGACGTGGCGAGCGTCCCAGCGGTGGTCGGGCCGATGTTCGTCTTCATCCTGGGCACCGGGTTGACGATGCCCAACGCCATGGCCGGCGCCGTCGGGCCGTACCCGACCATGGCCGGGCTCGCCTCGGCGCTGCTGGGGTTCGTGCAGATGACGGTGGCGGCGTTGATCGGCATCGGGGTCGGCCACTTCCACGACGGCACCGCGCTGCCCATGATGGCGGCGGTGGCGCTGGTGGCGCTGGGTGCGGCGGCGGCCTACCGGACGCTCGCCACGAAGGGCTGACGGGCAGTCGGAAATCGTCATTAAGCCATTGACAGAATTGCGACATTTCCGGGTTGCCACACATAGGTTACGGGTTTGTGAAGTTTTTTATACGCCCGCCAATTTTTCTCTTTTCTCAGCAGGGCATTCGATCTATGTAACGCGAACTCGCAAGCGCACGTGCCGCTGGCCCGCCCTCGACCCTCGAGCAGTGGTTATGCAACGACGTAACGCGTGATTTCCGACCGTCCCTTAAGCAAGGCGGCGACTTGGAGGTTACGATGGTTCATGTTGTTGTCGGTGGGCTCGAGCCCACCCGTCTCCGACAGCATTCCGTGCAGTCCAGTCCGGACCACCGGTCCCATACGGGCAATTCGTCCAGTATGGGCGGCTGAACGCCTGACCGGCTTCTTCGGTCAGATGACGCGTTCCGCCGCTCCGTACCCGACGCCACACGCCCCTATTGCCTGAATTTGGCTTCGTCCAGGAGACTGGGCCAGGAGACTGGGATGAACGAGAAGATCGCGCGCTTCTTCGAGGAGCGACGCCCGCAGACCCCGTGCCTCGTCGTGGATCTCGACGTGGTGGAGCAGAACTACCACGCGCTGGCCGACGCCCTGCCCGACGCCCGCATCTACTACGCCGTGAAGGCGAACCCGGCGCCGGAGATCCTGAGCCTCCTGTCGCGCCTCGGCTCGGCCTTCGACACCGCCTCGGTGCCGGAAATCCAGATGGTGCTGGACGCCGGCTGCACGGCGGACCGCATCTCCTACGGCAACACCATCAAGAAGGAGTCGGACATCCGCCGCGCCTTCGAGCTGGGCGTGCGCCTGTTCGCCTTCGACTCCGTCGAGGAATTGGAGAAGATCTCCCGCGCCGCGCCGGGTGCCCGCGTGTTCTGCCGCATCCTGACCTCCGGCGAGGGCGCCGAGTGGCCGCTGTCGCGCAAGTTCGGCTGCGACCTGAAGATGGCCCGCGAACTGCTGCTGAAGGCCAAGGCGATGAACGTCGAGCCGTGGGGCGTGTCGTTCCACGTCGGCTCGCAGCAGAAGGATCTCATGCAGTGGGACCTCGCCATCCATCAGGTGGCGATGCTGTTCCGCGAGCTGGAGGTGCTGGGCGTCGATCTCGGCATGATCAACCTGGGCGGCGGCTTCCCGACCCGCTACCGCTCGGACGTGCCGGAGTCGGCCGCCTACGGACAGGCCATCTTCGACAGCCTGCGCCGCCACTTCGGCAACCACATCCCCGAGACGATCGTCGAGCCGGGCCGCGGCATGGTCGGCAACGCCGGCATCATCGAGAGCGAGGTGGTGCTGGTGTCGCGCAAGTCGGCCGCGGACGCCAAGCGCTGGGTCTACCTGGACATCGGCAAGTTCAGCGGCCTGGCCGAGACCATGGACGAGGCCATCCAGTACCCCATCGAAGTGCTGGGCGAGACGGAGACGGAGACCGAGGCGGTGGTGCTCGCCGGCCCGACCTGCGACAGCGCCGACGTGCTGTACGAGAAGGCGGAGTACAAGCTGCCGCTCGACCTCAAGGCCGGCGACCGCGTGCGCATCCACGCCACCGGCGCCTACACGACGACCTACTCGGCCGTCTGCTTCAACGGCTTCGCGCCGCTGCAGCAGTACTGCATCTGATCCACGTTCACCGCCGTGGCCGGGCCTCTCCCCGGCCATGGCGGCAAGCACGTTCAGGCACGAAAAAGGCCGCTTCCCCCACAGGGAAGCGGCCTTTTCATCAGCCGGGGCACTTACGAGCGCCAGAACGGCTTGCCGATCTCGCGCTCGACGTCGGCCGAGGTGACGCCGATGTCGTGCAGCATGCGGTCGTCGAGCTGGGCGAGTTCGCGGCGCGACACGGCGCGCTGGTGCCACTCGGCGACGGTGTCGAGAAGATGGCTGACGATCGTCGCCAGCGAGTCATGACCCACATGATGGGTCGAGCGCAGAGCCATGGACATGGTGGGATTCCGTTGTTGTTGTGGCGAAGGGGCCGCCCGGTTCCGGGCCGCCGCGCCTTCCTGGTTCATTGGTTGAAGTGGTAATATAATTACCCGATTTCCGGCACCCCCACCACCGCCGGAAAGACATAGCCGCAGTGTGGTTTTGCCATGCCTGCCGCGGGCTTGTCACAAGGGAGGCTGGCGGAGGCGATCCTGGCCGGGCTGCCAGATACGAATCACCAGGATGTCGCCAGCCACTTCGGCCGCGACCATGTCGTCCCGCACCCGATATATGATCGTGTGCTCCTCGACGACGCGCTCGTGCAGTCCGGGCTCATCGCTTGGCGTGCCGATGTAAGGATACCGCTCGAGTTCCCGAAGAGCGCGGACGATGGCGGTGGCCTTGCGCTTTGCCCGAGGTCCGGCGCCCGGCTGGCTGTACCACGCGCGGATCTGGCCGAGATCGCGCGTCGCCGCCGGCGAGAGGACCACACCACGGCGCCCCATCAGCGACCGCGCCCAAGCCCCTTGATGGCCCGCGGCTGTGGCATGGGAAGTTCGCCAGACGTATCCCAGGACTCGACCCAGGCTTCCACCTCGGCGAGTGGCACGCCCAAGCCGTCTTCCAAGTCGCGGAGTCCTTCCTGAATGGCGGCACGCTTCTCCTCCGACAGGGCGTCGGTTCGGATGGAAGCGTACGGGCGCGCGTGCTTGAAGCTGGCCATGTCTCAACAATACCCGATTGGGAAATACGGTTCCAGCACGCCCCTCACCCCAACGCCCGCGCCAGCCGGTCCACCGCCTCCGCCAGCCGGTCGTGGCGGGCGGCGAAGCACAGGCGCAGGTAGCCCTCGCCGCCCGAGCCGAACGCCGCCCCCGGCGCCAGCCCGACCGCCACCTCGTCGATCAGCCGGCGGGCGAGCGCGACGCTGTCCGTCTCACCCTCGACGCGGAAGAAGACGTAAAAGGCGCCCGGCGGGCAGGTCAGGCGCAAACGCGGCAGGCGCTCCAGCGCCGCACACACCAGGTCGCGCCCGGCGCGGCAGCGCGCCACCAGGTCGGCGACCACCGGCTCGCCCTCCTCCAGCGCGGCGATGCCGGCCTCCTGCACGAAGGCCGGGGTGCCGGAGGTGGAGTACTGCACGAGGTTCTCCAGCACCGGCCCGAGCCACTCCGGTGCCACCATCCAGCCCAGCCGCCAGCCGGTCATCATCCAGTTCTTGGAGAAGCTGTTGACGACGATCAGCCTGTCCTCCGGCTCCGCCACCTCTAGGAACGAGGGCGCCGCCGGCCGGTCGTAGACGAGGCGGCTGTAGACCTCGTCGGAGACCACCCAGAGGCCCCGCGACCGGGCGAAGTCCATCACCCGGCGCAGGTCGCCGCGCTCCATGATCCAGCCGGTCGGGTTGCCCGGCGAGTTGACGAAGATCGCCTTGGTGCGCGGCCCGCAGGCGGCGAACAGCCGCTCGACGTCCAGCGTCCAGCCCTGGTTGCCGAGATGCATCGGCACCTCGACCGGCACGCCGGCCATCACCCGCACGGCGTTGACGATGTTCGGCCAGACCGGCGAGACGATGGCCACCTCGTCGCCGGGATCGACCAGCGTCTGCATCGTCTTCATGATCGCCGTCATGCCCGACGAGGTGACGGTGATGCGCTCCACCGGCACCGGCACGTCGTGCACGCGGCCCAGGTAGGCCGACAGCGCCTCGCGCAGACGCGGCAGGCCGCGCTGGTAGGTGTAGAAGACGTGGCCGTCGCGGATGGCGCGGATGCCGGCCTCGCTGATCGGCTCGGGTGTCGGCAGGTCGCCCTCGCCGAACCACAGCGGGATGATGCCCGGGCGGCCGTGGCCGTAATCGGCGATGGTCGCGATCGGGCTGTGCGGCAGCGCCTCGATGGTCGGCCGGATGGAATCGCCGAGCGGCATGGCTCCCCCTGCGTCGTGACGGGTCCGGTTCATGGAAGATGGGCATCCGCTGGACAGGCAGCAAACGGCAGCCTACCTCTTCGCCGCGCATCTCTCCGAAAGCATGGCGGCACCTCCGATGATCGACACCATCGCCTTCGACGGCGACGACACGCTCTGGCACAACGAGTCGCTGTTCTCGATGACGCAGGACCGCTTCCGCAGCCTGCTGGCGCACGCCGCCGACCCGGCCGAGATCGACACGCGGCTGCTCGACGCGGAGCGGCGCAACCTCGGCGTCTACGGCTATGGCATCAAGGGCTTCGTGCTGTCGATGATCGAGACCGCCATCGAGGTCACCGACGGCCGCGTCGCCGCCGCCGACATCCGGACGCTGATCGACTTCGGCAAGGCCATGCTGCAGCACCCGGTGGACCTGCTGGACGGCGTCGCCGAGGTGGTGGAGGCGCTCTCCGGCCGCTACCGGCTGCTGCTGATCACCAAGGGCGACCTGTTCGACCAGGAGAGCAAGATCGCCCGCTCCGGCCTCGCCGAGCGCTTCGCCGCGGTGGAGATCGTCAGCGAGAAGGACCCCGCCACCTACCGCCGCGTGCTGGAGCGGCACGGCGTCGATCCGGCGCGGTTCGTGATGGTGGGCAACTCGGTGCGCTCCGACGTCCTGCCGGTGCTGGAGGTCGGCGGGCACGCGGTGCACGTGCCCTACCACCTCACCTGGGCGCACGAGGTGGCGAAGCCGCCGGCCGAGGGCTACCGGCGGATCGAGTCGGTGCGGGAGCTGGACGGGATTCTGGCCGGGCTGCGAGGCGGCGCCTAGGAAACGCGCTGGTTCTCGATCCCCTGGGCGTGCTCGATCACGGTCAGCGCCTTGCGGGTGATGCCCACGGCCAGGATGCTCAGCACCACCAGCGTGACGGCCAGCGCCACGCGGGCCACCTTCCGCGCGTTCTTCCGGCGCTCGCGCTGGATTTCCCGATGGCGGGCCAGCATCGACCGGCGCTGTTCGAGGCGCTCCTCAAACCACTCCATCGACGACACGGCAGCCTCCCTTCCGAGGTTGATCGCTTTCGTGATTGATTTGTATAAAATTCTATCTAACTACACAAGCGAGTCCGGAGAGGAAGACATGCGGCGGCGCGCCGCAGCCCGGGGACGCGCTTAGCGCACCCGCGGGTCGCGGCTGTAGCCCTTTTCCTCCAGCTCGGCCAGGTACTCGGCCCACAGCCGCTCCTGGTTCTCGCCCAGCTCGTAGAGGTAGGCCCAGGTGTAGATACCGCTGTCGTGCAGGTCGTCGAAGACGATGCGCAGCGCGTAGTGCCCGACCGGCTCCAGCTTCATGATGCCGACGTGCATCTTGCCGCGCTGCAGGGTCTTCTGCCCCGGCCCGTGCCCCTGCACCTCGGCCGACGGGCTGCTGACGCGCAGGAACTCCGCCGGCAGCGAGAAGCCGACCCCGTTGTCGAAGTCGATCTCCAGCCGCTTTTCCGCCGACTTCAGGCGGACCTCGACCGGCCAATGCTCGGTCCCAGGGCGCTGCGTACCGGGATCCTCGTTCATCACGCCGCCCCCCTCAAGCCGCACCAGGGCCACGGATCGGATGGTCGTCGATGCGGCGCGCTTCGTCGATCAGCATGATCGGGATGCCGTCGCGGATCGGGTAGGCGAGTCCGGCGCGCTCGCTGATCAGCTCATTGCGCTCCGAGTCGTAGCGCAGCGGACCCTTGGTCAGCGGGCAGACCAGGATCTCCAGCAGCTTCGGATCGACGCGGGCCTGCGTCTTGCCCTCGCCCGGCTTGTCCTCGGGGATCGATGCGCTCATGAATGCCGCCTTACGTCCTGTCAGTGGCGCGGCAGCGTGCCGCCGTCGCCTTCGTGGCCGTCGAGAATGGCCATCTCGATCAACGCGATCAAGAGCTTCGCGCGCTCGCCGAGGTCCGGCGCCTCCAGCAGCGCCTGTTTCTCGCTCGCCTCGAACGGGCAGATCATCGCCAGCGAGGTCACCAGCCGCTCGTCCGGCGTGCCGTCGATGGAGTCCCAGTTGGCCGAGATGCCCTGCGTCTTGAAATAGCCCTTCAGCCCGCACACCAGCCGCTCGCGGTCGATGCCGCCGGTGGCCTCGCCGTCCAGGTCGGCGGCGAAGCGCTCCCACGCCGGCTGGACGCGGCGGTAGCCACGCGCACAGGGCAGCTCGCGCAGCACCAGGAAGCGGCACACCCCGGTCAGCGTGATCAGGAGGCGGCCGTCCTCGGTCTCGGCGAAGGAGGTGATGCGCCCGGCGCAGCCGGTCTCATAGAGCGGCGGCGCCTTGGCGCGCGAGGTCGGGTCGGTTGGCTGGATCATGCCGATCATGCGGTCGGTGCCCAGCGCGTCCTGCACCATGGCCAGATAGCGCGGCTCGAAGATGTTGAGCGGCAGCCGCCCGCGCGGCAGCAGCAGGACACCGGGCAGCGGGAACACGGGCAGTTCGCGCGGCAACTGGTCGAAGGTCGGGTCGAAGGGGCTCCGGCTCATGGCAGTTAAAATAGGAGCCCCTGCCCGCCCGTACAGGCTTCGCTCAGCTGAACAGAATCGACGACAGCCGGCGACGCGCCGACAGGGTCAGCGGATCCTTCGCCCCGAACGCCTCGAACAGCTTGACCAGCTGCTTGCGCGCGGCGTCCTCGTTCCAGGTGCGGTCGCGGCGCACCAGCTCCAGCAGCTCGTCCACCGCCGACTCGCGCTTGCCCGCCGCGTACAGCGCCATGGCGAGGTCGTAGCGCGTCTGGTGGTCGTCCTTGTCGTGCGCCAGCTTCTCCATCAGCTCGGGGATCGGGCCGGCGTTCTTGGCCTGCTCGGCGACCTCAATGGCGCTCTTGGCGGCGATCAGATCGTTGTCCTTGGCCAGCGCCTCGGGCGCCTGCTCGATCATCTGCTTGGCACGCTCCAGGTCGCCGGCGGCGACGAGGCAGCGCACGAGGCCGGCGTAGGCCTGGCCGTTGTCCGGCACCGCCTGCAGGATCTGGCCGTAGATGTCCGACGCCGTGGCGACGTCGCCGGCGTCCAGCGCCTCCTTGGCCTGGGCCAGCGCGTCGGCCAGCATGTCGTCCATGCCGCCGGCACCGCCGCCCAGCTTGGCCAGACGCTCGACGAAGGCCTTGATCTGCGACTCGGGCTGGGCGCCGACGAAGCCGTCCACCGGGCGCCCCTGGTAGAAGGCGTACACCGCGGGGATCGACTGCACGCGCAGCTGCTGGGCGATCATCGGGTGCTGGTCGGTGTCGATCTTGACCAGCTTCACGGCGCCCTTGGCGGCGCGCACCGCCTTCTCGATCGCCGGGCCCAGCTGCTTGCAGGGGCCGCACCAGGGCGCCCAGAAATCGACGATGATCGGGGTGTCGCGCGACGCCTCGATGACGTCGGCCATGAAGGTGCGGTCGGAGCCGTCCTTGATCACGTCGTTGGCGGCGGGGGCGTTTGCGGCGTTGGGCGGCGGTGAGAACATGGCTTTGGCAATCCCGTTTGAAGCGTGCGTGATTAAATGTAGGCGCGGCGCGCCGGCAACAAGGATTTCACCGATCCTAGAACGCGACGATGCGCGGCTCGTGCCCGCAGGCGCGGATGAAGGCCAGCAGGTCGGCCGGGCGGATCGCCGTGGTCCGGTCGTTCAGCAGAGGATGATAGTTCAGCGGGTCGTGGTCCAGCATCGCCTTCTGCAGGATCACGGTCACCCGGTGCCCGGTGTCGTTGATCAGCGCGAACGGCGTCACCGACCCCGGCCGCACCCCCAGCACCTCCCACAGCCGCTCGGCCGAGGCGAAGGACAGCCGGGCCGACCCGATCACCTTGTCGAAGCTGTTCAGTGACACGGCCGCGTCTTCCAGCGCCACCACCAGCCAGTACTGGTCCTTCCTGTCCTTGAGGAACAGGTTCTTGCAATGGCCGCCCGGCAGTTCGCCCCGCAGCGCCTTGCTCTCCTCGACGGTGAACAGCGGCGGGTGGCTGTGGGTGACGGTGCGGAAGCCCAACTCGTCCAAGCGGGCGAGCAATCGCTCGGGCGAGGTCGGCAGGGGCGCGTCGGCGGTGGCGGAAGAATGGCTCATACCGCGCTTTTACCGTGCCTTGCCGAGCCCCGTCCAGCCGTCGAGAAAAAATCGCAACAAGGCGCTTGCATTGCGAAAACCGATCTGTATATTCCGCCGCACGCCGCCGGACGGACCGACACGGAACGGACGGCAGCACGGAGCGCGGGCGTAGCTCAGGGGTAGAGCACAACCTTGCCAAGGTTGGGGTCGAGGGTTCGAATCCCTTCGCCCGCTCCATTCTCCCTACGGGGAGATCGCGATACGAAGGCCGGCCTCGCGCCGGCCTTTCGCATTTCCGGGCCTTCCTTAATCTTACTTACTTGCGGCCATCGCCGTGGCGGCGGCAGTCGCGCTCGTCGGTGCCGGGGGCGGCGCGTCCGCCGTTCGACGTGCGGTAGGACGGGTCGTCGCAACGGCCGTTGTTCGCATAGCGATAGCTGTCCCGGTAATCGTCGCGGTGGCGATGGCTCCGGCGGTCGCCGTCGTCATCGTCACTCAGCGTGGTCGCGGCCAGCACGCCGAGGCCGATCACCGCCGCGCCCAGCAGCAGTGCCCCGGCAGCATCGCCGCCGTCGGTGTTGGCGCAGCCGGAGGTCAGCAGCGAGCCCGCCAGCACGCCCGCGATGAGTGGTTTGGAGCGCATGCCGGATCCTCCTTCGCCGTCCGTCTTCGACAAACAAGCCTAAACTTGTTTTTCATCCGAAGCATCGACGGATTTTCCGGCATGGCATCGGTTTGGAACGCCCCTGGCCCCGCCCTGTTGGTCTGCGACAGCCAACACGCGGAGCGATTCATGAGCCAGACGGGAAAACCGAATGCGAACGCGGCGCCCGCCCGCGAGTTGTCCGGCGTGGACATCGAAGCGCTGGAGGAGACCGTCGAGGAGGTCGTCGAGACGCTCGACGTGACCGTTCAGGCGGCCGAGTTCGTCCAGGCCCGCAGCCGCGACCCGGCTGTGCGCGCCCGCGCCGCCGGCATCCAGCAGCAGGCCGAGGCCATGCTGGACGCGGCGAAGGATCAGGTCGTCCGTCCGCCGCGCTCCGTCGGCCGGCGCACGATGCATTGAGCTTCCCACACGGCAAAATGCCCGCCCCGTCGCCGGGGCGGGCCAGTTGTCAGAAGGGAGAGTCCATGGCGTGAGAGAACCCTACCAGCGATCCCCCTCCCCGCGCGAACGTGGAGGCGGATAGGGGCGCGGCGTGGATGGATGCGCCCGAACGCGGCCCGAACGCGGATAGGCTCACCGCTTCCGGTGATGCGGGCTTCGACCGGGCTCCCGCAAACGGGAGCGCTTGCGAACCTGGACCACCACATCGACGATGGCGCCGACCATCATGCCGCCGACCGCCAGCAGGATGGCGGTGCCCAGCGACGCCAGCAGCTCCCCCGGCCCCGACCCGGTGATCGCCGCCCACGCCAGTTGAAAGCCCCCGGTGAACAGGCCGACGACGCCCAGCGCCCGGCTGAAGTACCAGGTGACCGCACGGTTCATACCGGCACCTCCGCCGCCGCCCCGGAAAGCCCATGCGCCGTCGCCGGCGCCTGTCGAAGCATACACCCACACGCTGCGCGCGCGCCGGAAATCCACATGCCGGGCCCGGGCCTCGGCACCCTTGCGCGGCGGCGCGATTGCCCCCACCCTCTGCCTCTTTGCGAGACGACGGAGACGGGTGCATGGAGCGGGTCGGGTGCGTGGTGGTCGGGGCCGGGGTGGTCGGCCTGGCGGTGGCGCGGCGGCTGGCGATGGCCGGGCGCGAGGTGATCGTGCTGGAGGCCGAGGACGCCATCGGCACCGGCACCAGCTCGCGCAACTCCGAAGTCATCCACGCCGGCATCTACTATCCCACCGGCACGCTGCGGGCGACGCTGTGCGTGCCCGGGCGCGACGCGCTGTACGCCTACTGCGACTCGCACGGGGTGGCGCACCAGCGCATCGGCAAGCTGATCGTCGCCACCGCCGAGAACCAGATGCCCCGCTTCGAGGCGATCCGCCGACAGGCGGCGCTGAACGGTGTCGATGACCTGACGCTGTTGAGCGCCGCCGAGGCCGTCGCGCTGGAGCCCAACCTGCACTGCGTGGCGGCGCTGCTCTCCCCGTCCACCGGCATCATCGACAGCCACGCCCTGATGCTGGCGCTGCGCGGCGACGCCGAGGAGCATGGGGCCATGCTGGCCTTCAAGAGCCCGCTGGTCGCCGGCCGCGTCACCGACGCCGGCATCGAGGTGGAGGTCGGCGGCACCGAGCCGATGCGCATCGCCTGCGACGTGCTGGTCAACTGCGCCGGCCTGCACGCCTGGGAGGCGGCCCGCGCGCTGGAGGGCTTCCCGGCGGAGCACGTGCCGCCGAAGTTCCTCGCCAAGGGCAACTACTACGCGCTGGCGCACGGCCGCTCGCCGTTCGCGCGGCTGATCTACCCGATGCCGATCGAGGGCGGGCTGGGCGTGCACATCACGCTGGACCTCGCCGGTCAGGCGCGCTTCGGCCCCGACGTGGAGTGGGTGGAGCGCATCGAGTACAGCGTCGATCCCGCCCGCGCCGACTCCTTCTACGCCTCGGTGCGCAGCTATTGGCCGGGCCTGCCGGACGGCGCCCTGGTGCCGGCCTACTGCGGCATCCGCCCGAAGCTGACCGGCCCCGGCCAGGGTCAGGCCGACTGGCTGATCCAGGGGCCGGAGGCGCACGGCGTGCCGGGCCTGGTCAACCTGTTCGGCATCGAGTCGCCGGGCCTGACCTCCTGCCTCGCCATCGCCGACCACGTGGCGGGGCTGCTGGAATAGAATCGCAGCCTCCCTCGCCTCCGGCGGGGGCGGGGAGCCGGTGCCGAAGGCGATTGTAGGCGACGCGCGGTCGCCCGACTTGCGGGCGATCGGTGGAGGGGGCCCATGATGTGGGGAGAGTGGGGGCATCCGCCTCACCGGCCGGCGGAAAGTCTTGCCAAAATCGGGGTTCCAAACTAGGATCATAGTCCTTTGAGGGGGCTGGGTGCAGCGGTGAACTGAACAGCCTCCGTACACTGTTCCACGGTGTTCCACAGTGTTCCATTCACCCTCCCTCAAGGCCGCGGCCCCCTCCTGACCTCTCCCGGCGGAGCCGGGGGAGGATAAGCGGAACCGTTCACTCTCTTGACCGGGGGGTACCCCTCCCCATTTATTGTGCAAGGCAGCGCCGAGGTCCTCGGGCTGCGAATCTCCGTCGGGCGCCGGCAACGGGCCCTCGCTGCAACTCGCTCACGCATGAGGAGGATGCGCCATGTCGACACGCCTCTCGCTCTTCAACAGCCCCTTGCTGCTCGGCTTCGACCAGTTCGAGCGGACGCTCGACCGCATCGCCAAGAGCTCGGCCGAGGGCTACCCGCCCTACAACATCGAGCAGACCAGCGACGACGGCCTGCGGATCACGCTGGCGGTGGCCGGCTTCACCGCCGACGACCTGTCGGTGCAGATCGAGGACAACCAACTCGTCATCCGCGGCCGCCAGCAGGACGACAAGAGCCGGATCTACCTGCACCGCGGCATCGCCGCCCGCCAGTTCCAGCGCAGCTTCGTGCTGGCCGAGGGGATCGAGGTGGTGGGCGCGTCGCTCGACAACGGCCTCCTGAACATCGACCTGACCCGGCCGCTGCCCGAGCCCAAGGTGCGCACCATCAAGATCCAGCAGCCCAAGCCCGGCGACGGCGGCACCGCCCGCACCATCGACGTGGCCCCCGACCGTTCCGAAGGCTGACCCGGCGCGCCGGACAAGACCCGCTCTTGTGAAGCCCGCTCCTTTGAAGAAAGTGTCGATATGAACACCTCCCCCGCCCTCTTCCGCCACCTCTCGCCCGAGGACTTCGCGGCCTTCGGCGTCGATCACGTGGCCTACGTCAAGCCCGTCAGCGTCAACGGTGTCGCGGCCTTCGCCGTGCACGCCGCCGACGGCACGCCGCTGACCGTGCTGCCCGACCGCGAGGTCGCCTCCGCCGCCGTCCGCCAGAACGACCTGGAGCCGGTGAGCGTCCACTGACGCTCACCTTGAGGTTGCCGGACCGGGATTCCGGCTTGTGTCCACCGGCGCGCCGGCTATTGTAGGCACGGCCGACGGTAGGACCACACGGCCGGTTCGGGGTTTTCAGGAGAGTGGCCGTGGACGGCGGTCAGCAGGCAGACGAGGCCGCACGACGCAAGACATGGGATGACGAGGCGCGCGACGCGCTTCACATCATGCCGCTCTCCATGATTCCGCTCGAAACGCCGGGGCTGCAGCACGCGCGCCTGATCAAGAACGTGCGTCTCGACACCGTCATCGAGATGTTCAACGACGCCCAGACCGGCAGCGGCCAGGTGAAGCCGCGCGACATCGGCGTCTACTTCGAATCCTACAAGGAAGAGGTCGAGCGCGACCTGCTGAAGATCGAGAAGATCGCGCAGGCGGCCAGCTTCGACGTCTACACCTCGCGCATCGAGCTGCGCCGGCTGAAGATCGACATCAGCCACCACGAGGCGCTCACCCTCTCCGAAAAGAAGAAGGCCGAGCTGACGCAGTACATGACCGTGTTCACCCGCCCACTGATGGAATACGTCTACGGGTTGGAGAACGTGGAGGTCAACAGCGTCGATCAGCTTATCAAGATGTTCGCCTCACCCAACCGCGAGGAGGCGCTGCGCAATCTGCGCATGATGGCTGACCGATTGGACATCGGGCTGCAGGACATCCCGAACTTCCTGGAGGACTACGGCGATATCTTCCTGTCGCTGGCCTACTTCAAGAAGTGTCTGGACGACATCGTGCCGGAGGTGCAGCGCTTCCTGGCCTGGATGGCGGAGGTGCGCAACTCCAACGAGATCAAGCGCGACTACCGGCAGGCCAAGATGCTGGACGACATCAGCCGCGACCTGACCGACATCTCGACCTCGATCACCGGCCGGTTCGAGAGCTTCGACGCCCGCTCGCGCGACTTCTGGCGCGACATCAACGCCGAGACCTTCCGCTCGATCCGCGAACTGATCACCGCGCACCACGTGACCATCGGCGGCGTGCTGTGCGGCCTGGCGGTGAAGATGGACCTGTGGAAGGCCCGCTTCGCCCGCGGCGGCGGCGGCCCCAACCGCCGGCTGGAGTTCATCAAGTCCGAGATCCTGCCCGGCATGGCGCGCATCAAGAGCCTGGAGCAGTCGGCGGCGCACCACGCGCACCATTGAGACGCGCCGCCGCTTGACCGCCGTCAACCCGGCGCTGCCCCGATAGCGCCAAGCTGGCGCTTGCATCGTGCGTTACCACTGCGTGCCGGGAAATCCCGCCGCGGGGACCGGAGCTGCAGGCTCCGGTCCCCGCGATTCTTTTTGCAACCCTTCACCGGCGGAGCGCTGTGCGGCAGACTGGCGTTGTGGACGTGGGGAGGGCCCCGCAGCCCCTCGCATCGTCAAGCAGCCTCCAGCCGCCCCTTGATGAAGCGGAACTCCTGCGTCAGGCTGCCGAAGCCGTAGGCGGCGGCCGGCACCTCATGCACCAGGGTGTAGCTCTCCTCGTGCACCGCCCCGAGGATCCGCCCCATGACGGCGTGAACCGCCTCCAGGTAGGCGGCCATCTCGGCCTTGGTGTTGGTGCCGTCCACCACCTTGATGTCGAGCCAGAAGGTGTCGGCACCCTGCTCGGCCAGCGAGCGGCCACCGGCGAACCAGTGCACCGGATCGACGTAGTGCACGGCGACGGCGGTCACCGCCGGGTCCTTGCGCAGGTGGTGGCGGGTCAGTTCGGTCACCTCGGCGGCGATGCGGGCAGAGAGGGCGGCGTCGGGCGTGGCGGTGACGGAAACGTTGATGATGGGCATGGCGGGCTCCCTTGGTTGGATGGTCGGATCCTGCCGCGCTTGACAGTTCTGAAAAATCGGATTTATCTGAATGAACAGTTCAGAAAATGAGAATTGTGCAGCATCTCGACCCGGATCTCCTACGCACCTTTCTGGCTTTCGCCGACGGCGGCTCGCTGGCGCGGGCAGCGGACGTGGTGGGGCGCTCGCCCTCGGCGGTCACCGCACAGATGCAGAAGCTGGAGGAGATTGTCGGCGAGCCGCTCTTCCTCCCCGCCGGCCGCAGCCGGGCGCTGACCGACACCGGCCAGGAGCTGGTGGGGCACGCGCGCCGCATCCTCGACCTGCACCGGACGGCGCTGCTCAGCCTGAAGGGCGGGCGCGCCGAGGGCCGGCTGACGGTGGCGACGACCCAGGATTTCGCCGAGCATGGGCTGGCGCCGCTGCTGCGCCTGTTCACCGGCACGCATCCGCGGCTGCGACTGAACCTGCGCATCGGTCGCAGTGGCGAGCTGTCGGCCGCTTTCGAGGCGGGGAGCATTGATGTGCTGATCGCCATGCGCCTGAAACCGAGCGCCGACGAGGTGACGGTGCTGCGCGAGCCTATGCTGTGGCTGGCCGGCGCGGACGGTTTGGTCCGGACGGAGGGCGAACTGCCGCTGGCGCTGCTCGACCCGCCCTGCGGATTCCGGGACGCGGCGCTGACGGCGCTGGAACGCACCGGCCGCCGCTACCGCATCGCCGCGACGAGCCAGAGCCTGTCCGGGCTGCGTGCCGCGGTGGCTGCGGGGATCGCACTGACAGCGCGCACGGCGCGCTGGGTTGGACAAGGGATCGCGCCCGCCCCCGCGGAGTTCGGGCTGCCGGAACTGGGCGAGGTGAGCTTCACGGTGCGCGTACGGGCGGACGCGCCTCCGGCGGCGCGGGACCTGGGTGGGGTGTTGGGCGAGGGGCTGGCGGTGTGAGGAAAAAGCCCCTCCGCCCTCACGGGCGGAGGGGCTTGAGAACGCTACGCCGCCAAGTTCCGCAGCACGAAGTTCAGCACGCCGCCGTTGCGGTAGTATTCGATCTCGTCCAGCGTATCGATGCGCAGCAGCAGCGTGTGCGTCTCCTTGGCTCCGTCGGCGCGGGTGATGGTCAGCGTCACGTCCTTGCGCGGCTTCAGGTCCTGCTCGACGCCGACGACGTCGAAGGTCTCCGACCCGTCCAGCCTCAGCGCCAGCCGGTTCAGCCCGTCCTTGAACTGCAAGGGCAGGATGCCCATGCCGACGAGGTTGGAGCGGTGGATGCGCTCGAAGCTCTCGGCGATCACCGCCTTGACGCCCAGCAGCTTGGTGCCCTTCGCCGCCCAGTCGCGCGACGAGCCGGTGCCGTACTCCTTGCCGGCGATCACCACCAGCGGCACGCCCTCGTCGGCGTAGCGCATGGCGGCGGTGTAGATCGGCATGCGCTCGCCGGACGGCATGTGCTTCGTCTCGCCCCCTTCGACGCCCGGCACCAGCTCGTTCTTGATGCGGATGTTGGCGAAGGTGCCGCGCATCATCACCTCGTGGTTGCCGCGCCGCGCGCCGTACGAGTTGAAGTCCTGCGGACGCACCTGATAGCCCAGCAGGTACTCGCCGCCCGGGCTGGTCTTCTTGATCGAGCCGGCGGGCGAGATGTGGTCGGTGGTGATGGAATCACCCAGCACCGCCAGCGCCCGCGCGCCGTGCACGTCCGACACCGCGCCCGGCGTCTTCGGCATGCCCTGGAAGAAGGGCGGCAGCTTCACGTAGGTCGAGCCCTCCAGCCACGTGTAGGTCTCGCCCCCGGCGGTGGCGATGCCCTGCCACTCCGCCGGGCCCTTGAACACGTCGGCGTAGCGGGAACGGTACATCTCCGGCGACAGCGCGGCGTTGATGGCGTCGTTCACCTCGCGGCTGCTCGGCCAGATGTCCTTCAGGTACACCGGCTGGCCGTCGGATCCGGTGCCGATCGGGTCTTTCGCAAGGTCGACATACATG
This sequence comes from Azospirillum sp. TSO22-1, assembly GCF_003116015.1. Taxonomy (GTDB): domain Bacteria; phylum Pseudomonadota; class Alphaproteobacteria; order Azospirillales; family Azospirillaceae; genus Azospirillum. The sequence continues at coordinate 28,010 of NZ_LGQZ01000035.1, forward strand.
TTTCCGGCCAGCGCGTAGGCGACGCACAGCGGCGGGCTGGCGAGATAGTTCGCGCGGGTGTGCGGGTTGACGCGCCCCTCGAAGTTGCGGTTGCCGGAGAGCACCGCGGCGACCACGAGATCGCCCTCCTCCACCGCCGCGGCGATGGGGTCGGGTAGCGGGCCGGAGTTGCCGATGCAGGTGGTGCAGCCGTAGCCGACGATGTTGAAGCCCAGCTGGTCCAGGTACGGCTGCAGCCCGGCCTTGGCGAGATAGTCGGTGACCACCTGCGAGCCCGGCGCCAGCGAGGTCTTGACCCACGGCTTGGTGACCAGCCCCTTCTCCACCGCCTTGCGCGCCACCAGCCCGGCGGCCATCAGCACGGCGGGGTTGGAGGTGTTGGTGCACGACGTGATGGCGGCGATCACCACCGCCCCATGCTCCAGTGCGTAGTCGGCGCCCTGCACCTTCGCCGCGCGCTTGGGATCGGCGCATTTGAAAGTGTCGGTGACGTCCTTGGCGAAGGAGGCGGCGACCACGGAGAGCGGCACGCGGTCCTGCGGCCGCTTCGGCCCGGCCAGCGACGGCTCGACCACGGCGAGGTCGAGTTCCAGCGTGTCGGTGAACACCGGGTCGGGCGAGCCCGCCTCGCGCCACATGCCCTGCGCCTTGGCGTAGGCTTCGACCAGCGCGACGCGCTCGGGATCGCGCCCGGTGAACTTCAGGAAGTTGATGGTCTCGGCATCCACCGGGAAGATGCCGCAGGTGGCGCCGTACTCCGGGGCCATGTTGCCGATGGTGGCGCGGTCGGCCAGCGTCAGCCCGTCCAGCCCGTCGCCGTAGAACTCCACGAACTTGCCGACCACGCCCTTGGCGCGCAGCATCTGCGTCACCGTCAGCACGAGGTCGGTGGCGGTCGAGCCCTCCTTCAGCCGGCCGGTCAGCCGGAAGCCGACCACCTCGGGGATCAGCATGGAGATCGGCTGGCCGAGCATCGCCGCCTCCGCCTCGATGCCGCCCACACCCCAGCCCAGCACGCCCTGGCCGTTGACCATAGTGGTGTGGCTGTCGGTGCCGACCAGCGTGTCGGGGTAGGCAACCAGCGTTCCGGCCGGGTCGGTGTCCGTCCACACGGTCTGCGCCAGGTACTCGACGTTGACCTGGTGGCAGATGCCGGTGCCCGGCGGCACGACGCGGAAGTTGTCGAACGCCTTCTGGCCCCAGCGCAGGAAGGCGTAGCGCTCGCCGTTGCGCTCGAACTCCAGCTGGACGTTCTTGGCGAAGGAATCCTTGCTGCCGAAATAGTCGACCATCACCGAGTGGTCGATGACCAGGTCGACCGGCACCAGCGGGTTGATCTTCTTCGGATCGCCGCCCAGTTCCACCATCGCCTCGCGCATGGCGGCGAGGTCGCAGACCGCCGGCACGCCGGTGAAGTCCTGCATCAGCACGCGCGCCGGACGGTAGGCGATCTCGCGGGTGGAGCGCTTGTCCGCCAGCCATTGCGCCATTGCGCGCACGTCGTCCACGCTGACCGAGCGCCCGTCCTCGAAGCGCAGCAGGTTCTCCAGCAGGACCTTCATGGAATAGGGCAGCCGCGACAGATCGCCCAGCCCCGCTTCTTCGGCAGCCTTGATGCTGTAGTAGTCGTAGCTCCTGCCGCCCACCGTCAGCGTGCGGCGGGTCCTGAGCGAATCCTGTCCAACGAAGGTGGTCACGGGTGCCTCCGATGCTGATGCCGATCCAAAGGCTTGGTTTCGAGTGGATATAGGCGTGCCGGTGCTGCACCGGTATAGGGCGGAAGGCGGAGTTTGGTTCCCTGGCCCGGCGGAATTCCGTATCGTTCCGGCAAAGCTTCACAATCCGTCCGGGAGGACATCCGCCATGTTCGAAAGCACCTGCGATCTCTACGACCGCTTCGAGGCCACCGCCCGTGTCGCCGACGCGGCGTTCCGCGACTACGGCCGCCGTCACCGTTTCTCGGGCGAGGCGGTGACCGTGAAGTGCTTCGAGGACAATTCGCGGGTGAAGGAGCTGCTCGCCACCCCCGGCAAGGGCAAGGTGCTGGTGGTGGACGGCGGCGGCAGCCTGCGCGCCGCGCTGATGGGCGACCTGATCGCCAAGTCCGCGGTGAAGAACGAGTGGGAGGGCGTCATCATCCACGGCTGCGTGCGCGACACCGGCGTGCTCATCACCCTCGACCTCGGCATCAAGGCGCTCGGCGCCATCCCGCGCAAGACGGTGCGCAACGGCGAGGGCCAGACCGGCCTGGCCATCAGCTTCGCCGGCATCCGCGTGAACCCCGGCGACCGCATCTTCGCCGACGAGGACGGCGTGCTGGTGCTGGACCCGTCGGAAGCCCCGTAACAACGCGCGACCGCCGCCCGCAGCTGAGTCGCCTATCGCTTGCTGCGGCGCGGTGGCGGCGATATAACACCTCGCCGTTTTGGGCGGGGATGCCCGAACGCCAGGAACAGAAAGCCAGAAAACAGAAGGGACGGGAGCGGACGCACACGTCCACGAGAACCCACCGGAATGGGTCGGAACGGTCAGCCTAAGAACCTAAAAGAACAAGAAACGCACGTCGATCGACAACCCGCAACGAGAGGACCTAGCCGTGCTTGAAGCCTATCGCCAGCATGTGGCTGAGCGTGCTGCGCTCGGAATTCCGCCCCTTCCGCTGACCGCCAAGCAGACCGAGGAACTGATCGGCCTGCTCAAGGCCCCGCCCGCCGGCGAGGCCGAGTTCCTGGTCGACCTGATCACCCACCGCGTGCCGGCCGGCGTGGACGACGCCGCCAAGGTGAAGGCCGCGTTCCTGGCCAAGGTCGCCAAGGGCGAGGAAGCCTCCGCGCTGATCTCCAGGGTCAAGGCGACGGAGCTGCTGGGCACCATGCTGGGCGGCTTCAACATCAAGCCGCTGATCGAGCTGCTGGCCGACGCCGAGTGCGGCGCCGCAGCCGCCGCCGGCTTGAAGACGACCCTCCTGATGTTCGATTACTTCCACGACGTCAAGGAGCTGGCCGACGCCGGCAACGCCAACGCCAAGGCGGTTCTCCAGAGCTGGGCCGACGCCGAGTGGTTCACCTCGCGCCCCGAGGTCCCGGCCAGCCTGACGCTGACCGTCTTCAAGGTGACCGGCGAGACCAACACCGACGACCTGTCGCCGGCCCCGGACGCGTGGTCGCGCCCGGACATCCCGCTGCACGCGCTGGCCATGCTGAAGAACCCGCGCCCGGGCATCGAGCCCGAGGAGCCGGGCGCCCGTGGCCCGGTCAAGCAGCTGGAAGGCCTGAAGGCCAAGGGGAACCTCGTCGCCTACGTCGGCGACGTGGTGGGCACCGGCTCGTCGCGCAAGTCGGCGACCAACTCGGTCCTGTGGTTCACCGGCGAGGACATCCCCTTCGTCCCCAACAAGCGCTTCGGCGGCGTCTGCCTGGGCTCGAAGATCGCCCCGATCTTCTACAACACCATGGAAGACGCCGGCGCGCTGCCGATCGAGCTGGACGTCTCCAAGATGGAGATGGGCGACGTCGTCGAGCTGCGCCCCTATGAGGGCAAGGCGCTGAAGGACGGCGCGGTGATCGCCGAGTTCACCGTCAAGTCCGACGTGATCTTCGACGAGGTGCGCGCCGGCGGCCGCATTCCGCTGATCGTCGGCCGCGGCCTGACGGCCAAGGCGCGCGAGGCGCTGGGCCTCGCCCCGTCCACCCTGTTCCGCCAGCCGGCCACCCCGGCCGACACCGGCAAGGGCTTCAGCCTCGCGCAGAAGATGGTCGGCCGCGCCTGCGGCCTGCCCGAGGGTCAGGGTGTCCGCCCCGGCACCTACTGCGAGCCGAAGATGACCACGGTGGGGTCGCAGGACACCACCGGCCCGATGACCCGCGACGAGCTGAAGGACCTGGCCTGCCTGGGCTTCTCGGCCGACCTCGTCATGCAGTCGTTCTGCCACACCGCCGCTTACCCGAAGCTGGTGGACGTGAAGATGCACAAGGAGCTGCCGGCGTTCATCTCGACGCGCGGCGGCGTCGCGCTGCGTCCGGGCGACGGCGTCATCCACAGCTGGCTGAACCGCCTGCTGCTGCCGGACACCGTGGGCACCGGCGGCGACAGCCACACCCGCTTCCCCATCGGCATCTCGTTCCCGGCCGGCTCGGGCCTCGTGGCCTTCGCCGCCGCCACCGGCGTCATGCCGCTGGACATGCCGGAGAGCGTGCTGGTGCGCTTCAAGGGCACCATGCAGCCGGGCATCACGCTGCGTGACCTGGTCAACGCCATCCCGCTCTACGCCATCCGCCAGGGCCTGCTGACGGTGGAGAAGAAGGGCAAGAAGAACCTGTTCTCCGGCCGCATCCTGGAGATCGAGGGCCTGCCCGACCTCAAGGTCGAGCAGGCGTTCGAGCTGTCCGACGCCTCGGCCGAGCGTTCCGCCGCCGCCTGCACGGTGCGGCTGAACAAGGAGCCGATCATCGAGTACATGCGCTCGAACATCGCTCTGATGCGCTGGATGATCTCGGAAGGCTACGCCGACGCCCGCACGCTGGGCCGCCGCATCAAGGCGATGGAGCAGTGGATCGCTGCCCCGAACCTGCTGGAGCCGGACGCCAACGCCGAGTACGCCGCGGTGATCGAGATCGATCTGGCCGACATCAAGGAGCCGATCGTCGCCTGCCCGAACGACCCGGACGACGTGAAGGTGCTGTCCGAGGTCGCCGGCGATAAGATCGACGAGGTGTTCATCGGCTCGTGCATGACCAACATCGGCCACTTCCGCGCGGCCGGCAAGATCCTCGACGGCAAGTCGGACATCCCGACCCGTCTGTGGATCGCGCCGCCGACCAAGATGGACGCGATGATCCTGAACGAGGAGGGCTACTACAGCGTGCTCGGCAAGTCCGGCGCGCGCATGGAGATGCCGGGCTGTTCGCTGTGCATGGGCAACCAGGCGCAGGTGCGCAAGGGCTCGACGGCGATGTCGACCTCGACCCGCAACTTCCCGAACCGCCTGGGCATCGACACCCGCGTCTACCTCGGCTCGGCCGAGTTGGCCGCGGTGTGCGCGCTGATGGGCAAGATCCCGACCACCGCCGAGTATCTGGAGCAGGTGACCGTGATCAACCAGAAGGCTGCGGACATCTACCGCTACATGAACTTCGACCAGATCCCGGAGTTCGCCAACGTGGAGCTGACCGAGGCGTAAGCTTCGGTTAGGTCGCGAAACGAAGCGCCCTCGCCGGTCTCCCGGCGGGGGCCTTTTTGTTTTTTCCTTTCCCCTGCGGGAAGAGGGTCGGATGGACAAGATCCTCACTCTCCCGATCCCGCCGCTTCAGGTCGTCAAGGCGATCCCCGCCTCCTGAACCACCGGGAACAGGCCTGCAGGGCAGAGTGGCACCCCCGTTCTCCACGGCGCGAAGACAAGGCGTTTCCCGTGCCTTGGCAATTGGATGGGCCGCCTTTGACTTGGCGCGATGGCTTCGATACCACTTTAGAGAAATCCTAAGGGAGTATCGGCTTATGAGACAAAGCGCGGCTTTCTGGTGCGTCATGCTCCTGGCGACGGTATCCGGGACGGCGTTGGCACAGGGCGTCGAACCCGTGGTTCTCGATGGCGCCAAGGGGTGGAGCGGAAGCCGCGTCACCGGGGCCGATGGCCGCTTCGCGCGCTGCACGGCCACCCGCACCGACGGCGGCGGCGTCCTCGCCCTGTCACAGGACCGCAACCGCGCCCTGACGCTCGGCGCCCGGCACCCGAAATGGACGCTGCCGGCCGGCGGCACCGAGACCGTCCGCGCCTCCGTCGACAAGGGCAGCGGCAACCCGGTCGCGGCGCCGGTGGTGGCCGGCGAGGGGATCGTCCTTGATCTGTCCACGATGTCCGAGATGGTCGGGGGTCTGCGCAACGGCCGCGTGCTCACCATCCGCGCCGGCGCGGTCAACGCCGCCTTCCCGCTGGCCGGCACCCGCAAGGCGCTGGACGGATTGGCCGCCTGCGTCACTGCCGCGCTCGCCGCCGAGGCCGCGAAGCCACCCGCCGCCGCCCCCGCACCGGTTGCCGCACCGGTGCCGACTCCTGCTCCCACTCCGGAGCCCGCTCCCGTCGCCGTTCCGGCCCCGGCACCGGCTCCCGCGCCGGTACCCACTGCGGAACCGGCCGCCACCCCGGTGCCGGCTCCCGTTCCGGAACCGGCTCCCGCACCGACACCGGCGGCGGCCCCCGCCGCTGCCCCGGAACCGCCCGCCATGCCCGCTCCGGAAGCGGTCACCGCTCCGGCCCCGGCCGCCGCTTCGACACCGGCCGCGGATCCGGCTCCTGTGGAACCGCCGGCTCCGGCCGCACCACCGGCCGAAGCGACGCCGCCCATTGCGCCGGCCCCGGCCGCGCCCGCACCGGTTGCGGAACCTGCCGCGCCGGCGCCGGTCACACCAGCGGAACCACCGGCATCCACTCCGCCGGCTGCACTGCCCGCCGAGCCGGCACCCGCTCCGATCACGGCGGCCGAGCCCGCTCCCACGCCCAGCGCCGCCCCGGCCGCGGAACCGCCCGCCACGCCCACGTCGGCGCCGGCTGCGCCGGAAGCCGCCGCTCCGGCTCCCGCGTCCGGCGACGGCGCGGCTCCGGCACGCTGACAAGAGCATCCCCCGTGGCGCAGGGCGTCGGCCATGCGCCACGGGGGCTCAGTGCCGGGCACTCGCCCCGGTGCCCGGAAAGAAGGGGATCAACCGTGCCGGGCGGCGTCCGGCCGCAGTTCCGTTTCCGCGTCCGGCCGCGTCAGCAGGCTCCACAACGTCGCCAACACCTCCTTGACGAGACGCGCGTCGGCGTCGTTCTCGGCGGGCTGGGCCGGGAGCATCGGCTGGAAGGACGGGATATCGAACGGCGCGGCGTGCATGGCGGGCTCCATCGGCTGGATGATGGAATGCATTTTAGATAATTGTCGCGGAACCATCTGTGACGGCCATCACTCCGGCCTGCCCGCCATGCTGGAAAGGGCCGCGGGATCAATCGGTCCCTGCGCGGCCCGCCCCCTTCAACGCATCCGCCAGATGAACCTGCCCGCTGCCCGGCCGCAGCGGCTGCTGCTGGCTTTCGTGCGGCGCCCAAGCGGCGAGGTAGAGGATCTGGAAAGTCGCGGGGATGCGGCCGTCCGGCTCGGCGAAGCGCTCGGCGTACAGGCGCGCCGCCTCGAACAGCAGGGTGCGGGAGACCGGCACCGTGCGGCGCGCCAGCACCGCGTTGGTCTCGCCCATGCCGCGCAGGTCGCGCATCAGGGCGAAGGCGTCGCTGTAGGTCACCGTGATGGTGTCGCTGTCCACCACCGGCAGCGCGAAGCCGGCGCGCTGCAGCAAGTGCCCTGCGTCGCGCACATCGGCGAAGGGGGAGACGCGCGGGCTCATGCCGCCGGACACCACCTGCTCCGCCTCGATCAGGCAGTGGCGCAGCTCGACCAGCGTCTCACCGCCGAGCATGGAGGCGCACAGGAAACCGTCGGGCTTCAGCGCCCGACGGATCTGGACGAGCGCTCCCGGCAGGTCGTTCACCCAATGCAGGCTGAGGTTGCTGACCACCAGATCGACGCTGGCCGGAGCGAAGGGCAGGAACTCCTCGTCCGCCGCGACCGCCGGGGAGCCGGCGCGGGCCGCCAGGGCCGGCGACAGGTCGGCGGCGACCAGCGTCTCGATCCCTTTCCGCCCGGCCAAGGCCCGGCGCATAGCGCCATCGTGCGATCCCAGGTCGAGCGCCACCGGGAAGTCGCGCTTGATGTCGAGCAGGCGGTCGGTCAGCCGCTCGGCGATCTCCCCGAACAGGAAGCCGTGTTCGGCGAAGGCGGGGGCGGCGCGGTCCCGGTGCCGGCGCACCAGCGCGCGGTCGAAGACGGTCATCGTGTCGGATTGGCTCATGATGTCCGCAATATAGTCCAGCCGGGCGCGCGCACAACATTCGGCACGCATCGGCCGGCGTGCTAGAGTGCCGCCGCGAGCCGCAGCGGAGCCTTGGCCATGGGCATCGAGGACGCCATCGCCGCCACCATCGAGGCGCTGATGGTCATCATCAAGATCACCTTCCCGACGCTGATGATCACCACCGCCATCGGCCTGGTGGTGACGCTGTTCCAGTCGGTCACCCAGATCAACGACCAGACCATCCAGCAGAACCTGAAGATGGCGGCGACCTTCGCCATCCTGTTCGCCACCATCCCGGCGATGATCATCGCGCTGAGGGACTACACGATGGTCATCTTCGACCGCATCGCCAACCTGCCCTGAGGACGGTCCCGATGGCGCTCCCCATGGCGGCGCTGGGCCGGATCGCGCTGGCCGCCCTCGATGCGCTGCTGCCGCCGCGCTGCCTGTCCTGCGGTACCGCGGTGGACCGCCAGGGAGGCCTGTGCGGTCCGTGCTGGTCGGCGCTGACCTTCATCGCACCACCGGCCTGCGTCTGCTGCGGCCTGCCGTTCGAGTACGCGGTGGAGGGCGAAACCCTCTGCGGCGCCTGCATCGCGTCGCCGCCGCCGTTCGCCCGCGCCCGGTCGGTGCTGGTGTACGACGATGCCAGCCGGCCATTGCTGCTGGGATTCAAGCACGGCGATCGCACGCACGCCGCCAAGCCGTTCGGGGTCTGGTTGGCGCGCGCCGGGGCGGAGCTGCTGGCCGATGCCGACCTGCTGGCGCCGGTGCCGCTGCACCGCTGGCGGCTGTTCCTGCGGCGCTACAACCAAGCGGCGCTGCTGGCGCGGGAGGCCGGGCGGGCGTCCGGCGTGGCGGTGGCGCCGGACCTGCTGGTGCGCCGCCGCCGCACCCGCTCGCAGGGCGGGCTGGACCGCGGCGGGCGGCAGCGCAATGTGGCCGGCGCCTTCGCGCTGCGCCGGACGGGGGCGGTGGAGGGAAAGCGCGTGGTGCTGGTCGACGATGTGCTGACCACCGGCGCCACCGTGGGCGAATGCGCCCGGGTGCTGCGGCGCGCCGGCGCCGAACGGGTGGACGTGCTGACGCTGGCGCGCGTGGTGAAGGGGTGACTCGGGCCCCCGAAACCCTGGTTCTGCCGCGCGGTTGCATCATATAAGCGAAGGAACAGACCCGGAGATCCGCCGACCATGGCCGACGTCGTCATCTACACCACCCCGTTCTGCCCTTACTGCTCGCGCGCCAAGCGGCTCCTCGATTCCAAGGGCGTGGCGTACGAGGAGGTCGACCTCTACATGCACCCCGGCCGCCGTGACGAGATGATCCAGCGCGCCGAGGGTCGCACCACCGTCCCGCAGATCTTCATCGACGGCAAGCCGTACGGCGGCAGCGACGACATCCACGCACTTGACCGCGCTGGCAAGCTCGACCCCGTGCTGGGTCTCGCGTGATGGGCGGCGCGCTGCGGGTCGCCTGCGTCCAGGTCAACGCCGGCACCGAGATCGCGGAGAACCTGACGGCCGCCGGCGACCTGATCCGGCGCGCCCGCGACGCCGGCGCGTCCTTCATCGCCACGCCCGAGAACGTCAGCATGATCGTGCAGGGCCGCGACAAGGTGCTGGCCCGCGTCCGTCCGGAAGCCGACCACCCCGGCATCCCGTTCTTCGCCGACCTGGCGCGCGAGACCGGGGCGTGGCTGCTCGCCGGCTCGCTGGGGGTGCTGCTGGACGACGGGCGGGTGGCGAACCGCAGCGTTCTGTTCGACGGCCAGGGGCGGGTCGCGGCGCGCTACGACAAGATCCACATGTTCGACGTCGACCTCAAGGGCGGCGAGAGCTATCGCGAATCCGCCACCTTCCGCCCCGGCGACCACGCCGTGCTGGCCGCTACGCCATGGGGCAGGCTGGGCATGACGGTGTGCTACGATGTGCGCTTCGCCGCGCTGTACCGCGCGCTGGCGCAGGCGGGTGCGTCGCTGATCACGGTGCCGGCGGCCTTCACGGTGCCCACCGGGCAGGCGCACTGGCACGTGCTGCTGCGCGCCCGCGCCATCGAGACCGGCTGCTTCGTTCTCGCCCCGGCGCAGACCGGCGCGCACGACGCCGGCCGCAGGACCTACGGCCACTCGCTCATCATCAGCCCGTGGGGCGAGGTGCTGGCCGACGCGGGGGAGGAGGTGGGCTTCGTCACCGCCGACCTCGACCTCGACCAGGTGGCGGAGGCGCGCGGCATGGTGCCGTCGCTGCGCCACGACCGGCCGTTCGAGGTGGTGAAGTCCTAGGTCCGCCGCCCGCGCATCCAGGCCAGCACCGGCCCGGCCGCGGTGACGAGCGCGAAGGCCAGCACGTTCAGCGACACCACCAGGATCAGGAAGTCCGTGGTGTCGAAGCTGGACAGCCGGGTGCGCAGCGACGACGCCGTAGCCATGCGGTACAGGCCGTACGCCGGCACCGTCAGCGCGCACAGCACCACCGCCACCCGGTTGGGCCACCAGGTGTGGACGTGCACCGGCTCCGGCGGCGGGTCGGCGAGGGGGCGGGCGGAGGCGATCACCAAGGCGACGTAGCCGGCGAAGCCCAGTGCCAGCGCCTGCCGCAGCCAGCCTTGCGTCGGCCGGTTGATCCAGTCGCCCAGCAGGTGGATGCCGAGCACCAGCGCCAGCGCCCCCAGCAGCACCGGCAGTGCCGACAGCGGGCGCCGGGCGTGCTCGACGAAGGCGGCGAGACCGGCCAGCACCGCCAGCGCCACGTAGGTGCCGCCGGTGGTCCGCGGATCGAACAGCAGCACCCACAGCGTCCCCAGCATCAGCGCCACGAAGGCCGCCGACGGCCGGTCGAGGCGCCTGTACGCCAGCACCGCCGCCACGAGAGCGGCAAGAGCGGCGGCGACGCGTACACCGGTTAGCGGCGCGTACGCCCACCCCAGAGTCTCCAGCGTCGCGGTGAGGTCGAAGCCGCCGGCGGCCTGCGGCAGCGCCGCGAGAAGTTCGGTGTACTGGCGGGCGACGTACGCCGGATCGGCGTGCAGGAACGGCCCGAGCAGCACCGCCGCCAGCCCGACCAGAAGCCAGGGCAGGATGCGCGGGCAGGCCACGCCGAGCAGCACGGCCGGCACCAGCGCCGCCGGGTTCAGCGCCGCCGCCAGCGCCAGCATCAGCCCGCCGCGGCCGTCATGGCGCATGGCGACGTCCACCGCGGCGTGCAGCAGCACCCCCAGCGCGATCAACTCCCAGTGGCCCAGCAGCAAGTCCAGCGTGGCGGCGGGGATGGCCAGCGCCAGCACGTACTGCGCGACGCGTCCGCCATCGTCGGGCCGCAGCAAGCGGGCCGCGCGGTACACCGCCAGCGTCAGCACCGCCGCCGACAGCAGGCGCCAGACCTGGTCGGCGGCGACCGGCGGCAGCCATGCGAAGGGACTGAACAGGATCGCCGAGGCGGGCAGGTGCAGCAGTGGAGCGGCGCTGTCGTACAGCGGCTCTCCCGCCCACCAGTCCAGGCTGGCGGCGATGAAGCCGCGGGTGGCGGGCAGCAGCGGCTTGAACAGCGCCAGCGCGGCGATGCCGAGGTTGGCGAGGATCCACAGCGCCAAGCCCCAGTTAGCCCGCAGGACATGGCCGACGGCTCCGGCACGGCCGCGCGGCCGATCGCCCGCCGCCTCCCGGTGCATCCCGGCGCCGTCCATCACCGCCTCGTTCGGATTGAGCGAATCACCCCGAAAGCTTTACCGGTTTTCCGCTTCGTTTCAATGCTTGGTCTGGGCCCGGGTCTGGGCCTGGCTCCGGGCCGGGTTCAACGCGCCGGCAGCGGGCGCGGTTCCGGATCGCCGTCCAGGCCCTGCCCCGGCGCCAGATCGGCGACGGCGGCCAGCCGCTGCACCACCGCAGCGCGCGGGCTGGCGACCTCGCCATGCTCATAGGCAACGACCTGCAGCCGGCCGCGCGCCACCTCCAGCAGTTCCCCCTGGCGCAGCAGGAAGCCGGGCGAGGACGGCTTGCCGAAGCGGGCGTTGCCCATGGCGAAGGTCTCGTAGAGCAGCACCCCACCCGGCGCCAGGGCGTCCAGGAGGCGGGGGAACAGCGGGCGGTGCAGGTAGTTCGCCACCACGATGCCGGCGAAGCGCCGGTCCGGCGGCAGCGGCCAGGGGTTGCCCTGCTCCAGGTCGGCGGCCAGCAGCTCGACGCCCGGCGTGCCGGTGAGGTCGGCGACGCCGCGCAGGTCGATGTCGATGCCCAGCACCGGGTGCCCCAGGCGGTGGAACAGCCGCAGGTGCCGTCCCGACCCGCAGGCGAGGTCGAGCACTGGCCCACCGGCCGGCACCAGCGGCGCGAACCGCCCGACCCAGGCGGAAGCGGCCTGCAGGACGGCGTGCGGGTGTGATTCGCCCATGATTCTTCCCATATTCCCAACATGCCGGCTTGGTGTTCCAACCGTTTGACGGGGCCGGGCCGGCGTGCTTGAACTATAGGCCGTCCACACCGCCGCAACATCGGGATTTCCGAGGGGACATGATCCTCTTCGAGCTGAAATGCGCCTCCGACCATCGCTTCGAGGCCTGGTTCCGCGACGGCGCCGCCTATGACGCGCAGGCCGCGGCCGGCACCATCGCCTGCCCGCTGTGCGGCGACACGCAGGTCGGCAAGGCCCCGATGGCACCACGCATCGCCAAGCGCCGCGGCGAGCCCGCCGAACCCGCCAAGGTGGTCCCCGCTCCGGAGGGTGGGAACGAGAAGGCCGTGGCGTTGCAGTCCGAGGTGCTGCAGCAACTGGGCGAATTGCGGCGCGCAGTGGAAGAGAACTGCGACTACGTCGGCGACCGCTTCGCCGAAGAGGCGCGGCGCATCCATTACGGCGAGACCGACCCTCGCGGAATCTATGGCGAAGCCAGCGCCAAAGACGTGGCCGAGCTCAAGGACGAGGGTGTGACAATACATCGCATCCCCTGGTTGCCGCGCACCAATTCCTGACCGGTCCATACGCTCCCGAATAGCGTTCTCGTTTGCGTGCCGTCGATCCATACGGTCGATTGCTTGGCGGGCCTATCGTCAGGAACGCCCCTTGCCCGCTCCGTCAAGCGGCTTTTTAGTTTGCGTCGGCATCAAAAAGGTTGACGGGGCGGTGTGTTGCAAAGACCATACGCGCCGAGTGTCTTAAACGATTCCAACAAAGCTCTCTGGCACTCGCGAGGGGACGCACGATGCAAGCAAACGCACAAAGAATTCTCGACAATCCCAAGTTCCAGGAGCTGATCGCCAAGCGCTCCGCGTTCGCGTGGACGCTGTCGGTGATCATGCTCGTCATCTACTTCGGCTTCATCCTTCTGGTGGCCTTCGGGAAGCAGTTCCTGGGCACGCCCATCGGTTCGGGCGTCACCACCTGGGGGGTTCCGATCGGCGTGTTCACCATCGTCTCGGCCTTCATCCTGACGGGCATCTACGTCCGCCGGGCGAACGGCGAGTTCGACGAGCTGAACCGTCAGATCCTGGAGGAGTCGAAGTAATGCGGTCCATCTTCACGCGCTTCGGCGCCGCCGCCGCGGCGGCCGGCGCCCTGCTGCCCACCGCCGCCCTGGCCGCCGCCGTCGAAGGCGCGGTCACCAAGCAGTCGACGAACTACGAAGCCATCGTCATGTTCGCGATCTTCGTGCTCGCGACGCTCGGCATCACCTACTGGGCTGCCCGCCGCACCAAGTCGGCCAAGGACTTCTACGCGGCCGGCGGCGGCATCACCGGCTTCCAGAACGGCCTCGCCATCGCCGGCGACTACATGTCGGCCGCTTCGTTCCTCGGCATCGCCGGCCTGGTGTACGCCAACGGCTTCGACGGCCTGATCTACTCGGTGGGCTGGCTGGTCGGCTGGCCGATCATCCTGTTCCTGATCGCGGAGCGCCTGCGCAACCTCGGCAAGTACACCTTCGCCGACGTCGCCTCCTACCGCTTCCAGCAGACGCCGATCCGCACGCTGGCCGCCTGCGGCTCGCTGGCCACGGTGACCTTCTACCTGATCGCCCAGATGGTGGGCGCGGGCAAGCTCATCCAGCTGCTGTTCGGCATGGACTACCTGTACGCCGTCATCATCGTCGGCGTGCTGATGATCGCCTACGTGACCTTCGGCGGCATGCTCGCCACCACCTGGGTGCAGATCATCAAGGCCGTGCTGCTGCTCTCGGGCGCCTCGTTCATGGCCATCATGATCCTGGCCAAGTTCGGCTTCAGCCCGGAGGCCCTGTTCAAGCGCGCCACCGAGGTGCACGCCAACGGCCTGAAGATCATGCAGCCGGGCGCGCTGGTCACCGACCCGATCTCGGCGATCTCGCTGGGCATGGCGCTGATGTTCGGCACCGCCGGCCTGCCGCACATCCTGATGCGCTTCTTCACGGTGGCCGACGCCAAGGAGGCCCGCAAGTCGGTGTTCTACGCCACCGGCTTCATCGGCTACTTCTACCTGCTGACCTTCACCATCGGCTTCGGCGCCATCGTGCTGCTGCTGAGCCCGGACGCCAGCGGCGCCTTCCCGTTCCTCGACGCGGCCAAGGTCGCGGCGGCGGGCGGCAAGGTGACCCCGGCCATGATCACCGGCGGCACCAACATGGCGGCCATCCACACCGCCAACGCGGTGGGCGGCAGCCTGTTCTACGGCTTCATCTCGGCGGTGGCCTTCGCGACCATCCTCGCGGTGGTGGCCGGCCTGACGCTGGCCGGCGCCTCGGCCGTGTCGCATGACCTGTACGCCTCGGTCTTCGCCAAGGGCCGCGCCTCGGAGCGTGACGAGATCCGCGTGTCGAAGATCACCACGGTGATCATCGGCATCGTCTCGATCTTCCTGGGCATCGCCTTCGAGAACCAAAACGTCGCCTTCATGGTCGGCCTCGCCTTCGCCATCGCGGCGTCCGCGAACTTCCCGATCCTGCTGATGAGCATGTTCTGGAAGCGCATGACCACCCGCGGCGCCGTGATGGGCGGCTGGCTCGGCCTGATCTCGGCGATCGTCCTGCTGGTGCTCGGCCCGACCGTGTGGAAGTCGGTGCTCGGCAACCCGGCCCCGATCATCCCGTACGACAACCCGGGCCTGTTCTCGATCACCCTGGCCTTCGTCGGTATCTGGCTCTTCTCGATCACCGACAACAGCCAGGCGGCCAAGGACGAGCAGCGCGCCTTCGACGCCCAGTACATCCGTTCCCAGACCGGCCTGGGTGCGGAGGGCGCCTCGGCCCACTAAGTACAGAAAGTCGCACCCGCTTCCGCACGTCGGGAACGTGGTGTAACCTCTGCGGCGCCCCAAGACTTGGTCTTGGGGCGCTTTTTTGTTTCGCCTGCAGCGTGCGGAGACGGTCTTGCCCGAAGCGTTCGATTTCGCCGTGCCTCCCTTCGACCGGCTGACGCCGGACGAGCGCACGACCCTTGCCCGCTCGCTCGACATCGGCGTCTACGCCAAGGACACGCCCGTGCTGGCCCGCGACGAGGCGGCGGACTGCCTCTTCATCGTGCAGAAGGGCCTTGTGCAGGAGCGCCACCACGGCGAAACGGCGGCCGCCTTCGGCCCCGGCGACAGCTTCGACCTGCGCGCGCTGTTCGGCCGCAGCCCGAACCACAGCTTCGTGGCCGCCGAGGACACGGTCTGCCACCTGCTGCCGCGCCCGGTCCTGGTCGAGCTGGCGCGCGCCAACCCCGCCTTCGGCGAGCTGATCTGCGAGGCCTTCGCCGAGCGCCTGCGCGCGGCGGCCAACGAGCGCTCGAACCGCGAGATGGCGGCGCTGACCATGGCCCGCGTGCGCGAGGCCTACCTGCACCCGCCGGTCTACGTCGAGGCGTCGGCCACGCTGCGCGACGCGGCGCTCGCCATGAAGACGCAGCAGGCCAGCTCCGTGCTGGTCCGCGACGGCGCCCGCACCGGCATCCTGACCGGCACCGACCTGCGCGACCGCGTGGTGCTCGACGGGCTGCCGGTGACCACGGCGGTCGGGCCGCTGGCGCGCTACGAGCTGATCGAACTGGACCGCGACGAACTGCTGTTCAACGCGCTGATCCTGATGACCAAGCACTCGGTGCGCCGCATCGTCATCACCGAGGCGGGCAAGATCGCCGGCCTGCTGGAGCAGATCGACCTGCTCTCGGCGCTGTCCAACCACAGCCAGGTGATCGCGCTGCAGGTCGACCGCGCGGAGAGCACGGAAGACCTGCGCAAGGCCAGCGCCGACACGGTCGGCCTGATCCGCACGCTGCACGTCACCGGCGTGCGGGTTCCCTTCATCGCCGACCTCGTCACCGAGCTGAACCGCAAGATCTTCCGCCGCCTGTTCGAGCTGGTGGCGCCGCCCGACCTGCTGGCGAACTCCTGCCTGCTGGTGATGGGCAGCGAAGGGCGCGGCGAGCAGCTGCTGAAGACCGACCAGGACAACGGCCTGATCCTGCGCGACGGTTACGAGTGCCCGGATCTGCCGCGCATCACCGCCGACTTCTCGCGCCACCTGGAGGAGTTCGGCTACCCGCCGTGTCCCGGCAACATCATGGTGTCGAACCCGGAGTGGACGAAGTCCCTCTCCGCCTACAAGGACGCCATCTTCAACTGGATCCACCGGCCGGACGAGGCGGCGCAGCTCAACCTCGCCATCTTCTACGACGCGGCGGCGGTGGCCGGCGACACCGGGCTGCTGGACGAGGCCAGGGGGTACCTGATGGCGCGGCTGTCGGACAACTCCGGCTTCTTCTCGCACTTCGCGCGGCCGACATTGGCGTTCGACACGCCGTCGGGCCTGTTCTCCACCCTGTTCGACCGCCGCGGCGCCCAGCCCATCGACATCAAGAAGGCCGGCATCTTCCCCATCGTGCACGGCATCCGCGCGCTGGCGCTGGAGAAGCACATGACGGAGACCAACACCGTCGAGCGGATCTGGGCGCTGGCCGACAAGCGGGTGCTCGACCGCAAGCTGGCCGGCGAGCTGGCCGAGGCCTTCACCTTCCTGTCCACTCTGCGCCTCAAGGCGCGCATCGACGCGGCGCACGAGGTGAAGATCGACAACACCGTCCGCCCGGCCGAGATGACCAAACTGGACCGCGACCAGTTCAACGACTGCCTGGCCCTGGTGAAGGCGTTCAAGGAGTTCGTCTCCTACCACTTCCATCTGAACATGCACTGAGCGGGAGGCCGGAATGATCGCCCGCCTGCGCGGCCAGCAGCTCAACGCCCCCGCCTACGACTTCCTGCTGTCCGAGGAGGACAGCGGCGAGGCGGTGGCGGTCGCCTGCGAGGCCACCTCTTATGACCCGGCGACGGCCGAGCTGCGGGCGCTGGCGGCGGTGCGCATCCGCGGCAACCGCATCCTCGCCAGCCGTCACCTCGCCGTCGCCTTCCGGCCGGACGAGCCGCCGGAGCCGGCGCTCGACCGGTTCCTGCGGCTGATCGGCAACCGGCCGCTGGTCGGCTATTACCTGGACTTCACGGTCGGGCTGATCGACCGCGCGGTGCAGCCGATGATCGGCATCCCGCTGCCCAACGAGCGCGTCGAAGTGTCGGGCCTGTACTACGAAAGCCGCGTGAAGGTGCCGGGCAAGAACGCGCTGAACCTGCGGCTCGACGCCATCCTCGGCGCGCTCGACCTGCCGGGGCGCGCCGGCGACGACGCGTACTCCAACGCGCTCGCCTCGGCCATGGTGTACCTGCGCCTGAAGACGGACGAGTGATCAGGCCGCCTCTGCCTGCGCCGGGGTTTCCCGAACGGTGAGGATGAAGCGGGTGCCGCCGCCTCGCTCGATGCGCAGATCCGCGTGCGCCTGCCGCGCCAGCGACTGCACCAGCATCAGCCCAAGGCCGCCGCGCCGTTTGCCGTCGGTGGGTGCAGACGGCAGGTCGGCGGGCAGGCCGACGCCGTCATCGCCCACCTCCATCCGCATCCCATCCGGCCCCGGCCGCAGCGTCACCGCCACGTTGCCGGCGTGGCCGCCCGGAAAGGCGTGGCGCAGCGCGTTCGACACCAGCTCCGACGCGATCAGCGCCAGCGGCATGGCACGATCGACGTCGAGGATCCAGTCCTCCGCCTCCACGCCGACCCGCACCGGCGTTGGGCCGGAAGCGCGGGCGAGGCTGTCGCAGAGCTGGCGCAGGCAGTCGCCGACGTTGATCCGTGCCGGCTCGTTCGAGCGGTAGAGCAGCTCGTGCACCAGGCTCATCGACTGGATACGGCGCAGGCTCTCGTCGAAGGCGAGGCGCGAGCACTCGTCCAGCCGTGCCGCCTGCAGGCGCAGCAGGCTGCAGATGACCTGCAGGTTGTTCTTCACCCGGTGCTGGACCTCCTTGATCAGGATCTCCTTGTCGGCCAGTGCGCCCTCCAGGCGGTGGTTGGCGTCCTCCAACTGGCCGGTGCGCTGGCGGACGTGCTGCTCCAGCGTGTCGTAGGCGTGCTGGAGCGCGTCCTCGGCCTCGCGCTCGCGCCGCGCCCGCTGGAGCGCGAGCAGGCCGATGGCGATCACCACCAGCTCGGCGCCGAGGCCGTAGGCCGCGTAGGTGCCCAGCCGGCTCCGCCATTCGGCGCGGACGCTGGACAGCGGGATGGCAACGCCGGCCAGCAGGCCGTAGCCCTCGACGGCGCGCTTGGCGGTGATCGCCTCGTCCTCGTCCAGGGTGTCGTCCGGGCTCTCGCCGCCGCTCTCGCGGGCCAGCACGGCGCCGTCAGCCCGCTCCAGCGTCACCGTGGTCCGGTAGCCGATGTCGAAGGCGCGGTAGATCTCGCCAAAGCGGGCCGGCGACAGCGTCACCGTGACGAAGCCGCGGAAGCCGCCGGGCTCCGCCGGCAACGGGCGGCTCAGCACCAGCAGCTCGCCGGTGCCGTCGCGGCTGGCCTGGATGCGGCCGATGAACGGAACCGGGCCGGTGGCGACGCGCGCCGCCTGGAAATAGTCGCGGTCGGCGGCGTTGAGGCGCGGTGCCGGGTACTCGCGTGATCCCAGCACGGCGTTGCCTTCGGCATCGCCGATCCAGATCGACACCACCTGCGGCGCCGCCCCGGCGATCTCGGCCAGCCGTCCCCAGGCGGCGCGGTCGGCGGGAAGCGGAGCGCCGGATGGGCCGGCCAGCTCGATGGTGCGGCGCAGCGCCAGGTCGCCGATCTGGATCAGGCGGGCGGCATGCTCGGCCACCAGCAGGCTGACGTTGGCGGCGACGCCGGTGGCGCGGTCCATGGCGGCGTCGCGGTCGCGCCACGCGAACACCGCCAGCAGCCCGGCGGTGACCAGCACCGACAGCGCGCAGGCGATCATCACCAGCAGCGTGCCGGGCAGCCGGTAGAGCGGCGACGGGTGGGAGCGGAACGTGCGCAGCGGCATGGCGGCGGGACGGCCTCTTCCGGGTGACGTGCTTCCAACATCGGCGTGCCGACGGCGTTCCTCGTGTTGAACCGCGGCGCCGGGGTTCGTAATGTCGTGACGCGCCCCGGCGGGCGCCAGTCGGACAACGGAGCGACCCCATGAAGGTGAACGGCACGGCCTACCGCACGATCTGGCTGGCGCCGGACGGCCGGACGGTCGAGATCATCGACCAGACCCGGCTGCCGCACGATTTCGCGGTGGTCCGCCTGACCACTCTGGACGAGGCGGCGCACGCCATCCGCGCCATGCTGGTGCGCGGCGCCCCGCTGATCGGCGCCACCGCCGCCTACGGCGTGGCGCTGGCGCTGCGGGCGAACGCCTCGGACGCGGCACTCGACCAGGCCTGCGCGGTGCTGAACGCCACGCGGCCGACCGCGGTCAACCTGCGCTGGGCGCTGGAGCGCATGCGCCGCCATCTGCACGCCCTTCCGGTGGCCGAGCGCGTCACGGCCGCCTACGCCGAGGCCGCCGCGGTAGCCGACGAGGACGTCGCCATCTGCCGCGCCATCGGCGAGCACGGCGCCGCGCTGATCCGCGAGGCAGCGAAACGCAAGCCGCCCGGCGAACCGGTGCACGTGCTGACCCACTGCAACGCCGGCTGGCTGGCGACGGTGGACTGGGGCACCGCGCTGGCGCCGGTCTACGTGGCGTTCGAGGAGGGAATCCCGCTGCACGTCTGGGTCGACGAGACCCGTCCGCGCAACCAGGGCGCCAGCCTGACGGCGTGGGAGCTGAACAAGCACGGCGTGCCGCACACGGTGATCGTCGACAACGTCGGCGGCCACCTGATGCAGCACGGGCAGGTCGACCTGTGCATCGTCGGCACCGACCGCACGACGGCCAGCGGCGACGTCTGCAACAAGATCGGCACCTACCTCAAGGCGCTGGCGGCGCACGACAACGGCGTGCCGTTCTATGTGGCCCTACCCTCGCCGACCATCGACTGGTGCATCGACGACGGCGTGAAGGAGATCCCCATCGAGGAGCGCCACGGCGCCGAGGTGACCGACCTGACTGGCATCACGAAGGACGGCCGCATCGAGACCATCCGCGTGACGCCGGAGGGCAGCGACGTGGCGAACTTCGCCTTCGACGTGACGCCGGCCCGTCTGGTCAGCGCGCTGATCACCGAGCGCGGTGTCTGCCCGGCCTCGCGCGAGGGTCTGCTGGGCCTCTTCCCGGAACAGCGTGCGGTGGCGTAACGGCCTTGGCGCCGTGAGCGGCTTGCGCTATGCAGGGCCGCTCAAGACGGAGGCTATGACCCATGACCGACTGCCCCTGCGGCTCCGGCAAGACGTTCGAGGCGTGCTGCGGCCCGTACCTGTCGGGCGCCGCGCCGGCGCCGACGGCCGAGGCGCTGATGCGCTCGCGCTATTCGGCGTTCGCCGTGAAGAACGTCGACTACCTGCACGACACTCTGCTGCCCGAGACGCGGCACGACTTCAACCGCGAGCACGTCACCGACTGGGCCAACAACAGCGAGTGGATGGGCCTGGAGGTCCGCTCGACCGAGGCCGGCGGTCCGCAGGACGAGGAGGGTGTGGTCGAGTTCGTCGCCCGCTTCCGCGTGCAGGGCAAGGACTACGTCCACCACGAGACCAGCACCTTCAAGAAGCAGGACGGCGTCTGGTACTACGTGGACGGCATCATGGGCCAGCGGCCGCGCACCGCGCCGAAGGTCGGCCGCAACGATCCGTGCCCGTGCGGCAGTGGCAAGAAGTACAAGAAGTGCTGCGGGGCCGCCGCTTGACGCGGCCCCCTTACTTCAGCATCAGCTTCGCCAGCTTGTCCGGCAGGGCACCCTCCAGCGCCAGCAGGCGGGCCTTCAGCAGGCTGGCCACCGCCATGGCGTCGGTGATCTCGCCGCGCATGGCCATCGCGTAGGCCTCGCGGAAGGGGACGCGGCGGATCTGCAGTTCCTCGGTGTCCTCCGGCTCGGCGAGGCCCTGCTCCAGGTCCCAGGCCAGGAAGGTGTGCGCCACCTCGTCGGTGATGCTGTTCGACAGGTGGATGGTGAGCAGCGGATGCCAGTGGCGGGCGGTCAGGCCGGTCTCCTCCAGCAGCTCGCGCTGCGCCGACTCCAGCGGCGGCACGCCCTGCTTGCCGCCGCCCTCCGGGATCTCCCAGCTGTAGGTCTTCAGCGGAAAGCGGTACTGGCCGACCAGCGTGGTGCAGCCGTCGGAATCGATGGGGATGATGCCGGTGGCGATGTGCTGGAGGTGCACCACCCCGTAGATGCCCGGCTTGCCCTTGGGGTTGAGCACGTCGTGCTCGACCACGCGGATCCACGGATTCTCGTAGATCGGCTTGGTCAACAGGATCGTCCAGGGATTGCCGGTCTTGTCGGGCACGCGGGGCCTCCTTCGGTTGCGGGCGGACTATAGGCAGTGCGGCACGGTGCCGCAACGCGGCGCTCGGTCGTACCCCGTCCGCCGCCCAGGGATCCGCACTGGAACGCGTTTCGCCGTTCCTTAGAATGCCAAGAAAATCCGCGGGAACTTATCGTAAAACAAAAATACTTGAACTGACCGCGGATCGAACATACCACTTTATTGCAGGGAAGTAACGGGAGTTGCATTTTTCATAAAATGCATCCCGGATTCTCTGCTTGCCGCGTGTTGCCGAAGCGCGACCGTTCACTTTCGGTGAGCTGGAGAAGCCGGTGGATCCGAACGACATCCAGCGCTGGTTGAACCCGGACTGGCGGGACCGGCTGGAGGCGTGGTGGGAAGGCTACGACCTCGGGCACCTGTACGTCCAGGCCAAGGAAGCCAAGGCGATGCGCGCCGCGCGCTGGGAGCTCAAGCCCACGCCGCGCCGGCTGGAGACCGCTGCGGCCACCGCGGAGCCGCCGCCCGCCGTTCTCATCGACGACGCGCCTCCCGCTTTCGTGGAAGCGAACGAGGATATCGAGGCCCGCCAGCTCGAAGGATTGGACATCGACCGCCGCGGCAAGCCGGTGTGGTCGGTGGAACAGGTGCGCGGCGCGCAGATGCTGTGGGGCGACGGCTTCGTCGGCCCCGGCGATGCCCAGTTCATGGTGGACGCGGTGCGCCCGTTCGGGCTGAACCCGGCGAAGAGCGTGCTGGACTGCTCGGCCGGGCTGGGCGGGGCGGCCCGCGCCATCGTCGGTGCCTACGACACCTGGGTGACGGCGCTGGAGCCGTCGCCGCTGCTGGCCAAGCTGGGCATGCGCCGCTCCGAGGCGCTCGACCTCGGCCGCAAGGCCCCGGTGATGCCCTACGACCCGGAGAGCTTCAACCCGGCGGGCAGCTACGACCTCGTGCTCGCCGACCGCATCCTGCACCGGGTGCGCGACAAGGGGCCGTACCTCGATCACCTCTGTGAGTGCGTGAAGCCCAAGGGGTCGGCGCTGCTGATGGACTACGTCATCGACGGTGCCCCCGCCTCATGGGACAGCTGGAACGCCTGGAAGGACACCGAGCCGCTGGAACTCTACCCCTGGACCGCCCAGCGCATGAAGGACGAGCTGGTGCAGCGGAACATGGACGTGCGCATCGTCGAGGACATCACCGCCAAGCTGCGCCGCCTGATCGTCGAGCGCGTCCGCTGGCTGGCCGACGCGCTGCAGAACGCGACGCTCGGCACCACGGTGGTGGACAAAGGGCTGATGGCCGGCCTCGCGCGCGAACTGCAACTGTGGTGGGCACGCCTCAAGGTGCTCGGCCACGGGCTGCGGTACTATCGCTTCGTCGCGCTGAAGCCGGCCTGAGCGCCTCATACCAAAGGCGCTTGATGGCTTCCATCAAGCGCCTTTGGTTCAAACCCGACAGCTCAATGCAACGCATTGAGCGGGAGGGTGATACGGCCGGCAGGACAATGAAGCATTCATGCGCCGGCCGTATCACTCGTACTTGCGCACGTCGTCGATGACCTTGCCGTCGTTCGGCAGGCTGCCCGGCGGTTCGATCTCGACGCGGCCCTTCAGCTTGGTGACGGCGGCCAGCGTGTCGGCCACCGCGGCCTCCAGGCCGGGCTCGGGCACCGCCTCGATCTTCAGCAGCATGGTGTCGGCGTCGGCCGGGCGGTCGACCACGAGGCGGGCGCGCAGCACGTCCGGGTGGCGCTTCAGCACCTCGGCGATCTGGCGCGGGTGAACGAACATGCCCTTGACCTTGGTGGTCTGGTCGGCGCGGCCCATCCAGCCCTTGATGCGCGTGTTGGTGCGCCCGCACGGACTGGTCCCCGGCAGCACCGCCGACAGGTCGCCGGTGGCGAAGCGGATCAGCGGATAGGCGCCGTGGCCCGGCACGGTGATCACCACCTCGCCGACCTCGCCGTCCGGCACCGGATCGCCGGTGCCGGGGCGGACGATCTCCAGGATCACCTCCTCGGCCACCACGAGGCCCTCGCGGGCCGTCGTCTCGTAGGCGATCAGGCCGAGGTCGGCGATGCCGTAGCTCTGGTACACCTGGATGCCGCGCTCGGCGTAGAAGGTGCGCAGCGGCGGCAGGAAGGCGCCGCCGGTGACGTGGCCGATGGTCAGCGAGGGCAGTTCGACGCCCAGTTCGTCCGCCTTCTCCAGGATGATCTTCAGGTAGTCGGGGGTGCCGACGTACGCGGCCGGCTTCAGTGCGGCGATCACCTGCACCTGCTGCTCGGTGTTGCCGGTGCCGGCGGGAAAGACCGGGCAGCCGATGGCGTGCGCGCCCGCCTCGAACATGCGGCCGGCCGGGGTGAAGTGATAGGCGAAGCAATTGTGGACGATCCGTCCCTTGCGCACGCCGCTGGCGTACAGCGCGCGGGCGGTGCGGTAGTGGTCGCCGCCCTGCCCCTCCGGATCGAAGATCGGCCCCGGCGAGCAGAAGATGCGCGCCAGATCGCTGACCGGAACGCCGGTCAGCCCGCCGAACGGCGGCTCGGCCGCCTGCATCTCGGTCAGCTCCGACTTGCGGGTCACCGGCAGGTCGGCCAGCGCGGCGCGGCTGGCGACGGTGGCGGGATCCACCTCGGCCAGCAGCCGGGCGTAGGCCGGCGCGTTCGCCTTGGCGTGCGCGATGTGGCCGGGCAGCGCCGCCATCAGCGCCGCCTCGCGCGCCTGCTGGTCGCGGGTTTCCAGGGTATCGTAGTGCTCGCCGCTCATGTGCGTTTCCGTTCCCAGGCTTCTTGTCGTTGCCGGCAACGGTAGCGTGGCGCCCGGCCCCGCACAAGGGGCGCTCCGAGGGGAATCGGGGCGGGGCGCCCCTCTCCCGGCGGGGCCGGGAGGGGGCTTTGGTCCTCAGCCGGGGTCCTCAGCCGGCGCGCATGTGGGTGACGAACTGGTTCACCTGGGTGCCCAGCGTGCGCACCTCGTCGGCCACGGCGGTGGAGGCGTCCAGCACCTTGTGCGCCGACTGGCCGGCATCGGCCGCCGCCTTGGCCACGATGTCGATGTTCTCGCGCACGTGGCGGGTGCCGTCCGCCGCCTCACCGACGTTGCGGGCGATCTCGCGGGTGGCGGCGCTCTGCTGCTCGACCGAGGCGGCGATGGACGCGGCGATCTCGTTGATCGCACGGATCGTCCCGGCGATGGAGCGGATGGCGCCCACCGACTCCTGCGTCGCCGTCTGCATGGCGGCGATCTGCTGGGAGATGTCCTCGGTGGCCTTGGCGGTCTGGGTGGCGAGGTTCTTCACCTCCGAGGCGACCACCGCGAAGCCCTTGCCGGCGTCTCCGGCCCGCGCCGCCTCAATGGTGGCGTTCAGCGCCAGCAGGTTGGTCTGGCTGGCGATGTCGGAGATCAGCTGCACCACCTCGCCGATCTTCTGCGCCGCGTCGGATAGGCCTTCCACCGTGTGGTCGGTCTTCTCGGCGTCGGTGGCGGCCTGCCGGGCGATGCGGCTGGAGTTGCTGACCTGCTGGCCGATCTCCTGGATCGAGGCGGAGAGTTGCTCGGTCGCCGCGGCCACCGCCTCGACGCTGCCGGCGGCCTGCTGCGAGGTGGCGGCGGCGGTCGCGGCCTCACCGGTGGTCTGCTCGGCGGTGCGGGTCATGCGCTTGGCGACGTCGTGCATCTCGTCGGCGGCGCGCGACACGCGGTCGAGCACCCCGCGCACCCCCTTCTCGAAGCTGTCGGCCATCTCCAGCAGCATGCGGCGGCGCTCCTCGGCGGCGCGGGCGCGCTCGGCCTCGGTGCGGGCGGTGGCCTCGGCGGCCTGCCGCGCGGTGTCGCGGAACACCACCAGCGCTTGCGCCATGTCGGTGATCTCGTCCGACCCGCCCTGCGGTATCGCGGCGTCGAGCTGACCGCCGGCGATGGTGCGCATCGCCTCGGCCAGACGCTGGATGCGGGCGACGATGACGCGGCCGACCGTGTACCAGGCCAGCAGCACGGCGCCGACCAAGCTGCCGACGGCGAAGGCGATCAGCCACACCCGGCCGCGCTCGATGGCGGCGCCGGCCTCGGCCGCCGCCTGGTCGGTCTCAGCCTGCATGGCGGCGACCTGCTCCTCCACGGTCCTGGAGAGCTGGGCGGCGAGCGCCCGGTTCTCGTCCAGCACCTTGGCGGCTTCGGCCTGGGCGGCGAGTTCCGCCTCGCGCAGGGCGAACAGGTTGATGTCGCCGCGGCGGCCAAAGGCGATCAGGCGGTGGACCGCCTTGTCGAGATCCTGCCCCGCCGCCTGCCCGCCGAGCGCCTTCAAGCGCTCCTCCACCGCCTTCGTGGCGCCGTCGAAGCGGGTGCGCAGCACGCCGACGCGCTCCGCGTCCGGAGCCTGCGCCGCCTCGTTCAGCGCGCCGGCCAGCAGGTTGCCGGAGGCCGCCAGCTCCAGGTACGCGCGCAGCTGCGGCAGGCCGGCGACCAGCACCTCGTTCAGCGAGTCCTTGGTCTCGGTCAGCACGGTGTCGATGGCGATCTTGATGCGGCCGCGGGCGCGCATGACCAGCGTGTCGAACTCGCCCGCCATCTCCTGGGCGTGGCTGCGGACGGTGGCACCCGCCGCTTGGGCGCGCTCGTTGAAGGAGGAGCGTTCGATCAGCGAGATGTCGGTGCGCAGCGCCTCCTTGCGCATCCTCACCGGCCCTTCCGGGCTGTCGATCAGGCGGTAGAGGTCGTCGACCTGGGCCTTCATCTTGTCGCCACCGATCCAGTCCGACGGCTTGGCGAGCCACGAGAACAGCGAGGAGGCGGCGCGGGTGACCTCCATCTCCTGGGTAAGGATCTGGCCCATGTCCTCGGCGGTGGCGGCGCGCTCGCCGGCGTCGGCCAGCACCAGCAGCTGGGTGCGGATCTCGTACACGGCGATCAGGTCGCTCAACGCCTGGTCCATGCTCTTCAGCTCGACCTCGGTGAAGTTGAGCAGGGAGTCGCCCTTGGCGCGCAGTTGCTCGCCCGAGCGCTCGACCAGCGGTGCCAGCGTGGCCAGGAAGGCCTCGTGCGTCCTGGCCAGATCGGCCAGCGCGCCTATGCGGCGGTCGCGCACCTCGATGCGGCGGGTCAGGGCGGCGTTCTGGCGCTCCAGCGTGCCGATCATCGCCTGCGCCTGCGCCTTCACCTGCCCCAGCTGCGGGTCGTTGGCACGGCTGCGCGCCAATTCGTCCACCAGCCCGATCAGGCCGCGGGCGCGGGTCAGGATCTGCTCCGCCAACTCCTGCCGGCGCGCCTGGCTGTCGGCGGATTCCAAGGTGGGGGCGGCGGCGGCGACGCTGCTGCTCTCGGTGGACAGGCGCTTGGCCAGCGCCATTTCCGGCAGCTTGACGCCGACGATGCGGGTCAGCGGGGCCTCGACCGCGGAGAACGACATCAAGCCGACCAAGCTGGCGGCCACGGTCATGCCGGCGATGCCGGCAAAGGCGAGGAGCAGCTTCGCCCGCACGCCGAAACGGCGCGCGCCTTGCTCCATCGGGCTGACACGGGCGGTCATGGGGTTCCCTTCCCTGCGCTTCTTAGTTTTATGTCCGCTCTGTAACAGAGTTTTGTTTAGGGTGCCGACTGCGGGTGCACAAACCGTTAACGGCGAGAGGTTTTTTTGTCGCGAGGGAGGCCACGAGGGGCTTGCAATGCCGCAGCCCCGCCGCTATGTTCCCCGCCCGACGCCGCAGTAGCTCAGGGGTAGAGCAACTGATTCGTAATCAGTAGGTCCGGGGTTCAAATCCCTGTTGCGGCACCACTCTAAGGCCCTGAAAGGTAGCGCCTTTCGGGGCCTTTCCATGTCCGGGGCATGGGAATTCGGGGAGCGCTAGCAAGCGCCCAGTAAGCACGGGAACGGCAAACCGTCGATGGACTCGATCATGGTCGAAATCGCGAGATACATGGCCAGCGATCCGCCATGGATTCCGGTTGCAGACGGTGCGCGACTGTGTCCTGCGATTCAATGATGCGGGGCCGACGGGCCTGTTGACCGGCAAGGCGCCGGGTCCGCAGCCGCGTCTGGCGGAGCATCATCGGGCGGAGCTGCGCCAAGTCATCGAGGCGGGGCCGATCCCGGCGGCGCACGGGGTGGCGCGCTGGCGGATCGCCGATCTGCTGCGCTGGCTCTGGGACGAGTTCCGCGTCTCGCTCTCCAAGCAGACGCTGGGCCGGGAACTGCGCGCTCTGGGCTTTCGCAAGCTGTCGCCCCGTCCCCGCCACCACGCCAGGGGTCCCGACGCCGCCGAGGCGTTCAAAAACCTCCCCGCCCAGTTGGCGCCGGTCGCGGCGCACGAGGCTGCCGGCAAGCCCATAGAGATCTGCTGGCAGGACGAGGCCCGCATCGGGCAGAAGAACAAGGTCACCCGCCGCTGGGCACGCCGCGGCGGCCGGTCGGCAGCGCCGCACGATCAGCGCACGCGCTCGGCCCATCTGTGCGGTGCGATTTGCCCAGCCCGGGGCAAGGGCGCGGCTCTGGTGCTGCCGCGCCGCACGAGCGAGGCGATGGCGCTGCACCTGGAGGAGATCTCGCGCACCGTGATATCCGGCGCGCATGCCGTCGTGCTGCTCGATCAGGCCGGCTGGCACACTTCGGCCAAGCGACCGATCCCCGGCAACATCACCCTGCTGCCGTTGCCGCCGAAGTCACCCGAGTTGAACCCGGTGGAGAACACTTGGCAGTACATGCGCGACGACTGGCTCTCCAACCGTGTCTTCGCCTCCTGCCAGGACATTCTCGATCACTGCCGCTTCGCCTGGAACACCCTCGTCGAGCAGCCCTGGACCATCATGTCCATCGGACTGCGCGACTGGGTGCATCGGTCATGATCCACGAGTCTTGGTATCAGGCGGCTCGGTCCTCCTGCAGTCCGAGCTTTTCCACCATTGTCTTTCTCATGATGTGCTTCTGAGGCTTACCCGTCACGGTCATGGGGATTTCCGTAACGAAACAGACGTGCTTCGGCACTTTGTGGTGAGAGATGTTGTCGCGGCAATAATGCTGCACTTCCTCGACGGTACACTCCACGTCAGGTTTGAGTTTGATCCACGCGGCGACGATTTCGCCCAAGCGTTGATCGGGCACGCCGAAGACCTGCACTTCTTGGATCTTCGGATGCTGATACAAAAAGTCCTCGATCTCCCTGGGAGAGATGTTCTCGCCACCGCGAATAATCAAATCCTTGCTCCGGCCGACGACCTTGAGGTACCCGGCCTCGTCCAAGATGACGAGATCGCCAGTGTGCATCCAGCCGTCCTGGTCGATGGTCTCGGCGGTCTTCTGCGGCTCCTCCCAGTAGCCCTGCATGAGGCCATACCCACGCGTCAGCAGCTCGCCGCGAACGCCCAAGGGAACGACCCGCCCGTTCGTATCCACGATCTTCGCTTCGACGTGAGGATGAATCGTGCCAACAGTGGAGACGCGTCGTTCCAGCGTATCGTCGGGTTCGGTCTGAAAGGTGATAGGGCTCATTTCCGTCGTGCCCATGCAGATCGTAATCTCGCGCATGTGCATCTGCGCGACCACACGCTTCATGATCTCGACCGGACACGGTGCACCAGCCATAATGCCGGTGCGCAGGGAGCGTAGGTTGTAGGAATCGAACTCCGGATGGTCCAGCTCGGCGATGAACATCGTCGGCACGCCATACAGTGCTGTGCAGCGCTCGCGGTCGACGGCCTCCAGCACTGCAAGCGGATCGAATCCTTCCCCCGGAAAGATCATTGCTGCACCATGCGTGGTGCAACCGAGCACACCCATGCCCATGCCGAAACAGTGATAGAGCGGGACAGGAATGCACACACGGTCGTGCTCCGTGAGCAGTTGTCGCCGCGCCACGAAGTAGCCATTGTTGACGATGTTGTGATGCGTGAGTGTCGCGCCTTTTGGCAAGCCCGTCGTGCCGCTCGTGAATTGGATGTTGATGGGATCTTCTGGTTGTAACTGCGTTGCGAGTTGTTGCAGGTCATCGCTTGCGTCTGCATCCCGTAACAACGAATTGTACGCAATGAAACCTGGAACCACCTCGTCGCCCATGAGCACGAGTGACCGCAAATGCGGCAGGCGAGCAAGCTTTAGATCTTCGGCACCGCCGGTGCCGAGCTCGGGCGCGAGCTGACGAATCATTTCAACATAGTTGCTGCTCCTGAACGACGGCGCGAGCACGAGCGCGCTCGCTGCCACCTTGTTCAACGCGGCCTCGAGCTCGCTGACGCGATAGGCGGGATTGATGGTAACGAGAATGAGGCCAGCCTTGGCGGAGGCGAACTGTGTGACGACCCATTCGACGCGATTGGGGGCCCAGATGCCGATGCGATCACCGGGTTTCAGCCCGAGGCTCAGGAAGCCGCGCGCCAGCCGGTCTGCCTCGTCATTCAGTTGCCGCCATGACCAGCGAATATTTTGCTGCGGGATAATCAGCGCATCGCGCGTAGGCCACCGCTCGGCGGCGTGCTCAAGCGTCGCACCGACCGTTTGGTACAACAAAGGTTGGTCGCTCGCTCCACTGACATAGCTCAGCATAACGCTTCTCCCCATTGGTATTGTGAGAGTTATCTTCGGATCGCGAAACCTTTCGCAAAAGGCGGTGAGTAGAGCCTTCCCAAATTCGCACCATGAATTCCGCCAACTGCAAAATCGATTACCTGGGAAATGGACACGTTGCATGAATTGCGCATGCATGATTGCGCCGCCCATGGCCTACTTCATGCGCTGACGCGTCCCATTCCTCACAACCAAACGACGGCATCATCATCGCGATGGCAGCGCTTTTGTCACGGCAGTTTTTCTGAGCGGTTTGCCGTGTTTTTCTGGTTTGTCAGGATCCTGATTTGTCAGGCACGTTGCGAGGCGTGTGCTGGCACAAAACAAGCGCGCCACAGGTTGCGCCGAGAAAACCAAAATATCGGAAAGATCCATGCCAAAGCCAAATCGCAGCGTGATCGTGGGTGCTGGCCATGCGAATCTGGCGATCATCGGCGGGCGAAGCGAAACGCGTCGCGCTTGGTGGTAATCCGAATTCAGGCCCGCGTCGACGGCGGATACCGAGCCGGCGGACGGCGACGCGATCGTACGCGCGATCCCGCCACAGGTTTTCCAGCGTCTGCAGAATGGTGAAGCTGATCAAGGAGTGATCTGAATGGGTCCGCTCAAGGGTTTTCGTGTCATTGAAATGGCCGGGATCGGTCCGGGGCCGTTCTGCGGCATGCTTCTGTCGGATCTGGGTGCGCAGGTGCTCAGAGTCGAACGTCATGGAGCGAGCGCCGATGTTTACGATCCGTTGCAGCGCAATCGGTTGCGCCTGACGCTGGACTTGAAGGACCCGAAACAAGTGGCTGTGTTGCTCGACATTGTCGAGCACGCCGATGCTTTGTTCGAAGGTTACCGTCCTGGCGTGGCGGAGCGCCTGGGGTTCGGGCCGGATGACTGCCTGAGCCGCAATGCAAAGCTCGTGTACGGGCGCATGACGGGCTGGGGGCAGGACGGGCCGCTCGCGAGCAGCGCCGGACATGACATCAATTACATCGCGTTGAGCGGCGCGCTGCATGCCATTGGCCGGTGTGGCGAGCGGCCGGTGCCGCCCCTGAATTTGGTGGGAGATTTTGGCGGCGGCGGCATGTTGCTCGCGTTCGGCATGGTGTGCGCGCTGCTGGAACGCGAGCGATCCGGACAAGGGCAGGTGGTGGATGCGGCGATGGTGGACGGCTCGATCGCGCTGATGGCCATGTTTCTGGGGATGCAGGCGCGTGGCTTGAACTGCAACCAAGTCGGTGGCCACTTTCTTTCGGGTGCCGCGCACTACTACGATACCTATCAAACCAAGGACGGCAAATTCATGGCCGTGGGCCCGCTCGAGCCGCAATTCTATGCGGAGCTCATTGCCAAGGCCGGGCTTGATCCGAACGTGTTTGGCGGCAGAGGCTTCATGAGCCCGGAGGATGATCCGCGATGCTGGGCGGAGCTGAAACCACTCCTCGCCGAGCAATTCATGACTCGCACGCGCGATGAGTGGTGTGCGGTGTTCGCAGGGAGCGACGCGTGCGTCTCGCCGGTGCTGACACTCGAGGAAGCTGCTGACGATCCGCACAATCAGGCACGGCAGGCGTTCGTCAAGGTCGCCGGTGTCACGCAAAACGCGCCCGCTCCGCGCTTCAGTCGCACACCGGCGGCACACCCCGCGTTGGCCACCGCCGATCCGACAGCCGTGAACGCACTGCTGTCGCAATGGGGCTGCAGCCGGGAACAATTGGCCAAGGTCGCAGCGCTTTCGGCGCAGCGCGCGGTCACAGCAGACATCGCGTCATGACTTGTGAGACTCTCAAACCGGTGATGCCAATGAAAGCATACCCAAGAGAGCGCTTTTCCTCCGAAGTAGCGTTGTCGTTGTCGGAGGTCACCAGATTTGCCGACTCCGTTGGTGACAACAACCCGATACACCATGATACCGCGTATGCCGCAACCACTCGCTTCGGTCGGCCCACCGCGAGCGGACCTCACGCCACGTCACTGCTGCTTGCCCTGACGGCCTCTCATTTTTCCAAGAAGGGAGCGATGTTGGGCTTGGAGTTTTGGATTCGATTTCGGCGTCCAATCTATGCGGATGAAACTATTCGATTGGAATGGCTGGTAAGGAAGGTCGTCTGGAACGAAAAATTACAGGGCGAGATTGTTGAGTTGCGCGGCCGTATCAAGGGACAGGACGGCAAGACGTCCCTCGCTGCCAAAGGCCGAGTGCTGCTCACGGCTCGCCTTTAGTTCACGCACACGTCGAACAAGCTGTTACTGCGACCGCGTTGGGAAACGCAGCAGGTGAGAAATGGCGCTGCTGGTTGTTCCGGCCACTTCTCTGCTACCCTGCAGACTGCCGGTGCCAAAGATTTTCCTGCATGCGGATGCGCGTTGAACGAGAAAGCCCTGCCAGCGGAGGAGCCAATTGATTACACTTTCTGCCCCCGGACGGAACGTTTCGACATTCGTGCCCGACTCGCCCGCGGCGTGGCGGCGATTGCTGATTGCCCTGGCGATAGCAACGGTTGGCAGCGTCGGCGTATGGTCGGTCGTGATCGTGCTGCCGAAGGTCCAGGCCGAATTCGGCGGCACGCGCGGCGTAGCGTCACTCGCATACACATTGGCGATGATCGGTTTCGGGCTCGGCGGGGTCGTCACAGGCCGCCTGACGGACCGCGTCGGCATCATCCCTGCGATGGCGACGGGCGTTCTGTCACTGCTGTTCGGTTATCTCGCGGCTGGCGTCTCGAAAGCGCTCTGGCAATTCAACATGGCGCATTTCTTGATTGGGTTCGGCGCATCGGCGACCTTCGCGCCGTTGATGGCGGAGGCGTCGCGCTGGTTCGTGCGCCGACGCGGTATCGCGGTGGGGATCGCGGGCAGCGGATTCTATCTCTCCGGTGCCCTCTGGCCTCCGCTCATCAACCGGGGCATCACCCATTATGGTTGGCAGATGACGCACATCGCTCTCGGCATTTTTTGCGGAGCCGCGATGACGGTGCTTGTCCTCATACTCCGGTCGAGCATCGGCAGGACGCAGCAGCGCGGGCTCAGTGCCGAGGGCCGCCCGGGCGTCGATACCCATCTCAGTCCCAACGTTCTGACGGTGGTTCTCTCAATCGCAAGCTTCTGCTGCTGCATGGCCATGGCGATACCGCAGGTGCATATCGTCGCTTATTGCGGTGATCTCGGTTACGGCGTCGGGCGCGGAGCCGAAATGTTGTCGCTGATGCTGGCCTTCGGTGCCGTCAGCCGGGTCGGATCAGGTATTATAGCCGACCGGCTCGGCGGCCTCGCGACCTTGCTGATCGGATCGGTGGCGCAAGCCTCGGCGCTCACAATGTACCTGTTCTTCGACGGCCTCACGCCGCTCTATGTGGTCTCCGCCTTGTTCGGCCTGTTCCATGGGGGAATCGTGTCGAGCTATGCCATCATCGTTCGCGAGACGATGCCTGCAAGTGAAGCGGCAACGCGCGTCGGCACGGTGATCATGGTCTCGTTGCTCGGCATGTCGGCCGGAGGTTGGGTCTCCGGTGTGATCTTTGACATGACCGGCTCATATGACGCGGCCTTTCTGAACGGAATCGGATGGAACACGCTGAACGCCGCCATTGTGCTGCTGTTGCTGTTGCGCTCGCGCGCTCGCGCGGCATTTGCCTGATCCTCCCTCGCGTTCTTCCGCCCCGCGGCTCGCACCGGTGGGTTCACAGGCTTGATCCACCATCGTGATGGTGGCGGTCGGATCAAGCTTGTGGACTACCGGCACGAGTTCCCCACCTGACAAGCCGACTAAAAAGCACGGCGCAAGATCAACAAAAGCGTGATGTCGCCTTTCAGCTTGTTCGCCGGGGATCATGCCCCCGCGCTGTTCAGGGAGCCTTTCGTATGAGCACCGAGAGCCCGCGCCTGAACACCGATCATCGGTGCTTCAGCCTCGAAAATGTCGGGAACCTCAATGCCCGAGGCGAGAAACTCCTGAAACGTCTTCATTTTGGCGCAGTTGGCGTTGCTGTCGGAGCAGACGAGATAGTATCCGCCGTTTCGTTCCGGGCCGTCGCCGAGCGGCCGGACCAGCCGCCCGGACCGCACGTCCTCTTCAATCAGGAGGTCCTGACCGAGCGCGACGCCGAACCCTTCGATCGCGGCCTTCAATGCGAGGTGCTCATCGGCGAAGCTCAAACCCTTCGTGAGGTCCAAGCCGTCTATCTTCTGCGCAGCGCACCACATCCGCCAGCTCTCGCGAAATTCGTCGTGCAGCAACATGTGATGCTGGAGATCTTCCAGCTTCTCCAGTGGAGGGCCGCTTGTTAAGAGATGGGGGCTGCAAACGGGATCCAGCCGCTCCGTACGAATGAGGATGCTTCGGAAACCCGGGAAATGGCCCGTTCCGTATCGAATGACGGCATCGACCGCACCTTGGCGAACTTCCTCAAGCTCGATGGAAGAACTCAGCCGAACGTCGATATGAGGGTTGTCCTTGAGGAACAGTGGGAGGCGGGGAAACAGCCACTTTACCGCAAATGCGGCCTGCACTCCGATCGAGAACACCTCTACCGGGCGTTTTACCGCAATCCTTTGCGTCGACTCCGAGATGATGCTGAAGGCGTTTCGCAGCGCCGGTAGATAGGATTGTCCCGCTTGAGTAAGACCCAATGACTTATGAAGGCGCCGAAAGAGCTTCACGCCCAGCAGGTCCTCGAGAGACTTCACGTGCTGACTCACTGCGCCGGCGGTCACGTTTAGTTCGTTCGCGGCCAGTTTGAAGCTGAGGTGGCGCGCTGAGGCCTCGAAAGCCCGCAATGCGTTCAGCGGTGGCATTCGGTAGGACATCTATTGCTCCTCCTTTTCAACGGAAAAAATCAACCCGCGCGAGATTGCAGAGTTCAAATTCACAACTTCCAACCGCTCGGTTTTCGCTCCGGTCGAAGACATGTGCCATGGCGTTCAACACCACCTCCATGTCCGAAACTCCAATCGCGCCAATGCACCCAACCCGACAGCTTGGCTCGGCCGTATGATTGAAATCACTGATCGCCCTCGCGTGCAGACGCCCAGGCGGAGCTCGACCACCCGTTCAGGAAATGATCGCCTTCATCGACGCGCACTCCCTCACAAGTGATTTTCAGTCTGGCGGTCGTTCAGAGGAACGAGCAGCGCAGGTCGTTTACCAGATCGGTCTTCTCCCAGGAGAAGCCGCCGTCCACCTCGGCCTCGCGGCCGAAGTGGCCGTAGGCGGCGGTGCGCGCGTAGATCGGTTTGTTGAGGCCGAGGTGCGTGCGGATGCCGCGCGGGGAGAGGTTGACCAGCTGCTGCAGCACGTCCGACAGACGGTCCTCGTCCACCTTGCCCGTGCCCGCGGTGTCGATGTACACCGACAAAGGCTTCGACACGCCGATCGCGTAGCTCAGCTGGATCGTGCACTTGTCGG
>NZ_LGQZ01000084.1 GCF_003116015.1 Azospirillum sp. TSO22-1
GGCGGCGCCTCCGCGGCGGGAGCGGGGGCAGCGGCCGGGGCCGGGGCCGGAACTGCGGCCGGAGCCTCGGCGTCGGCGGGCGTGTCGGCCGCGGGGGCGTCAGCGGTCAGGGCGCCGCTCGCCTCGGCCTTGCGCACGATGTACGAGATGGCGCTGGGCGTGCATTCGAACTCCCGCGCGATCGCCGACAGCGTGGCCCCGGCGCGGTAGCGCTCCAGGATCTGCGGCCACGCCGACTGCGGGATGCGTCCGCGGCGCTTCGGGGAGTCCTGTTCGCCGCCTTCGGCGCCGGGTTCGGCGTTGATGTCGCTCGGCTGCCAGAGTGTATTCTGCGTCATTCCTGAGATGCTCGTACAGGTTCGCGCACAACCAAACGGGGCGCACACCAATTTGGTGGCTTCGTTCGGGCGTTCAGATTGATGGGCGATGATTGTCTGTGGAGATCAATATCGGCGTCCGATCTGGAAAATACCAGCATAACTTTGCGCGGCAAAGCCTTTTCGGCGCACTACGCCGGCCACCCGATCCGCCGGATCGCCTAGGCCCGCCGGGCGGCGGCGCGGTTTGAAAGGATAGCTCCGCCTTTTAAAAAGTACCGCAGGAGTGGTTTCCCTTTCAAACCGCCCCTCGTCTTGGAAACGCCGAGGCTCCGCCGCTGTTTTGCAAAGCGACGGCGGTGCCCGCGGTGGGCGCGCCGGTGCCGCTCCACGGACGGAGACGCCCCATGCTCGACCCCCTCGCCCCCGCCGTACGCCTGACGCGGCTCGCGGCGGCCACTGTCCTGGCCAGTGCGCTGGCGCTGCCGGCGGCGGCGCAGGACCCGGCGCAGCCCGCCGACGCGCCCATTGCGCGCTCGGCGCCCCAGATGGCGCCCATGACCTTCGCGCCGCTGGCCAAGACGCAGTTGCAGACGGTGGTGAACATCTCCACCTCCCAGCCGGCGCCCGGCGGCGGCGGGCAGCGCCTGCCCGACATGCCGAGCTTCCCGCCCGGTTCCCCGTTCAACGAGTTCTTCAAGGAATTCCGTGAGCGCCAGCAGCAACAGCAGCAGAAGCCGGCCACCGCGCTCGGCTCCGGCTTCATCATCGACGCGGCCGGATTCGTCGCCACCAACCACCACGTGGTGGCCGACGCGTCGGAGATCGCCGTGATCCTGCACGACGGCACGCGGCTGGCGGCGAAGCTGGTCGGCTCCGACCCGCTGACCGACCTCGCGGTGCTGAAGGTCGAGCCGAAGCAGCCGCTGGCGGCCACCCGCTGGGGCGACAGCGACAAGATGGAGGTCGGCGACTGGGTCGTCGCCATCGGCAACCCGTTCGGGCTGGGCGGCTCGGTCACCGCCGGCATCCTGTCGGCGCGCCAGCGTGACATCCACCAGGGGCCGTACGACGACTACATCCAGACCGACGCCGCCATCAACCGCGGCAACTCCGGCGGGCCGCTCTACAACCTCGCGGGCGAGGTCATCGGCATCAACACGGCGATCTACTCGCCGACCGGCGGCAGCGTCGGCATCGGCTTCGCCATCCCGTCGGCGCTGGCCCGGCCGCTGATCGAGCAGTTGAAGGAGCGCGGCGAGGTGCGGCGCGGCTGGCTCGGCGTGCAGATCCAGCAGATCAGCCAGGATCTCGCCGAGAGCCTGAACGTCTCCGAGCAGAAGGGCGCCCTGGTCACCAGCGTCACCCCCGGCGGCCCGGCCGAGAAGGCCGGCATCCGCCAAGGCGACCTGATCCTCACCTTCGCCGGCCGCGACATCGAGAAGATGCGCCAGCTTCCGCGCATCGTCGCTGCGACCGAGCCGGGCAAGCCGGTGGACGTCAAGCTGATGCGCGAGGGCAAGGAGCAGTTCATCAAGGTCACCATCGGCGAAATGGAGCCGGAGACGCAGATGGCCGCCGCCGGCTCCAGCGGGCCGACGCCGCCGCGCGGCTCGGTGAAGTCAGAGAAGGCGCTCGGCCTCACGCTGGCGCCGATGACGCCGGACCTGCGCGAGACCTTCGAGCTTGACGCCGACGCCGAGGGCGTGGTGGTCGCCGAGGTGTCGGAGAACAGCGCCGCCTCCGCCCGCGGCATCGAGGTCGGCGACGTCATCGTCGAGATCGGCCAGGAGCCGGTGAGGAAGCCCGAGGACGTGCTGTCCAAGATCAAGGCGGCGCGCGATCAGGGGCGAAGGACCGTGCTGATGCTGGTCAGCCGGCACGGCGACCTGCGCTACGTGCCGGTACCGATCGAAGGGCGGGGGTAGCGATTGGGAGCCCCTCTCCCCTCGCGGGAGAGGGGGAGCGCTGGGTGCCGACAACGCTTTTCACCACGAAGGCACGAAGACACGAAGGTGAGGAGCGTATGCCTGCCGCCTTCGTGTCTTCGTGCCTTCGTGGTGACCCGGTTCCCAAGGAGCCGGTGCTTTTCCCCTCTCCCCAACCCCTGGCCCGTCGAGGGAGAGGGGCTTTTTCAGTGTGCCGCCACCCTCTCGGCGAACCGCACGATCCGCCGGCCGCCTTCCGTCAGCACGGCGTCCGGCTGGGTCAGCGAGATGCGCAGGTGGCCGGCGGCGCTCGGGCCGAAGCCGTCGGCGGGCAGCACCGCCACGCCCTCCGCCTCCAGCAGGCCGAAGGCGAAGGCCTCGGAACTCATGCCGGTGCCGCGCACGTCGAGCAGCACGAACATGCCGCCCTCCGGCGGCGCGGTGCGGCAGTTCGGGGCGTCCTTCAGCAGGCCGCTCATCAGCGTGGCGCGGCGGGCGTAGTCGGCGCGCAGCGCCGCCACCTCCGGCGGGTCCGTCGTCAACGCCGCCAGCGCGCCGTCCTGGATGAACGGTGGGCCGCCGTACAGCATGCAGAGCAGCAGGTTGAACAGGTGCTTCGCCATCGGCTCCGGGCAGACGATCCAGCCGAAGCGCAGCCCCGGCGCGGCGTGCGACTTCGACAGGCTGGAGATCACGACGGTGCGTTCCGCCATGTCCGGCAGCGCCCACGGGCTGGTGTGCGCGCCGGTGAAGGCGAGATCGGCGTACACCTCGTCGGACAGCACCCACAGGTCGTGGCGGCGGGCGAGGGCGGCCACCGCCTCGACCTCGGCGCGGGTCATCACGGCGCCGGTCGGGTTGTGCGGGGTGTTGATCCACAGCACCCGCGTGGCCGGCGTGATCGCCGCCTCCAGCGCCGCGAGGTCGATGTGGAAGCCGACCTCCGGCCGCAGCGGCACGTTCACCAGCCTGGCGCCGGTGGCGCCGGCGACCGCCTCGTAGGTGGCGTACATCGGCTCCGGCACCACGATCTCGTCGCCCGGCCCGGCGAGGCATTGCAGCGCGCAGTACAGGCCGGCCTGGGCGCCGGGCACCAGCACCACGTTGTCGGCGGTGCAGGGCCGGCCGGTGCGGGCGGCGTGCTTGGCCGCCACCGCGGCGCGCACCTCGGGATAGCCGACGATGGGGGAATAGCCGGTGCGTCCGCGCCGCAGCGACTCCGCCGTGGCGTCGATCAGCACGGCCGGCGGCGGCTGGTCGGGGTCGCCGACCGTCAGCAGGATCAGCTCGCGGCCCTCGGCGCGCTGGCGCGTCGCTTCCCAATGGATGCGCCAGGCATCGGCGCCCTTGCCGGCGACGCGATCGACGAGCGGTGAGAAACGCACGATACACTCCCTGAGAACGATTTTCACAAGGCCATAGCGCCAATTCATCGCAGGGCGCAAGCCGGCGTTAGCGCATACGTCACCATACAGTTCTGTATTGAAGGGGGTGCCGCGGCTGCGCTACCGTTCGCGCGCACATCCGCGGGAGCCGCCATCGTGTCCGCCATCCTGTCCATGGACCGCTATTCGCTGTTCCGCCTGCTGCGCGAGGGGCTGGGCGGCCACACCGGCTGGAAACCGGCGTGGCGCACGCCGGACCCGAAGCCGGAGTACGACGTGGTGATCGTCGGCGGCGGCGGGCATGGACTCGCCGCCGCCTACTACCTCGCCAGGGAGCACGGGGTGGGGCGCGTCGCGGTGCTGGAGAAGGGCTGGCTCGGCGGCGGCAACACCGGGCGCAACACCCAGATCGTGCGCTCCAACTACCTCTACCCGGAGAGCGCGGCGTTCTACGAGCTGTCACTGAAGCTCTACGAGGGGCTGTCCAAGGACCTGAACTTCAACGTCATGCTCAGCCAGCGCGGCATCGTCACGCTGGCGCACAGCCGGCACGACCTGGACTCGGTGGCGCGCTGGGCCAACGCCATGATCGTCAACGGCATCGACGCCGAGGTCCTGACGCGCCAGCAGGTGCGCGACCTGATCCCGGCGATGAACTGGGGGCCGGACGCGCGCTACCCGGTGCTCGGCGGCTTCATCCAGCGGCGCGCCGGCATGGCCCGGCACGACGCGGTGGCCTGGGGCTACGCGCGGGCGGCGGACGCGCGCGGCGTCGACATCATCCAGAACTGCGAGGTGACCGGCTTCCTGCGCGACGGCGGGCGCGTCGTCGGCGTCGAGACCTCACGCGGCACCATCCGGGCCGGCAGGGTCGGGCTGGCGGTCGCCGGGCATTCCGGCGTGCTGGCGGCGATGGCCGGCTTCCGCCTGCCCATCGTCAGCTACGCCCTGCAGGCCATGGTGTCGGAGCCGATCAAGCCGGTGCTCGACACCGTCGTGCTGTCGCCCTCCACCGGCGTCTACGTCAGCCAGTCGCCGAAGGGGGAGGTGGTGGTCGGCGGTGCGCTCGACCTGTTCCCCAGCTACGCCCAGCGCGGCAGCTTCCGCACCACCGAGGACGTGATCGCCGGCTTCTGCGAGATGTTCCCGGGCCTGCGCCGGCTGCGCATGATGCGGCAGTGGGCGGGCATCACCGACGTGGTGCACGACTCCAGCCCGATCATCGGGCCGGCGCCGGTTGAGGGGCTGTACCTCAACTGCGGCTGGGGCACCGGCGGCTTCAAGGCGATCCCGGCGGGCGGCTTCACCTTCGCCCACCTGCTGGCGACCGGCACGCCGCACCCGCTCACCACCGGCTTCGGCCTGGACCGCTTCCACACCGGCCGCATGATCGACGAGGCCGCGGCGGCCGGCATCGCGCATTAGAGGAGCCCGTCCATGATGCAGATCCCCTGTCCCTGGTGCGGCCCGCGCGACGAGGCGGAGTTCCTCTGCGGCGGCCAGACCCACATCGCCCGCCCAAACCTCGAGTCCTCGGACCAGGAGTGGGGCCGCTACCTGTTCGAGCGCGACAACCCGAAGGGCCTGCACTTCGAGCGCTGGCTGCACCGCATGGGCTGCCAGCAATGGTTCAACCTCGCCCGCGACACCGTCACCCATGAGATCAAGGCGGTCTACAGGATGACGGACCCGAAGCCGGAGGTGACGGAATGACCCCCTTCCGCCGCTTGCCCGCGGGCGGCCGCATCGACCGCACCGACGAGCGCCACCTCAGCTTCAACGGCCGCGCCTACAAGGGCTTCGGCGGCGACACGCTGGCCTCGGCGCTGCTGGCCGGCGGCGCCACGGTGGTCGGCCGCAGCTTCAAGCTGCACCGCCCGCGCGCCGTCATGGCGGCCGGCGTCGAGGAGCCGAACGCCATCGTCACCGTCGGCCGCGGCGCCCACGAGGAGCCGAACCTCAAGGCGACTCTGGTCGAGGTCTACGACGGGCTGGAGGCGCGCAGCGTCAACGTCTGGCCCTCGGCCGAGTTCGACCTGACCGGCGTCGCCGGCCGCCTGTTCGGCCGCTTCCTGCCCGGCGGCTTCTACTACAAGACCTTCCTGTGGCCG
This sequence comes from Azospirillum sp. TSO22-1, assembly GCF_003116015.1. Taxonomy (GTDB): domain Bacteria; phylum Pseudomonadota; class Alphaproteobacteria; order Azospirillales; family Azospirillaceae; genus Azospirillum. The sequence goes on from NZ_LGQZ01000084.1 coordinate 5,742, forward strand.
CGCTGGCAGACCTGGGAGCCCTTCGTCCGCCGCGCCGCCGGCCTGGGCGAGGCTCCCGCCCAACCCGATCCCGAGACCTACGAGCCGTTCCACGCGCATTGCGACGTGCTGGTGGTCGGCGGCGGCCCGGCGGGGCTGGGCGCCGCGCTGGCCGCCGGGCGCGCCGGGGCACGGGTGATCCTCGCCGAGATGGACCCTGCGTTCGGCGGCGCGCTGCTGGGCGAGGACGCGGAGATCGACGGACAGGACGCGGCGTCCTGGGTGGCGTGGGCGCTGGCCGAGCTGGCGTCCATGCCGGACGTGACGCTGCTGCCGCGCACCACGGTGTTCGGCGCCTACGACCACGGCTTCTTCGCGGCGGCGGAGCGGCTGCAGGACCATCTGCCGCCGCGCGTCCGGCGCGGGCCGCGGCAGCGGCTGTGGAAGATCCGCGCCCGCCAGGCCGTCTACGCCCAGGGCGCCATCGAGCGGCCGGTGGCCTTCGCCGACAACGACCGGCCCGGCGTCATGCTGGCCGGCGCGGTGCGGACCTACGCCAACCGCTTCGCGGTGGCGCCGGCCGGCCGCGTGGTGGTGTTCACCGCCACCGACGCCGGCTACGCCACCGCGCTGGATCTGGCGAGGCACGGCTGCACGGTCGCCGCCATCATCGACTCCCGCCCGCAGGCCGACGGACCGCTGGTGCGGCAGGCGCACCGGCAGGGGCTGCGCGTCCACGCCGGGGCGCTGGTCGGCGCCACCCAGGGGCGCGGCTGGGTCGGGTCGGTGGACATCGTGCCGGCCTCGGGGCACGGGTACGCCGAGCGGCTGCCCTGCGACCTGCTCGCGGTGTCCGGCGGCTGGACCCCCACCGTGCACCTGTGGGCGCAGTCCGGCGGCAAGCTCGACTGGAGCGACGAGGCCGTCGCCTTCCTGCCCGGCGCCGGGCCGGCGCACCTGCACCCGGCGGGCGGGGCGACCACCGCCGCGGCGCTGGCCTCCGGCTTCGCCGCCGGTATCCGGGCGGCGCGGGCGGCCGGGCTGAACGGCGCGGTGGGCGAGGCGCCGCAGGCCGTCTCCGTCGAGCACGGCCGCCCGGCGGCGCTCTGGCAGGTGCCGGGGCCGGGCAAGGCGTGGGTGGACTTCCAGAACGACGTGACGACCGCCGACATCGCGCTGGCCGCCCGCGAGAACTACCGCTCGGTCGAGCATTTGAAACGCTACACCACGCTCGGCATGGCGGTGGACCAGGGCAAGACCTCCAACGTGGTCGCCCTGGCGCTGATGGGGCGGGAGACCGGCCGCGCGCCGGCCGAGGTCGGCACCACCCGCTACCGCCCGCCCTTCGATCCGGTCAGCTTTGGAACCATCGCCGGCCTGAACCGCGGCGCGCTGTACCGCCCGCGCCTGCGCCTGCCGGCCGAGGCGGTGCACGTCGGCCTGAAGGCCCATTTCGCCGACTTCGGCCCCTGGTGGCGCCCCGAGTTCTACCCCCGCGAGGGCGAGAGCGAGGAGGCGGCCATCCGCCGCGAGGTGCTGGCGACCCGCGAGGCGGTGTCGGTGCTCGACGCCTCGCCGCTCGGCAAGATCGAGGTGAGCGGGCGCGACGCCGGGCTGTTCCTCGACCGCATGTACGTGCAGACCGTCTCGACCATCCCGGTGGGCAGGACGCGCTACGTGGTGATGGTCAGCGAGCACGGCGTGGTCGCCGACGACGGGGTGATCACCCGCCTCGCCGGGGACCGCTTCCTGGTCGGCACCACCAGCGGCAACGCCGCCCGCGTGCCGCTGATCTTCGAGGAATGGCTGCAGTGCGAGTGGCCGGACCTGGACGTCTGGGTGGTGCCGGTGACCGAGCAATGGGCGGTGATGACGCTGGCCGGCCCGAAGGCCCGCGACGTGCTGCGGGCGCTGGGCACCGACATCGACCTGGCGCCGGACGCCTTTCCGCACCTCGCCTACCGCGAGGGCACGGTGGCCGGTCTCACGGCCCGCGTCGCGCGGGTCAGCTTCACCGGCGAGCTGAGCTACGAGGTCTCCGTGCACGCCCGCCACGCCGAGGTGTTCCTGCGGCGCATCCTGGAGGCGGGCGCGCCGCACGGCATCACGCCGCTCGGCGTGGAATCGCTGCTGGTGCTGCGGCTGGAGAAGGGGTTTATCCATGTCGGCGTCGATACGGATGGCACCACGCTGCCGGACGACATCGGCATGGCCAGGGGGGTGGCGAAGAAGGCCAGCGACTTCGCCGGCCGGCGCTCGCTGACCCGGCCGGCGGGCGTGGACCCGAACCGCCTGCAACTGGTCGGGCTGCTGAGCGCCGATACCCACACGCTGCTGCCGGCCGGCGCCCAAGTGCTGGGGGCGAGCGGCAGCGACGGGCATGTGACCTCCAGCGTGCTCAGCCCGACGCTCGGCCACCCGGTGGCGCTGGGCATGGTGCGGGCCGGGCGCGCGCGGCTGGGCGAGAACGTCGACGTGCTGTCCGGCGGCACGCGCATCCGCGCCAAGCTGGTGCCGCCCGCCTTCTACGACCCGAAGGGGGAGCGCCTCCATGGCTGACACCGTGCACCTCATGCCCCCCGCCGGCCGCATCGCGCTGCGCGGCCGTCCGGACGACCGGGCGTTCGCCGATGCGGTGGCCGCGGTGCTGGGCGCGGCACCGCCGGAACCGAACGTCGCGGTGCTCGGCGCCGTCAGCCTGTACTGGCTGCAGCCGACCTTCTGGCTGGTGGAATGCGCCCTTGACGAGGCCGAGGCGCTGACCGGACGCTTGCGCGACACGGTCGGCGAGCATGGCACGGCGGTGGACGTCAGCGACACGCGCGTCACCTACGCGTTGCGCGGGCCGGATGCGGTAACGCTGCTCAACAGGGGCTGCTCGCTCGACCTGCACCCGCGGGTATTCCCGGTGGGACGCTCGGCGCTGTGCGCCTTCGCGCAGCTGCACGCGCTGCTGGTGAAGACCAGCGACGCGCCGGTGTTCCAGCTGACCATCCAGCGCGCGGCGCAGCGGCATTTCGAGGAGTGGTTGGCGGCTGCGCAAGAGGGGTGAAGATTGTGGTGAGACGAGGCTTACGGAGCGAAGAGCGCGACTTGATCGCCGCATTGATCCGTGGGAAGCAGGGGTACGACAAGCTCATTGACGACCTTGCGAATTGCGTGGTCGAAGAGATGAATGACGGGGGAATGGGAAGTTTGAGCTTCGTCAATGAAACCACTCCCCACCTCCGGTTCGGCCAGGAAATTGGGGAAGCGGATTTCGACGACGCTGACGGTGTACTTGTCAGTGTCACCCTAAATCTGGATCAGAATGGAGACCTGTTCGAGCTTGATGTCTGGAAGGTAGACAATTCTCCATTGAAGCGATTCCCGCCACTGACGGAGATCCGTCTCCGGCGGTAGGTTGAAGCGAGGCGCAGCTTACAGGACTATTTTGGAATAGCCCTTCTCACGTCCCGCGCCGTCAGGTGGATGTTCGCGTCCGGATCCAGCGCGCGGTCCATGATGCGTGTCTCCACCGCCTTCTCGAACACCGGGCGGTTGGCGTGGAAGAAGGCGTCGGCCTCCTCGGGCGTCGGGCGGCGCTCCATCAGCGATGTGAAGACGGCGCGCGGGACGAACACCGTGCCCTCGTACTCGCCGACCGTCACGGTGAAGGTCAGCGTCGCGGTGGCGTCATCCCACTGCGCCTCGTCGGGGAAGCTGAAGAGCGGCATCCCCGCAGCCTGTCACATGTCCAGGCCGACGTCCAGGTTGGGCGCCGAGTGGGTGATCCACCCGACCGAGATCATGTCCACCCCGGCCTCGGCGATCGGCCGCGCGGTCTGCAGCGTCACGTTGCCCGACGCCTCGGTGATCATGCGGCCCGCCACCATGTCCACCGCGCGCCTGAGCGTCGCCGGGTCCATGTTGTCGAGCAGCACGGCGTCGGCCTTTAGCGACAGCAGCTCGTCCAACTGCGCCAGCGTGTCGACCTCCACCTCGATCTTCACCATGTGGCCGACGGCGGCGCGGGCGCGCTCGACGGCGGGCCGGATGCCGCCGGCGATGGCGATGTGGTTGTCCTTGATGAGGATCGCGTCGTCGAGCCCGAAGCGGTGATTCGCCCCGCCGCCCAGCCGCACCGCCTGCTTCTCCAGCGCGCGCAGGCCCGGCGTGGTCTTGCGGGTGCAGACGATGCGGGCGTCCGTGCCCTCCACCGCCTGGACCAGCGCCCGCGTCGCCGTGGCGATGCCCGACAGCCGGCCGAGCAGGTTGAGCGCCGTGCGCTCGCCGGTCAGCAGCGCGCGGGCCCTGCCGCGCACCGTGGCGATGGCGCCGCCGGTCCGCACGTCGCCGCCGTCCCGCACCTCGACGCCGATCTCCACGTCCGGGTCGAGGATGCGGAAGGCGGTCAGCCCGGCCTCCAGCCCGGCGACGCGGCCGTCCTTGCGGGCGGCGATCACCGCGGTGGCGACGGCGTCGGCCGGCACGATGGCGTCCGTCGTCAGGTCGCCGGCGCGGCCGAGGTCCTCCAGCAGCGCGCTGCGGACGATCGGCTCGAAGATCAGAGGGTTCGGCATGCGGTGTCTCCGGCGGGCACGGCCCGGTCGAGGTCGGCGAGGGTGAAGGCTGTGCGCTCGGGTCGCGCGGCCTCGCGCGGGAAGTCGAGGCGGCAGTGGGCGCCGCGGCTCTCCTTGCGGCGCAGCGCGGCGTGCAGCACGAGGCGCCCGACCTGCAGCAGGTTGCGCGCCTCGCCCCAGCGGCGTACGGCGCCGGCACCCGCGCGGGGGTGCGGCGGCAGCGAGGCGAGGTCGGAGTCCAGCCGCTCCAGCCGCAGGGCGGCGGCGGTCAGGCCGTCGGCGTGGCGCACCAGCCCGGCGCCGGTGTAGAGCGCCCGGCGCGTGGCGCCGACGATCTTTTCCACGAGGGGGGCTGTAGTGTCGCCGGGCACGGCGGGCGGCTCGGGCAGGGCGAAGGGCAGGGAGGGCGGCGTTGCCCGCTCCGCCACGTCGCGCGCCACGCGGGCGCCGAACACCAGCGTCTCCAGCAACGAGTTGCTGGCCAGCCGGTTGGCGCCGTGCACGCCGGTGCAGGCGACCTCGCCGCAGGCCCACAGGCCCTGCACGCTGGTGCGCCCGTGCGCGTCCGTCCACACCCCGCCCATGTGGTAGTGCGCGGCGGGCGCCACCGGCACCGGCTGCGTCCACGGGTCGAATCCCGCCTGGGCGCAGAACCCCAGCACGGTCGGGAAGCCGTCCGGCTTGGCCGTCAGCGCCGGGCGCAGGTCGAGGAACACCGGCTGCCCCGCGGCAACGCGGCGGCCGATGGCGCGGGCGACCACGTCGCGCGGCGCCAGCTCGGCCAGCGGATGCTCGTCCGGCATGAAGCGCCGGCCATCCTGGTCGAGCAGCAGGGCGCCGGCGCCGCGCAGCGCTTCGGTCAGCAGCGGTGCCGGAGCGTCGCCGTCGGTCGCCAGCGCCGTTGGGTGGAACTGCACGAACTCCACGTCCGACAGCCACGCCCCGGCGCGGGCGGCGAGCGCCAGGCCGTCGCCGGTCGCCTCCACCGGGTTGGTGGTGCGGGCGAAGGCCTGCCCGATGCCGCCGGTGGCCAGCACCACGCGCGGGCAGCGGTGCAGCACCCAGCCCTCCGGATGGTGGGCCAGCGCGCCGCACACCCGGCCGTGCCGCACCACGAGGTCGGTGACGAACGCCTCCGTCTGCACGGTGATGGAGGGCGCAGCGCGCACCCGCTCGGCCAGCGCGGTGACCAGCGTGCGGCCGGTGGCGTCGCCGCCGGCGTGGACGATGCGGGCGGCGCTGTGCGCGGCCTCGCGGCCGAACAGCGGGCGCCCGGCGGCGTCGCGGTCGAAGGGCAGGCCGTCGGCCAGCAGCTCGGCGACGCGGGCGGCGCCCTCCTCGGCCAGAAGCCCGGCCATGGCGGCGTCCACCAGCCCGGCGCCGGCGGCGACGGTGTCGGCGGCGTGGCTGCCCGGGCTGTCGCCCGGCGCCAGCGCCGCGGCGACGCCGCCCTGGGCGTGGGCACTGGAGCCGCCCGGCAGGTCGTCGGTCTTGGTCAGCAGGGTGACGGGGTACGGCGCCAGTCTCAGCGCCACCGTCATCCCCGCCAGCCCCGAGCCGATGACCAGCACGTCGGAATCGCGCACGGTCAGCATGATGGGATCCTCACGCACGGGGTTTCGGCTGCACGGCGAGCATGCGCTCGACCGAGCGGCGGGCGCGCTCGGCCAGCTCGGACGGGATCTCGACGCGCGGCTCCAGCGTCTGCAGGGACTCCAGGATGTTGGACAGGGTGATCCGCTTCATGTGCGGGCACAGGTTGCAGGGCCGCACGAACTCGACGTCGGGCAGGGAGGCGGCGATGTTGTCGCTCATCGAGCATTCGGTGACCATCAGCACCCGCGGCGGCCGGCGCTTCTCGACCATCTGGATCATGTGCGCGGTGGAGCCGACGAAGTCCGCGGCCTCCAGCACGTCCGGCGGGCACTCCGGGTGGGCGATGACGACGAGGTCGTCGAAGCGGCCGCGGAACTCGCGGATCTCGTCGCCGGTGAAGCGCTCGTGCACCTCGCAATGGCCCTTCCAGGCAATGACCTCGACGCTGGTCTGCGAGGCGACGTGCTTGGCCAGATACTCGTCGGGCAGCATGATGACGCGCGGCACGCCCAGCGACTCCACCACCTCCACCGCGTTGCCGGAGGTGCAGCAGATGTCCACCTCCGCCTTCACCTCGGCCGAGGTGTTGACGTAGGCGACGACCGGCACGCCCGGGTACGTCTGGCGCAGCAGCCGCACGTCTTCGGCGGTGATGGACTCGGCCAGCGAGCAGCCGGCGGCGGTGTCCGGGATCAGCACGATCTTGCCCGGGTTCATCAGCTTCGCCGTCTCGGCCATGAAATGGACACCGGCCAGCACGATCACCTTGGCGTCGGTCTTCTCGGCCTGCTTGGCGAGCGCGAGGCTGTCGCCGACGATGTCAGCCACGCCGTGGAAGATCTCCGGCGTCTGGTAGTTGTGCGCCAGGACGACGGCGTCACGCTCCTTCTTCAACTGGTTGATGGCGTGCACCAGTGGGGCGTGGAACGGCCACTCGACGGCGGGCATGACGCGTTTCAGCCGCTCGTAGACCGGCGCGGTCGCCGCCGCGATCTCGGGCGTGTACTCCAGGCGCAGGGCGGTGGGCGTGATCGCGTCCATGGCTTATGCTCTCTATGAGATGAAGCTATAATTCTCATAATGAGTATAATACGGGGTGGAGTCAAGCATGGTCCCTCCCCCAGCGGGGCTGGGGGAGGTTAGGTGGGGGCAGCGGCGTTAGTGGCAGGCGTTGATTCCTGGAAGCGGCGTCGCCCCCACCCAACCACCGGTCGCCCGCAAGTCGGGCGACCGCGCTCCGCCTACGATCGCCTTCGGCGCTCGTTGCCTGCGGCACCGGCTCTGCGCCCCCGCCGGAGGCAGGGGAGGGCTCGCGCTCCTCACCCCTCCGGGATCGCCCGGGCGCTGGTGCGTTCGTGGATGGCTTGGCGGCGGAAGCGGAACAGCTCGGCGGGGCGGCCGCCGGTCTGGCTTTCGAAGGCGCCGGTCGGTTCGACGAAGCCGCCGGAGATCATCAGCCGGCGGAAATTCTGCTTGTGCAGCCGCGTGCCCGACAGCGCCTCGACCACCAGCTGAAGCTGGTTCAGCGTGAAGGTCGGCGGCAGCAGCTCGAAGACGATGGGGCGGTACTTCAGCTTGCCGCGCAGCCGCTCCAGGGCGGTGGCCAGGATGCGCCGGCCGTCGCGCGCCATCGGCCGGCCGAGCGCCCGGGGCATGTCGCGCCGCACCTCCGTGTTAATGTCGGGCGGGTCGATGCCGGCGAGCCGTTCCAGCTCGCGGTCGCGGAACGCCTCGACCACCAGCCCGGCCTCGTGGAGCAGCTCGTAGCGTTCCAGCACGCGCTCGGAATCCCACCCCTCGCCGTCCAGCGCGAAGGCGAGTTGGGCGCGTTCCTGCCGGCGGTCGCGCTCGGCCTCGCCGGTGGCGGCCTGCACCCAGCGCCGCAGCGCCGGCAGGACGATGGCGTCGAGCAGCGCCGGGCGCTCGTCGCGCCAGTCCTCCCAGGGGAAGTAGTCGTAGAGGTCGCGCCACTCCGCCGCTTCGGCCTCGCCGCCGGTCGGCGCGTCGCGCACCAGCGCCAGATAGCCGACGGTGACCGAGCGCGGGCCGCCGAACAGCTCGTGCGGGTCGCGGTGGCGGTCGCCGAAGGTGTAGAGCTGCTCGACGTAGCGCAGCGACAGCCCGGACAACTCCTCGGCCACGGCGCGCAGGCCTTCCTGGAGGGTGCGGAAGCGCTCCGGGGCGAAGGCGGCGCCGGGCAGGGCGTCGCGCGGCGGCGGCAGCATGTCGCCGCGGCGGAAGGCGGGGGGCACCTCGAAGGCGCTGCGCACGGTGACCACGCGCGGCGTCGATCCGGCCACCGCCACGATCACCGCCGTCACACCCAGCTGGCTTCCCCCGGTCACGCGCCGCCCCGTCCCGTTGCACCGTCCGGAGAATAGACGGGCCAGCCGGCGAGGGCTAGACTTGGCCCATGACCCCGAAGGAACGCAGCGCCCTCTTTTTCCTCGCCAAGCATCTCGCCGCCGGCGTGACGGCGGGGCTGGTGTTCTGCGCCGCCATGCTGGGGTTCGACGTGGGCAGCCTGCGCACGCTGCTCGTCGCGGCGGACTCCGTGGGGATCGGGCTGTACCTGTTCATCGGCTCGATCTGCATCACCTTCGGCAGCGTCGCCATGGGCGTCGGCATCATGGGCCTGGGCGACCACCGCGACCATCCCGACCGCGACTACTAGTCCCCGCCCGCCGCCGTGCCGCACACCGTGAGCAGCGCCGTGCCGGCGGCGACGACGGTCAGCGGGTCGGTGTCGATCAGTGGCAGCACCTGTCCGGCCAGCCCGAGGTCCACGGTGCCGACCACGAAGGCGACGGCGAGGCGCGGCTGTCCCACGGCCGCGCAGGAAACGGCCAGCCACGCCATGCCAAGGCAGATGAGTGTCGCGGCGGTCATGCCTATGACATTAATCGACAAGCGCGGAAGGCGAGGGAGCGCAAACGGCCGGAGGCGGATCTCCGGTGGTGCCACCCCCCGCGCAGTTGCTCAGCGGATGGAGAGCAGCCGGTCGATGCGCCGCAGGTCCGGGAAGCGCCACGCCCACAGCACCGCCACCACGATGGAGCCGACGCCGCCCAGCACCACCGCCGGCACCACGCCGAACCACGCGGCGGTGACGCCGGACTCGAAGGCGCCGAGCTGGTTGGAGGCGCCGATGAACAGCCCCGACACCGCGCCGACCCGCCCGCGCATCTGGTCGGGCGTGGCGAGCTGGATGAGCGTCTGCCGGACGAACACGCTGACCTCGTCCGCCGCGCCCAGCAGGAACAGCGCCACGCCGGACAGCGCGGCGTCGGTGGACAGGCCGAACAGCACCGTTCCCGCGCCGAAGGCGGCGACCGCGCCCAGCAGGTGCCAGCCGGCGTGCCGCTTCACCGACCAGCGCGCCAGCGCCACCGCGGTCAGCAGCGCGCCCAGTGCCGGGGCGCTGCGCAGCAGGCCGAGGCCCCACGGGCCGACGAACAGGATGTCCTTGGCGTAGACCGGCAGCAGCGCCACGGCCCCGCCCAGCATCACCGCCACCATGTCCAGCGAGATGGCGCCGAGGATCGCCGGCCGGCTGCCGATGAAGCGGACCCCGGCGAGCAGCGAGCCCCAGGACACCCCGCGCGCCGACAGCTCCACCGCCCGCGGCCGCAGCGCCGCCACCAGCACGACGGCGACCGACAGCAGCAGCGTTCCGACGCCATACACCACCGCCGGCCCGGCGAGGTACAGCATCCCGCCCAGCGCCGGCCCGCCGATGGTCGCCGTCTGCATGGCGGTGGAGTTCCAGGCGATGGCGTTCGGCAGATCCTCGGCCGGCACGACGGCGGAGATCAGCGCGCTCTGCGCCGGCCCGGCGAACGCCTTGGCCAGCCCGATGGCGAACACCACCGCGAAGATCAGCCCCGGCGTCGCCGCGCCGGCGGCCGTCAGCGCGAACAGCGCGCCCACGGCGGCGGTCTGCAGCGCCAGGGCGCCGGCCAGGATGCGGCGGCGGTCGAAGCTGTCCACCACCTGCCCGGCGACCAGCGACAGCGCCAACGTCGGCAGGAACTGGAACAGCCCGACCAGGCCGAGGTCGAGCGGGTCGCCGGTCAGCTCGTACATCTGCCAGCCGACGGCGACCGCCTGCATCTGCTCGGCCAGCCAGGAGCCGAGCCGGGCGGACCAGAACAGCGCGTACGACCGGTGCCGGAACGCGGAGCGGAAGGCGGGGGCTTTGATGGAGGATTCGGTCATGGCACTGCGCGAACGGCGGGACCGAGGACCATGTCAGAGCCGCGGCGCCCCGTCGAGGGGCTCTGCGCGCAGGGATAGTATGCGCGCGCTCAGTCCGCCGCGACCGGCCGCTGCTCGCTCCAGCGTGCCGCGGCCTCCGCCAGGAAGGCGCCGAGCGCCTTGTCGGAGCCCTGGATGTGCCGGCTGATCCAGGTGCGGATGAAGGTCAGCGCGTGCTGCTCGAACGCGTCCTCGTCCCCGGTGCTGTTCGCGGCGCCGTCCAGCTCGGCCTTCAGCTCGGCCAGCTCGCGCCGGAAGCGGGCGTGCTCGCCGCCGTGTTCCCGGGCCTTGGGGTAGCGGCAGACGCGCATCAGCGCCTCCTCCATGCCGAAATGGTAGAAGGCGTAGGTGTCCAGCTCGTTCAGGAGCTTGCGCTTCTCCTCGCGGCCGCAGCCGGCGGCGAAGCCCCGGGCCGCGTCGTTGTAGAGGCCCACCAGGACCTGATGCTCGCCGTCCATCTCCGGCACGCCGACGGACAGGTTGTCGTCCCAGGTCAGGAGTTCGTAGTGGTCGATGCTCTCGGCCATGGCGCCCTCGGTCCAGCGTGATACGTGCCGTGATGCATTATGCCCAACTTTCCCGAGAAATGCCTGGGGTGCGTTGCCGCGCCTGCCGAAAGGCGGACGGGCGCGCACCAGGAGTGCGCGCCCGCCCTTTCGTTTGTTTCGATGATTCCGGTTACTTGCCCGAACCGCCACCGCCGGCTCCGCCCGAGCTGCCGGTGCCGGCGCCGCCCGCACCACCGGACGAACCCGCACTGCCGCTGGCGCCGCCGCCGGGGCCGGTCGGGGTGGTGGCGCCGCCCGTCGCATGGCCCGGCGTGCCGGTCATCGAGCCGCCCGACGTGCCCGTGCTGTTACCCGACGTGCCCATACCGCTGCCCGATGAGCCACCCGACGAACTGCCCGACATTCCGCGGCAGCGCGGATCGGTGCTGGCGGCGGTGCAGTCGAGCGTGGAGGAACCGCCGGTGGAGCCCGAAGGGCTGGTCATGGTGCCGGTGCTGCTGGTGCCGGCGCCGGTGCTGCCGGAGGTGGACTGCGCGAACGCCGGAGCGCTGAGCAGGGCGAGGGCCGAGACGGCCGCGATCATCGCGTGTCGCATGGGTATCTCCCTTTCAGTCGATCACGTCCCACCGCCAACAGCCCGAGTCCGGAAAGGTGCCGGGGAGCGGTGGACGCGCAGCCCTGCGCATCCGACATAGAGTCGAAAGGCGGGAGGAGGACGAGCGCGTGCAGACCACAGACGACACCGGGCTGCGCATCTGGGACATCAGCCCGGCCTTGCGGCCCGGCATCCCGGTGTGGCCCGGCGACACCGCGTACGAGGAGGTGCGGACCTGGGTGCTCGGCCCGGGGTGCCCGGTCAACGTCTCGCGCGTCACGCTGTCCACCCACACCGGCGCGCACGCCGACGCGCCGCTGCACTACGCCGCCGAGGGACGGCCGGTGGGCGACCTGGACCTGTCGGTCTATCTCGGCCGCTGCCGGGTGGTGGACGTGCGCGGCTGCGAGGCGCGGGTGCCGGTGGACGCGCTGGCGGGCAGGCTGGACGGCGCGCCGCCGCGGGTGATCCTCAAGACCTACACCCGCAACCCGGTGGAGCGCTGGGACGAGGACTTCACGGCGGTGCAGCCCGACGCGGTGGACCTGCTGGCGGCGCACGGCGTGCGGCTGATCGGCATCGACACGCCGTCGCTCGACCCGCAGACCTCCAAGACCATGGACGCGCACAGCCGCGTGCGCGTTCACGGCCTCGCCATCCTGGAGGGGCTGGTGCTCGACGGGGTGGAGCCGGGCGACTACGAGCTGATCGCGCTGCCGCTGAAGCTCGCCGCCCTGGACGCCGCGCCGGTGCGCGCCGTGCTGCGGGAGCTGCCGCGATGACGCGGGACGAGGTGGCGGCCCTCGACGCCGCCGACCCGCTGGCCGGGCGGCGGGAACGGTTCGATCTGCCGGACGGCGTGATCTACCTGGACGGCAACTCGCTGGGCGCGCTGCCCCGGGCGACGCCGGGCCATGTCGAACGCGTGGTGCGCGCGGAGTGGGGCAAGGGCCTGATCCGTTCCTGGAACACAGCCGGCTGGATCGACCTGCCGCAGCGCGTCGGCGACAAGATCGGCCGGCTGGTCGGCGCCGCGCCGGGCCAAGTGGTGGTGGCCGATTCCACCTCGGTCAACCTGTTCAAGGCGCTCGCCGCGGCGATGCGCATGCGGCCGGAGCGGCGCGTCGTGCTGTCGGAGCGCGGCAACTTCCCGACCGACCTCTACATCGTGCAGGGGCTGGCGGATTTTGCGGACGTCGAACTGCGCATGGTCGAGCGCGACGGGATTCTCCCGGCCATCGACGGGCACACCGCCGTGGTGATGCTGACCCATGTCGACTACCGCGCCGGCGCCATGCACGACATGGCTGCGGTGACCCGCGCCGCGCAGGATGCCGGGGCGCTGATGCTGTGGGACCTCGCGCACAGCGCCGGGGCGCTGCCGGTGGATCTCGACGGCTGCGGCGCCGACCTCGCGGTGGGCTGCGGCTACAAGTACCTGAACGGCGGGCCGGGCGCGCCGGCCTTCCTCTACGTCGCTGCGCGCCACCACGCGGCGTTCCGTCAGCCGCTGACCGGCTGGATGGGGCACGCGGCACCCTTCGCCTTCGGCACTGCGTACGAGCCGGCGCCGGGCATCCGCCGCGCGCTGTGCGGCACGCCGGCCGTGCTGGCGCTGGCGGCGCTGGAGGCCGGCGTGGACGAACTGCTGGCGGTCGACATGGCCGAGGTGCGCCGCAAGAGCCTCGGCCTGACCCGGCTGTTCCGCGACCTGCTGGCGCGGGAGTGCGCCGGCTTCGGCCTGACGCCGGTCGGGCCGGAGGACCCGGAGCGCTGCGGCAGCCAGGTCTCCGTGGCGCACCCCCAGGGCTACGCGGCGATGCAGGCGCTGATCGCCCGCGGCGTGATCGGCGACTTCCGCGCGCCGGACATCATGCGCTTCGGCTTCGCGCCGCTCTACCTGCGCTACGCCGACGTCCGGGACGCCGTGCGCATCCTGAAGGACATCCTGACCACCAGGGCCTGGGATCGGCCCGAGTTCCACCGCCGCGCCGCGGTGACGTGAGGAGACACGCCATGCCCGACGAGACCAACCAGCACCACGGCGCCCACCTCGACTTCAGCCGGGACATGAGCTACGGCGACTATCTCGGCCTGGACCGGCTGCTGCATTCGCAGATGCCGCTGTCGGACAACCACAACGAGCTGCTGTTCATCATCCAGCACCAGACCACCGAGCTGTGGATGAAGCTCATCCTGCACGAGCTGGGCGCCGCCAAGGCGCACATCGCCGGCGGCGACCTGGGGCCGGCGTTCAAGATGCTGGCGCGGGTGGCGCGGGTGATGAACCAGCTGATCCAGGCGTGGGACGTGCTGTCCACCCTGACGCCCAGCGAGTACACGGCGTTCCGCGACAGCCTCGGCAAGGCGTCCGGCTTCCAGTCCTACCAGTACCGCACCATCGAGTTCACGCTGGGCAACAAGAACGCCGCCCTGGTGCAGCCGCACCGCCACCGCGAGGACCTCGCCGGCCTGCTGGACCGCGCGCTCAACTCCCCCAGCCTGTACGATGAGGCGATCCGCGCGCTGGCCCGCGCCGGGCTGCCGGTGGACGCCGCGTGCGTCGAGCGCGACTGGTCTCAGCCCTATCAGGCCAACGACAGCGTGCTGAAGGCGTGGCTGGCGGTCTACCGTGACCCCGACCACCACTGGAGCCTGTACGAGCTGGCCGAGAAGCTGGTCGACCTGGAGGACAACTTTCGCCAGTGGCGCTTCCGCCACGTCACCACGGTGGAGCGCGTCATCGGCCACAAGACCGGCACCGGCGGGACGGCCGGCGTCTCCTACCTCAGGAAGATGCTGGAGATCCGCCTGTTCCCGGAACTGTGGGACGTGCGGACGCACTTGTGAGCGGCGGCGCTTGACCGGCCGGGGAGGCTGTATTAGGATGATTTTCCTTTCGAGCCGGCCGATCCGGCGTGTGAACTGAACAGGCCCCGCACAATGTTCCATGGTGTTCCACAGCGTTCCATTCGCTGGCCGAGGGCTCCGGATCGTCGTGGGCAAGCCTCTTCCGCGAACAGACATTGCTGATATACAAACCTCCCACCGCCGCCGGCAGAGCGGCCACAGGAGGAAAAACAGCCATGACGGAAAGCACCAAGTATCTGCTGGGCGAGGATCGGATGCCCAGGGCGTGGTACAACCTTGCGGCGGACCTGCCGGTTCCGCTGCCGCCGCCGCTGCACCCGGCGACCGGCCAGCCCATCGGTCCCGACGATCTGGCGCCGATCTTCCCGATGGCGGTGATCCAGCAGGAGGTGTCGACCGAGCGCTGGATCGACATCCCCGAGCCGGTGCAGGACGTCTACCGCCTGTGGCGCCCCAGCCCGCTGGTGCGCGCGCGCCGGCTGGAGAAGGCGCTGGGCACGCCGGCCAAGCTCTACTTCAAGTACGAGGGCGTCAGCCCGGCCGGCAGCCACAAGCCGAACACCTCCGTCCCGCAGGCCTTCTACAACCAGCAGGAGGGCGTCAAGCGCCTGACCACCGAGACCGGGGCGGGGCAGTGGGGCTGCTCGCTGGCGTTCGCGGGATCGCTGTTCGGGCTGGAGGTCGAGGTCTTCATGGTGAAGGTCTCCTACCAGCAGAAGCCCTACCGCCGCGCGCTGATGGAGACCTACGGCGCCACCTGCATCGCCAGCCCGTCGGACATGACCGAATCCGGCCGCGCCATCCTGGCGAAGACTCCGGACAGCACGGGCTCGCTCGGCATCGCCATCTCCGAGGCGGTGGAGCGCGCGGTCGCCCGTGACGACACCAAGTACGCGCTGGGCAGCGTGCTGAACCACGTCCTGCTGCACCAGACCATCATCGGCGAGGAGGCGATGATGCAGATGGAGATGGCCGGCGACGAGCCGGACGTCGTCATCGGCTGCACCGGCGGCGGCTCCAACTTCGCCGGCCTTGCCTTCCCCTACATCCGCGAGAAGCTGAAGGGCCGCAACATCCGCGTCGTGGCGGTCGAGCCGGCGTCCTGCCCGACGCTGACCAAGGGCGTCTACGCCTACGACTTCGGCGACACCGGGCACCTGACGCCGCTGGTGAAGATGCACACGCTGGGCTCGACCTTCATGCCGCCGGGCTTCCACGCCGGCGGCCTGCGCTACCACGGCATGGCGCCGATGGTCAGCCACGTCATGGAGCTGGGCCTGATCGAGGCGCGCGCCTACCCGCAGACGACGTGCTTCGAGGCGGCGGTGGCCTTCGCCCGCAACGAGGGCATCGTGCCGGCGCCGGAATCCTCGCACGCCGTCAAGGCCGCCATCGACGAGGCGCTGCGCTGCAAGGCCGAGGGCAGGGCGGAGACCATCCTGTTCAACCTCTCCGGCCACGGCCACTTCGACATGCAGGCCTACACCGATTACTTCGCCGGCAAGCTGCAGGACGTGCCGTACGACGAGGCGGCGCTGAAGGACGCGCTGGAGCACCTGCCGGAGGTCTGAATCCCTCCCCCTGCCGGGCAGGGGGAGGGAAGGGGCCCATGAAATGGGAAGGGTGGGGGCGGCGGCTTCGCGGAAAGACCTTGCCCCCACCTTCCCCATGCGTAGCATGGGGCCCCTTCCTCCCCCAGCGGGGCTGGGGGAGGGTATGATGAGGAATTTGAGACATGCCCCACGGCATCGACGGCATCGACCACTTGGTGATCGCGGTGCGCGACCTGGACAAGGCGCGCGAGGCGTACGCCCGGCTCGGCTTCACGCTGACGGCGCGCGGCCGCCACACCGAGCTGAAGTCGGCCAACCACACCATCATGTTCGCCGACGACTACGTGGAGCTGCTCGCCATCGAGGAGCCGAGCCCGGCCACCGCCGCGTGGTCGGAGTTCCTGAAGACCCGCGAGGGCCTCGCCGCCGCCGCGCTGAAGACCGCCGATGCCCGCAGCGCGCAGGCGGAGCTGGCCGCCGCCGGCCTGTCGGGCGGCGAGGCGGTGGACTTCGGCCGCCCCGTCGATCTGCCGGAGGGCCGGCGCGACGCCCGCTTCACCATCACCCAGGTGGCGCCCGCGGCGACGCCCGGCGGGCGGATGTTCCTGTGCCAGCACCACACCCGCGACGTGGTCTGGCGGTCCGAGTACCTGACGCACGAGAACGGCGCCACCGCGCTGGCCGCGCTGATCGTCGCCGCCGACGACCCGGAGGCGGTGGCCGGCCCCTACGCCACCCTGTTCGGCACGCGCGTCGAGCCGCGCGGCGTGATCCGCGTGGTGCAGACGGGCGGTGCGCCGATCGTCGTGGCGCCGCCGGCGGCGCTGACCCATTTGTGGGCCGACGACCCGGTGCTGTCGGCGCCGCGCCCGTGCTTCGCCGGCTTTGCGGTCAAGGTGAAGGACTTCTACGCGGCGCAGCAGGTCCTGCAGAAGAGCAAGCTCCCCACCATCGCCGGCGAGGGCGTGCTGCGGGTCGCCTCGCGTCACACGCACGGCGCGGCCATCGCCTTTGCCGAGACCTTCGATCTGGCGCGGGTGCTGCCGGGATAGGGGACCTCTACTCCGCCAGCCGCGCCGGGGCGCAGGACGCCGTCACCTGGCTCAGCACGCGCTTCAGCTCCATGGGGTGCAGCGGCTTGTGCAGGAAGGCGCAATGGCGGCGCTGGCCTTCGGCGAGTTCGGCCTGTCCGGTCTCGCCGGTCAGCACGATCGCCGGGATCTCGCGGCCGTAGATCTTGCGGACGCGGTCGATCACGTCGAACCCGGTGACCTTGTTGGGCAGGCGCAGGTCGGTGAGGATCACGTCCGGCGGGCCGTCGAGCTGGTCGAGGCGCACGAACACCTCGCGGATGTCGCCGGCCGAGACCACCGTGCAGCCCCACCCCTCCAGGCTGAGCTGCAACCCTGTCAGCACCATGGAATCGTCGTCCACCGCCAGCACCGTCGTTCCGGCCAGTGGACCGGCGGCGTGGCCCGCCGGCTCTTCCGTCCGGGTGGGCTGGGGCTGGTCGGTCGGTTCCAGCATCACCGTGAACACCGAGCCGCGGCCGACGCGCGAGTGCACCTCCACCGGCGCCTTCAGCAGCGCCGACAGGCGCCGCACGATCGCCAGCCCGAGGCCGAGGCCGCGGTTGGGGTCGCGGGCCGGGTTCTCCAGCTGGTGGAACTCGTCGAAGATCGCCTCGGTCTGCGCGTCGGGAATGCCGAAGCCGGTGTCCCACACCTCGATCCGCACCTTGCCCGCGCGCCGCCGCATGGCGAGCAGCACCTTGCCGCGCCGGGTGTAGCGGATGGCGTTGGAGACGAGGTTGCGGACGATGCGCTCCAGCAGCACCGGGTCGTTGCGCACCTGCGCCGGGAACAGCCGCGCGCGCAGCGTCAGCCCCTTCTCCTCGGCCTGCGGGCGGAATTCCCCGGCGAGGTCGGCCAGCAGATCCCCCAGGTCGAACACCTGCGGGTTGGCCTTCACCGTGCCGGCGTCGAGGGTGGAGATGTCGAGCAGCGCATTCAGCAGCTTCTCGCCCGCCGCCATGGCGTTGCCGAGCAGCCCGGCGGTCTGCCGCGCCTTGTCGTCGGTGATCTGCATCTGCAGCACTTCCAGGAACAGCCGCATGGCCTGGAACGGCTGGCGCAGGTCGTGGCTGGCCGAGGCGAGGAAGCGCGACTTGGCGGCGGCGGCGCGCTCGATCTCGCTGCGCAGGTCCTCGGCGGCGCGCAGCGCGGTGCCGTCGCCGAGCGCCAGCACGCCGCAGGCGCGCCCGTGCTCGACGAGGAGAATGGCGCGCAGCCGCAGCGGCGCCTGCCCGTCGGGCAGCGGCAGCTCCACCGGGACGCCGGCGTCGGGCGCCCGGCCGCCCTGCGCCAGCAGCGCGCCGGCCACCGCCTCGAACGCCGGGCCGGCGTCGCGCAGCGCCGCCCGCGCCGGGTCTCCGGCCGTGGGGCGGCGGCCGAGAAGGGCACCCAGCGCGGCGTTCGCGCAGACGATCGCCAGCGACGAATCGACCAGCAACGCCGGCACGCCGGCGGCGCGGCAGATCCGCCGTGCCGTCTCCAGGCTGGCCGGCATCGGCGCGTCGGTCCCGTGCGACGGGGCGACGGGGTGCTGGGCGGTCACGAAGGAGTCTCCACGTTGGTGCCGGGCGCAGCCATGACCGTACCGGAGCGTGGCGTCGTCGCGGAATCACTCGAAAGCGGTATGAATCACCTGTTGGTCGTAGTCGTGCCCGACAAACGGTCCTCCACGAAGAACTTGCCGCGCAGCAGGGCCATCATCTTCGCCTTGAGGATTTCCATGGGCCGCGACTTGCCGATGAAGTCGTCGGCGCCGGCCTCCAGGCAGGCGATCAGCTGCTCGTCGGTTTCCTGGCTGGTCAGCATCAGGATCGGGAACAGCGCCGTGTGATCGCGGCGGTACTGGTCGAAGCGCCGGCACAGTTGCACGCCGCTGGTCCCCGGCATCACGAGGTCGAGCAGCACGCAGTCGAATCCGCCGTCGTTCAGCGCCGCCTCCGCCTCCTCGGCGTTGCGGGCGATCAGCACGCGGCAGCCCTCGGCTTCCAGCTCCAGGCGCAGGAACTCGCGGTAGGTGACGCTGTCGTCCACCACAAGGATCCGGCCGCGGCGCAGGATGTCGGCCGGTGAGGAGGCGTCGGCCGGCGCGGCCGCGAGCAGTTTGGCCAGGACCGCCGCCGCCGCCGCCGGATCGCCGCCGTCGGCGCGCTGCACGCCGGCCAACGCCGGCAGCGGGGCGCTGCCCAGAACCAGCATGGGGGTGCCGTCGACCTCGCCGTGCAGCTCGGCCACCCCGTCGGCGCCGAGCGAGGAGGAATCGACCAGCAGCGCCGCGGGGCGCCCGCCGGCCAGCGCCGCCCGCGCCGCGGGCACGCCATCCGCGCACTCCGCCTCCAGTCCCTGCTGCTCCAGCAGGTGCTTGAAGAGCAGACCCTGCGTCTGCGACCCGATGACGACCAGGACCTTGGCCGGCATCACACCCCCTCCATCTGCTGCAACGTCAGCGCCACCAGGCGCGGCGCCACCTGCGGCAGCGGCAACTCCTCCACCGCCGCGCCCAGGCGGACAGCGGTGCCCGGCATGGAGTGGATCACCGCGGTCGACGCGTGTTCGGCGATGGTGTAGGAGCCGGCGCGCCGCATGTCTAGCAATCCGCGCGCGCCGTCCTCGCCCATGCCGGTGAGCAGCACGCCCATCGCCCCCACACCGTACGCCGTCGCCAGCGAGCTGAACAGCACGTCGCCGGACGGCCGCTGGCCGCACACCGGGGCGTCGCCGGCCAGCCGGATGGCGCCGTGCTCCACCGTCATGTGCGCGTCGCCCGGGGCCACGTAGACCCGGCCGGGCAGCGGGCGGGCGCCGGTACGCCCCAGTTCCACCGGGAACGGGCACACGGTCTCCAGCCATTGCGCGAAGCCGGCGACGAAGGGCGCGCCGATGTGCTGGACGAGGAAGATCGGCAGCGGGAACGCCTTGGGCAGGCCGGACAGCACCTTGACCAGCGCCGGCGGCCCGCCGGTGGAGGCCACCAGCCCGAGCGCCGTGTAGCGCCCGCCCGGCGGCCGCGCCGGGGCGGCGGCGCAGGGGGTGGGGGCGCCGATGCGGGGGCGGACCGCGAAGCGCTCGGCGCGCTGGCGAATCACCTTGACCTGGCTCATGCCGTGCAGCTGCGTGCACAGGTGGCGGGCGACCGCCTGGTAGTCGGCACGGCCGAAGCCCACCGGCTTCTCCACCACCGCCAGCGCGCCGGCCTGGAGTGCCCGCATGGGGATGTTCAGGTCGTTCACGTCGGCGGCGACCACCACGATGGGCACCGGGTGCTGGCGCATCAGGCGCTTGGTCACCTCGAACCCGTCGATACCCGGCAGCCGGATGTCGAGCGACACGACATCGGGCCTGGCGCGCTCGACCACGCGCAACGCCTCCTCGCCAGTGGAGGCGACGCCGGCCACCTCCAGGCGCGGATCCCCGCCGACGATGTGCGCCAGCAACTGCTGGACCACCGGCGAGTCCTCGACGATCAGCACCTTCACCTTGCTCGGCGGGGTCATAGCAGCCGGCGGATCCTTTCCAGCAGGTCGTCCTGGTCGAAGCGCGACTTGACGATGTAGGCGTCGGCGCCGAGGCGCATGCCGCGCTCGCGGTCCTCGTCGCTGCCGCGCGAGGTGACGAGGATGACCGGGATGTCGGCCAGCCGCGGGTCGGTCTTCACCGCCTGTACCAGCGCGAACCCGTCCATGCGCGGCATCTCCACGTCGCTGACCACGAGGTCAACCTTGAGCGTGCCCAGACGTTCCAGCGCCTCGCGCCCGTCCACGCACAGCACCACGTGGTAACCGTGGGCCTCCAGTATGCTCTTTTCCAGGGTCCGTGTGGTGATGCTGTCGTCCACCACCAGGATGCACGGCTTGACGGCCGGCCGCGCCGCGGCGACGGCGGGCAGCGCCACCGGCTCCGCAGCGCCCAGCGACGCGGCGTTGAGCACCAGCGCGGGCGAGCCGTCGTCGAGCAGCACCGTGCCGATGAAGCGCGCCGGGTCCAGCCCGGCCTCCTCGGCCGAGGCGACCACCGCGTCGCGGGTGGCGACCAGCGCATCCACCGCCAGCGCGGTGCGCCGCTCGCCGCTGCGCACCACGGCGAGCTGCACGTGCTCCCGCACACCGGCGGGCGGCTGCAGGCCGAGCAGCGCCGCGAGGCTGGAGACCAGCACGTCCTCCCCGTCGATCCGCACCACCGGCCGGCCTTCCAGGGAGCCGAGCGCCGCCGCGTCGGCGCGGTGCAGGCGCACCACGTCGGCGGCCGGCAGCGCCATCACCTGCCCGCCGGCCTCGACGAAGACGAGACGCTGGCCGGACAGGCTGAGCGGCACCTCGATCAGAATGACGGTGCCGCCCTCCGGCCGCGGCGACAGGGTGAGCTGGCCCTGCAGGCCGATCACCTCGCGGCGGGCGATGGACAGGCCCATGCCGCGCCCGGCGATCTCGGTCACCGTCTCGGCGGTGGAGAAGCCCGGCTCGAACACCAGGTCCAGCAGGCGGTCGTCGGGCGTGCCGTCGGCCGCCCGGCGGCGGATGGCGGCAAGGTCGAGGCCGCGGCCGTCGTCCTCGATGCGCAGCCGCAGCCGGCCGCCGGCCACCGACGCCTCGACCAGGATGCGCCCGCCGGGCGGCTTGCCGGCCGCGATGCGTTGCTCGGGCGTCTCGATGCCGTGGTTCACCGCGTTGCGCGCGAGGTGCATCACCGGGTCCTTGAGGCGCTGGAGCACGGCACGGTCGGCCTCCACCTCCAGGCCGCGGATGTCCGCCTCGATGTCCTTGCCCTGGCCGCGGCCGAGGTCGCGGATCATCCGGCCGAGCCCGCCGAACTGCGTCTCCGCCGGCACCATGCGCAGCCGCCGCACGTCCTCGTGCAGCGCACCGCCCCAACGGCGCAGCGCCCACAGGCCGCGATCGTGGTGGCGGTGCGCGGCGTCGAGCGCGGCGCCGGCGGCGCGCATCCGCCGCTCGAAGGTGGTCAGCGCGGCGGTGAAGTGGGCGTCGCGCCCCCCCCCGTTGTCGAGGCCGCGGTCGAGGCCGCGGCGCAGCCGCTGCCACGCCTGCGCCATGCCGGCCCACTCCCGGCGCAGCACGCGCAGCTCGTCGGCGACGCGGTCCTGGCCCTCCACCTCGGGCAGCAGTGCCGCCGCAGTGTCGAGCAGGCGCTCCAGCCCCTCGGCGCGGATGCGCACCAGCGTGCGGACGGTTGCGGTGGGGCGTGGCGCCGGCTCGGCTGCGGGGGGCAGGGCGGGAGCGGGAGCCGCCTCGTCGCCGGTCAGCCGGGCGAGATCGGCCAGGATGTCGACGCTGTCCACCGGCGGGCCGCCGCGGGTCGCCCAGGCGACGGAGTCCTCGATGGCGTCGAGCGCCCGGCGGACGGGAACGTGCACCCGCGCGTCGAAGGGCAGGGCGCCCTTCTGCACGGCGGTGAACACCGATTCCAGGCGGTGGGCCAGCGCCTCGACCTCGGGCAGGTCGACGGCGCGGGCGGCGCCCTTCAGGCTGTGCGCGCGGCGGTGGATCTCCACCATGTCGATCCCGGCGCCGCGCCCCTCGTCGGCCGCCCGCAGCGCCTCGCGGATGGCCGCGAGGTGGTCCTTGTGCTCCAGGTCGAAGGCGGCAAGCAGGCGTTCGCGGATGTCGGTCATGGGGCGTCGGGGCTACACCCGGTAATTCCGCACCGCGTCGACCAGCCCCTGGCCGAGCGCGTTGAGGTTGCCGGCCGCACCTTCCAGCTGGCGGGTCCCCGCCGCCGTCTGGGTGCTGGCCTCGCGGATGTTCTGCAGCGCCTGGATCACCTGTTCCAGGCCGATCTGCTGCTGGTTGGTGCCGGCGACGATCTGCTGGAAGGCGATGACGCTCTCCTGGATGGTCTCGGCCATCTCGCGGATGGTCGCCTCGGTGGCGTCGGTCTGCCGCTTGCCGGCGGCGACGCGCTTCACCGCCTCCTCGGTCAGCATCACCGAGGCGTTGATGCCGTGCTGGATCTCCGAGAGGTTGGAGCGCACCTGCGCCGTCGCCTCCTTGGCCTGATCGGCGAGGCTCTTGATCTCGTTGGCGACGATGGCGAAGGTCCGGCCGTGCTCGCCGGCCGCCGCGGCCTCGATGGCGGCGTTGAGCGCCAGCAGGTGCGAGCGCTCGGCGATGTCGTTCACCGTCACGATGATCTCGCCGATGGCCTGCGTGCGCTCGGACAGCAGCACGATGTTCTCGGCCACCGCCTCCGCTTGGTCGCGGATGGCGTTCATCGCCTCGTTGGTGTCGGACACCGCGCGCAGGCCGGAATCGCTCGCGGTGGAAGCCGCCTGGGCGCCGCGCGCCACGTCCTGGGCGCGGCGGTTGATCTGCGCGCCGGATTCCGTGATCTCGCTGAGCGTCGCCGTGGTCTCCTCGACCGCGGCGAGCTGCTCGGCGACGCTGGCCGCCTGCTGCTGGGTGGAGGCGCGGATCTCCGCGGTGGCGGCGTGCACGCTCTCGGCCGTGCCGCGGGTGGTCCCGGCGACCGTGCGCAGACGCGCCGTCATCTCGCCGAGGTGGTGGCCGAGTTCCGTCAGCTCGTCGCGGCCGGGCATGGTGATGCTGTGCGTCAGGTCGCCGTCGCCGACGCGTCCGACGAAGTCGATGGCCAGGCTCAGCCGGCGGGTGATCGAGCGGCCGATCAGGTAGGCGATCACCAGCGCCAGGACCACCATGCCCGCCAGCGCCGCGATCGAGGAGGCCGTGACCTCCTGGTGGATGCTGTCCAATTCGCCACGCCCGGTTTCATTGAGGCGGCGGATGATGGCGCCAATGGCCTCCAGCCGTTCGTCGAGGGTGCGGCGCAACTCGTCCAGGCGCGGGCGGCGCGCCTGCGCCTCGTCCCACTGGCCGCGCTCCAGCAGATCGAAGGTGACCGTCGCCTCGGTGACGATGGCGCGCGCAGCGCGGTCGAGGTCGCCGACGGCGTTCGCCGCCTCCTGCCAGGCGGCGCGGCGGCGGTCGGTGATGCCTCCGCCCGCGCGCTCGCCGGTGAAGGTTTTCATCTCGGCGATGGAATCGAGGAGCTGGCGCGTGCCCTCCAGATAGTGCAGGCGCTGGGCGCCGATGTCGGCGGTGCGGTTCTGCGCCCGCGCCAGCGACACCGTGTTGAGCGCCGTCTCGCGGTCGCTGCGCAGGTTGGCCTGCTGTTCGGTGACGGTGCGCAGCATGTCGGTGACCCGGACGTCGTTGACGACGACCGCGGACATCACCCGCATGGCCATGGCGAAGCGGTCCATCTGGTAGAGCGCCAGCGCCGCCGCCAGCGCGCAGACGGCGCCGAACCCCAGCATCAGCTTGTGCTTGACCGAAAACGTCATCGTTCCCCCGCCGCGCCGATCCGTTCGAGAACCGCGGCGACGTCGAGCAGCGCCACGCGCTCCTCCGTCACCGCCCTTATCAGTCGCCCGCCGTCCACCGGCCGCAGGTCGGCCGCGGGCAGCGGCCGCACCGCCTCCACTGCTGCCACCCGCAGCGCCGCGGGCCGCTCGCCGCCGCGCAGCGTCACGGCGAAGCCGTCGGTGTCGGCGCCGCTCTCCCCGCCGCACAGGCGGTCGATGTCGAACAGGCGCATCACCCGGCCGCCGGCGGCGATCAGCCCCAGCAACTCCGGCGGCGCGCCCGGTACCGGCGTCACCCGCGGCAGCGGCAGGATGCGGGCCAGATGCTTCACCTCGAGCGCGTAGGTGGCGGCGCCGCCGCGGGCGACCAGCACGGTCATCGCGTCGGCCGCCCGCCCGTCGTCGGCGTCGCCGGCCAGCTGCATGGCGCGGCGGCGCAGCATCCCGTCGGCCCAGGGGCCGCGGCCGGCGAACGCATCCTCCAGCGCCGCCTGCTGGCGCGCGAGGCGGGCGCGAACCTCGTCCCAGTCGATGCGGCGGTGGGCTGTGGTCATCCGCGGGCCTCGTCGCCGGACAGCCACAGCGCGATCATGCCGCGCAGCTCGCCGACGGTGAGGCCGCGGCCGTGCGCCACCAGTTCCTCGTCGGTGTGCTTCGCCAGTCCGTCGCGGGCGTTGCGGAAGTGCCGCTGCGCCGGCCCCAGCTTGCCGCGCCGCCAGTAGGCCAGCGCCAGATGGTAGTCGGCGAGCGCGAAGTCCGGCTCCAGGTAGAGCGCCCGGCGGAAGGCGGCGACCGGGTCGCCGGCTCCGGCCTCGTCCTCCAGTTGGCCGAGGCGGAAGTGCGCGGCGGCGTTGAAGCGGTCGTGCTCGACCAGTTCCAGACAGGCGTCCAGCGCCGCACCGGCCTCGCCGCGCTCCGCCAGTTCCTCGACGTCGGTGAGCGTGGGAGCGGTGCGCGGTGGCGGCTCGGCGGGCTCGGCGGCGGATTTGAGCGCGGCGCGCGTGCGCGGCGGTTCCGGCCGCGCTGCGGGGAGGGGCTGGGCCAGTGGCGGCAGGGGCGGCGGTTCGGCGGCGCGGCAGAGCGGGTCGGGCTTGCGGTACAGCGTGGCGCCGGGCACCGGGACCGGCGTCAACACGGCGCCGATCTCGGGCCCCGTCTCGGCGTGGCCGACCACCAGCCAGCCGCCGTCCACCAGCGTGTCGCGCAGGCCGCGCAGCAGCCGGGCGCGCGTCGGCTCGTCGAAGTAGATCATCACGTTGCGGCACAGCACGATGTCGAACGCCGCCAGTCCGCGGGCCGGGTCGGGCAGCCGCCCCTCGACGAGGTTGAACACCTCGAACGTCGCCCATTCCCGGTACTCGGGCCGCACCTGCCAGCTCTGCCGGTGATGGACGAAGTAGGCGTTCAGCGTGTCTTCCGGCAGGCCGCGCACCGCCCAGTGGCTGTAGCTGGCCCGGCGCGCCTGGTCGAGGAAGGCGCGGTTGAGGTCGGTGCCGAGCAGCGTCACCTGCCAGCCCTCCAGCTCTGCGCCGAAGTTCTGCTTCAGCAGGATCTCCAGCGTGTAGACCTCGGGGCCGGTGGCGCAGCCGGCGCTCCAGATCCGCAACGTCCGCCGGTTGCGGTTGCGGCGCAGGCATTCCGGAATGGCGACGGCGCGCAGCGCCTCGAACTGCTCGATGTAGCGGAAGAAGAAGGTCTCGCCGACCGCCAGCTCGTTGACCAGCGCCTGGAACTCCGCCGCCGCGGGGAGCAGCGTCAGGTACTCGCTCAGCCGCGCCACGCCGCGCTCCTCCAATCGGCGGGCGAGCCGCTCGGCGAGTGCGGAGTCCTTGTCGGCGTAGTAGGCCAGCCCGGTGCGCTGGAGCACCTGCGCCTTCACGATCGCGAAGGCGGGATCGTCCAGCACGGCCTGGGTTCGCGCGCTCACGGCGTTTGCCATTGCGCGAGCCTTTCCGTGGCCTGGGTGCGGAAGTCCTCCAGCCGGCGCTCCTCGGCCAGCGTGAGCAGGCGGCTGGGGTCGAGCACCGTGGCGGTGCCCGTGCCGTGCCGGATCACCGCCAGCGCGCAGCCCTCGAAGCTGAGGTCCTCGGCGATCTCCTGCGGCTCCGCGTCGGCGATACCGTGCACGCGGCCCACCGCCAGTGCCAGCGGCCCGTCGTCGCGCTCCAGCAGCAGGAGGGGGGTGTAGAGCCCGATGGCGCACTCTTCCAGGCCGAGCAGCCGGTCGAGCCGCAGCACCGGTACCACCCGGCCGTGCCAGCGGAACACCCCGGCCACCACCGGCGGCAGGGCCGGCGGCGCTTCCAGCGCCGGCACCGGCAGGAAACGGGCGACCGCGGCGACGGGCAGCGCCAGCGTGCGGCCGGACAGGCCGAACACGACGTACCGCCCGCCCTCGTCGAACTGGACACCGCTCATGGAACCGCTTTCCCCCCGGATGCGCCCCATCATGGGCCGAACGCTCAACCGGCGGCAAGCACCAGCGTTTCACCGAAGGCGGGAATGCGGAAGTCGGCCTCGCCCACCCCGTGCGCGGTGCGGGCGCCGGCCAGCGCCGCGACCGGCTCGGCGATGCCTTCCGGCGTCAGGCGGAAGGTGCCGAAATGCATGGCGACGCTGGTGCGGGCGCCGAGGTCGCGGTGGGCGCGCACCGCCTCGTCGGGGTTCATGTGCTGGGGCGTCATGAACCAGCGCGGTTCATAGGCGCCGATCGGCAGCAGGGCGACGTCGATGCGCGGGAAGCGTTCGGCGATCTCGCGGAAGTGCGGGCTGTAGCCGGCGTCGCCGCAGAAATAGACGCACGCACCGCCGGCTTCGACGATGAAGCCGCCCCACAGCGTGGTGTTGCGGTCGAACAGCGTGCGGCTCGACCAGTGCTGCGCCGGGACGAAGGTGATGCGGGCGCTGCCCAGCTCGACCGATTGCCACCAGTCCAGCTCGTGCACCGGGCGGACGCCGCGGCGCTCCAGGAACGGCTTGTTGCCCAGCCCGGCGACCACCGGCGTGCCGGACAGGCGCTTCAGGGTCGGCAGGTCCATGTGGTCGTAATGGCCGTGGCTGACCAGCACGGCGTCGAGCGGCGGAAGCCTTTCGAACGCCAGGGCGGGCGGCCGCGTGCGCTTCGGGCCCAGCCGGCCGAACGGGCCGGCGTGCGGCGACCACACAGGGTCGGTCAGCAGCGTGCAGCCGCCGAGGCGGATCAGGAAGGTGACGTGGCCGACGAAGGTCAGCGCGGCGTGGCCGTCCGGCGCCGTGGCGGGTGGCGGGGCGGGCGGGTCGTCCACCCGCTCCGGCCAGGGCGTCCACTCGCCCTTGGAGCGCCAGAAGCGCAGCACGTCCGCGAACCGCTTGTCGGTGGAGGCGTGCACGTTGCGGAAGCGCCGGCCATCGCAGTGGTCGGACAGCGGGTAGCGCGGCATCCGTCAGGCCCGGAACACGCCGCGGTACACGGCGGCAAGCGGCATGGCGAAGCCGATGGAGGGAATGCTCAGCACGTCCTCCGTCCCGGTCAACCGCTCGTAGCGCCACGCGTCGTCGGCGCCGCGGGCGAACACCTCGACGGACCATTCCGCCTCGTCCACCAGCACGTAGCGCTCCAGCGCCGCCACCGTCTGCACCGCCTTCCACTTGAAGCCGCGGTCGCGCGCCGCGGTGTCGGGGGCGGTGACCTCGACGACGAGCTGCGGGCCGCGCACGTGGACCTCGTCGCCGGACGGGCTCCAGGTGCCGAAGACGAGGTCGGGGCTGAGATAGCCGACGCCCGGCACCTCCACGAGCGCGCCCAGGAAGACGTGGCGCTCGATCCCGTCGGCCCCGGCGTGCAGCGCGGCGAACAGGTTGCCGCAGATGGTGTCGTGCGCCAGCGAGCCGGCCGGCAGGTGCTGCGCGGTGCCGTTCACGAACTCCGCCCGGCCGCCGCTGCGCCGCGCCCAGGCGAGGAAGTCGGTGGTGGCGGGCAGGGTGTCGGGCGGCATGCGGTTCCTCGGCGGCTGTCGTGGTCGTGACGTTATCACTATCCGTGCGTCGCGCCAGTCCCATTCGGTGCCGTAGGTTGCGTGGAAATGCTCGAGCTGCAGGTTCTTGATATTCGACTTTCGATTTCGGTATATCGACGGGATAGGTGCGACATTTACCAGATATTAATGGTCTTCGGCTGTAATGATGTTCAGACGGTTCCTGTATCGTCTCCCGTTTCGTTGTTTCCTCCCTGAAACTTGGGCCGCTTCGGCGGCCCAATTTTTTTGGCTGATGATTGGCATTCAACGCGGTGCCGAACGGCGAACCCGCCCCTTCGACCTTTGGAGAGCTTTCCAGCCGCGCCTCGGGGGCGTATGTCGGTGCGTCCCAGCGATGAACAGGCGGAGGCCGCCCATGAAACCGCTGTGCGGTTGGCGGATGCCCGAGGACGAGACGCGCGCGATGCTGGCGATGCTCGATCGGGAGATCGCCGGCTGTTCCGACCACCCGCAGCGGCGCAGCGCGCTGCGGCGCTTCCAGGCGATGCTCCAGGAGGACCTGCGCGCGATGCAGGCGGGGCGACGGCCGAACTGAGGATTATTCCGCCGGCGCCATCCGCTCCGCGTCCGGCCGCTTCCGCCCGAACCAGCGCTTGAGGCGGCGGGAGATGCCGTCGAGGAACGTCAGCACCACCGGCACCACCAGCAGCGTCAGCACGGTCGAGCTGATCAGCCCGCCGATCACCGCGTGCGCCATGGGCGCGCGCTGCTGCGCGCCCTCGCCGATGCCGAGCGCCAGCGGCAGCATGCCGAACACCATCGCCGCCGTGGTCATGACGATCGGGCGCAGGCGGATGATGCCGGCCTCGACCAGCGCCTCGCGCAGCTCCTTGCCGCGGGCGCGCGCCTGGTTGGAGAAGTCGACCAGCAGGATGGCGTTCTTGGTCACCAGGCCCATCAGCATGATGAAGCCGATGGCGCTGAAGATGTTCAGCGTCGAGCCGGCGACCAGCAGGCCGAGGAACACGCCGACCAGCGACAGCGGCAGCGACGCCATGATGGCGAAGGGCTGCAGGAAGCTGCCGAACTGCGAGGCGAGGATCAGATAGATCAGGATCACCGCGAGGCTCAGCGCCTGCGTCGCGTAGCCCGTCGTCTCGGCGATGTCCTTGGTGGAGCCGCCGAAGACGATGCGGTAGCCGTGCGGCAACTGCACCTGCGCCAGCGCCGCCTGCAGTTCCTTGCCGGCGTCGCCGGCCGGGCGGCCCTGCACGTTGGCGCTGACCAGCACCTCGCGCGCCAGGTCGCGGCGGTTGATCTGCGAGGCGCCGAGCGTCGTCTGCACGTCGGCGATCTGGCTCAGCGGCACCATGCGCGGGTTGCCGTCGGCATCCTTGGTCGAACTGGCGAGGTAGATGCGGTCGAGGTCGCCGCGGTTGGTGCGGGCACGCTCCGGCAGGCGGACGTGCACGTCGTAGGTCTCGCCGTCCGGCGCCTTCCAGGTGGAGATCTTGTCGCCGGCGAACAGCGGCCGCAGCGTGGACGCCACCTGCGCCGTGCCGATGCCGAGGTCGCTGGCGAGGTCGCGGTTCAACTGCACCGACAGGGTCGGCTTGGCGGCTTTCAGGCTGCTGTCGATGTCGACGTAGCCGGCGATGCGGTTCATGGCGCCGGTGATCTGGCCGGCAATGCGGTCCAGCTCGGCGATGTCGCGGCCCTGGACCGAGACCTGCATCTGCTTCTGCACGCCGCCGACGCCGGGAATGCCGATGTTGATGCTGATGCCGGGGATGGCGGCGAGGCGCTCGCGGATCGGCTTGGCGAGGTCGTTGGGCGAGCGCTTGCGCTGCTCGATCGGCACGAGGCGGACATAGACGCTCGCCTTGTTCTTGCCCACCGAGACGCCGGTGTTCACCGTGGCGTAGGTGTAGCCGATCTCCGGGAACTCGTGCAGCGCCTTGACCGCCTGCTCGACCTTGGCGGTGGTGTAGGAGAGGGACGAGCCGACCGGCGTCTCCACCTCCACCACCGTCTCGCCGAGGTCGGCGGCCGGCACGAACTCGGTGCCGATCAGCGGCACCAGCGTGAAGCTGCCGAAGAAGATCGCCGCCGCCGCGACCATGACGATCCAGCGCCGCCGCAGCGACCACGCCAGCACCCGGCCGTAGCCCTGGGCGAAGCTCTCGAAGGCGCGCTCGAACCACTGCGCGATGCGGCCGAACGGCCCGTGCCCGTGCTTGCCGTGCGCCGCCGGGTCGTACCACACGGACGACAGCATGGGGTCGAGCGTGAAGGAGACGAACAGCGAGATCAGCACCGCCGCCGAGACGGTGACGCCGAACTGCAGGAAGAAGCGGCCGATGATGCCGCCCATGAAGGCGACGGGCAGGAACACCGCGACGATGGTCAGCGTGGTGGCCAGCACCGCCAGCCCGATCTCCGCCGTGCCGTCAAGCGCCGCCTGCCGGTGCGTCTGGCCGCGGTGCAGGTGGCGCATGATGTTCTCGCGCACCACGATGGCGTCGTCGATCAGGATGCCGATGGCCAGCGACAGCGCCATCAGCGTCATGACGTTCAGCGTGTAGCCCATGAAGTGCAGCACCGCGAAGGTGCCGAGCACCGCCACCGGCAGCGTCAGGCCGGTGATCACCGTGCTGCGCCAGGACCCCAGGAACAGCATGACGATCAGCACCGTCAGCACGCCGCCCTCGACCAGCGTCTTCTGCACGTTGTTCAGCGAGTTGGTGATGCCGCGCGCGGTGTCGCGCACCACCACGAACTCCACGTCCGGCGGCACGGCGCCGCTCTGGCGCATCTCGGCCACGGCCTTCTGCAGGCCCTTGGCGACCTCCACCGTGTTGGCACCCTGCACGCGCACCACGTCCACCGCCAACGCCGGCTTGCCGTTGAACAGGGCGACGGAGTCCTGCTCCTCCTGGCCGTCGATCACCTCGGCCACCTGTCCCAGGCGCACCGGCGTGTTGCCGCGCCGGGCGACGATCAGATCGAGGAACTGCTGCGGCGTGGCGAAGCGGCTGGAGACCTGGACGACGCGCTCGCGTCCCTCGCCCTCGACGGTGCCGGCCGGGATGTCCTGGTTCTCGTTGGTGATGGCGCGCACGACCTCATCGACGCCGACGTCCAGCGCCTCCAGCCGCTCCGGCTTCAGGCGGATCTGCACCTGCCGCTTGACGCCGCCGGCGATGGTGGCGCGCCCGACGCCGCGCACGTTCTGCACGCGCTTCAGGATGATCTGGTCGGTCAGCGTGGTGAGGTCGCGCAGCGTCCGGATGTCCGACTTCACCGCCACCGACACGATGGGCTGGTCGTCCGGGTTGAAGCGGGAGATCTGCGGCTCCTTCACCTCGGTGCGGAAGGTCGGGCGCAGCGCCGAGACCTTCTCGCGCACATCCTGCACCGCCTGGGTGGAGGCGGTCTTCAGGTCGAACTCGGCGATCACCACCGAGCGCCCCTCGTAGGAGCGCGAGGTCAGCGTCTTGATGCCGGCGATGGTGTTGATCGCCTCCTCGACCGGGCGGGAGACGTCGGTCTCCACCGATTCCGGGCTGGCGCCGGGGTATTCGGTGGAGACCACCACCAGCGGGAAGTCGACCTCGGGGAACTGATCGACGCCCAGACGCTGGTAGGAGAACAGGCCGAACACCATCAGCGCCACCATCAGCATGGTGGCGAACACCGGGTTGTCGACGCTGATGCGGGTGATGGGCATGGAGGTGGCCTGGACCTGCTTGCGGTTCGCTTCAAAGCCCCTCTCCCCTCGCGGGAGAGGGGTTGGGGGAGAGGGGGAGAGCCGCCGGCAGGCGGGTGATGGGTTTCCGGCCGGCATGCGCCGGCGCCACCCTCTCCCCAACCCCTCTCCCGTCAAGGGAGAGGGGCTTCATACGCTTCTGGAGGCTCCTACACCCCCGCCGTGCGCACCGCCTGCCCGGCCTGCAAGCCGGGCAGCGGGGCGGTCACCACCAGGGCGCCGGGCTCCAGGCCCTCGACCTGCACCAGTTCGCCGCGCGCCCAGCTCGGCCCGCGGCGCACCGGGGCGCGCGCCAGGCGGCCGTCCACCACGGTCAGCACGAAGTCGCCCCGGTCGTCGCGGCGCAGCGCCGCCGGCGGCAGGGCCACGGCGCTCCCGGCCTCGGCCACCACGGCGTCGCCGCTGGCGAACATGCCGCCGCGCAGCGCCCCGTCGGTGTTGTCGATCGACACGTAGACCGGGATCGCCCGGGTGCCGGGCCGCGCCTGCGGGTTGATGCGGGCCAGCGTGCCGCGGAACTCGCGCTCGCCGAAGCCCTCGACGCGCAGCAGCACGGTCTGCCCCGGCTTCAGGCGCGCCACGTCGTCGGCCGGCACGGTG
Organism: Azospirillum sp. TSO22-1; assembly: GCF_003116015.1. Classification (GTDB taxonomy): domain Bacteria; phylum Pseudomonadota; class Alphaproteobacteria; order Azospirillales; family Azospirillaceae; genus Azospirillum. The sequence goes on from NZ_LGQZ01000084.1 coordinate 38,395, forward strand.
GCCGTCACCTCGACACGGCCGAGGTCGACGATGCCGAACATCTTGGTGTTGACCGCCAGCGTCTCGCCGGGGTTGACCGTGCGCTCCGAGACGACGCCGTCGATGGGCGCCTTCACCACCGCGTCGTTCAGCGCCTTGCGGGCCATCTCCACCTGGGCGGTCAGCGCCTGCACGGTCGCCTGCTGGAACTGCCACGTGCTCTGCGCCTGGTCGAAGCTGCTTTCGGCGACGATGTCCTTCTGGCGCAGCGCCAGGTTCTTGGCGCGCGTCTTCTCGGCGTAGACCAGCTGTGCCCTGGCGCCGACGAGGTTGCTTTCCTTCTCGGCCAGCTTGGCGGCGAGGTCGCGGGTGTCGAAGCGGGCCAGCACGTCGCCGCGCGTCACCGCCTGCCCCTCGCGCACCAGCACTTCTGCCAGCGTCGCCGCGACCTCGGATTTCACCACCGTCCAGTTCACCGGATCGACGGAGCCGGACAGCCGCACCGTCTCGGTCAGGCGGCGCGGCGCGGCGCGGGTCAGTTCGATCGCGGCGAGTTCCAGCACGCGCTCCGGCGCCGGGGCGTCCTTGTTGACCGCCGCCTGCCCGCTGCTGCGTGCCTGCCACAGCAGGCCGGCGCCGGCCAGCGCCGCCACCACCAGCAGGGTCACGAGGATCCGGCGCAGGCCGCGGCGCCGGGGCGGGGAGGTCTCAGACATCGGGGGTGTCCTTGGGTGCGGCCCGCAGGCCGTGCAGAACGAGGTCGAGGTAGGCGTCGAGGAATCCCTCGGCGGTCGCTCCGGGGTCGAGTTCGTGCGGGGCGAGGGAGTGCGTCCAGATGGTCAGCATAGACAGCGGCGCCGCCATCACGCGCGCCATCTGCATGACATCGACCGGGCGGAACTCGCCGCGGTCGATGCCGCGCTGGATGATGCGGGCGAAGAACCGCCGGCCGCGCATCACCACCTCCTCCATGTAGAAGCGGGCGATGTCGGGGAAGTTCGTCGCCTCGGCCACCACCAGCTTGGGCAGGCCGGCCGACGGCTCGCGGTTCATTTGCCAGAAGCGGTTGACGATGAGGCGCAGCAGGTCGTCCGTCGGGCCGGGGTAGCTATCCAGCAGTTCTTCGCCCAGACGGATGTTGGGCAGCACGGACTCGCGCACCACCGCTTTGAACAGCCCGGCCTTGTTCTCGAAATAGACGTAGGGCAGGCCGACCGAAACGCCGGCCCGGCGGGCGACGTCCTCCAGCTTGGTGGCCGCGAAGCCGCGCTCGATGAAGAGGTCGCGCGCCGCCTCGATCATCTCGGCGGGGCGGGCCTCCTTGCGGCGCGTGCGGCGGGCCGGCTGGGGTGGGGATTCGTGCGGCATCGTTCGCTATAGAATGAATGTTCATTCAATAAACACGCACCCGGCGTTTGTCAATGGCAGGGCCGGCGCTTTGCCGGAACAGGGCGCGGCGGGCGCTGTTGGCCCTGGGCGAGGAGTGGTCGATGGGGGAGTGGGGCATGCGCGGGTTCCTGTTCACGACGGTGTCGGTGCTCGCCCTGGGCGTCGGGGTGGCGGCCCTGTTCCGCCACCGCGAGCAACGCAGCCGGGCGGAGGAAGGCATGCGCCGCGCCGCGCGGGCGGCCGGCGGCTATCTGTCGCGCTATCGCATGGATACCGAGGAGGGGGCGCGGGAGTGGCGCCAGACCGACGGGAGCGTCGACGTGGCGCAGGTGACGCGCGATTTCCTGATGTTCTTCGTGGTGCCGCTGTGGATCACCTCCGGCGTCGCCGACTATCTCTGCCACCGCGCCACCGACATCGAGCACACCACCGGCAGCTACGAATCCCTGCTGCACCTCGTCATGTTGGTGGAGATGGGCGTGCCGACCCTGGCGGCGCTGTTCATGGAGATCACCTCGCCGGTGCTGGTGATGATGATCGCGTCCTTCGTGCTGCACGAGGCGACGGCGCTGTGGGATGTCGGCTACGCCGTGCGGCACCGCAACGTGACGCCGTTGGAGCAGCACGTGCACAGCTTCCTGGAGATGCTGCCGCTGATGGCGTTGTCCTTCATCGCCGTGCTGAACTGGCCGGAGGTGATGGCCATGGTCGGTGCCGGCGACCGGCCGGCCGACTGGTCGCTGCGGCTGAAGGAGGACCCGCTGCCCACCGGTTACACGATTTCCGTGCTGGCGGCGGTGGCCCTGTTCAACGGTCTGCCCTATCTTGAGGAGCTGTGGCAGGACATCCGCGCCAACGGCGCCCACCTGCGGCCCGCCAACCAGCCCTCCCGCCTGCTGGAGCCGCGGTACCCGGCGCCGGAGAGGGTGGAGGCTTAGCACTTTCGGCCGGCCACCACCCCGCTTGATTATTAGGGTGTGAAACGATATCGTCCGGTTTTGGAACCGGCGAGTTTCATTTTCATGCCCCTCGACACCACCCCCGACTGGCGCGTGCGTCGGCGCGAGACGATCCTCGCGGCCGCCGCGGAGCTGTTCGCGCGCCGGCCGTACCATGACGTCCAGGTGGACGACGTGGCGAAGCAGGCCGGGGTCGGCAAGGCCACGCTGTACCGCTATTTCCCATCCAAGGAGGAGCTGTACCTGCACGCCTTCGACGAGGCGCTGGCCCGGCTGGAGGCGCGGCTGCACGCCCCGCCGCCCGAGGGTGCCGCGCCGGAGGCGGTGCTGGCCTGCAAGGTGCGGGCGCTGCTGACCACCTTCACCGAGCAGCTGCCGGCGCTGAAGGTGCTGGGCGGCGACCACTCGCACCTGGCGGAGCAGATGCGCACCGTGCTGCGCCGCCGCACCAGCCGCATCGCCGCGGCGCTGCGCGAGGTGCTGGAGGCCGGGCGGGCGGCCGGGCGGTTCCGCACGCTGGACATGGAGATGACGCCGCTGCTGATCATCGGCATGGCGCGCGGCGCCGTGATGATGGCCGGCGACGCGGAGCCGGAGCGGCTGGAGGCCGTCATTCTCGATCTCATACTCAAGGGCGCGCTGGCGGGGCCGGCGGGCGACGACGCGGGGAGTTTCGGTCTATGAAGCGGTTGGTGATGCTCCTCCTGGTCGCGGCGCTGGCGGCGGGCGGCTACTGGTACACCCAGATGGCGCCGGAAGCCGGCGCCACGGCGGCCAAGGCGGGGAGCGGCGGCAAGCCGTCGATCCCGGTGGTGCTGCAGGCGGCCGCGGTGAAGGCGGTGCCGGAAGACCTGTCCACCATCGGCACCGTGCAGCCGATCGCGACCATCGCCATCAAGGCGCGCGTCGACAACACGGTGGTGGACACCGTGCACTTCACCGAGGGCCAGGAGGTGGCGGCCGGCGACCTGCTGTTCTCGCTGGACGACCGGGCCTTGAAGGCGCAGCTGCGCGTCGCCGAGGCGAACCTGGAGCGCGACCGCGCCAACTTCGAGAAGGCCCGCGGCGACGTCGTGCGCTACGGCGAGTTGCTCCGCAGCGCCGTCGCCGCGCGCCAGCAGTACGACGCCGCGGTCGCCGCCGCCAACGCCCTGGAAGGCACGGTGAAGGCCGACCTGGCCGCCATCGAGAGCGCCAAGGTCTCGCTCAGCTACACCCGCATCTACGCGCCGATGGCCGGGCGCACCGGCACGGTGAACGCCAAGCTCGGCACCATGGTGCGCGCCGCCGACGCCAACCCGCTGGTCACCATCACGCAGCTGCGCCCGATCAACGTCGCCTTCAACGTCGCCGAGCGCAGCCTGCCGGCGATCCGCGCCGCGCTGGCGGCCGGCAAGCTGAAGGTCACCGCGGGCATCCCGGGCGGCAAGGGCCCGCGCGCCGAGGGTGAACTGACCTTCGTGGACAGCCAGGTCGACCAGCAGAGCGGCACCATCCTGGTGCGCGCCACCTTCGCCAACGCCGACACGCTGCTGTGGCCCGGCCAGTTCGTCGACACGGTGCTGACGCTGCGCGTCGAGCCGCAGGCGCTGACGGTGCCGGCGGTCGCGGTGCAGACCGGGCAGGAGGGGCGCTTCGTCTATGTGGCGAAGCCCGACAACACGGTGGACATGCGCACCGTCACGGTGGCGCGCACCTACGGCGACCTCGCCATCATCGGCAGCGGTCTGACCGCCGGCGAGCGCGTGGTGGTGGACGGCCAGTCCCGCCTGTTCCCCGGCGCCCCGGTCGCCGAGCGCGGCCCAAGCGACAACAAGGGCGGTGACACCAAGGGCGGGGCCAAGACCGGCAACGCCGACCCGGCGAAGCCGACCCAATCCGGAGGGCAATCGTGATGAACATCTCCGAGCTGTGCATCCGCCGTCCGGTGATGACCATCCTGCTGACGGCGGCGCTGGTCCTCGCGGGTCTGGCGGCGTACCGGCAGCTGCCGGTGGCGGCGCTGCCACGGGTGGACTTCCCGGTCATCAGCGTGTCGGCCACGCTGGCCGGCGCCAGCCCGGAGACCATGGCGGCCTCCATCGCCTCACCGCTGGAGCGTGAGTTCGCCACCATCGCCGGCATCGACACCATCACCTCGTCCTCGGTGCTGGGCAGCACGTCGATCACCATCCAGTTCGTGCTGGAGCGCGACATCGACGCCGCCGCCGCCGACGTGCAGGCGGCCATCGCCCGCACCCAGCGCCGCCTGCCGGCGGAGATGACGACCCCGCCCAGCTACCGCAAGGTCAACCCGGCCGACCAGCCGATCCTGTTCCTGTCGCTGCGCTCGCCCACGCAGACGCTCTCCACGCTGAACGATTACGCCGAGACCATCGTGCAGCCGCGCCTCTCGACCCTGGACGGCGTGGCGCAGGTGCAGATCTATGGTTCGCAGAAGTACGCGGTGCGCGTGCAGATCGACCCGGACGCGCTGTCGGCCCGCGGCATCGGCATCGACGAGGTGCAGAAGGCGATGGCGTCCGCCAACGCCAACACGCCGGTCGGCACGCTGTCGGGTGTGCGCCAGCAACTCGTCCTCGCCGCCAACCCGCAGCTGCCCAACGCCGAGGCGTTCCGCGACCTGATCATCGCCTTCCGTAACGGCGCGCCGGTGCGCATGGGCGACGTCGCCACGGTGCTGGACTCGGTCGAGAACACCCGCATCGCCAACTGGTACAACGGCACCCGCGCCATCACGCTGGCGGTGCAGCGCCAGCCCGACGCCAACACGGTGGAGGTGGTGGACCGCGTGCGCGCCCTGCTGCCCGCCTTCAAGCAGCAGCTGCCGCCCAGCGTCGAGATCGGCGTCACCAACGACCGTTCGCAGTCGATCCGCGAGGCGGTGGAGGACGTGCAGTTCACCCTGGCCCTCACCATCGGGCTGGTGATCATGGTGATCTTCCTGTTCCTGCGGAAGCTGTCGGCGACGCTGATCCCGGCGCTGGCGGTGCCGATCTCGCTGATCGCCACGGCGGCCGGCATGTACAAGATGGGCTTCTCCATCGACAACGTGTCGCTGATGGGCCTGACGCTCGCCGTCGGCCTCGTGGTGGACGACGCCATCGTCATGCTGGAGAACATCGTCCGCTACATCGAGGAGGGCATGCGCCCGTTCGAGGCGGCGCTGAAGGGCTCGCGCGAGATCGGCTTCACCATCGTGTCGATCACGCTGTCGCTGGTGGCGGTGTTCATCCCCATCCTGCTGATGGGCGGCGTGGTGGGGCGCGTGTTCCACGAGTTCGCGGTGGTGGTGACCATGTCCATCGCCGCCTCGGCCTTCGTGTCGCTGACGCTGACGCCGATGCTGTGCTCGCGTTTCCTGACCCGCGAGAAGCACGGCGAGGAGGAGGGCGTCTTCGGCCGCGTGCTGGAGGGCGGCTTCAACGCCATGCTGCGCGGCTACGAGGCGACCTTGCGTGGCGCGCTGCGCTGGCGGGCGATCACCGGGCTGGTGTTCCTCGGCACCATCGCGGGCTCGGCCTACCTGTACAACGCCATCCCCAAGGGCTTCTTTCCGACCGAGGACATCGGCCAGCTGTTCGTCACCACCGAGGCGGCGCCCGACATCGCCTTCCCGGCGATGGCCGAGCTGCAGCGGCAGGCGGCGGCGCTGGTGCAGCAGCACCCGGCGGTGGAGTACGTCAACGCCGCGGCCGGCGCCGGCGGCCCGAACGCCACCGGCAACGCCGGGCGCATGTTCGTCGCCCTGAAGCCACGGGACGAGCGTGCCCCGGCGCAGCAGATCGTGCAGGAGCTGCGCCGCGACATGCAGAAGATCCCCGGTCTCGCCGCCTTCATCCAGCCGATCCAGAACCTGCGCATCGGCGGCCGCGCGTCGAAGAGCCTGTACCAGTACACCGTCCAGGCGCTCGACCTCTCCGACCTGTACCTGTGGTCGCAGAAGCTGGAGCGCGCGCTGCACGACGTGCCGATCCTGCAGGACGTCACCACCGACCTGCAGCTCAACAGCCCGCAGGCCTACGTGCACGTCGACCGCGAGAAGGCGGCGACGCTGGGCGTGGCGGTGGACCAGGTGCGCTCGACGCTCTACAGCGCCTTCGGGCAGCGGCAGGTGTCGACCATCTACACCCCGTCCAACGACTACCAGGTCCTCATCGAGCTGGACCCGAAGTACCAGCAGGACGACAGCGCGCTGTCGCGCGTCTATGTCCGCAACACGACGGGCAAGCTGATCCCGCTCGACGCCTTCGCCCGCGTCGAGCGCACCGCCGGCCCGCTGTCGGTGAACCACCAGAGCCAGCTGCCGGCCGTCACCATTTCGTTCAACCTCGCCCCCGGCGCGGCGCTGGGCGAGGCGGTGGAGCAGGTGCGCGCGGTGGAGCAGCGGCTCGGCCTGCCGGCCACCGTGTCCACCGGCTTCGCCGGCACCGCGCAGGTGTTCCAGGACGCCCAGAAGGGGCAGGCGCTGCTGATCGGTGCGGCGGTGCTGGTGATCTACATCGTGCTGGGCGTGCTGTACGAGAGCTTCGTCCACCCGCTGACCATTCTGTCCGGCCTGCCGGCGGCGGCGGTGGGCGCCCTGGCGACGCTGCAGGTGTTCGGGCAGGAGCTGAACGTCATCTCGGTCATCGGCATTCTGATGCTGATCGGCATCGTCAAGAAGAACGCCATCATGATGATCGACTTCGCGCTGGAGGCGCAGCGCGAGCAGAAACTGTCCCCGCGCGACGCCATCGAGCGCGCCTGCGTCCTGCGCTTCCGCCCGATCATGATGACGACCATGGCGGCGATCATGGGCACGCTGCCCATCGCCGTCGCCCACGGCGCCGCGGCCGAGCTGCGCCAGCCCCTCGGCCTCGCGGTGGTCGGCGGCCTCGTGGTGTCGCAGGTGCTGACGCTCTACATCACGCCGGTGCTGTTCCTGTACATGGAGGACGCCGGACGCCTCGCCGCGCGGCTGCTGCACCGCCGCCCGGCGCACGACGAGCACGGCCACGCGCTGCCGGCGGGCGAGGACTGATGGGCGACGCGCCGTTGATCGTTGCGGTGGCGCCGAACGGCGCCCGCCGCGGCAAGGCCGACCACCCGGCGCTGCCCATGACGCCGGACGAGCTTGCCCGCGAGGCCGCTCGCTGCCGGGAGGCCGGAGCGGCGATGATCCACCTGCACGTGCGCGACGCCGATGGCCGGCACACGCTGGACGCCGACGCCTATCGCGCCGCCACCGCCGCCATCCGGCGCGCGGTGGGCGACGGGCTGCTGATCCAGGCGACCACCGAGGCGGTGGGGATCTACACCCCGGCCCAGCAGATGGCGGCGATGCGTGCCCTGCGGCCCGAGGCGTTGTCCGCCGCCGTGCGTGAACTCGTGCCCGACGCCGCGTCGGAGCCCGAGGCCGCGCGTTTCCTGGCCGAGCAGGCGGGGGCGGGAACGCTGATCCAGTACATCCTCTACGACGCCGACGATGTGCGGCGCTTCGACGACCTGCTGGCGCGCGGCGTGGTGCCGGCGACGGGGGCGAGCGTGCTGTTCGTGCTCGGCCGCTACAGCGCCGGCCAGCAGTCGGACCCGCGCGATCTGCTGCCCTTCCTGGCGGCCTGGACCCGGTCGCTGCCCTTCGCGGTGTGTGCCTTCGGTCGGCGCGAGACGGCCTGCATCGCGGCGGCGGCGGCCTTTGGCGGGCACGGCCGCGTCGGCTTCGAGAACAACCTGCTGCTGGCCGATGGTGGCGTGGCGCCGGACAACGCGGCGCTGGTGCGGCAGGCGGCGGACCTCGCTCCGCTTCTGGGCCGCCCCCTGGCGACCGCGGAGCAGGCGCGGGCGCTGTTTGCCGGCGCTTCTACTTAAGGCGTATTCCCTTTACGGAATACGCCTTAGGCAGCAGGTTCCGACCCTCCGAAAGCATAAAGGCGCTATTACCATAGATCGCTTCAAAGTGGCCTTCGACTTTGGCATAAAGCCTTCAAGCGAAGTCGAACGGGGAACCCCGGATCGGTTTCGGGGGAGGAAACGCCAATAGTTAAATAAATAGAAACAACTGAAGCCCGGCGCTTATGGCGACCGGGCTTTTTCATGTCTTCGGGCCAAAGCGGTATTACCAGTGTGTGTGGTGCGGAAGCCGGTTCTGCTCTTGCTGGTTTGGATAGAGTCGCGATAGTGGGGTGAGCGACCTTTAGGCCTGCTTCACCCCGTGCCGGCTGCGCGGGCGGCGCAGGCCGGCAGCGCGGATCGCCTCGGCGAGCGTGCGGCGCAACTGCTCGGGCTCGACCGGTTTGTGCAGGATGGTGAAGCCTTCGGTCTGGCTGTCGTGCACGCACTCCGGGCTGTTCTCGCCCGTCAGCATCACCGCCGGGATGTGCGTGCCGAAGCGCGCGCGGATGGTGTGGATCGCCTGGGTGCCGGTGCGCTCCTCGCGCAGGCGGTAGTCGGCGACGATCACGTCCGGCGCCCGCGCCGCGCCGGACAGCTCGGCCACCGCCTCGTCGCAGGATTCCGCGGTCTGCAGCGTGTAGTCCCACTGCTCCATCAGGGCGCGCAGACCCATCAGGATCACCGGGTTGTCGTCGATCAGGATGGCGAAGACGCCGCTTCCGTCCAGCCGCTCGGGTGCGTCCGGTCCCACCGCCTCGACGCGGTCGAGCGGCACCTCCACCGTGAACACCGACCCCTGGCCCGGTACCGACCGCACGTCCACCGGGTGGTCGAGCAGCCCGGCCAGCCGCCGCACGATGGCGAGGCCGAGGCCGAGGCCCTGCTTCTGGTCGCGCTCCGGGTTGGCGAGCTGGTGGAACTCGGTGAAGATCTCCTCCAGGCTCTCGGGCGGGATGCCGATGCCGGTGTCGCGCACCGAAATGGCCAGCCGGGCGCCGCGCACCGCGCACTCGACGCCGATGACGCCGTGCCGGGTGTAGCGGATGGCGTTCTCGACCAGGTTGCGCACCATGCGGCCGAGCAGGTTGGGGTCGCTGTGCACCGCCACGTCCGGCGCGCTGACCGACCAGCCCAGCCCCTTGGCGGCGGCTACCCCGGCGTAGCCGGAATCGATGGCGTCCATCAGGTCGGAGATCGGGAACGCCTCGCGCTTGGCGTGGACGATGCCGGCGTCGAGCTTGGAGATGTCCAGCAGGCTGTCCAGCAGGCCCTTCAGCGCGCCCAGCGCCTTGTCCATGTGGCTCAGCACCTCGTGAGTGCGGCCGTATTCCTGCCCGGTGGCCAACGCGGCGGAGAACAGCATCAGCGACTGCACCGGCTGGCGCAGGTCGTGCGTCGCCGCGGCGAGGAACTTCGACTTGGCGCGGTTCGCCGTTTCGGCGGCGATGCGGGCGGCGACGGCCTCCTCCTTCGCGGCGATGATGGTGCGCTCCATCTCGATGCGCGCGGTGACGTCGCGCATGATCGCGGTGAAGAAGCGCCGTCCCTCGGCCGTCCAGGCGCCGATGGAGATGTCGACGTGCACCTCGCGCCCGTCGGCGCGGTGCACGCGGGTGCGGCCCTCTTCGAACTGCTCCAGCCGCACGGCGACGGGGGTGTCGACCAGCGCGCCGTCGACGCTGCCGAACAGCGCGTGCGCGGCGCGGTTGGCGGAGTGGATGATGCCGCTCTCGTCCACCGTGACGATGGCGTCGGTGGCGGTGTCGACGATGGCGCGGTAGCGTGCGGCGCGCCCCTGGCGCAACTGCCGCTCGCGCCGCACCGACACGGTGATGTCGTGCACCTGCAGCAGGCAGCCGGTGCGGCCCTGCAGCGGCTTGGTGATGATCGACTGGTGCGTCGGCTGCGTCTGATCGCCGACGCGGTTGCCGAGCGGCAGCAGGTTCGGGTTCAGGTAGTGCGAGACCACCGACGAGGTGCCGAAGGCCAGCGTCTCCTCCACCGCGCGCGCCAGGCGGCTGTCGGCGAGGTCGGGGAACAGCGCGAACAGCGGCTTGCCCAGGACGTCGGCGGCGGACAGGCCCGACTGCTCCGCCATCCAGCGGTTCCAGCCGCGCACCGCCTGCGCCCCGTCGAGCACGATGATGCCGACGTCGAGGTCGTCGAATCCTGCCGGTGAGTCGAGGTCGGACATGGCGCCGCCCCTCAGGCCTGGCCGGCGTAGGGCGCGATCATCGCCGCCACGCTCTGGCGCAGCGCCATCAGCGACGAGACGCTCATGACGATCAGGATGAAGCCCTTGATCCCGCGTTCCTTCATCGTGAAGTCGACGTGGAAGACCATCACCTGGTCGGACTCCACGGTGCCGCCGTAGGTGAGGATCTCCAGCGCGGCACCATAGATGACCCGCGGCAGCGAGGTGGTGATGCGCTGGTGCAGCATGTTGGCCAGCGTCGACAGGCAGCTGTTGATCAGGATGTTGCCGATCTCGCTCAGCGCCTCCTGCTCCATCTCGATGATCTCGTCCAGGTCGGCCATGTGCGGCAGCACGGCGCGCACCAGCTCCAGGCTGTTCGAGACCGGGAAGACCATAACCGCGGCGCCGGAGAAGCTGCCGTGGAACTCCTCGCCGACGGCGACCAGCTGGTCGTCCGGGCGGGCGGTCAGCGCCGCGGCGGCCGAGGCGCGCGGCACCACGTGCACCTTCGGCACGGTCAGCGCCACGCCGCCCTGCACCATCTTGCTGAGCGTCACCGCCGCCTTGCTGACCGAAACGTTGACCAGTTCGGTCAGAGCGTCCGTCTCCAGCTCACTGAAGGATTCCAGCATGGCGCGGTCCCGCGGCTCAGGCGCTGCGGCGCTGCGCGGCGGGCGCGGCGACGAAGCCGGCCAGCGCGTCGCGGGACACCGGCTTTTCCAGGAACGCCGCGCCGAGGTCGCGGGCTCGCTCCAGCACGTCGGTCTGTGCGTTGGCGGAGACGATGGCGATCGGCAGGTCGGGCCGGCGGGCGCGCAGGCGCGCGGCCAGCTTCAGCCCGTCCTCATCGGGCATGTTGAAATCGATGAAGGCGGCGGTCAGCGTGTCGACCCCGTCCACCTGGTCGGCCTCGGGGCCGGTGGCCGCTTCGAGAATGGCACAGTCCGGGTGCAGGTCGCGCAGGGCTTGGCGCACCACCATGCGGGCGAGCTTGCTGTCGTCCACCACAAGAAACGTTTCCGCCATGATGCCCTTGCCGTCGTGCCCGCGTCGGATCGCCGCCGCGGCAAGGATTCGCGCGCCGTGTTGCTGGACACGTACACGCTGCAATGCCGCGAATGTTCTCCCACTTCAGGGTTGATCAAATAGGGGTTTATCCAGTGCCGTCAACAAGAAGACGGTCATTAGCCCGTTTGGACGGGGCGCCATGACTGCCGTATAGGCGGATATGCCCAGCATTTTTCTTAAGTATCGATGGTGAGGCGGAACGCTTTGTCATCAAACAGAAAAAAGGCGGCGGCCGGGAGCCCGGCGCCGCCTTTGGAGGTGGGGAGGCCGCCTATTCGGCGGCGGCGCGCCGATCCACCTCGGCGCTCGCGTCGGCGGGGGAGCGGCGCTGGACCAGCAGGTTCGCGGTCCAGTGCAGGACGTCCTCGCCGTTCTGGTTGCGGGTGACGACGCGCACGCGGACCACGCCCTGGTCCGGCCGCTTCGTGGAGGGGCGCACCTCCAGCACTTCGCTCTCGGCGGTCAGCGTATCGCCGGCACGCACCGGGCGCGGCCAAGCCAGCGATTCCACGCCCATGCCGATGAAGCCGCCGGCGAAGGTGTGCGGGCCATCGACGATCATCCGCATGGTCAGCGCCGCGGTGTGCCAGCCGCTGGCCGCAAGACCACGGAACACCGTGCCCTTCGCCGCCTCGGGGTCGAGGTGGAAGGGCTGCGGGTCGAACTGCCGGGCGAAGGCGAAGATGTCCTCCTCGCTCACGGTCACGGAGGTGCCGGTGTGGCGGTCGCCCGGCTTCAGGTCGTCGAGGTAGAGCATGCGTCCGGGGCTCCTCGATAGGAATGCGGGCCGAAATGGTGTTGAGACAGATCTGTCTCATGGCTTGCGATGGTAGAGACAGGTCTGTATCATGTCAACGCGGTTTTTGGCGGGCGGGACGATGAGCGACGAGGGGCGCCGCACGGCGCGCGAGCGGATCCTGGACACGGCGGCCGAGCTGTTCTACCGCGAGGGCATCCGCGCGGTTGGTATCGACACGATCATCGCCCGCTCCGGCGTGGCGAAGATGAGCCTGTACCGGAACTTCGCCTCCAAGGACGAACTGATCTGCGCGTGGCTGGAGGACACCGAGGCCAAGTTCTGGGCGTGGTGGCAGGGTGTCGTGGCCCGTCACCCCGGCGACCCGCGGGCGCAGTTGAAGGCGCTGTTCGCGGCGCTCGGCAAGTGGTCGGCGCACCCGAAGTTCCGCGGCTGCCCGTTCATCAACACCACGGTGGAGTTTCGCGACACCGACCATCCCGGCCGCGCCATTGCCGAGCGCCACGCCCGCGCCATGCGCGACCATCTGCGCGATCTGGCGGTGCAGGCCACCGCACGCGAGCCGGAGGCGTTGGCCGAGCATCTGCTGCTGCTGATGCAGGGTGCCTACGCCGGCGGCCGGATGCTGGGCCCCGACGTGGCGGCGCGCGCCATCCCCGCGGCGGCGGCGGCGCTGATCGACGCGGCGTGCGGTCAGGACGCGCGGTAGCCCGCCGCGATCTTCGCGTCCAGGTCCGGGTTGTTGAGCATCAGCGCCTCGACGGCCAGCAGGAAGGCGGTCTCCTCGATCTGCAGGTGGCGCTCCAGCCGGTCCAGGATGTCCCAGCCGAAATGGACGAAGGCGCCGTAGCTGTCCTCGTCGAAGCCGTCGCGCAGCGCCAGCGCGCAGTAGCGCTGCAGGCGCCGGCCGATGGGGCGCATCACCTCGTGCTCGTTGAACAGGTGCTGCACCATCTCGTGCCCGCCGGAGTCCGCGATCAGCGGGAACAGCACCCGCTCCTCGAAGTCGAAGTGGGTGGTCAGCTCGCTCTCCAGCTCGGTGTTGAGGTCGGCGACCAGGGCGCGAACCTCCTCATCGAGCGCGGGGATGCCGCGGGCCTCGGCCTGCTCCAGGTGCGTCTCCAGCCGGTTGAGGAGGGCGGCGGTGCGATCGTGGTCCTCGTTGATGAGGCGGCCGGTCTGGGAAATGGCCTGCATGGGGGACCCTCCTCGGTCCAAACGGTCAGCGGCGGCGCAGAATCCGCCCGACCACGACGAAAAGCAAGCCGTGCGCCGCCATCCAGGCGAGCACGGCCAACGGAAGCAAGAGGCCCGGCGCCAGCCACCCCGCACCAACCCGCAGCAGCGCCGCGGCGCCGATGAGCACCACGGCCAGCGTGGCGGCGGGCGGGAAGTCCGGCGGGCAGGCCTCGCGCTGCAGGGTGACGCGCACCATCATGGCGCCCGCCAGTGTGCCGAGCGCCGCCGTGCCCAGCAGGTGCCAGCCGGCGCCGCCGGGCAGGGGAGCGACGCGCTCCACCGCCGCCGCGAGCCAGCCGAGGCCGAGCCATGCGGTGCCCAAGTGCAGGCTCCACAGGTCCGGCCGCCCGAGCACCGCCGAGGTCCGCCAGCGCGCCAGCCGCAGCCACGCCGCCAGCCCGGTCACCGCCGCGCCGGCGGCACCCGCCTCCGGCAGCCAGCCGGTGGCGACCGATGCCGTGGCGAGGACGCCGCCGGCGATGCCGATCCACTCGATGCGCGGCTGCACCCGCTCGACCAGCAGGCCGCCCTGGCGGCGCACCTCGCCGGCGGTGGCGGCGGGGATGACGCGGCCGCCCATGGCGAACAGCAGCAGACCCACCACGTGCAGGGCGAACAGCGCGCCGGTGCGGCCGTCGCCGCCCCAATACAGCGCTTCCGCCAGCGCGAAGGCGCCGACCAGCGGGCCGAAGACGGCGTTGTGGCCGCTCTTGGCGGCGCGCAGGAACGGCCAGCCGCCGAGCGCGAACAGCACCAGCGGGTAGGCCAGCGTCATCGGCACCGCCAGTGCCGCCGGCAGCCCGGCCAGTACCGCCGCCCGGCCGAGCAGCCACGCCGTGACCGCCAGGGCCAGCGCGCCGCGCGACGGCTTGGTCAGCAGGAAGCCGCCGACCACCGCCAGCGCGTAGCCCATGACCATCTCGTGCGCGTGCACGGCCGGTGTCCAGGCGGCGGGCAGCAGGCCGGCGTAGGCCGCCGTCCAGTACGGCACCGACAGGCCGGCGTAGGCCAGGGCCAGCGGGAAGAACACCCGGTGGCCGCTCGGCCGGCGCGCGGCGGGGGCGTCTAGGCCCACGCGGCGAGTTCCACCAGCGCCGGGTCGTCGGCGTGATCGACAAGGATCGCCTTCACCCGGCCCTGCCACAGCGCGCGGAAGCGCTCGGCGTCCCCGGCCGAGCCGGCGCCGTTCAGCACTGCCGGCAGCAGGTCGCGCGTCTCCGGCGACGAGGGGACGGCGGCGCCGCGGAAACTCGCCTGCACGCCGGCCCCGGTGTCGAGCCGGCGGAAGGCAATGTCGCCGGTGATGTTGGCGCCGAAGAACAGGCGGTCGCGGCGGTCGAAGTGGCCGGCGATGCCCTTGAAGCCGTCGTCGCCCGCCGCCCCGGTGAGCAGCGCCGCCACCCGGCCCATCACGCCGGTGGCGCTGGTGGTCTCGGTTTCGCGGAAGTGCACCTGGATGCCGCCGCGCTCCGGCAGCGTGTCGCCGTAGAGGTGGTTCAGCGCCTTCACCGTCATCAGGTAGGCGCCGGCCAGCGTCGGGCAGGAATGCCCAGCGAGCCGGACGGCGTCGGCGTAGCCGTACTCCAGCACGCCGTCGTCGCTGGCGCCGAGGAAGGCGCTGAGCGGGTCGCGGACGCGGATGCGCGGAGCGTGGTCGTAGAAGGCGGGGAAGGGCATGGGGCATAGACTCCGGCCGGTGAGGGGAGGGTGCACGCTAGCCCGGCGCGGCGCCGTCCGATTTGACCGCGGACAAACCGTTGCGCGGTCATGTCCGAGTCGCGACCGGTGCCGCGCACGATTCGGAAAAGGTTCGGGTTCGGATAATGCTGTGTCCCACGCTTGTCTGCAAAATGTTCCGTCTTGGGCAGAACAGATCGGAAAAACGGCGTAGCTGATGTCGCAGTCTGCCCTTGCCGCTTGACTTGGCCGGACGTCTCACTGAAAAAGCGAACTACTCCTATCGATCGTATGACATCGGATCGGGCGCTTTTTAGTGAATATTCACGGCAATCTGGCCCTGGCGGGCACGAAAGAGCGTTCGGCGCGGTTTGCCCTTGGCGCTCTCCTGATGATCGGGGCCAGTCTGGCGGGGTGCGCAACCACCCAACCGACCCCGGTGGCGGAAGCTCCGGCTGCCGAGGCGCCGATCGATCCCAACGATCCCCTGGCCCGCTGGGTCCCCCACATGCGCGAGGCGTCGGCCCGCTTCGACGTGCCGGTGCCGTGGATCCGCGCCGTGATGCTGCGCGAGAGCGGCGGCCGCGCCACCGTCAACGGGCGCGTCATCACCAGCTCGGCCGGCGCGCTCGGCCTGATGCAGGTGATGCCCGGCACCTACGACCTGATGCGCAACGCCTACGGCCTGGGTTCCGACCCGGCCGACCCGCGCGACAACATCATGGCCGGCACCGCCTACCTGCGCGAGATGTACGATCTGTTCGGCGCGCCGGGCTTCCTCGCCGCCTACAACTGCGGTCCGAAGTGCTACGCGCAGCACCTCGCCGGCAAGCAGAAGCTTCCGCGTGAGACGAAGATGTACCTCGCCGCGCTGACGCCGAAGGTCGGCAAGGACGAGCCGCGCATGCCGTCGGCCTCCAGCAGCGCCACCGCGGTGGAGGTCGCCGTCCTGCCCCCCAAGCCGGAACAGGCCAAGCCGGAACCGGCGAAGGCCGAGCCGGCCCGCAGCGAGGCGCCGATGGCCCCGCCGCCGCCGGTCTTCGTCGCCGCCGCGCCCGAGCCGCCGCCCGCTCCGCCGCCCGCTCCGCCGCCGGCGCTCGCCCCCGCGCCCGCCCGGGAGAAGCCGCAAACGGCGCCGCTGCCGGCGCCGGTGCAGGTTG
The DNA here is from genome assembly GCF_003116015.1 of Azospirillum sp. TSO22-1. Classification (GTDB taxonomy): domain Bacteria; phylum Pseudomonadota; class Alphaproteobacteria; order Azospirillales; family Azospirillaceae; genus Azospirillum. The sequence continues at coordinate 54,694 of NZ_LGQZ01000084.1, forward strand.
CCGCGGCCCAGCCGGCGGCCAAGGCGGCCAAGCCGAACATCCGCTACCAGATCGCCGAGGCGTTCCTGCAGCCGGGCATCGACCCCGACCGCGTGCAGATCCGCTTCGTCACCCAGCGCAGCGACGGCTGCGGCAGCCTGAAGGGCAAGGACAGCGTTTGCGTCGCCCAGACCCCGCCGAGTGCGTCGACGCGGTTCTGATCGCCGGAAAACAAGGGCTTTCACACGGATTTCACGGATTTAGGCACGGATTGCACGGATCTTTCCTGATCCGTGCAGAATGCCTGTTCGTCCCAAACGCGCAGGCTTGAGAGCGTCCGTGCAATCCGTGCCTAAATCCGTGAAATCCGTGTAAATCTTGTGTTCGGAGCTGCGGTTTAACGCCCCGCCGCGCGCCTTTCCCTTGCCCGGCCCGTCGCGCCCGCCCTACCATGCCGGCGAACGCCCAAAGGGAGGATGCCGTGGACGAGTCCGGTTTGAACAAGCGCGCCGCCAACCACCAGCCGCTGACGCCGCTCGACTTCCTGCGCCGCTCCGCGCAGGTCTATCCGACCAAGACGGCGTGCATCTACGGTGACCGCCGTCTGACCTACCGTGAGCTGGAGCAGCGCGCCCGCCGCCTCGCCAGCGCGCTGGAGCGCGCCGGCATCCGCACCGGCGACGTGGTCTCGGTGCTGATCCCCAACACGCCGGCGATGCTGGAGGCGCACTTCGGCGTGCCCGGCTGCGGCGCGGTGCTGAACGCCATCAACACGCGGCTCGACGCCGCCACCGTCGCCTTCATCCTCGGCCACTGCGAGGCGAAGCTGTTCATCGTCGACCGCGGCCTGGCGTCGATCGCCCGCGCGGCGCTGGACGGCATGGAGAGCAAGCCGCGCGTCGTCTGGATCGACGACCCGCACGCCCAGGGCGCCGAGCCGGTCGGCGACACGGAGTACGAGGACTTCCTCGCCACCGGCGACCCGGAACGGCCCTTCACTTTCCCGGACGACGAGTGGGCGTCGGTCGCGCTGAATTACACCTCCGGCACCACCGGCAACCCGAAGGGTGTTGTCTACCATCACCGCGGCGCGCACCTGAACGCCTTGTCCAACGCGCTGACCTTTGCGCTGACGCCGCGCAGCGTCTATCTGTGGACGCTGCCGATGTTCCACTGCAACGGCTGGACCTACCCGTGGGCGGTGACCGCGGTGGGCGGCACCCACGTCTGCCTGCGCGCCGTCGATCCGGCCGAGATCTTCCGCCTGATCGCCGAGGAGAAGGTCACCCACCTGTGCGGCGCGCCGGTGGTGCTGACCATGCTGATCCACGCCCCGGATGCGGCGAAGCGCACGTTCGGCCATGGCCCGGTCAGCGTCGCCACCGGCGGCGCCGCACCGCCGAGCGCGGTCATCGACAAGATGGAGCGCATGGGCTTCGCCGTGACCCACCTCTACGGCATGACCGAGTGCTATGGCCCGGCCAGCGTCTGCGCGTGGCAGGAATCGTGGGACGACCTGGAGCTTGAGGAGCGCGCCGTGCTGATGGCGCGCCAGGGCGTCAACATGGTGATGATGGCCGAGCAGACGGTGCTCGACCCCGCCACCGGCCAGCCGGTCCCGGCCGACGGCGAGACGCTGGGTGAACTGGCACTGCGCGGCAACACGGTGATGAAGGGTTATCTGAAGAACCCGAAGGCCACCGAGGAGACGCTGCGCGACGGCTGGCTGCACACCGGCGACCTCGCCGTGCTGCACCCCGACTCCTACGTCGAGATCAAGGACCGCTCGAAGGACATCATCATCTCCGGCGGCGAGAACATCGCGTCGCTGGAGGTCGAGGAGGTGCTGTACAAGCATCCCCACGTCATGGAGGCCGCCGTGGTGGCGCGTCCGGACGCCAAGTGGGGCGAGACGCCCTGCGCCTTCGTGACGCTCAAGCCCGGCTCCGAGGACCAGGTGAGCGAGGCGGACATCATCGCGTACTGCCAGCAGGCCATGGCCCGCTACAAGGTTCCGCGCACGGTGGTGTTCGGCCCGCTGCCGAAGACCTCGACCGGCAAGATCCAGAAGTTCGTGCTGCGCGACCAGGCGAAGGGGCTGTAGACGGGGCGATCGGGCGGGCCGACAGAATCCCCTACCGCTCGCCCCGCTCCGGCGGTATTTTCACGGCCGTTTGAGCATTGGGGTTAGCGCCTGTGAGCATTCCTGCGGCGGACCGGGGGCCGGTGCGGCTGTCGGTCGTCATTCCCGTCCTCAACGAGTCGGAAAACGTGCTGCCGTTGCTCGACGAGATCGAGCGGGCGCTGGCGCCGCTCGGCTCCTTCGAGGCGATCTTCGTCGACGACGGGTCCACCGACGACACCGCGGCCATCCTGGCGCAGGCGATGGCGGAAGGGCGGCCGGTGCGCCTGCTGCGCCACCGCAAGCGCTCCGGCCAGAGCGCCGCCGTGCGCACCGGTGCCAAGGCGGCGCGGGGCGAGTGGGTCGGCACGCTGGACGGCGACGGCCAGAACGACCCGGCCGACCTGCCGGCGCTGCTTGCCCGCACGCAGCAGGACGACCACCCGATGCTGGTCGGCGGCTTGCGCCGGAAGCGGCAGGACACGCTGTCCAAGCGTCTTGCCTCGCGCTTCGCCAACAAGATCCGCCAGGGGCTTCTGCAGGACGGCTGCACCGACAGCGGCTGCGGCATCAAGGTGTTCCGCCGCGACGTCTTCCTCGACCTGCCGTTCTTCGGCGCGCAGCACCGCTTCATGCCGGCGCTGTTCCGCGCGCACGGCCACCACGTCGCCTACATCCCGGTCAATCACCGGCCGCGCAACGCCGGCGCGTCGAAGTACACCAACCTGCGCCGCGGCCTGATCGGCGTGGTCGACCTGCTGGGCGTCTACTGGCTGAAGCGCCGCACGGCGCTGTCGCCGGTGATCGAGGAACGCGGGGGGCCGGCGGCGTGATCGACAAGCTGGTCGCCTGGTACGCTGGCACCTCCACGACGGAGATGGTGTGGATCGGCGTCGGCTTCTTCGCCCAGGCGCTGTTCATGATGCGCTTCGTCGTGCAATGGATCGCCAGCGAGCGCGTCCGCCGCTCCATCGTGCCGGAGACCTTCTGGTACTTCTCGATCGGCGGCGGCCTGCTGCTGCTGGCCTATTCGATCTACCGCGTCGACCCCGTCTACATGTTCGGCCAGGGCCTCGGCCTGCTCATCTACTTCCGCAACCTGTACTTCGTCTGGACGCACAAGGGGACGGAGGCCGCATGAGCGCCGCGCCGGACACCGCCCGCTGGGCCGGGCTGGAGGGCGCCGCCGGGGCGCGGGTGCCGCTGCTGGCCTACGCGCTGCTGGCCCTGCTGGCGGTGGCGCTGTTCTTGCCGGGCTTCACCGTCGTGCCGCCCTTCGACCGCGACGAGGCGCGCTTCGCCCAGGCGTCCTACCAGATGCTGGAGAGCGGCAACTACGTCGACATCCGCTTCCAGGACGAGGCGCGCTACAAGAAGCCGATCGGCATCTACTGGCTGCAGGCCGCCGCCACTGCGCTGAGCGGCGAGCCGGGCAAGGCGATCTGGACCTACCGCATCCCCTCCATGCTCGGCGCGGTGCTGAGCGTGCTGCTGACCGCCTGGATCGGCGCGCGGCTGTTCGGGCCGGGGGCCGGCGTGCTGGGCGCGGTGATGCTGGCCGGCTGCGTCGTGCTGGGCGTCGAGGCGCGCATGGCGAAGACCGACGCCGTGCTGCTCGCTACCATCCTGGCCGCGCAGCTGGCCCTGGCCCGTCTCTACCTGCGCCGCGACGAGCCGGAGGAGGGCCGCGCCACGGCGGTGGCCTTCTGGGTCGCCGTGGGGATCAGCATCCTTATAAAGGGGCCGCTGGTGCTGCTGGTGTCCGGCGCCACGCTGGCCGGGCTGGCGCTGTGGGAGCGCCGGGTGGCGTGGCTGAGGAAGCTGAGGCCGCTGCTGGGCCTGGGCATCGTCGCCGCACTCGTCGCCCCCTGGCTGATCGCCATCGCCATCCAGAGCAAGGGCGCCTTCTTCGCCGAGTCCGTCGGGCACGACATGCTCGGCAAGGTCGCCGGCGGGCAGGAGGGCAAGGGATTGCCGCCCGGCTACTATCTGGGCACCTTCTGGATAACCTTCGCGCCGTGGTCGTTCCTGACGCTGCTGGCGCTGCCCTGGGTGTGGCTGAACCGCCGCGCGCCGGCCGTGCGCTTCTGCGTCTGCTGGATCGTCCCGACCTGGATCGTGTTCGAGGCGGTGCCGACCAAGCTGTTGCACTACACGCTGCCGGCATTCCCGGCCATCGCCCTGCTGACCGCGCAGGCACTGCTGGACGGCTTCGCCCGCACGGCGGAGAAACCACGTCGGGGATTGCTGTACGCCGCCGCCGCCCTCGGTACCGCGACCTGGGCGCTGCTGGCGGTGGCCATCGCGGTGGTGCCGTGGATGATCGACCAGCGCATCGCCTGGGCGGCGCTCGCCATGCTGCCGCCGGTGCTGGCGCTGTACGTGTGGGGTGTACGCCTCGTCGTCCGTGGCGAGGGCTGGCGTGGCGCCGCGGCGGCGTTGGGCGCTGCGGCGGTGCTGTACGCGGCGACGTACGCGCTCGTGCTGCCGGGCATCGATGGGCTGTGGATCAGCCGCTCCGCCGCGCAGGTGGTGTCGGCGGTGCGGCCGTGTCCGGGCACCACGGTGGCCTCGGCCGGCTATTCGGAGCCGAGCCTCGTCTTCCTGGTCGGCACGCGGACCAAGCTGGTGAACGGCGAGGGGGCGGCGAAGCACCTGCTGTCCGACCGCGCCTGCGCGCTGGCGCTGGTCGACGTGCGCGAGCAGGCGGCCTTCCGCGCTGCGCTGGACGGCGTGGAACCGAAGCCGCTCGGCGAAGTTCACGGCTTGAACTACAACAACGGCCGCCGCATCTCCCTGACGCTGTACGCCGCTCCGCCCTGAACGACAGGATCCCATGGCCGCCACGCGCAACCGCACGCTCTTCGCCCTTCTCTGGCTGAGCATCGCGGCACTGGCGGTCGTCCTGCTGATGCTCTACGTGGACCGGACGGTGTCGGCCGCCGCCCGGATGGCTCCTGAAACGGTGGTCACCATCTTCGGGGTCATCACCTTCTTCGGGTACAGCTGGCTGTGGTGGGGGCCGGCGGCGCTGCTGTTCGCCGTCTTCCTGGCGCTGTCGCGCCGTCCGAACCTGCACGCGCTCTACTACCGCTGGGCGGCGGAGGCGGCGGCCTTCGTGGTCGCCGCGATAGGCGGGTCGAGCATCGTCGTCGGCATCATCAAGCGCGTGGTCGGCCGTGCCCGCCCCTACGTCGAGCTGCCGCCGGAGGGCGACGCGTTCAGCTGGTTCGTGCTGAACGACGACCTGCAGTCCTTCCCCAGCGGCCACGCCGACACCTTCCTGTCGGTGGCGACGGTGCTCTCGTGGCTCATGCCGCGCTGGCGTTGGCCGATCCTGCTGGCCGGCGTGGTCGGCGCCTTCAGCCGCGTCGTGCTGCACGTCCACTACGTCAGCGACATCGCGGTTGGCGGGGCCATCGGAGTGGGCGTCGCGGTCTTCATGCGCGCGTGGTTCGCCGACCATGGCTGGGCCTTCCGGCGGCGGCGCGACGGTTCGATCCGGCTGAAGCCAGTCGGGCGCTGGACGCTCATGCGCGTGCGGCGTCGGCTCCTGCGGCGGCGCGCCTGACGCGGCACCACCTTTCTTGCGGCTTGGCGGCTCCAGGCGGGCTAACACCCCCGCGCCCTGGAATTCCATCCGGACCTGCGGCCGAATGCGGGCTGACACCCCGATTCCGGCAAAGGTTCGCCTGCATGATTCGCACCCTGGCGCTGCTGTCCGCCCTCGCCGTTCTGAGCGCTCCCGCGCTGGCCCAGGATCAAAAGGTCCCGCAGTGGATGATGGACGAGGCGCTGCCGGTCGGCCCGCGCGTTCCCGTCGAGAACCCGAACGCCGTGGGCACCCGACCGGCGTCGCGGCCCAACCACATGGCCAGCAGCAACCAGTTCCACGCCGACACGAAGCCCAAGGTCGGCACGTTGCAGCCGATGTACGGTTCGCGCAACTCGCTGCAGCTGGAGCGCTATACCCGGCCTTCGGCCAACCAGCCGGTCAAGGCGCCGCCGCGCCCGCGTTGACCGTTTCCAACCCCTCCGGCCGCCACAGCCACGCCGCGCCGCGCACGCCGCTCGAATCGCCATGCACGGCGCGGCGCACCGGCGTGTCGATGCGGTCGGAGAAGCTCCAGTGCTCGATCAGCGGCGGCAGCGCCCCGTAGAGCGCCTCCACGTTGGACAGTCCGCCGCCCAGCACGATGACGTCGGGGTCGAGCAGGTTGACCACCGTCGCCAGCCCGCGCGCCAGCCGCCCGCACAGCCGGTCCAGGGTCGCGCAGCACGCCGCGTCGCCACCCGCCGCCCGCGCCGCGATCTCCTCGGCGCCCAGCGACTCGCCGGTCGCCCGCCGGTGGTCGGCGGCCACACCGGGGCCGGAAACGAAGGTCTCCAGGCAGCCGGCCTTGCCGCAGTAGCAGGTGGGGCCGGGGCGTTCGCCGTCGGCGGGCCAGGGCAGGGGGCTGTGGCCCCACTCGCCGGCCACCGCGTTGCGCCCCGACAGCGGCCGGCCGTGCACGACGATGCCGCCGCCGCAGCCGGTGCCGAGGATCGCCGCGAACACCACGCCGCAGCCGGCCCCGGCGCCGTCCGTCGCCTCCGACACGGCGAGGCAGTTGGCGTCGTTCTCCAACCGCACCGGCCGGCGGAGCACCGCTGCGAGGTCCGTGTCGAGCGGTCGGCCGTTCAGCCAGGTGGAATTGGCGTTCTTCACCAGCCCGGTCGCCGGCGAGACGATGCCGGGGATGCCGACGCCCACCGTGGCGCGCCTGCCGGCCTCCGCCTCCAGTCCGGCCACGAGGTCGTGGATGGTGCGCAGCGTGCCGTCGTAGTCGCCCTGCGGCGTCGGAACCCGGCGCCGGGCAAGCTGGTTTCCCCGGCGGTCGAGCACGATCCCTTCCGTCTTGGTGCCCCCGAGATCGATGCCGATGCGCAACGCCGGATTGGACAAGGAGGGGCTCCCGCGGATTGGGGTTTGATCGCGACCAGCTCTATTGTAGAAGCAAGAAAGGAGACGGCGGCATCCAAAAGTCTGTATCCGCCGTCATAGGACCCAGGAACCGGAGCTTACCGATGCATCGCATGCGCGCCGTCACCGCGTCTGCTTCCCTGTCGTTCCGCCGTGCCGTGCGCGTGGCGTCCGCGCTGGTCGTGGCGGGCGTCGCCGCCGGCGTGGCCCTGCCGGCCGACGCCGCCCAGTCGGCGCAGAGCAAGCCCGCGGCGCAGAGCAAGCCGGCACAGGCCAAGGCGAAGCCGACCGCCAGCGGCCCGCACGCCTGCTACAGCCGGTCGGAGCACGCGGCCGAGCAGCTGATCCGCATGCACAGCGAGATGATGATCACCGGCCTGACGTGCAAGGACGTAATGCCGGAGAAGGCGCCGTTCGCCAAGTACCAGGAGTTCACCGTCAAGCATCGCCCGACCATCTCGAAGGCCGAGGGCGAGCTGATGGGCCACTTCCGCCGCACCGGCAAGGGCAACGCCACCAACAAGTTCGACACCTACCGCACCGAGGTGGCGAACGAAGTCAGCCGACGCGCCTCGATCATCGGCACCGAGAACTATTGCAAGACCTTCGTGCCGCGCATCGAGAACGCCATCTCCCTCAGCCCGGACGAGGTGCGCACCCTCACCGCCGACGAGAAGGGTGCCGGCCTGATGCACCTCAGCCAGCAGCCGCTGTGCGACGTCAAGGTGGTGAGCGGACCGGATCTCCCCGCCGGCCCGGTGCTGGCCTCCGCCGAGCCGCCGCGCTCCAAGTCGAGCAAGAGCAGCAAGCCCGCCAAGTCCGCCAAGCCCGCCGCGCCGGCCAAGCCGAAGACCGCGGCGGCGGAGTCGTCCACCCAGACGGCCTCCAGCGAGGGCAAGCGCTGACCCGTCTCCACGGTCAGCACCGCGTGACGTCGAAGCCCCTCCGGCACCCCGCTGGAGGGGCTTTCCTTTTGTGTCCGGATTGCGCTGTCATAGGCTCGTCATAGAACCATGAAGGCTATGTATTTCAGCAGCTTGCCGCCTGCTTTTGCAGCATCCTCCGAAATTCGGAGGATGCCGGATGGATTGTGGTTTTCCCCACTTGCCGTAGACAATCCGTCGGGCTAACGTCCCGGACTCAAGGAATGTGCCCGGCGCGGACTACGCGCGGGCTTTTGAACAGGTCAGGTCAGGGAGCGGCAGTTCACGTGAACGGGGACCCTTGCGTTCTCGCCTCGCTGCCCGTCCGTTTGCCACGCGCTGAGACGGGAAGAGGCTAATGGAATATTTCCTTCAACAGCTGATCAACGGGCTGACGCTGGGGGCGATCTACGGCCTCATCGCGATCGGCTACACGATGGTCTACGGCATCA